>CAWFKX010000003.1:0-165444 GCA_963816515.1 uncultured Gammaproteobacteria bacterium | reverse complement strand
CTGCTCGCGTGCATAACAGTGCGGCGTAGTTCTCAACGGAAAGTGTAACTCCGGTGGTACATTCTCTGCGCCGGCCACCCGGTGCCCACAGGGAATCGAACCATGGATTGCATGATCTGCAACCGCCCCAGCGTTTATTACTTCAGCAAACGCTACACCGAAGCCCCCTTCGACGACTTCATGCGCGACATTGGTGATGTCGACTATCGCCGCTGCGGCGGATGCGGTTTTGTGTTTTCCGAGACACACGCCGTGTTGCCTCACCCGCAATGGCAGCGCCTGAACGAGCAGTTCCATCACTACAACGAAAACCCGGCCAGCCCTATCAACCAGCCGCCCTACGCCGAACAGGCGATGATGCTGGCGCTGCTGCGCGGCCACGGCCTGATCGCCGCCGACGGCATGCTCGACTACGCCGCCGGTTACGGCAGCCTCAGCCGCCTGCTCAAGCGCTACTTTCACCTGACGCTGCCTATCTACGACCCCTATGTGCAGGCGCCGGACCTGGACTGCTACGTCAACGAGCCCGTGCCGGGCAGCTACAAGACCGTGATCAACTCGGCGATGTTCGAACACGTGCTCACCCGCCGCGACCTGGACAGCGTGCACGACCTGGTAGCGCCCGATGGCTGCCTGATCCTGCACACCGTGGTGTGCGAAAACGTGCCCAAGGACAGTGAATGGTTCTACCTTCGCCCGCCGGTGCACGTCGCGTTTCACACCAACAAGAGCATGAACATATTGATGGAGCAGTGGGGCTACCAGTCCTCCATTTACTGCCCGCCGAGCAAGTGCTGGGTGTTGTTGCGCCAGCCTTGGGCGCAGGTACGGGAGAAGGTCGAGGCGGTGAACCGGGAGTTGCAGAGTAACTGGTTGGTGGGGAAGGAGGGGTTCATGGATTACTGGAAGGGATTTTGATCCCTTCCGCGTTTGCGTGAGGTCAGGGAAATGCTTCATGCCTTCGGTCCAAGGCAACCAGGAAAAATGCGGAGTGGGATTGGAAGCCATGCACGCGCAATTTGTTCTGGTTGACCCGAAGCTCGAAAAAACTGATGTCTTCGGATATTTCCCTGGCCACTGATTCAAGTTTCGAACGTATTCCTGTGGACCGTACATCGGCAGGTGTATATCGGGTATATCCCAAACTCCGCTTTGGCAGGGCGCCGGCTGTCTCGTAGATCTGTTGTCACGTGAGTCTTCGCAGCTTTTCGAGAAAGCCCGAAAATTCCCTGAGCTCCTGTGGGGTCCACTCGGAAAAACACTGCCAACTGCTTTGGTAATATTTCAATGCCATATACGGCGTCATATGATGACTGCGCGACCTGCTTGTAGATTCCTTTGCTATCAGGCCCATGATTGCTATTTCCTTCCTTGATGCGCGGACGGTCAGTTCCTTCTGCTCTTCCCTTAACAGCTGGCTGGGAACAGCTGGGATTTGTTTTTTAGTCATCCAGCCTGTCCCCGTATTTTTCCAGGAAGTAGGTCTTGATAGCCTCATTGCTGATGACTCGCGTACATCTAGCTTCCGCCGGCAAGCCGCCTCGGGCTTGAATCCAGGGGCGGTCGGAATGGGTCATGCTTTCCAGCGTTTTTGCCGAGGTGTCGCCGTATGCAGCCAGTACCTGATGCAGAATGTCCTCGGTGCGCGTATCCAGCTCGATCGGCGGGCGTGTTGCGTCGAGCGCCTGCCAACCGGCATGCCGGAATTCATTGAAAACCTCACGCACGACCGGCCCGTGGGCCCAGGCTTCAATGTTTTCGCGGATCAACGGACGGTCTGCGAGGACCAATGACCACGCATGCGCGTAATAGATCAGTTTTTGAATCTTCAGGTGGGTGACTACATCACCTGCACTCTTGTCATATTGCGTGATAAGCCAATTGGCAATGTCTGTTGCACTGTAGTGTTTCATGGGATTTCCGGTATCGACCCAATCGGATAAAGTCAGGTGGTTAGGATACCAAGGGTAATGAAACTGTGCGTGCGTTGTAATGGCAGGGCGAGTAATGTCCGTTTGCCAGGTTGGTTAGGGTTACAAATAGCAACATGTATCGACTTTTGATTTATAAGCGGTTTTCAAATGTTTTGTAGGACGCATCGTAGGGAAATAGGAAATATCCGAGTGAGCCTCGGATATTTCTTTCATTACTTTCGGAAGCGATCGCCTTTATTGCCTCATCGCGAAAACCGCCGCGCCCCCGCCACACACGCAATCACTCCCACCGTCACCGCCAGCATTTCCACGCTGACCTGCTCCCCCAGCAGCGTGGCCGCCAGCGCCAGGCCGAAGAACGGTTGCAGCAGTTGCAGTTGCCCCACCGCCGCGATGCCGCCCTGGGCCAGGCCGCGGTACCAGAACACGAAGCCGATGAACATGCTGAACAGCGCCACGTAGCCCAGGCTGAACCAGCCGGCCGGGTGCACGTTGGCGAAGGTCGGCGGTAGCAGCACCAGGGTGGCCACCGCCATGAAGGGCAGGGCCAGCACCAGCGCCCAGGAGATGACTTGCCAGCCGCCGAGGCTGCGCGACAGCACGCCGCCTTCGGCGTAGCCCAGGCCGCAGACGATCACGGCGCAGAGCATCAACAGGTCGCCCATGGGCGCTGCCGACACGCCTTGCGACACAGCGAAGCCGACCACCAGCAGGGCGCCGATCACCGAGAACAACCAGAACGCCGGGCGCGGCCGTTCGCCGCCGCGCAGTACGCCGAAGATCGCCGTGGCCAGGGGCAGCAGGCCGATGAAGACGATGGAGTGCGCGGACGTGACATGGCGCAGGGCCAGGGCGGTGAGCAAGGGGAAGCCGACCACCACGCCCAGGGCCACCACGGTCAGCGGCCAGAGTTGATGGCGCGCCGGGCGGCGTTGCCGAAACACCCGCAACACCCCCAGCGCCAGCAGGGCAGCGAGGGTAGCGCGGGCAACGGTGAGGAACAGCGGGTCGAAATCCAGGACGGCCAGGCGCGTGGCCGGCAGCGAGCCGCTGAAAATGATCACGCCGATCAGGCCGTTGAGCCAGCCGCTGGAGGTCTTTTCCAGGGGTGGGGTGGGCAGGGTGCTGGTGCGTTCCATGTCAGGTCCTTGAGGGCAGGGCGTTGCGTTACCCGGATGCTAAGCGTGACAATCAGCACAATCAAATCATTGTCATGGATACATCCCCATGCCGCCCTCGCGCTATAAACAGTTGGTTGATCATTTCGTCGACGCCATCCGCAGCGGTCGCTTGCAGCCCGGCACGCGCCTGCCCACGCACCGCGAGCTGGCCCAGCGCGAGGGCCTGGCGCTGGTCACGGCCACGCGCGTGTACGCGGAGCTGTCGGCCATGGGCCTGGTCAGTGGCGAAACCGGGCGCGGCACGTTTGTGCGTGAAACCCATTTGCCGCCGGGGCATGGGGTGGACCAGAAGGTGGCGGCCAGTGGCATGCTGGACCTCAACTTCAATTACCCGGCCTTGCCCGGCCAGGCGGACATGCTGCGCACTGCCTTGCGTAACCTGGCCGCCACCGGCGACCTGGAGGCGCTGTTGCGCTACCAGCCTCATGGCGGGCGCCCCGTTGAGCGCGCCGCCGTGGCTGACTACCTGGTCGGCCTGGGCGTGCACGTCAGTGCCGAGCAGGTGCTAGTGGTGAGCGGCGCTCAGCATGGCCTGGCGGTGACGGTGATGGGCCTGCTGCAGCCGGGGGATGTGGTGGCGGTGGATGCGTTGACCTATTCCGGCTTCAAAGTGGTGGCCGATGCCCATCGCATCGAGCTGGCGCCGCTGCCGGCCGCTGGCCAGGGGCCGGATCTGGCGGCCTTGGAAGCGCTGTGCAAACGCCGGCGCGTGCGTGCCGTGTATACGATGCCGACCCTGCACAACCCGCTGGGCTGGGTCATGGATGCCGCGCAGCGCCAAGGCCTGGCCGACCTCGCCCGTCGGCATGATCTGATCCTGATCGAAGACGCGGCTTATGCGTTCCTGGTGGAGGATGCACCGCCGCCCCTGGTCAACTTCGCGCCGGAGCGCACGGTGTACGTGTCGGGGTTTTCCAAGAACATCGCCACGGGGCTGCGGGTGGGCTACGTGGCGGCGCCGCTGCCCTGGGTGGCGGCCCTGGAGCGCTTGATCAGGGCCACCCTGTGGAACACGCCCGGGGTGATGACGGCGATGGTTTGCCAGTGGCTCAAGGACGGTACCGTGGCCCAGTGTGAAGCGCGCAAGCGCCTGGACGCGCGCGCTCGCCAGGCGCTGGCCACTGAACTGCTGGCAGGGATGCCGCTGGTGCGGCATCCCTCGTCCTATTTTCTGTGGCTGCCCTTGCCCGAGGAGTTGCGTGCCGACCAGTTGGCCGTGGCGTTGATGGGCGAGGGCGTCGCCGTGTCCACGGCTGAGCCATTCGCCACGTCCGCCCCGGTTCCCCATGCGATTCGGCTGGCACTGGGGTCGGTGGAAATGCCCGCGTTGCGTGATGCCCTGGCTCGGGTTCGGCGGGCGGTGGGTTACTACTGACGCGCGCCTGTCAGACGTGTGCTTCAGCGCTTTAGGAAAATTCACACTTGCGCTTGGGATCCGTCTCGCTTCTTTGTCGCGCCTCGCTGTTTAAAGTAAGGACTCAGCCAAAACCACGCGAGACCGCCCCATGACTGAACACCCAGGCCTGCACGTCGAGTACCTGGACGCCGACGCCAAGACCCGCGCCCTGTGCCTGCGCTACTGGCGCCTGGACAGCACCGGCGCCCGGTTCGCCGAAACGGTGGCGAAAATCTACCGTGAGGAAGGCATCACTCAGGCTGACTTCACCGCAGTGGTGCGCCGCCATTCGCGGGCCTGGTCGACGGTGATGCGCTGCTCACGCTGTGGCGAATCGTTGCAGTTCGCCACCCGCACCGACTTCATCGCCCGGGGCGAAGGGCGGGCGTTTCGCTGTGCCACCTGCAAGCTCAACGAACAGCAGCAGGTCGACACCGCCAAGCGCCTGCGCCTGGTGCAGGCGCTGGAGCAGGCCCGCGCCGATAGCCGGCCGCTGGCCGAGCAGCGCCCGCGGCATTGCCTGTTGCTGCTGGCATTGCTGGAGTATGCGGGGGCTGATGATGCAGCTTATCTGCGGCCGTATTGCCAGGTGCGACAGGAGCGGCTGACGCCCATGCGCGACGTCGACCGCGACATGATCAACGAGCTGTGGCGCGCCGGCCTCATCGCCGTCGACCCGGATTCGACGCCGGCGGCCGTCGAACTGGACCGCGAGCAGAACGCGCGGGTGCATTTCACTGAGGTGCGCTGGCTACCCACGGTTCGGGGGCTCGACGGCGCAGCCTTGTACCAGCAATTGGAAGCCCACGTGCTGCACCCGGATTTCCTGGCGTGCGCCGCTGACGATGTGCGCGCCTGCTGCGCGCAGATCGCCTTGCTGGAGTGCCTGGCGTTCCTGGAGATGGCGTTGGGCGAGTATCGCCTGGGGTATCGCGTGGGTGAGAAGACCCGGGCCATGGTCACTGCGGCGCTGGAGGTGTTTTCGGTGGCCCAGGTGTGCAATGTGCTGTTTCGGGCGGCGCGCGATGCTGCCGCCTGTTACCAGCGAGGTGGCGTCAGCCGTGATCATGCGGCGAAGACCGTGGTAGGCAGCTTCCAGCGGCTGATGCTCAAGAGCACCACCAATGACTGGGTGGTGGCACCCATCCGACGCAACTTCAACCTGCCGCAGTCGGTACTCAGCCGGCTGCTTTATAACCGGCTGCTGGGCACCGACGACGGCGGTTTCACTTTACGCAGTGACGAACTGCTGGGGGCGTTGCCGGCAACGCCCTGAGAGGATCAGCCCTTGCGGCTGAACAGCTTGCGCAGGAAGGCGCCAATGGCCAGCACGCCGAGCACGATGAACTTCTTGAAGGCCAGCAACATGACGCCCAGCTTGGCGAACAGCCCGGCCTTGCTGGCCACGCCGCCGGCCACCAGGGCCGCCAGGCCATAGGAGGCCAGCTTGTCGGTGGCCGGGCTGTAGTCGGCGTAACGGTTGCCATCGGTGAAGTCGGCAAAGCCCATCACCTGCGGCAGCTCGCGCTTGATGGTCGGCATGTCGCTCATGGCCGCCACGGCGTTGAGTTCCAGCACGCCTTTGCGGCCCAGCACGCGGATGCTGTAGTTCAAGCTGTTGGCGTCGGCGTGGTCAGCCTTGAGCTCCTTGGCCCAGTAGATCTTGTGGGTCTGGCCGTCGTAATGCGGTGGCTCGGCCCAGCCCACCAGGCTGATGCCATCGTAGCCTTGCTCGCGGCGCGCCTTGTTGTCGTCCTCGTCCTCGGCCTGCATGTCCTTGAGCAACTGGTTGTAGTCGATCTTGGCGGCGTCATCGTCGGAAATGTGCCCGTCTTCCTTGTAGCTGACGATCACTCCCCAGCCATTGTCCGACAGTGGGCTGGTGGCCTTGGGCACGATCATGCCCAAGGTCTTGATGCCGGGCGGGTTGCCCCAGCCGATGTTCAGCACGCGCTCGGTGTCGTCGGGCGACAGGTAGTAGAAGTCGTCGTTGAGCGTGAGCGTGGCGATGTCGCCGGGCAGTTGGATGGTGCCATGCTGGGGCTTGAGCGAGGCCAGCAATTGCGCGGCGGTCATCTTCGGTTGGCTTTGCGTGGCGTCGGCGGCCGGGGCGGCGTACGCAGGCAAATGAACGGTGCACAGCAGTGCTGCGGCCAGGAGGGGGCGCAGGTATTTCATCGTAGTCCCTTACATTTTGAATCAATTTGGCCGACAGGATACAGATGACATTGTTAGGCCACCAGTGTCACACACTCGAAACATGAATGCGGACACATCCGTGAACGGCAGGGCTCACGGGGCAGGGGCGGTGTAGTGCTGGACCAGTTGGTCGATCTCGCCGGACATTTTCATCCGCAGCAGGGTGCGCAGAATGCGCTGCACCGGCACCGCCGGGTCGTTGCGCACGTAGCAGCCCAGCGCTTGTTCCTCCACCAGGGCCACCGGGCGCAGTTGCTGGTCGGCGGGCAGCAGGTGGTTGAACCAGTCCAGCGACAGTTTGTTGGTGATGGCGTAGCGGTAGCGTCGGGCTTGCAGTTTCTGCAGCACTTGCGACTGGCTGCGGGCGTCGTCGCGGCTCAGTTGGCCGCCGTCGAAGCGCTTCTGTAGCGCATCGTAGGTGTAGCCCAGCACCGTGCCTACCGCCTGGGGCGGCAGGGTAGCCAGGTCCACCGGCGCGGCGTCGTCCGGGCGCGCCACCAAGTAGTCGCGCTGGGTGATCAGTGGCAGGCTCCAGATATAGTCGCCGCTCAGGCCCGGGAGCCAGGATTGCGCGGCGTAGCAGCGCACGTCGACATCGCCGTGCTCCATGGCGGCCTGCAAGCGCAGGCGGGCGATGACGTGGAACTCGGCGGGCGAACCCACCTGGCGGGCCAGGCTTTGCATCAGGTCGTAGAGGATGCCCTGGGTCGGTTGCCCGTCCACCAGCTGCACCAAGGGCATGGTCCAGCTTTCGGCGATTGAAAACCGCAGCGGTGCTTGGGCCCCCAGGCATTGGCCGGCAATCAGCACAAGCGCGGTCAAGGTCAGGCGCATCGGCTTCTCCGTGCCGTAAAAAGGCGTACAAGCCAATAGCGTAGACACTATCTGTTCGGCTATGGAGCGAAACCGCCAGTATTCCCGGAAGCGTCCTGCTCCGCGCTGGGAATAGTCCGGTGGCAGCGGCCCGTGGTGCTGCTTATAGTGACGGTTCCCTTGGCCGGCACACAGGCAGTTCAGCATGCTAGACCTGACGGATTACGTTCAAGATTTCTGCTTGCCCCCGTTTCGGTCGTGGGCAGGCCACGCCCCATGGGATCTGGTGGCCGAAGCGCCCGGCAGGGTCGTGGGGTTGCTGGCGACGCTGGCGCCGCACGAGTACCGCATTGGTGGCCGGCTGGTGGCGACCGGGCGCGACAAGTTCGGGGCCTTGATAGGCGATGGTTCACGACTGGGCGCCAATGCGGTATTGGCCCCTGGGGCGCTGCTGGTGCCTGGAACGGTCATCGGTCGGGCAGCGTTGTACGACGCCGAGGTAGAGGATGGGCGGGCATAAATCAGGTTCCGCGAGCCATTGGATGCTTTTTTGCCCCTGCTCCGCTACGATTAGCGGTCTTTGGCATTCTAGTTGCGACGGTTTTCGATGAGTTATCAGGTTCTTGCACGTAAATGGCGTCCGCGCTCCTTCCGCGAAATGGTTGGCCAGACCCATGTGCTCAAGGCTCTGATCAACGCGCTGGACAACCAGCGGTTGCACCATGCCTACCTGTTTACCGGTACCCGCGGCGTGGGCAAGACCACCATCGCGCGTATCATCGCCAAGTGCGTGAACTGCGAAACCGGCATCACCTCGACGCCCTGTGGCGAGTGCTCGGTGTGCCGGGAGATTGATGAAGGCCGTTTCGTCGACCTGATCGAGATCGACGCCGCCAGCCGCACCAAGGTCGAGGACACCCGCGAGCTGCTCGACAACGTGCAGTACGCGCCGAGCCGCGGGCGCTTCAAGGTCTACCTGATCGACGAAGTGCACATGCTCTCCAGCCACTCGTTCAACGCCTTGCTCAAGACGCTGGAAGAGCCGCCGCCCTACGTCAAGTTCATCCTCGCCACCACCGATCCGCAGAAACTGCCGGCGACCATTCTGTCGCGCTGCCTGCAGTTCTCGCTGAAGAACATGACCCCCGAGCGCGTGGTCGAGCACCTGAGCCACGTGCTGGGCGCCGAGAACGTGCCGTACGAAGACGACGCCCTGTGGCTGCTGGGCCGCGCCGCCGACGGGTCCATGCGCGACGCCATGAGCCTGACCGACCAGGCCATCGCCTTCGGTGAGGGCAAGGTGCTGGCCGCCGATGTGCGCGCCATGCTCGGCACCCTCGACCACGGCCAGGTGTATGGCGTGTTGCAGGCCTTGCTGGAAGGTGATGCCCGGGCACTGTTGGAAGCCGTGCGCCACCTGGCCGAACAAGGCCCGGACTGGAACGGCGTGTTGAGCGAAATGCTCAATGTGCTGCACCGCGTGGCGGTGGCCCAGGCCTTGCCCGAGGCCGTCGACAATGGCCATGGCGACCGTGACCGGGTACTCGCCGTGGCGCAGGCGCTGCCCGCCGAGGACGTGCAGTTCTACTACCAGATGGGCCTGATCGGCCGTCGCGACCTGCCGTTGGCACCGGACCCGCGCAGTGGGTTCGAGATGGTGCTGCTGCGCATGCTGGCGTTCCGCCCGGCGGACACCGCCGAAGCCCCCAGGCCCACGCTAAAGCCAGTGGGGACCAGCCACGCCACAGCTGAGTCCCCGCAAGCCCTGGCTGCCGCGCCCGCCGTGGCGGCTATCGCTGCACCAGCTCCTGCGCCAACATCTGTCGCGGTACCCGAGCCCGTGCAGGCTGCGCCCGTTCGTGCGCCTGAGCCGGAGCCGAAACCAGAACCAGAACCAGAACCAGAACCCGCACCTGCCCCCCGGGTAGCCGAGGTCGACCTGCCCTGGAACGAGCCAGCGCCCATCGAGCCCCCCCCCGCGCCGCAGGTGGAGCCTGATCCGCAGCCTGTGCCCATGGACGAGCCGGTGCTGGAAGTGGTCGCCGAGCAACCGGCGCTCACCCCCATGCCCACGCCCGTGCCGGCCAGCGTCGTGCCACCGGCACCGGAAGTGGACAGCCCGCCCATCGAGTACGTGCCGGCCGGCATGGACCGTGATGACGAGCCGCCGCTGGACGAAGATTATTACGAACCGGACCTGGACACCGGGGCCTACAGCTACCTGGATGAGTTGGCCAGCGAAAGCGTGCCCGAGCCTGCCCCGGAGCCCGAGCCGCTGCCGGCCTCCATGCCGGCCACGGGCCTGGCCCTGCAATGGCTGGAGCTGTTCCCGAAACTGCCGATTTCCGGCATGACCGGCAGCATTGCCGCCAACTGCAGCCTGATCGCCGTGGATGGCGACCACTGGCTGCTGCACCTGGACCCCGGCCACAGCGCGCTGTTCAACGCCACGCAACAGCGCCGCCTGAACGATGCCTTGAACCAGTACCACGGCCGCACGCTGACGCTGACCATCGAGCTGATCCGTCCCGAGCAGGAAACCCCGGCCCAGGCCGCTTCCCGTCGGCGTTCCGAGCGCCAGGGCGAGGCCGAGGCGTCAATCCATGGTGATCCGTTCATCCAGCAGATGATTCGCCAGTTCGGCGCGGTGGTGCGTGAGGATACTATTGAACCTGTCGAGGCCTTGGTCAGCCAAGGCCAGTAACCTGTTAACCACGCGCAGCGCGCCCCGGTGGCGCGCTGCGTGGCAAACCAAACAACCGATGAGGTGATCTCCATGATGAAAGGTGGCATGGCCGGCCTGATGAAGCAGGCTCAGCAGATGCAGGAAAAAATGGCCAAGATGCAGGAAGAACTGGCCAACGCCGAAGTGACCGGTCAATCCGGCGCCGGCCTGGTGAGCGTGGTGATGACCGGTCGTCACGACGTCAAGCGCATCAGCCTGGACGACAGCCTGATGCAGGAAGACAAGGAAGTGCTGGAAGACCTGATCGCCGCGGCCGTCAATGACGCCGTGCGCAAGATCGAAGCCAACAGCCAGGAAAAAATGGGCGGCATGACTGCCGGCATGCAGCTGCCACCGGGCTTCAAGATGCCGTTCTGAGGCACCTAGCGCTGCACTCGATGCCAGGCCCCTGCCTGGCATCGTTGTTTCTGGCGCATGAATCAATGGTTGAACACCTTGGCTGCTCGCGCGGTCTGCACTGTATCTCGCCCATTTCTTCAAGGAGCCCCCTGCGATGTCCCAGGAATTGACCCTCAACCAGCGCATTGTGCTGGTGTCTCGCCCCAAGGGCGCGCCCACCCCCGAACATTTCCGCCTGGAGCGCGTGGCGCTGCCCGACCTGCAGGACGGTGAAGTGCTGCTGCGCACCCGCTACCTGTCGCTGGACCCGTACATGCGCGGACGCATGAGCGACGCGCCGTCCTATGCTGCGCCAGTGCAGATCGACGAGGTGATGACCGGTGGTGCGGTCAGCGTGGTCGAACAGTCGCGCAACCCCAGGTTCCAGCCCGGTGACCTGGTGGTTGGCAGCACCGGCTGGCAAAGCCACAGCATTTGCGATGGCAGCAACCTCATGGCCCTGCCGGCGGGCATTCCCCATCCGTCACTGGCCCTGGGCGTGCTGGGCATGCCCGGCATGACGGCCTACATGGGCCTGATGCACATCGGTCAGCCCCAGGCCGGTGAGACCCTGGTGGTGGCTGCGGCTTCTGGCGCCGTCGGCTCGGTGGTGGGCCAGGTGGCCAAGCTCAAGGGCCTGAAGGTGGTGGGCGTGGCCGGCGGTGCCGACAAGTGCCGCTACGTGGTCGAGGAGCTGGGTTTCGACGCCTGTGTCGATCACCGCTCGCCGACGTTCGCCCAGGACCTGGCTGCCGCGTGCGACCAAGGCATCGATGTGTATTTCGAAAACGTCGGTGGCGCGGTGTTCGACGCGGTGATGCCGCTGCTCAACCCCCGTGCGCGCATTCCGGTGTGCGGTCTGATCGCCCAGTACAATGCCACCGAGCTACCACCGGGGCCGGACCGTTTCACGCTGTTGCCACGGTTGCTGCTGACCAAGCGTATCCGCATGCAGGGCTTTATCGTGTTCGATGATTTTGGCGACCGTCATGCCGAATTCTTCGCGGCCATGGTGCCGTGGGTGCGTGACGGCAAGGTGCGCTACCGCGAGGACGTGGTGCAAGGCCTGGATAATGCCCCCGAGGCCTTTATCGGCCTGTTGCAAGGGCGCAATTTCGGCAAGCTGGTGGTCAAAGTGTCAGAGGCGTGAGCATTTGACGCCACCCCGGGGCGCGGGTATAAACCGCGTCTCGTTGTTTTTGTCAGGCGTTTACCCCATGAGTTTCAGCCCACTGATCCGCCAACTGATCGACGCCCTGCGCACCCTGCCAGGCGTGGGTCAGAAAACCGCCCAGCGCATGGCGCTGCAACTGCTGGAACGCGATCGCAGCGGCGGCAGCCGCCTGGCGCAGGCCTTGAGCCAGGCCATGGAAGGCGTCGGCCACTGCCGGCAGTGTCGCACGCTGACCGAAGAGGAACTGTGCCCGCAATGCGCCGACCACCGTCGCGACGATACGCTGCTGTGCGTGGTGGAAGGGCCGATGGATGTGTATGCCGTGGAGCAGACCGGCTACCGCGGTCGCTACTTCGTGCTCAAGGGCCATCTGTCGCCGCTTGATGGCCTGGGGCCGGAGGCTATTGGCATCCCGCAACTGATGGCGCGTATCGAGGAGCAGGGCACCTTCACCGAAGTGATCCTGGCCACTAACCCGACGGTGGAAGGTGAAGCCACGGCCCATTACATCGCGCAGCTACTGACCAGCAAGGGCCTGACCGCGTCGCGTATCGCCCATGGCGTGCCGCTGGGCGGCGAGCTGGAAATGGTCGATGGCGGCACCCTGGCGCATTCCTTCGCTGGGCGTAAGCCAATCTCGCTGTAAGGCGTTGACGCGGCCTGGCGGCCACTGCTACCCAGGTAGCAGTGGCCGCCAGGCCGCGTCGCATTCACCGCTTACATATCGGTGAGGGCAAAGCTGGTCAGGCAGAAGGTGGGGATGCCCATGTCTTCCAGGCGCTGGGAACCCAGCAGTTCGGGCAGGTCGATGATGGCGGCGGCTTCATGCACGCGCGCGCCCATGCGACGCACCAGGTTGGCAGCCGCGATCAGGGTGCCACCGGTGGCGATCAGGTCATCGAACAGGATCACCGAGTCGCCTTCGCACAGGCTGTCGGCGTGTACTTCCAGGAAAGCCTCGCCGTATTCGGTCTTGTAGCCCTCGGCCAGCACGTCGGCCGGCAGTTTGCCCTGCTTGCGAAACAGGATCAGCGGCTTGTTCAGTTCGTGGGCGACGATGGAGCCGATCAGGAAACCGCGCGCGTCCATGGCGCCGATGTGGCTGAAGTCGGCATCGATGTAGCGGTGCACGAAGCTGTCGATGACCATGCGCAGCGCCTTGGGCGACTGAAACAGCGGGGTGATGTCACGGAAAATCACACCGGGTTTCGGGAAGTCCACGACGGGGCGGATCAGGGATTTGAAGGTGAAGGTGTCGATGACCATCGTGGGGGTGTCCTGGCAGGCAAAATATGCCCGCCAGTATACCTGTTCGATCGGTCAGGTCGAAGTCAGGCGTCCAGGGTGCCGCCGGCCAGGGCGCACAGCTGGATAGGATCCAGAATATGGATTTCCTTGCCTTCGGCGGCAATCAGCTCGTTCTGCTGGAAGCGCGTGAACACCCGCGACACGGTCTCCACCGCCAGGCCCAGGTAATTGCCGATTTCGTTGCGCGACATGCTCAAGCGGAACTGGCTGGCGGAGAAGCCACGGGCGCGGAAGCGCGCGGACAGGTTGACCAGGAAGGTGGCGATCCGTTCGTCGGCGGTTTTTTTCGACAGCAGCAACATCATCTGCTGATCGTCGCGGATCTCGCGGCTCATCACGCGCATCAACTGGCGGCGCAGTTGCGGCAGTTGCACGCTCAATTCATCCAGGCGCTCGAAGGGAATCTCGCATACCGAGGTGGTTTCCTGGGCCTGAGCCGTCACCGGGTAGGCCTCGGTGTCCATGCCTGACAGGCCCACCAGTTCGCTGGGCAGGTGGAAACCGGTGATCTGTTCTTCACCGCCGTCGCTGAGGCTGAAGGTTTTCAGGGCGCCGGAGCGCACCGCATATACCGAATTGAAACGATCGCCCTGGCGGAACAGGTATTCGCCTTTTTTCATCGGGCGGCCGCGCTTGACGATCTCGTCCAGCGCATCCATGTCTTCCAGGTTCAACGACAGGGGCAGGCACAGCGGTGCCAGGCTGCAATCCTTGCAATGGGCCTGAGTGACAGTGCGTATCTTGACTGGCTCGGACATCAGTTCAAATCCTTTGGTAAATCACACAATGACTGTAAGGGTACGCCTTTGAAACGAGTGAGGCCAGCCGGGGTTTAGTCACAGGAGGCCGTTCAAGTTAACTATGTCAGTGTCGATACAATAGCTACCACGCCATCCGCACGGAGCATCGACATGCTGACATTCGACCCCACCAAGACGCCGACGACCGGTCAATGGCAGATTCATGACACCCAGGCGCAGACCACGGCCAGTAATGATGGCACCGGGCCTGTAGGCAGTTCGGCGGTCAAGGTGACCCTGTCGGCGGCCGGGCTGAGCCAGTCGGTGCAGCAAAGTAACAATAAGGACATAGAAGACAGCGGCCTGCCGCCGACTATCCAGCAGACGCTGAAGATGATTCGCGAGTTGAAGAAGCAACTGGCCGAGAAAATGGCCGAGTTGCAGGCGCTGGCCAACAACAAGAACCTGAGCCCCCAGCAGCGCCAGGCACGCATAGCGGCGCTGCAAAGCGCGATCAATGGGATCAATGCCGCGTTGGTCACTGCCACCGCAGCGTTGGGCAAGGCCATGAAGGACCAGCACCTGTCGGCTGAGCAGGTGCTCAAGGCAGGCGCCCTGGCGGCCAAGTAAGCGCGGCCTGGCGCAACAAGCGCCTGGCGGGGTGTGTCAGATTCTCCGCGGCGCTTTCTTCGCGGGTAGAACCCGCTCCCACGCAAGACCGTTGCTGCTACGGGGTGGGGGAGTGCGGCATCGCTTAGATCACCCGCGAAAACCGCTGGCGGTTCTGCAATTCCAAATGCGCGTCGAACAGCATGCACACCGAGCGCACCAGCAAGCGCCCGACCGGGCGCACCACCATTCGCTCGTCCTCCAGCGCGATCAAACCATCGGCCGCCATGGCCCGCAATTGCGGCCAGATCGCCGCGAAATAACCGCGAAAATCGACATTGAAGCGTTGCTCGATGACCGCGTACTCCAGTTCGAAATGGCAGATCAGTTGCTGGATCACCGCGCGCCGCAGGCGGTCGTCGGCATCGCAGTTGAGGCCCCGGGCCGTGGCCAGTTGGGCGTCGGCCAGGGCGTTCTGGTACTCGTTGAGGTCGCTGCTGTTCTGGCTGTACAGGTCGCCCACCTGGCTGATGGCCGACACGCCGAGGCCGATCAGGTCGCAATGGCCGTGGGTGGTGTAGCCCTGGAAATTGCGTTTCAGCTGGCCTTCTTCCTGGGCGATGGCCAGTTCGTCGTCGGGCAGGGCGAAGTGGTCCATGCCGATGTAGCGGTAGCCGGCGGCGGTCAGTTGCTCGATGGTGCGCTTGAACATCTGCAGCTTCACCCCCGGAGGCGGCAGTTCAACGTGGTCGATGCGCCGTTGGGGCATGAAGCGCTCGGGCAGGTGCGCGTAGTTGAACACCGACAGGCGGTCGGGTTGTAGCTGAATCACTTCCTCCACCGTGCGCGTGAAGCTGTCCACGGTCTGCCGGGGCAGGCCGTAGATCAGGTCCAGGTTCACCGAGCGAAACTGCAGCGTGCGCGCGGCCTCGATGATGGCCCGGGTTTCCTCCAGGGTCTGCAAGCGATTGACGGCCCGCTGCACCTGCGGGTCGAAGTCCTGCACGCCGATGCTCACCCGGTTGAAACCCAGTTCACGCAACAGGCCCATGGTTGACCAGTCGGCCTCGCGCGGGTCGATCTCGATGCCGTAGTCACCGCTGTCGTCGAGGCGCAGGTTGAAGTGGCTGCGCAGCGTCGCCATCAGTTGGCGCAATTCGTCGTGGCTGAGAAAGGTCGGTGTGCCACCGCCCAGGTGCAACTGCTGCACGGGCTGGCGCGGGTCCAGGTGGCAGGCCAGCAACTGGATTTCCTGTTCCAGGCGCTGCAAGTATAGCTGGGCGCGGCCGCGGTCCTTGGTGATGACCTTGTTGCACGCGCAGTAGTAGCAAATGTGCGCGCAGAACGGCAGGTGCACGTACAGCGACAGGGGCCGCAGGGCCTTGCGGCTGTCGCGCAGGGCGTGCAACAGGTCGAAGGAGCCTACCTGGCTGCTGAATTGGACGGCGGTGGGGTAGGACGTGTAACGCGGGCCGGCCTGATCGTGGCGGCGGATCAGGTCATCGTCCCAGACAAGGGTGTCGAGCATGCGGGTTTCCCCCGGTTGGCGTGCATGCTGGCCAGTCTAGGCCCGCCGGTGCCGGGTGGTATTGATGTGCATCAACCCGCCGCTAGTGGCCCATCAGCCAGTGCTGATGCGGGCCGGGCAGGGTCCACAGGCCGAACAGTATCACCAGCAGGCCGCCTGCCGCGCGTACGCCACGGCGACGCAGCAGCTGGCGGGTGCGCTCGGCGGCCAGGCCGGTGGCCAGCAGCACTGGCCAGGTGCCCACGCCGAATGCCAGCATCAGCAGCGCGCTGTGGCCGGCATTGCCTTGGCTGGCGGCCCACAGCAGGGTGCTGTACACCAGCCCGCACGGCAGCCAGCCCCACAGTGCGCCCAGCAGCAGTGCGCGGGGCAGGCTGCTGACTGGCAGCAGGCGGTTGGCCAGCGGTTGTACCAGGCGCCACAGGCCACGGCCGGCGCGCTCGATGTAGGTGAGGCCGCTCCACCAGCCCCCCAGGTACAAGCCCATGGCCACCAGCAGCAGCGCCGCCGCCACGCGCAGCACCATCACCGCCGGGCTGTTGGCCATTGCCCAACCCAGCAGCCCCAGCAGCAGGCCGGCGAGGCTGTAGCTGAGAATGCGGCCCAGGTTGTAGGCCAGCAGCAGGCGCAGGCGACGGCCACGCTGTTCGGCAGGAATGGCCAGGGTGAGGGCGCCCATCAGCCCGCCGCACATGCCCAGGCAGTGTCCGCCGCCCAACAGGCCGAGGATCAGCGCCGACACCAGTGGCGCGGCCAGCTCAAGCATGGGGCGAAGCCTTGTCCTGCGGTTCCTTGATGCGGTTGGCCTCGTCCACGCCGGCCTGGTGGCGTGGGTCCTGGTCGTCGAACAGGATGCTGTGGGCCGGGCCGTCGAGGTCGTCGTACTGGCCGTTGTCCACCGCCCAGAAGAACACGTAAACGGCGATGGCGACGATCACCAGCGCCGCCGGGATCATGATATAGAGCGCGGGCATGTCAGCTCCGGGGCAGTGAAGGGGACGGCCGCGGGGGCAGGGGCGCGGCGCGGTTTGACCCGGGCCAGGCGCAGGGCGTTGAGCACCACGGTCAGCGAGCTGGCAGACATGCCCAGCGCGGCCCAGATCGGCGTGACCCAGCCAGCGGCGGCAAACGGCAGCATCAGGCCATTGTACAGCGCCGCCCAGGCCAGGTTCTGGATAATCACCCGCCGGGTTCGACGGGCCATGTCCAGCGCCTGCACCAGGGTGCCCAGGCGGTTGGACAGCAGCACCGCGTCGGCGCAGGTCTTGGCCAGGTCCGTGGCGCTGCCCATGGCGATGCCGATGTCGGCCGCGGCCAGCATCGGCACGTCGTTGACGCCGTCGCCCAGCACCAGCACCTTGCGCCCCTCGGCCCGCAGGCGCTGTAGCACCGCAAGCTTGGCGTCGGGGGGCAGGCTGCCCTGAACCTGGGCGATGCCCAGTTCGCTCGCCACGCTGGCGACCATCGGCGAGCTGTCGCCGGACAGCAGCCAGGTGTGCCAGCCGCGCGCCCGGCAGGCATTCAGCAGGTCACGAGCGTCATCGCGCAGACGGTCGTCCAGGCCGAACCAGGCCAACGGCTGATGTTCGTCGCCCAACAGCAGCCACTGGCCCAGGCGGTCGGGGCAGGGTGGAACGGGGCAGCCGCTGAGCGCGCAGGCGTAGGCGGGGTTGCCAATGCGCAGGCGCTGGCCGTTGACCAGGCCTTCAAGGCCCTGGCCCGGCTGGTTCTGCACGTGCTCGGCGGCCCACTGCGAGGGCCCGAAGGCGCGGGCGATGGGGTGTTCGGAGCGGCTTTCAAGGGCCGCGGCCAGCGCCAGGCAGTGATCGTTGTCACGCTGGGCCAACGGTCGCACGCTGTGCAACTGCAGGCGGCCTTCGGTGAGGGTGCCGGTCTTGTCGAAGATCACCGTGTCGATCTGGTTCAGCCCTTCCAGCACATGGCCTCGGGTCAACAGCAGCCCCAGCCGGTGCAGGCTGCCGGTGGCGGTGGTCAGGGCGGTTGGGGTGGCCAGCGACAGGGCGCAGGGGCAGTTGGCGACCAGCATCGCCAGCACTACCCAGAACGCACGGCTCGGGTCCAGGTGCCACCACAACAGGCCGATCGCCAGCGCACAGCCCAGGGAAAACAGCAGGAACCACTGCGCCGCGCGGTCGGCCAGCTGCGCCAGGCGCGGCTTCTCGGCCTGGGCGCGTTCCAGCAGGCGGACGATGGCCGACAACCGCGTGTCCTGGCCCAGCGCCGTCACCACCACGCTCAGGGTGCCTTCGACGTTGAGGGTGCCGGCGGTGACCCTGTCACCGGGCTGGCGCGGTTGCGGCAGGTATTCACCGGTCAGCAGCGACTCGTCGACGCTGGAGTGGCCGTCGATGATCTGGCCATCGGCCGGGACCACCGCGCCGGGCAGCACCTGCACATGGTCCTGCAACGTCAGCTCGCCGAGCAGGATGCGCTCGCTCAGGCCGTCGGCGTTCAGGCGCAGGCACGAGGGCGGCAGCAGGTTGACCAGCTGCGCAGTAGCGGCGGCCGTGCGTTCGCGGGCGCGGCGTTCCAGGTAGCGGCCAGCCAGCAGGAACAGGGCGAACATGCCCACGGCGTCGAAATACAGTTCGCCGCTGCCACTGATGGCGGTCCAGATGCCCGCCAGGTAGGCGCCGCCGATGGCCAGCGATACCGACACGTCCATGGTCAGGTGGCGGGTGCGCAGGTCGCGCAGTGCGCCGCTAAAGAACGGCGCGCAGCTGTAGAAGACGATGGGCGTGGTCAGGAACATCGCCACCCAGCGCAGGATGGTGTGCAACTGCGGGCTGAGGTCGATGTTGAATTCCGGCCAGGTGGCCATGGTCGCCATCATCGCCTGGAACCACAGCAGCCCGGCCACGCCCACCTGGCGCAAGGCGCGGCGGTTATCGCTGGCCAGTTGCTCGGCGGCCCGGTCGGCCTGCCACGGGTGGGCGGCGTAGCCGATGTGGCGCAGTTCGGCCAGCAGCGAACTGAGCGCACGCTGGCCAGGGCGCCATTGCACGAACAGGCGGTGGGTGGACAGGTTCAGCCGGGCGTCGGCAACGCCGTCCAGGCCGCGCAGGTGTTTCTCGATCAGCCAGCCACAGGCTGCGCAGGTGATGCCTTCGATCATCAGCATGGCGTCGCTGAGCTCGCCCTGTCGGTGCACGAACGGCCGCTGTACGTCGCTGCGGTCGAACAGCGCCAGTTCATCGGGCAATTGGCGCGGTAGTGCTTGTGGATTGGCGCTGGCCTGGTCGCGGTGTTGGTAATAGCTTTGCAGGCCACCGGCAACAATGGCCTCGGCCACCGCCTGGCAGCCGGGGCAGCAGAATGCCCGCGCCTCGCCCAATACCGTGGCGCTAAAGCACTGTCCGGCTGGAACGGGCAGCGCACAGTGATAACAGCCCACCACCCCATTCATGAGGTAACCCACACAGGGGTGCCCATCAGTTTGCGTCCTCTGCGCCCTGCAGCGGTTCGTCGCCCAGGGTAAGGGCCTTGTCAGGCGTCACTTGCTCTTCCTCGAACAACCGCCAGGTCTTGCCATCCTGCACCCCCAGCAGCTCGACGAAGCGCCGACCCTGGACCTGGTCCACCAGGTGGCCGACATAGCGACCGCTGCCGGCGGCATTGAGGTCGATGCGCCGGTCTTTTTCCGGCTGCGTCGGCGAGATCAGGTTCAGGGTCAGTTGCGCCGGCTGGCTGTCACCGCTCAGCGTCAGGTCGACTTCGCCGGTGAGGCTGTCCAGGGTCACATCGGCACGCTGCTTGAGGTCCTGGGCCAGGCGCTCGCGGTCCAGGGAGCGGGCGATGCCCTTGCCGGCCTCGTAGTAGTTGTCGGTCACCAGGTTGTCCGGGTGCTCGACGGCGATGGTGACCATCGACAGGGTCAAGGTCACCGACAGGGTGATCATGCCGATGATGATCCATGGCCAAAGGTGCTTGTACCAGGGGGTGGAAGCGTCAGCCGCAGCATTGAACATGGGGGTTCCTTAGCGTACTTGGGGGCCGATGAATCGGCTTTTTGCCTGCACGTGCACCGCGCCGTCGTCGGCGTCCTTGAGGCTGAACATCACCTCGTTGGTGCTGGAAGGCAGTTGTTCGGGGGCCACCGACAACTCGGCCGGCAGGCTGACGATGTCGCCGGCCGCCACGCGGATCTCGTTGCGGCTTTGCAGGCGCAGGTCGGGCAGGCCAGTGGCTTGGATCACATAGGTGTGCTCGCGCTGATCCTTGTTCATGATTTTCAGGCTGTAGACGTTCTCGATCCGCCCCTCGGCGTTCTCGCGGTACAGCACGCGGTCCTTGCTCACGTCGAAGCCCACCAGCGCACGGGTGAAGAACGCCCCGGCGAGTACGCCGATCATCACCAGCAGCACCACGGCGTAGCCGATCAGGCGCGGCCGCCATGGATGGGTCTGCTGGCCGGAGAGGTTGTGTTCGGTGGTGTAGCTGATCAGCCCGCGCGGGTAGTTCATCTTGTCCATCACGTTGTCACAGGCGTCGATGCAAGCCGCGCAGCCGATGCATTCGATCTGCAGGCCGTCGCGGATGTCGATGCCGGTGGGGCACACCTGCACGCACAGGGTGCAGTCGATACAGTCGCCCAGGCCCATGGCCTTGTAGTCCGTGTCCTTTTTACGCGGGCCACGTTTCTCGCCGCGCCGTGGGTCGTAGGAAACGATCAGGGTGTCCTTGTCGAACATCACGCTCTGGAATCGTGCGTAGGGGCACATATAGATGCACACCTGCTCACGCAGCCAGCCGGCGTTGCCGTACGTGGCCAGGGTAAAGAACCCCACCCAGAAGTACGCCCAGCCGTCGGCGTGGCCGGTAAAGAAATCCAGGGTCAATTCGCGGATGGGCGAAAAATAGCCGACAAAGGTCATGCCGGTGACGAAGCCGATCACCAGCCACAAGCCGTGCTTGACTGCCTTGCGCAGCAGCTTGTTGGCGCTCATGGGCGCCTTGTCCAGTTTGATGCGCTGGTTGCGGTCACCCTCGGTGACCTTCTCGCACCACATGAAAATCCAGGTCCACACGCTTTGCGGGCAGGTGTAGCCGCACCACACGCGGCCGGCGAACACGGTGATGAAGAACAGCCCGAAGGCGCTGACGATCAGAATGCCCGACAGCAGGATGAAATCCTGCGGCCAGAACGTAGCGCCGAAAATATAGAACTTGCGCTCAGGCAGGTTCCACCACACCGCCTGATGCCCACCCCAGTTCAGCCACACCGTGCCGAAATACAGCAGGAACAGCAACGCCCCGCCCACCCGCCGCAGGTTGCGGAACACCCCGGTAAACGCCCGGGTGTAGATCTTCTCTCGCGCCGCGTACAGGTCGACGCTGTCGCCCTTGGCGGCCGGCGCAGTGACATCGTGAACCGGAATCTGCTTGCTCATCAGTGAGCCTCACGGTGGTGCTGGGGTGCTGGTGTCGTCTATCAGGGCTAGGGCTACTCCTGAGGTTTTTCGTCTCCGTGGGAAAGGCTGTACACGTACGCCGCCAGCAAATGCACCTTGTCCTTGCCCTGCAACAACTCCTGCGACGGCATCTGCCCCTGGCGGCCATAGCGGATGGTCTGCTGCAACTGGGCGAAGCTGGAACCGTAGATGAACGCCTGCGGGTGAGTGAGGTTGGGCGCGCCCATGGCGGGGGTGCCTTTGCCCTCGGGGCCGTGGCAGGCCACGCAGTTGGCGGCGAAGATTTTCTGGCCGTTGGCGGCGTCGGCCTTGGCGTCGGCGGGCAGGGTGCGGCCGTCCAGTTGGGTGATGACGAAGGCAGCGACGTCGGCCACGCCCTGTTCGCCGATGACCTCTGCCCAGGCCGGCATGACCGCGTGGCGGCCGCCCAGGATGGTGGTCTCGATGGTTTGCGGGTCACCGCCCCAGCGCCAGTCTTCGTCGGTCAGGTTGGGAAAGCCGTAGGCGCCCTTGGCGTCCGAGCCGTGGCACACCGAGCAGTTGCTGGCGAACAGGCGGCCGCCCATTTTCAGCGCCTGCGGGTCCTTGGCCACGTCCTCGATGGGCATGGCCGCGAACTTGGCATAGATAGGCCCGAAACGAGCGTCGGCGCGGGCCATTTCCTTTTCCCATTCATGCACGCCGGTCCAGCCGGTCTTGCCGTCGGAAAACTGCTTCTTGGTGTCGTTGTCCAGGTACTGGTAGCCCGGCAGCAGGCCGGTCCAGTTGCCCAGGCCCGGGTACAGGCTCAGGTAGCCAAGGGCGAAGATGATGGTGCCGACGAACAGCATGAACCACCACTTGGGCAGCGGGTTGTCGTACTCCTCGATACCGTCGAACGAGTGGCCCACCGTTTCTTCCGTGGTTTCGCTGCGCTGGCCGCGGCGGGTGGAGAACAGCAGCCAGCTCAGGGCGATGATGGTGCCCAAAGTCAGGACGGTTACGTACAGACTCCAAAACGTTGTCATTGCTTGTCACTCCTGGACGCGCGCGCTTGCGCCTGGTCTTGCTCTACCTTGGCGATGGCTTCGGGGTCATCGGCGAACGGCAGCAAGGTGGCTTCGTCGAAGTCCTTCTTGCGCCGCCCGCTGAATACCCAGAGCGCCAGGCCGATGAAAGCCACCATCACCACGACGGTGCCCAGGCCTCGGATCATGCCGATATCCATGTGGGTCACCGTTTGCTTTTGATGAGGGTGCCAAGGCCTTGCAGGTAGGCCACCAGTGCGTCCATTTCGGTCTTGCCCTTGACGGCCGCCTCGGCGCCGGCGATGTCCGCGTCGGTGTACGGCACGCCCAGTTCACGCAGCACTTGCATCTTCTTGGCGGTCAGCGACGCATCCACGTGGCGTTCGACCAGGAAGGGGTAGGCCGGCATGATCGATTCCGGCACCACGTTGCGCGGGTTGTACAGGTGCGCGCGGTGCCAGTCATCCGAGTAGCGGCCGCCCACGCGCGCCAGGTCTGGCCCGGTGCGCTTGGAGCCCCACAGGAAGGGGTGGTCCCACACGCTTTCGCCGGCCACCGAGTAGTGACCATAGCGCTCGGTTTCGGCGCGGAACGGGCGGATCATCTGCGAGTGGCAGCCCACGCAGCCGTTGGCGATGAACACGTCGCGGCCTTCCAGTTCCAGCGCCGGGCGCGGCTTCATGCCTTCGATGGGTTTATTGGTCACGTCCTGGAAAAACAGCGGGACGATCTGGGTCAGGCCGCCGATCGCCACGGCGATCACCATGAACAGGGCCAGCAGGCCGATGTTCTTTTCGAGTACTTCATGTTTCATCAGTGGGCCCCCACTACGGCGATGCGGGTCGCGGCTTCGGCTTCTTCCGGGGTGGCGGCACGCACGGTGCGCCACACGTTCCAGGCCATCAGCAACATGCCGCTGGCGAAGAACGAACCCCCGATGGCCCGCACGATGTAGCCGGGGTGGCTGGCCTGCAGGGCTTCGACGAAGGAGTAGGTGAGGGTGCCGTCATCGTTGATAGCGCGCCACATCAGGCCCTGGGTGATGCCGTTTACCCACATGGAGGCGATGTATAGCACGGTGCCGACCGTGGCCAGCCAGAAGTGCGCGTTGATCAGGCCGATGCTGTGCATCTGCGCCCGGCCGAACAGTTTCGGGATCATGTGGTAAATGGCGCCGATGGAAATCATCGCTACCCAGCCCAGGGCACCGGCGTGCACGTGGCCGATGGTCCAGTCGGTGTAGTGGGACAGCGAGTTGACGGTCTTGATGGCCATCATCGGCCCTTCGAAGGTGGACATGCCATAGAAGGCCAGCGACACCACCAGGAAGCGCAGGATCGGGTCGGTGCGCAACTTATGCCAGGCCCCCGAGAGGGTCATCATGCCGTTGATCATGCCGCCCCAGCTTGGCGCCAGCAGGATGATCGACATCACCATGCCCAGCGATTGTGCCCAGTCGGGCAGGGCGGTGTAGTGCAGGTGGTGGGGGCCGGCCCAGATGTACAGGGTGATCAGCGCCCAGAAGTGCACGATGGACAGGCGGTAGGAGTAGATCGGCCGCTCGGCCTGCTTGGGCACGAAGTAATACATCATGCCCAGGAAGCCGGTGGTGAGGAAAAAACCCACGGCGTTGTGGCCGTACCACCACTGGATCATCGCGTCGGTGGCGCCGGCGTAGGCCGAGTAGGACTTGAACAGGCTCACCGGCAGCGAGATGTGGTTGACGATGTGCAGCATCGCGGTCACCAGGATGAACGCGCCGTAGAACCAGTTGCCCACGTAGATGTGCTTGGTGTTGCGTTTGACGATGGTGCCGAAGAACGTGATGGCGTAGCACACCCAGACAATGGCCAGCAGGATGGCGATCGGCCATTCCAGCTCAGCGTATTCCTTGGTGGTGGTGTAGCCCAGCGGCAGGGTGATGATGGCGCCGACAATGACTGCCTGCCAGCCCCAGAACGTGAATGCCGCCAGGCCATCGGAGATCAGCCGCGTCTGGCAGGTGCGCTGCACCACGTAGTACGACGTGGAAAACAGGGCGCAGCCGCCGAAGGCGAAGATCACCAGGTTGGTGTGCAGGGGGCGCAGACGACCGAAGGTGGTCCACGGCAAGTCAAAGTTCAATTGTGGCCAGACCAGTTGCGAGGCGATGAACACCCCCAGGCCCATGCCGACGATTCCCCAGACCACCGTCATGATGGCGAACTGCCGGACCACCTTGTAGTTGTACGCAGTCGGAGCGAGTACTGTGCTCATTGCTGGTTTCCACGGTTCAGGTGTTGTTATTAGGGTTGTAAACCGGCCGCAGTATGGAGAATGCACTGGGGTGATGCAAGGTTTGCTAGCAATTCAAGCTAGCAATCTTCGCAAATCGCTCCGACGTCCACGTGGCGGGCCTTCCAGCGCTGCTGGCGGCCAGGCCGGGGTCGCTGGCGGAGGGTTTCAGAACATTCTGAAATATATCCGCCCAGCCCAATTTTCATCGCTATGAGCTTAGTCGTTGTGGGGGCATACCGCACGCGGGCCTGCGGCGGCGTGGCATCATGGCGGCCGAATCAGTTTTCACAGCGAGATGAGCATGAAAGACCGGCAGGGTTGCAGTATTGATCAGGATCAAGTGGCCAGGCTGGCCCAGGCCCGGGGCTGGTTGTGGAGTGCGCCGCAGGTGCCGGCTCGCGCTTGCCTGATCCTGGCCCACGGCGCCGGCGCGCCTATGGACAGCGACTTCATGAACCCCATGGCCGCACAGCTGGCGGCCCGTGGCGTGGGCGTATTGCGCTTTGAATTCCCCTACATGGCCCAGCGCCGCCTCGACGGCGGCAAGCGCCCGCCCAACCCCAAGCCGAAACTGCTGGAGTGCTGGCGCGAGGTGTATGCCTTGGTGCGGCCGCTGGTTGCGGGCCCACTGGCCATCGGTGGCAAATCCATGGGCGGGCGCATGGCCAGCCTGCTGGCCGATGAGCTGGGCGCTGATGCATTGGTGTGCCTGGGTTACCCGTTCTACGCCGCTGGCAAACCGGAGAAACCGCGTACCGAGCATTTGGCCGAATTGCACACGCCCACCCTGATCGTTCAGGGCGAGCGCGATGCCTTGGGTAACCGCGCGGCGGTGGAAGGGTATGTGCTGTCTTCCACCATCCAGCTGTGCTGGCTGGTGGCGGGGGACCATGACCTGAAGCCGTTGAAGGCGTCAGGATTCAGCCATGAGCAGCATATCGAGGCGGCGGCCGACGCGGTCAGTGCTTTCTTGTAGCAGCGGCCGCCAGGTCGCGTTCGATGATCTCACCGGATATCTCAAACGTGGCACTAAACGAGTTGGCGTGTGAGGTGAAGCTCATAGAGCCGGTGCAACGTTCATTGTCCACGTCCAGCGCGGTAATGGTGATACTGCCATTGCCGGGTGCGATGGTATTGGGGAAGGTGCGGTACGTGAGGGAATTACCGTCGTTCGTTGGAAATGCAAACGTGCCTACCGGTTTTCCGGGCTCGAACATGATGTCGCATCTTAGCCACTCGTATTCGTAGCCCAGTGGTGGATTGTCGTCAAAGTCGGCCTCGACAGTCAGCATGCCGACTTCCTTCCTGTACGTGAATCGTGTGAGATTGGACACTGACGTGTTTGGTCCCACGGTCAAGTGAAAATATTCACCTTCGGCGATCGCCTGGGGTTTGTGATCGGTTTTGTGGTGGGGTTTGTGCGAGGACATGGTGACGCTCCTGGGCTGGCTTCGATAAGCTTCGAAACCGCTCTGAATGGTTGGAGCGGTTATCCTCCCTCCGAGCGTCATCCTCGTCACCTGACAGAACTGACAGGTGACAAAACTGACTTTGGTGGTGCGTGTGCCACGCTGCCAGCAGCAACTGCCTTCGGGGCTCGCGAGTACACGCGCTCGTAGCTGCCGCCAGGCTGCGATAAGGGCCGCAGGCCCTTCAGAACCTGGGCCCGCTGCGCGCGCCATCGCAGCCTGCCGGCAGCTCCCACGGCCGGACGCTGCCTGGCGCGTGTCAGCGGTTGAAGCGTTCCACCAGCGAGTACTGGCTGTGTGCGGTGCGGGTCAGTTCTTCGCTCAGCAGCGCGGAGTTCTGTGCCTGTTCGCTGGTCTGGTCGGCCAGGTCGGCGATGGTGCTGATGTTGCGGCTGATTTCCTCGGCCACCGCGCTCTGTTCTTCAGTGGCGGCGGCGATCTGGGTGGTCATGTCGGTGATGTTGGCCACCGCTTCGCTGATGCCCACCAGCGCCTGGTCGGCTTCCAGCACCCGCGCCACGCCTTCTTCGGCCTGGCGATGGCCGGCGTCCATGGTTTGCACGGCGTTGCTGGCGGTCTGTTGCAGCTTGGCGATCAGCGCGTGGATCTGCCCGGTGGACTCGCTGGTGCGCTGCGCCAGCTGGCGTACTTCGTCAGCCACCACGGCGAAGCCGCGGCCCATTTCACCGGCGCGAGCTGCTTCGATGGCCGCGTTCAGGGCCAGCAGGTTGGTCTGGTCGGCAATACCCTTGATCACGTCCACCACGCCGCCGATTTCGTCGCTGTCCTTGGCCAGCTGGGTCACGGTCTGCCCGGTCTCGCCCACCACCACCGACAGGCGCTGGATGGCTTCACGGGTTTCCCCGGCAATGCTGCGGCCCTGGCTGGTCAGCAGGTTGGCCTGCTGGGTGGCATCGGCGGTGCGCTGCACGTGGCTGGCCACTTCCTGAGTGGTGGCGGCCATCTGGTTGACCGCGGTGGCCACCTGTTCGGTTTCCACCCGCTGGCGCTCCAGGCCCACAGAGCTCTGATGGGCCAGGCCGTCGGACTGGCGGGCCTGGTCGTTGAGGTGCTCGGCGGTGTCCTGCAAGCGGGTCAGGCAGGTCTTCAGGCGGGCGTCCTGGCTGAGAATGGACATTTCCAGGCGCGCCTGGGCGCCGCGGCTGTCGGTGTACATCTGCGCGATCAGCGGGTCGGACGTGGTCTGTTCGGCCAGGCGCAGCAGGCGCTTGATGCCACGCTGCTGCCAGCTCAGGCCCACCAGGCCCAGCGGTACGGACAGGATCGCGGCGACGGCGAAGCCCCAGGAAGTGCCCAGCCAGCTGCCGATTCCGAACCCTACCTGGCTGACCAGGATGAACGGCAGCCAGTCCTGCACCACCGGCAGCCAGCGGTCACGGCGTGGCACGGCCGACTTGCCCTGGTTCAGGCGTTCGTACAGGGCTTGGGCGCGGCGAATCATTTCAGCGGTGGGCTTGACCCGTACCGACTCGTAGCCCACCACCTGGTTGTTGTCGAAAATCGGCGTGACGTAGGCGTTTACCCAGTAGTAATCGCCGTTCTTGCAGCGATTCTTGACGATGCCCATCCACGGCTGGCCTTGACGCAGGGTGGCCCACATGTGCTCGAACACCGCTTGCGGTACGTCCGGGTGGCGCACGGTGTTGTGCGGCGCGCGGATCAGTTCGTCGCGGGAAAACCCACTGATGTCGACGAATGCGTCGTTGCAGTAGGTGATCACGCCCTTGGCATCGGTGGTGGAAATCAGGCGCTGCTGGGCTGGGAAGGTGCGTTCGCGTTGAGTGACGGGCTGGTTGTTACGCATGGCAAAGGGGTTCCGCAAAGGCTTTCACAGGTTGTCGGCCGGCGGCGTTCGAAATTGAACTTATATTCAAGCGCGCGTTTACACCGTTAGTCGTAGCGGGTAACTGAACAGGGCGAAGTGCACCAGATTCAGGCCGACGTGGCAGGCCACTGCGGCCCACAGGCCGCCACGCCGGTAGGCCAGGCCATAGCCAATGCCTGCCAGGCTAGCGAGCAGGGCCCACGCCCAGCCGCCGCTCAGGTGGGACAGGCCGAACAGTAGCGCCACCGCCAGCAGGGCCAGGGCAGCGCCGTGCCGGAACCGATGCAGGGCATGCTGCAGGCCTTGTTGCAGGTAGCCGCGAAACAGCAGTTCTTCGACGATGCACACCAGCAGCAGGTTGTTGAGCAGCCACAGCTCGGCGTTCGCCGGCCACTTGGGTTGCCAGGCAACGGCGCCAAGGGCCAGGGCCAGTGAGAACACCGCCGCACTGGTCAACGCGAGCCCGGCCATGGCCGCCTTGAGCGTGGTGCGCCAGCCGACCCGTGTGACCGTCCAGGGGCACGCCAGCAACAGCCAGAAGCCGATCAGCGGCTTGTCCAGGTTGAGGGCCATGGAGAAGGGGGGCGCATGGTCGCTCATGATTTGGCGGTCAATGACCAGCGCATTGTCGAAACCGGGAAGCAGGTGCGCGCCCAAGGCGACAGCCAGGAGGAGAAACAGGCAGTGGCCCAGCCCCTTTAGCCGTGGGTTACGGACAGCCAGGCCCAGGAACGCCAGCAGAAGCAACACCCCCAGGGCATCCTGGCCCAAGGCCCCATGGCACAGCGCCATGGCATAACCGAGCGTAAGCAGGAGCAGGGCGATGAGGCGCGATGGGTACATGGCAGTGCGTTCCGGAGGAAAGCACGCAGGGTACCCATGGCGTCACGGTGTGTCTGTAGTCCGGATCTGAAAACCAATTCGGGTCCGGCCACCCCCTGCGGTATGGCAGGTACAGGGTGGGGCGGCCGGAGGCGTTCAGGAGGCGATCAGTTGGCGCAGCACGTAGTGCAGGATGCCGCCGGACTTGAAATATTCCACCTCGTTGAGTGTGTCGATGCGACACAATACCGTTACCTGTTGCTGCGCGCCGTTGTCACGGGTAATGCGCAGGGTCAGGTCCATGTGCGGGCGCAGGTCGGCGCCACTCAAACCGGTGATGTCGAGGGTTTCATGCCCCGTGAGGTTGAGCGACTTGCGGCTCTGGCCGTCCTTGAACTGCAGCGGCAGCACGCCCATGCCCACCAGGTTGGAACGGTGAATGCGCTCGAAGCTCTCGGCGATCACCGCTTTTACCCCCAGCAGGTTGGTGCCCTTGGCCGCCCAGTCGCGGCTGGAACCGGTGCCGTATTCCTGCCCGGCGATCACCACCAGCGGCGTGCCGTCGGCCTGGTAACGCATGGCCGCGTCGTAGATGGCCAGCTTCTCGCCGGTGGGAATGTACAGGGTGTTGCCGCCTTCCTCGCCACCGAGCATTTCGTTGCGGATGCGGATGTTGGCGAAGGTGCCGCGCATCATCACTTCATGGTTGCCACGGCGCGAGCCGTAGGAGTTGAAGTCCCGCGGCTCCACGCCCTTGTCGCGCAGGTAGCGGCCGGCGGGGCTGTCGGCCTTGATGTTGCCGGCCGGGGAGATGTGGTCGGTGGTCACCGAATCGCCCAGCAGCGCCAGCACGCGGGCGCCGTGCACATCGCTGATGTCCTTCAGCGGCGCGGTAATGTCGTCGAAGAACGGTGGATGCTGGATGTAGGTGGAATCGTCCTGCCACACATAGGTCGCGGCCTGGGGCACTTCGATGGCCTGCCACTGGGCATCGCCGGCGAACACCTCGGCGTACTCCTTGTGGAACATGGCGGTGTCGACGCTGCGCACCGCGTCGGCGATTTCCTGCTGGCTGGGCCAGATGTCGCGCAGGTACACCGGCTTGCCATCGCTGCCGGTGCCCAGCGGTTCGCTGCTGATGTCGATGCGCACACTGCCCGCCAGGGCGTAGGCCACCACCAGGGGCGGCGAGGCCAACCAGTTGGTCTTGACCAGTGGGTGCACGCGGCCTTCGAAATTGCGGTTGCCCGACAGCACCGAAGCCACGGTGAGGTCCGCGCGCTGGATGGCCTTCTCTATGGGTTCGTCCAGCGGGCCGGAATTGCCGATGCAGGTGGTGCAGCCGTAGCCCACCAGGTCGAAGCCCAGGGCATCGAGGTACTGGGTCAGGCCCGCGGCCTTGTAGTAGTCGGTGACCACCTTGGAGCCGGGCGCCAGGGAACTCTTGACCCACGGCTTGCGCTGCAGGCCTTTCTCCACGGCCTTTTTCGCCACCAGGCCGGCGGCCATCATCACGCTGGGATTGGAGGTGTTGGTGCATGAAGTAATGGCGGCGATCACCACGGCGCCGTCCTTCAGGTGGTACGTCTGGCCGTTCCAGCTGTACTCGGCTTCGCCGGCCTGGGCCGCGTTGCCCACGGCCACGCCGCCACCGCCCTCGCTTTCCAGGCGGCCTTCTTCTTTGGAAGAGGGCTTGAACTGCAAGCCGATGAAGTCGGTGAACGCCTGGGCCACCTTGGGCAGTGGTACCCGGTCCTGGGGCCGTTTGGGGCCGGCCAGGCTGGCTTCCACTTCATCCATGTCCAACGCCAGGCTGTCGGTGAAATGCGGTTCCTGGCCGGGCAGGCGCCACAAGCCCTGGGCTTTGCAGTAGGCCTCGACCAGTTTCACCGTCTCGGCGGGGCGCCCGGACAAGCGCAGGTAATCGAGGGTTACGTCGTCCACCGGAAAGAACCCGCAGGTGGCGCCGTATTCCGGGGCCATGTTGGCGATGGTGGCACGGTCGGCCAGCGGCAGGTCGGCCAGGCCATCGCCGTAGAATTCGACGAACTTGCCCACCACGCCTTTCTTGCGCAACATTTGCGTGACGGTCAGCACCAGGTCGGTGGCGGTAATGCCTTCTTTCAATTTGCCGGTGAGCTTGAAGCCGATCACCTCGGGAATCAGCATCGACACGGGCTGGCCGAGCATGGCCGCCTCCGCTTCGATACCGCCCACGCCCCAGCCCAGCACGCCCAGGCCGTTGATCATGGTGGTGTGCGAGTCGGTGCCCACCAGGGTGTCGGGGAACGCGTAGGTGCGGCCGTCCTCGTCCTTGGTCCACACCGTGCGGCCCAGGTATTCCAGGTTGACCTGGTGGCAGATGCCGGTGCCCGGCGGTACCACGCTGAAATTGTCAAAGGCGCTCTGGCCCCAGCGCAGGAAGGCATAGCGCTCGCCGTTGCGCTGCATTTCGATGTCGACGTTTTCGCCGAAGGCATGGTCGCTGCCGTATTTGTCGACCATCACCGAGTGGTCGATCACCAGGTCCACCGGCGACAGCGGGTTGATGCGCTGCGGGTCGCTGCCGGCCTTCGCCACGGCAGCGCGCATGGCGGCCAGGTCGACCACCGCAGGCACGCCGGTGAAGTCCTGCATCAGCACGCGGGCAGGGCGATATTGAATTTCGCGGTCACTGCGCCGGTCGGTCAGCCAGGCGGCCAGGGCCTTGAGGTCGTCGCCGGTGACGGTCTTGGCGTCTTCCCAGCGCAGCAGGTTTTCCAGCAGCACTTTCAGGGACATGGGCAGCGCTTGCAGGTCGCCCAGGCTCTTGGCGGCTTCGGGCAGGCTGAAGTAATGGTACTGACGGTCGTCGACCTGCAGGGTCTTGAGGGTCTTCAGGCTATCAAGCGAGGGCATGAAATCACTCCTTGGCAGGTGCCGCGAAGGCTGGACAATGCAGCCCACGGCCTCTGTGAAAGTCCGCACGGCACGGACCTGGACAAAAAAGGATAGCTAACTATCCATATACTGGACTGCCCAGGCGTGTCGCCGGTTCCGAACTTCCTTTATCATGCGCCGATTTCGGCAGCGTGCCAGTGGCGCGCAGGCCATGGCGGCGGCCTACTGTCGGGGCGCCGGTCCAGGAGTGGTGAATGAATACCCTGTTTATGCACTGTCGGTCGGGCTTCGAAGGCGAAGTCTGCTCTGAAATTTCCGAACTGGCGGCGTTCTTTGACGTGCCCGGTTACGCCAAGGCCAAACCGGCCAGCGCCTGCGCCGAGTTCATCTGCCATGAACCCGGCGGCCTGGAGCGGCTGATGGAGGAGGTCAATTTCAGTGACCTGATCTTCCCGCGCCAGTGGGCCCGGGGTGCGTTCGTCGAGTTGCCGGACACCGATCGCATCAGCGTGCTGCTCGATGCCCTGGGTGGTTATCCGACCTGCGGCAGCCTGTGGCTGGAAGTTTTGGATACCAACGACGGCAAGGAATTGTCGACCTTCTGTCGCAAATTCGAAGTGCCACTGCGCAAGGCCCTGCTCAAGGCCGGCAAGCTGGTGGAAAACGAAAGCCTGCCGCGCCTGCTGCTGACCTTCAAAAGCGGCCGCGAGGTGTTCCTGGGCTTGGCCGATGCCGACAACTCGGCCATGTGGCCCATGGGTATCCCGCGCCTGAAGTTCCCCCGCGAGGCGCCCAGCCGCTCGACCCTGAAGCTGGAAGAGGCCTGGCACCACTTCATCCCCCGCGATCAATGGGATGAACGCCTGTCGCCGGACATGACCGGTGTCGACCTGGGGGCCGCCCCGGGTGGCTGGACCTACCAACTGGTGCGGCGCGGCATGCTGGTGACCGCCATCGACAACGGACCCATGGCTGAAAGCCTGATGGACACCGGCCTGGTGACCCACCTGATGGCCGACGGTTTCACCTACAAGCCACGCCCACCGGTGGACTGGATGGTGTGCGACATCGTCGAGAAGCCGGCGCGCAACGCCGCGCTGCTGGAAACCTGGCTGGGCGAGGGCCTGTGCCGCGAAGCGGTGGTCAACCTGAAGCTGCCCATGAAACAGCGCTACGCCGAAGTGCGGCGCCTGCTGGAGCGCATCGCCGAAGGCTTCCGCGAACGCGGCATCGATGTGTCGATCGGCTGCAAGCAGCTGTATCACGACCGCGAGGAAGTGACCTGCCACCTGCGCCGCCTGGACTCCCTGGCGAAGAAGAACGCGCGCAAGGGGTGACCCGCGCGCCGGCATTGGGTGACAATGCCCCAACAGTTTCTGGAGTGTCGTATGTCTGAATCCGTTGAATTGGCCGTGGATGGCGTGCTCGACGCCACCGGCCTCAACTGCCCTGAACCGGTGATGATGCTGCACCAGCACGTGCGCGACCTGTCGGCCGGCGGCTTGCTGAAGGTGATTGCCACCGACCCGTCGACCAAGCGTGACATCCCCAAGTTCTGCGTGTTTCTGGGGCATGAACTGGTGGCACAGGAAGAGAACGCCGGCACCTACCTGTACTGGGTGCGCAAGAAAGCCGATTGATAACACGCCCTGCGGCTACTACAGGCGATAGAAGTCCCGCGCATTGCTCCACAGCACCATCTGCGCCCCGTCATCACCCAGCACATCTTCCACCAGCGTCAGGTCATGGGCCTGAAACGCGCGGGGTGCGCGGGTGGAAGGCAGGTCGGTGCCGAACATCAGGGCGTGCGGGTTGGCTGCGTACAAGGCCTGCAAGGCCGGGCCCACGGGGAAGTCGACGCGGCCGAAACCGCAGGCCTTGACCCGCACCCCGCGCTCGGCCAGGCGCAATACCGTGGGCAGGCCTTCGCGGCTCAGGCCCAGGTGGTCGACGCTGACCTCCGGCAGGCGCAGCAGCCGCGCTTCCAGTGCGTGCAGATCCCGTGAATCCACATACAGCTCGACGTGCCAGCCCAGCAGCTCATGCACGCGCTTGGCGAAGGGTTCCAGCTTGTCCAGTTGCTCCGAGCCGCCACGGCGCAGGTTGAAGCGCACGGCGCGCACACCCTGGCTGTCCAGGCGCTGCAGTTCGTCGTCGCTGACCGAGGCCGGCAACTGCGTGACCCCGACGAAGCCGGGGCCCAGTTGTTTCAGGGCGTCGAGCAGGTACGCCTGGTCGAACACCTGGAACGAGCCGGACACCACCGCGCCCCCGCACACGCCCAGGGGCGTGGCCTGGGCCAGGTATTCGTCCACCGCAAAGGGTGGGGGCAAGTAGCCGTCATTGGCGACCAGCGGGAAGCGCGGGTCGATGATGTGGCAATGAGCGTCGAATACCGGGCGGTTCATGGCGCGCTCCGAGGGTGGGTCAGCGGGCGATGTGGCTGACGTAGGTGCCGGTGCCGTCGAGGATGTTGCGCAACGTCTCTTCCACTTCCGGCAGGTCTACGTCGCTGCTGTCATAGTTGATCACCAATTCCACGTCACCGTTCAATACGTCGGCGTCATCGGCGGCCAGTTCAAACGTCAGCGTCTTGTCGTCCAGGGTCACTTTGAAGTCGCGCACGTAGCACGGGTCTTCGTCACCCAGGGTGAATTCCACATCCTTGTCCTCGGCCAGGCGGGTGATCAGGATCATGCCGCCCTTGGCGTCACGGCAGCACAGCAGGGCCATGTTGTCTTCTTCGTCATCGCACGGGTTGACCATCAGCTCGCTGGCTTGAAATTGCATGGGAATTTCCAAATGAGGTGGGCAGGTAGCGATTCTGACACTGTTTGTGCCGAATCAGAAACCGGTGTGTGTAACGGCATGCAATCTCGTACGACAACTCGTGATTGACCGAATATGTCGCAGCCCCGCAAGTATCCAAGGCGTTGCACTGGGTAAGCTGGGGAGTTAGGGAATGGTCCATTTTGGTGCAACGTCCAAGGCGCCAACGCGGACCTTCCTGCGAATCGGATCCGGCCATGCCCCCGGCTTCCGCTTTTTCCTCCCCTGTTGCAGCGGGTTGGCTATGGTTGATCCCACAGGGGAATACACGCGACGCTTCATTCAAAAACAAGCCCAAGCGGAGTACCACAGATGGCGTTCTTCACCGCAGCCAGCAAAGCCGACTTCCAGCAACAACTGCAATCGGCCCTGGCGCAGCACATCAGCGAGCAGGCCCTGCCACAAGTAGCGCTGTTCGCTGACCAGTTCTTCGGCATCATCTCATTGGACGAACTCACCCAGCGCCGCCTCAGCGACCTGGCCGGCTGTACCTTGTCGGCCTGGCGCCTGCTGGAGCGCTTCGAACACGCCCAGCCCCAGGTCCGGGTGTACAACCCCGATTACGAACGCCACGGCTGGCAATCCACCCACACCGCGGTCGAGGTGCTGCACCATGACCTGCCGTTCCTGGTGGATTCGGTGCGCACCGAGCTCAACCGTCGCGGCTACAGCATCCACACCCTGCAGACCACCGTGCTCAGCGTTCGCCGCGGCGCCGATGGCAGCCTGCTGGAAGTGCTGCCCAAGGGCACCCACGGCGACGGCGTGCTGCAAGAGTCGCTGATGTACCTGGAGATCGACCGCTGCGCCAACGCCGCCGAGCTGAACCTGCTGGCCCGCGAGCTGGAGCAGGTGCTGGTGGAAGTGCGTGTCGCGGTGGCCGATTTCGAGCCGATGAAAGCCAAGGTGCGTGAAGTGCTGCAGTGGGTCGATCAGAGCGCCTACGCCGTCGACCCGGAAGAAAAGGCCGAGATCAAGACCTTCCTGGAATGGCTGGTGGGCAACCACTTCACCTTCCTTGGCTATGAAGAATTCACCGTCACCGAAGACGCCGACGGTGGTCAACTGGTGTACGACGAGAACGCCTTCCTGGGCCTGACCCGCCTGCTGCGCGCCGGCCTCACCGCCGATGACCTGCGCATCGAAGACTACGCCGTCAACTACCTCAACGAACCGCTGCTGCTGTCGTTCGCCAAGGCCGCGCACCCAAGCCGCGTGCACCGCCCGGCCTACCCCGACTACGTGTCGGTGCGCCAGATCGATGCCAACGGCAAGGTCATCAAGGAATGCCGCTTCATGGGCCTGTACACCTCTTCGGTGTATGGCGAAAGCGTGCGCCAGATCCCATACATCCGCCGCAAAGTCGCCGAAATCGAACGCCGTTCGGGCTTCGACGCCAAGGCGCACCTGGGCAAGGAACTGGCCCAGGTGGTGGAAGTGCTGCCGCGCGACGACCTGTTCCAGACCCCGGTGGACGAGCTGTTCAACACCGTGATGTCCATTGTGCAGATCCAGGAGCGCAACAAGATCCGCGTGTTCCTGCGCAAGGACCCCTACGGCCGCTTCTGCTACTGCCTGGCCTACGTGCCGCGTGATGTCTATTCCACCGAAGTGCGGCAGAAAATCCAGCAGGTGCTGATGGAGCGCCTGAAGGCCAGCGACTGCGAGTTCTGGACCTTCTTCTCGGAGTCGGTGCTGGCGCGGGTGCAGTTGATCCTGCGCGTGGACCCGAAAAACCGTATCGACATCGACCCCCTGCAATTGGAAAACGAAGTGGTACAGGCCTGCCGTTCATGGCAGGACGACTACGCCACCTTGACTGTTGAAGCCTTCGGCGAGGCCCAGGGCACCAATGTGCTGGCCGACTTCCCCAAGGGCTTCCCGGCCGGTTACCGCGAGCGTTTCGCCGCCCACTCGGCGGTGGTGGACATGCAGCACCTGCAGAACCTGTCGGAAAAGCGCCCGCTGGTGATGAGCTTCTACCAGCCACTGGCGCAGACCGGCAAACAGCAGCTGCACTGCAAGCTGTACCACGCCGACACGCCCCTGGCGTTGTCGGACGTGCTGCCGATTCTGGAAAACCTGGGCCTGCGCGTGCTCGGCGAGTTCCCCTACCGCCTGCGCCACACCAACGGCCGCGAGTTCTGGATTCACGACTTCGCTTTTACCGCCGCCGAAGGCCTGAATCTGGACATCCAGCAGCTCAACGACACGCTGCAGGATGCCTTCGTGCACATTGTGCAGGGCGACGCCGAGAACGATGCCTTCAACCGCCTGGTGCTGACCGCCGGCCTGCCGTGGCGTGACGTGGCGCTGCTGCGTGCCTATGCGCGCTACCTGAAGCAGATCCGCCTGGGCTTCGACCTGGGCTACATCGCCAGCACGCTGAACAACCACACTGATATTGCCCGTGAACTGACGCGCCTGTTCAAGACCCGCTTCTACCTGGCCCGCAAGCTCACCAGCGAGGACCTGGACGACAAGCAGCAGCGCCTGGAACAGGCCATCCTCACCGCCCTGGACGATGTCCAGGTGCTGAACGAAGACCGCATCCTGCGTCGCTACCTGGACCTGATCAAGGCGACCCTGCGCACCAACTTCTACCAGCCGGACGCCAAGGGTCACGCCAAGTCGTATTTCAGCTTCAAGTTCAACCCCAAGCTGATTCCCGAGCTGCCCAAGCCGGTGCCCAAGTTCGAGATCTTCGTCTATTGCCCGCGCGTGGAAGGCGTGCACCTGCGCTTCGGCAACGTCGCCCGCGGCGGCCTGCGCTGGTCGGACCGCGAGGAAGACTTCCGCACTGAAGTGCTGGGGCTGGTGAAAGCCCAGCAGGTGAAGAACTCGGTCATCGTGCCGGTGGGCGCCAAGGGCGGCTTCGTGCCGCGTCGCCTGCCGCTGGGCGGTAGCCGCGATGACATTCAGAACGAAGCCATCGCCTGCTACCGCCTGTTCATTTCGGGGCTGCTGGACATCACCGACAACCTCAAGGACGGCGGCGTGGTACCACCGGCCAACGTGGTGCGCCACGATGACGATGACCCCTACCTGGTGGTGGCGGCCGACAAGGGCACCGCGACCTTCTCCGACATCGCCAACGGCATTGCCATCGACTACGGCTTCTGGCTGGGCGACGCCTTTGCCTCGGGCGGTTCGGCGGGTTACGACCACAAGAAAATGGGCATCACCGCCAAGGGCGCGTGGGTGGGCGTGCAGCGCCACTTCCGCGAGCGCGGCATCAACGTGCAGCAGGACAGCATCAGTGTGATCGGCGTCGGCGACATGGCCGGCGACGTGTTCGGCAACGGCCTGCTGATGTCAGACAAACTGCAACTGGTTGCAGCCTTCAACCACCTGCACATTTTCATCGACCCCAACCCGGACCCGGCCACCAGCTTCGCGGAGCGCCAACGCCTGTTCGACTTGCCGCGCTCGGCCTGGAGCGACTACAACACGGCGATCATGTCCGAAGGCGGCGGCATTTTCCCGCGCAGCGCCAAGAGCATTGCCATCAGCCCGCAGATGAAAGCGCGCTTCGACATTCAGGCGGACAAGCTGACGCCCACCGAACTGCTGCACGCGTTGCTCAAGGCGCCGGTGGACTTGCTGTGGAACGGCGGTATCGGCACCTACGTCAAGTCCAGCGCAGAAAGCCACGCCGATGTCGGCGACAAGGCCAACGACGCCCTGCGCGTGGACGGCAACGAGCTGCGCTGCAAGGTGGTGGGCGAGGGCGGTAACCTGGGCATGACCCAGCTGGGCCGCGTGGAGTTCGGCCTGCTGGGCGGCGCGACCAACACCGACTTCATCGACAACGCCGGTGGTGTGGACTGCTCCGACCACGAGGTCAACATCAAGATCCTGCTCAATGAAGTGGTGCAGGCTGGCGACATGACCGAGAAGCAGCGCAACCAGCTGCTGGGCAGCATGACCGACGAAGTCGGCCACCTGGTGCTGGGTAATAACTACAAGCAGACCCAGGCCCTATCCCTGGCGGCGCGGCGTGCCTATGAGCGCATTGCCGAGTACAAGCGCCTGATGGCCGACCTGGAAAGCCGTGGGAAGCTGGACCGCGCCATCGAGTTCCTGCCCACCGAAGAGCAACTGACCGAGCGTGCGGCGGCCCACCAGGGCCTGACCCGCGCCGAGCTGTCGGTGCTGATTTCCTACAGCAAGATCGACCTCAAGGAAGCCTTGCTCAAGTCCCAGGTACCGGATGACGACTACCTGACCCGCGACATGGAAACCGCGTTCCCGCCGAGCCTGGTCAGCCAGTACGCCGAGTCCATGCGCCGTCACCGCCTGAAACGCGAGATTGTCAGCACGCAGATCGCCAATGACCTGGTCAACAACATGGGCATTACCTTCGTGCAGCGCCTGAAGGAGTCCACCGGCATGAGCCCGGCCAACGTCGCCGGCGCCTATGTGATTGTGCGCGACATCTTCCACCTGCCGCACTGGTTCCGCCAGATCGAGGCACTGGACTACCAGGTGGCTGCTGACGTGCAGTTGGCGCTGATGGACGAGCTGATGCGCCTGGGCCGCCGAGCCACCCGTTGGTTCCTGCGCAGCCGTCGCAACGAGCAGGACGCCGGTCGCGATGTTGCCCACTTCGGGCCGCACATCGCCGCCCTGGGCCTCAAACTCGACGAACTGCTGGAAGGGCCGACCCGCGAAGTGTGGCAAACCCGCTACCAGGCCTATGTCGAGGCCGGCGTGCCTGAGCTGCTGGCGCGCATGGTTGCGGGCACCAGTCACCTGTACACGCTGTTACCGATCATCGAGGCCTCGGACGTCACCGGCCACAATGCCGCCGAAGTGGCCAAGGCGTTCTTCGCCGTGGGCAGTTCGCTGGACCTGAACTGGTACCTGCAGCAAATCAGCAGCCTGCCGGTGGAGAACAACTGGCAGGCCCTGGCGCGCGAGGCGTTCCGCGACGACATCGACTTCCAACAGCGGGCGATCACCATCTCCGTGCTGCAGATGGCCGATGCCCCGGACGACATGGACGCGCGGGTGGAGCTGTGGGCCGAACAGCACAAAGGCATGGTGGTGCGCTGGCGTGCCATGCTCGACGAGCTGAAGGCCGCCACGGGGACTGACTACGCCATGTATGCGGTGGCGAACCGCGAGCTGATGGACCTGGCGTTGAGTGGTACGTCAAACCCTTGAGGCACTGCGCCGACGGGTTCCTGGAAAAACCGGCCGCCACGGCCGGTTTTTTTTCGCCGCTGTTCAAGGGGCGCGTGTCCCGCTGAAGGTTCGTCGCCGATCAGCCTACTGTCATCGACACATAAACGCTCAGGTACGAGCAACCATGACCAGGAGGTCTATCAGGATGAATATCAGCGGCAAATCATTCATTGCAATGCTCCAGGGCGACGCAGCGGGCGTCATCGATGCAATCGACTACCTCAGGAGTCAGGACGCCGGCCAGAGTGGTTGGCTGGTGCACGGTGTGGAGAGTGGTCATGCGCTGCTGTTGCAGTTTGACTTTGTCGAGCATATCGACGATCGCATTCACTATCGCATCAGCGCTGCGCCGGGCACGGCGGCCTACGCGGGGTACTCGCTGGGCGTGAGCTTTGCCGGCTACCTGGGTTTCTATCCCTCGCGCACGGGCACCGACTACTGGAAAGTGGAATTGATTGCCAGCGGTCCCGAGCCGGACACCTTCGAGTTTCTGTTGCGCGACTCGCGCGGGTATCGCGTGGGGATCAAGGAGGACCGGCGCGGCAATTTCTATGTCGGCTTCGGTCGCAAAAGCAGTGAGCGGGTGCGGTTTCTGAATGTCGAGAAAGGCGACTTTGTTCACTTCGGCGCGAAGATCATCAGATACCTGTAAAGGGGCCAAGGAAGCAACACAGACCCGCAGGTCCGAGTCGTAAGACTGAGCGATTGACCTGCCTTGACGTGGAACAAGGCGACGTCGGTTGTTTCAGTGCGCTCGTCCTCCGTTCCGTGTGACCGTTGCCCGCCCATGAAAAAACCCGCTCACTGCTGAGCGGGTTTCTTGTGTTGCCGGCTTAAGCGATCAAGCCTGAACCACCGGAATGTTCGCGTTGGCAGCTGCCTCGCGGAATTCGGCGATCTGGTCGAAGCTCAGGTAGCGGTAAACGTCGGCAGCCATGCTGTCGATGTTCTTCGCGTATTCCATGTACTCTTCCACAGTTGGCAGTTTGCCCAGGATCGAGGCAACGGCAGCCAGTTCAGCGGAAGCCAGGAACACGTTGGCGCCATCGCCCAGACGGTTCGGGAAGTTACGGGTCGAAGTCGACACCACGGTGCTGTTCGGCTCAACGCGTGCCTGGTTACCCATGCACAGCGAGCAGCCCGGCATTTCCATGCGCGCGCCAGCCTTGCCGTAGATGCCGTAATAGCCTTCCTCGGTCAGCTGGTGGGCGTCCATCTTGGTCGGCGGCGACAGCCACAGGCGGGTCGGCAGTTGGCCTTTGACCTGGTCCAGCAGTTTGCCGGCGGCGCGGAAGTGACCGATGTTGGTCATGCACGAACCGATGAACACTTCGTCGATCTTCTGGCCTTGAACGGTGGACAGCAGGCGCGCGTCGTCCGGGTCGTTAGGGGCGCAGAGCACTGGCTCCTTGACGTCGGCCAGGTCGATCTCGATGATTTCGGCGTATTCGGCATCGGCGTCGGCCGACAGCAGCTCGGGGTTGGCCAGCCAGGCTTCCATGGCTTGGGCGCGACGTTCCATGGTGCGAGCATCGCCGTAACCTTCGCTGATCATCCAGCGCAGCAGGGTGATGTTCGACTTCAGGTACTCGGCGATGGCCTTTTCCGGCAGCTTGATGGTGCAACCGGCGGCGGAACGCTCGGCCGAGGCGTCGGACAGTTCGAACGCCTGTTCAACGGTCAGTTCGTCCAGGCCTTCGATTTCCAGGATGCGACCCGAGAAGGCGTTGATCTTGCCTTTCTTCTCGACGGTCAGCAGGCCTTTCTGGATGCCGTAGTAAGGGATGGCGTGTACCAGGTCACGCAGGGTGATGCCAGGTTGCAGCTTGCCCTTGAAGCGCACCAGTACCGACTCCGGCATGTCCAGCGGCATCACGCCGGTGGCAGCGGCGAAGGCGACCAGGCCGGAACCGGCCGGGAACGAGATGCCGATCGGGAAGCGGGTGTGCGAGTCGCCGCCGGTGCCGACGGTGTCCGGCAGCAGCATGCGGTTCAGCCAGCTGTGGATGATGCCGTCGCCTGGGCGCAGGGAAACGCCGCCACGGGTGCGGATGAAGTCCGGCAGGGTGTGGTGGGTGACCACGTCGATCGGCTTCGGATAGGCAGCGGTGTGGCAGAACGACTGCATGACCAGGTCAGCGGAGAAGCCCAGGCACGCCAGGTCTTTCAGCTCGTCGCGGGTCATCGGGCCGGTGGTGTCTTGCGAACCCACGGTGGTCATCTTCGGCTCGCAGTAGGTGCCAGGACGCACGCCCTTGCCTTCTGGCAGGCCGCAGGCCTTGCCGACCATCTTCTGCGCCAGGGTGAAACCCTTGCCGGTGTCGACCGGAGCTTCCGGCAGCTTGAACAGGTCGGTTGGGCCCAGGCCCAGCTCGGCACGCGCTTTTTCGGTCAGGCCACGGCCGACGATCAGCGGAATACGGCCACCGGCGCGGACTTCGTCCAGCAGCACGGGGGTTTTCAGTTCGAAGGTGGTGATGACTTCGTCGCTGTCATGCTTGCAGACTTTGCCGGCATGTGGGTACAGGTCGATCACGTCGCCCATGTTGATGTTCGAGACATCGAATTCGATCGGCAGGGCGCCGGCGTCTTCCATGGTGTTGTAGAAGATCGGGGCGATCTTGGAGCCGAAGCAGAAACCACCGGCGCGCTTGTTCGGCACGTAAGGGATGTCGTCACCGAAGAACCACAGCACCGAGTTGGTCGCCGATTTACGCGACGAACCGGTACCCACCACATCACCGACGTAGGCGATCGGGAAGCCTTCGCCACGCATCTGCTCGATTTGCTTCATCGGGCCGATGGAGCCTTGCACGTCCGGGACGATACCGTCGCGGGCCATTTTCAGCATGGCCAGGGCGTGCAGTGGGATGTCAGGGCGCGACCAGGCGTCCGGGGCAGGGGACAGGTCGTCGGTGTTGGTTTCGCCGGTGACCTTGAACACGCGCAGGCTGATCTTGTCGGCCAGGGTAGGGCGCTTCTTGAACCACTCGCCGTCGGCCCAGGATTCCAGCACGGCCTTGGCGTGGGCGTTGCCGTTCTTGGCTTTTTCAGCCACGTCGTGGAAGGCGTCGAACATCAGCAGGGTGTGCTTGAGTTGTTCGGCGGCCACGGCGGCCAGCTCGGCGCTGTCCAGCAGCTCTACCATGGTGGCGATGTTGTAGCCGCCCTGCATGGTGCCCAGCAGTTCGACGGCACGTTTCTTGTCGATCAGCGGGGAGGTGGCTTCGCCCTTGGCGATAGCGGAGAGGAAGCCGGCTTTCACGTAGGCCGCTTCGTCCACGCCTGGTGGTACGCGGTTGGTGATCAGGTCGACAAGGACGGCTTCTTCGCCAGCGGGAGGATTCTTCAACAGCTCGACCAGGCCGGCTGTTTGTTCGGCGTTAAGCGGCTGGGGCACGATACCCTGGGCGGCACGCTCTTCGATGTGTTTGCGGTAGGCTTCAAGCACAGTTATTACCCTCATCAGTGGTCCCTGTCCGGGACGCTCATCCAGTCATTCCTGCGCCCATGCGCTGCGCGGCTTTTTGAGCCGTTGAGCCTGGGCCGCAGAAATTCCTTGTAGAAGCTGCTTTCAAAGTTTTACGCCTTCAGAACGGGGAGCTGATGAGGGCTGGCGCCAGGTATTTTTGCCTGAAAATACCTGCGCCAACGCCGTTCTGTCGGATAACTGTGCTCGTGACGCTTTGAAAACAGCTTCTGGCGGACATTGGTGCCTAAAAAGGCAGCGTGATTCTACGGCAAAAAAACAAGAAAGGTAAGTTAAGCCCTACGCATTCGGGGGTGATCATCCTTAGACAAAGGGCTAACATGGCCGCCTGTCTTACTTTTCAAAGCGTTGCAAAGCCATGTCCAACCAGTCCATCAAGACCCCCTGTGTAGGCCTCTGTTCCACGGTTTACGGGGATCTTGTGTGCCGTGGCTGCAAGCGCTTCCACCACGAAGTGATCCACTGGAACGGCTACAACGACGAGCACAAGCGCGCGGTGTGGCTGCGCCTGGAACAATTGCTGGTGCAGGTGATGGTGGCCAAGCTGGAAGTGTTCGACAAGGACAAGCTGCGCCTGCAGCTCGAACAACGCAAGATCCGTTTTGTGCCGCACCAGTCCGAATACTGCTGGGCCTACCAGCTGATTGCCCGTGGCGCACGGGTGATCAACCAGCTAGAGGCCTACGGCATGGTGTTGCTGCCGGAATTTCGCGACTGGGAACTGCCGCAATTGCGCGATGCCATTGATCGGGAATTTTTCCTGCTGTCCGAGGCGCATTACGAACGGTACATCGCGCCGGGTTTTTTGCAGGATGCATTTCCTGGCTGAATCGTGCAGCCACGCCGCCTCACCCCCGCGCCAACTCCTCGAGGTGCGCGATGATTTCGTCGGTCTTGAGCACCAGCACATCACTTTCCAGCGCATCCAGCACCACCTCGGCCGTATTGCCGATCAGCGCGCCCGCCACGCCGGTGCGCGCCACGGTGCCGATCACCGTCACGGCGGCATTGAGCTTCTGCGCGGTAAAGGGGATCAACACGTCCGCCGGCCCCTCCGCAATGTGCAAGTGCGCGTCGTCGATGTCGAACTCGGCCTGGAACGCGGTGCACTGCTCGCGGTAGCGCGCCTCGATGCTTTCCTTGTTCTGGAACACCGGGTCGGCCGCCGAGAGCATGGGCGAGGGGTGTGCGGCGATCACGTGCAGGTCGCCCTTGGCCAGGCGGGCGATGTCGAAGCCGTGTTCGATGATGTTGGCATGCAGGTGGCGGTGTTCGCCGTCGGCATTGCCCACGTCGACGGCGGCCAGGATCACGCCATGGCTCCAGGGCCGCTCGCTCTTGACCATCAGCACGGCGCAGGGGCAGTGGCGCAATAGCTTCCAGTCGCTGGGCGTGAGCAGGAAACGCTTGAGCGCGCTTTCGTGGCGGTGCTGCTTGATCACCAGCCCACAGCCCTCGGACTGCTGCACCTTGATGATGGTTTTCTCCAGGCTGTCCTCCCAACCCTGTTCGGCGCTGGCGCTGAAACCGTCGTCATGCAACTGGCTTTTGAGCAGGCTCAGCAGAGCGCTGTGGTCCTGGTGCCGGTCGCACATCAACAGGTGCAGGTGCGCCTGGGTCACGCCGGCAATCAGCTTGGCGCGGGTCAGCGCCTGGCTGTGGGCGTGCTCGGGGTCCAATACCACCAGAATGCTGCGAATCGCTTGCATGACGGTTCTCCGGCGCAGGGTTGGGGTTGGCTGCCGTTTCTACTATAGACAGCCGCCAGTCCGGCGCATTGATATCTATCAAGCATAGCGGCTGGTGCTCTGGCGTGGGGTCCGTATAATCGCCGGCTTTTGTGCCCCTTGAGGAGTCCGAGCATGTTGTCTGAAATCCATGAGTTCCTCGGTTGCAGGACGCCGCAGGCGTGGGTCGAGGCAGCCCTGGCCGATCAGGAAACCATGCTCGTGGACCACAAGAACTGTGAGTTCAAGGCCGCCAGCACGGCCTTGAGCCTGATCGCCAAGTACTGCACCCACGCCGACCTGATCAACATGATGTCGCGCCTGGCCCGTGAGGAGTTGGTGCACCACGAGCAGGTGATGCGCCTGATGAAGCGCCGCAAGGTCGAACTGCGGCCGCTGTCGGCCGGCCGTTATGCCTCGGCCCTGCGCAAAGTGGTGCGCAGCCACGAGCCGGTGAAGCTGGTGGACACCCTGGTGGTGGGCGCCTTTATCGAAGCGCGCAGCTGCGAGCGGTTCGAAGCGCTGGTGCCGCACCTGGATGAAGAGCTGGGCACCTTCTATCACGGCCTGCTCAAGAGCGAGGCGCGGCACTATCAGGGCTACCTGAAGCTGGCCCACCAGTATGGCGACGCCAAGGATATCGCTCACACCATCGAGAAGGTGCGCGCGGTGGAAGCCGACCTGATCCTCAGCCCCGACCCTGAATTCCGCTTCCACAGCGGCGTGCCTGCTGCCTGACTCACCCCCTGCTTTTCCTGTGGGGCGCAAGGCCCCACAGATCATCCCGGCTAAACTTTTCCGCCCGTTTATCGTCCGAATAATAAGCAAGCTAACAATTTTGTTTGACATTAGCTGCCTAGGCAGTAACATCTTGTATAAATTACTGCCTAGGCAGGCTTTCGCCCGATGAAACATTTCACCCCGGAAAACTTTCGCACCTGCACCATCGGCTTGCTGTTGGGGCGTGCGGCATCCATCAAGGACCGCATCCTGGATACCCATCTGGTGCCCGAAGGCGTCACAGCGGCGCAGTTCAAGGTGTTGATCATCATCGAACAGTTTGCCGTCGACCGGCCGGCCGAGCTGTGCCGCTACCTGTCGCTGGACAGTGGCTCGATGACCCGCATGCTCGACCGCCTGGAGCAGAAGGGCTTCATTGTGCGCCGGCCTTGCTCCGACGATCGGCGGCAGGTGCGGGTGGCATTGACCCAGGCCGGCATGGACCTGGCCGGCAAGTTGCCGGTGGTGGGGGCTGACGCGATGAACGAATTGGTCGGGGTGCTGGAGCCCGGCGAACTGGAAAGCCTGGAACGAATCTTAACCAAAGTATTGCTGGCGGCCGGGGATACCCTCACCGCCTTGCGGGTAGGTGCTAAATGAGCGGCAAATCCTTACGCAACCGGTTCAGCCTGGTGTTCCTGGCCATGAGCCTGGCCGGCTGCGCCAATTTTCACGGCCTGACTACGTCGGGCCAGGCCACCGACGCAAAAACCCTGCGGGCCGATGGCACGCTCAAGGGCGTTACCCTGTCGCCGGCGGCGTGGCCGCGGGCTGACTGGTGGAAGGGTCTGGGCGATGATCAGCTCGATGGGCTGATCCGTGAAGCGCTGCGCGACAGCCCGGACATGCAAGTGGCCGCCGCCCGTGCCCACCAGGCAGAGGCTGCTGCCTACGCCGCCGATGCTGCGCGCATGCCGACCCTGGATGCCCAGGCCGGCGTGACTCGCGAGCGCATCGCCAAGGTGGAAGACCCGCGCGGTCTTGGTGGCCTGTATGCCACCGTGCGCCAGGCCGACCTGGCGTTCAATTACAGTTTCGACCTGTGGGGCGGCGAGCGTGACGCCTGGGAAGCCGCGCTCGGCCAGGCTCGCGCCGCCGAAGTGGACCGTCAGGCCGCGGCACTGACCCTGGCCGCTGATGTCGCTCGCGGCTACAGTGACCTCGGCCAGGCCTACATCATGTACGACCTGGCGCAGGACGACCTCAAGCGTACCCAGCAGATGCTCGACCTGGGCCAGCGTCGCCTGAAAGCCGGGATCGACAGCGACTACCAGTTCCAGCAGACCGAAAGCCTGGCGGCCAGCTCCCAGGCCTCTGCCGAGGACGCCAAGAAGCGTCTGCAAAGCGCGCGTATCGCCCTGGCCGTGTTGCTGGGCAAAGGCCCCGACCGCGCCAACGAAATAGCCCGGCCTAAAGTGCTGCAGGCCAGCGCCGTGGCCTTGCCAACGGTGCTGCCGGCCGAACTGTTGGGTCGTCGTCCGGACCTGATCGCCGCGCGCTGGCGCGTGGAGGCCGCCAGCAAGGACGTGGCCGCGAGCAAGACGCGCTTCTACCCCAACCTCAACCTGAGCGCCCAGGCCGGCACCCAGTCGTTGTTGGGTGATGCGCTGTTCGGCAGCGCCAGCAAGTTCTTCACCGTCGCGCCCACCGTGTCGCTGCCGATCTTCGACGGCGGACGCCTGCGCGCCGCCCTCGATGCCAAGGACGCCGACTACGACCTGGCAGTGGCGCAGTACAACAAGAGCCTGGTCAAGGCCCTTGGCGATGTCAGCGACACCATCAACCAGTTGCACGCCATTGACCTGCAGATCAAGGCCCAGGAACGCGCGGCCACCATCGCCAAGCAGTCCTTCGACACCGGCACGCTGCGTTACGGCTCTGGCATCGGCAACTACGTGGACGTGCTGACCATCGAACAGCAATTGCTGCAGGCACAACGCCAACTGGCCAGCCTCCACGCTGAACAGATCGACCTGTCGATCCAGTTGATGCAAGCCCTGGGCGGCGGTTATCAGGGTGAAGATGTCGCCCGCGCCGCCACCACTCCCGCACACGCAACACAGACTGAATAAGCAAGGTATCTGTCATGGCTACTGCCTCCGCTACAAACTCGCCGGACAAGGCTCCGGAAACGGAACAACCCAACGCTGGCAACCCGCGCAAGCGTAAAGTGATGCTGTTCATTCTGTTGCTGCTGGTGATTCTCGGCGGCCTCGGGGTGTGGGGCTGGTACGAAGTGTACGGGCGCTGGAACGAGAGCACCGACGACGCCTACGTGAACGGCAACGTGGTGGAAATCACCCCGTTGGTCACCGGTACCGTCACCAGCATCGGCGCCGACGATGGCGACCTGGTGCACGCGGGCCAAGTGCTGCTGGAATTCGACCCGGCCGACGCCAAGGTCAACCTGCAAAGCGCCCAGGCCAACCTGGCCAAGGCCGTGCGCCAGGTGCGCGGGCTGTACAGCAACGTCGATGGCGCCAAGGCGCAGTTGCTGTCGCGCCAGACCGACCTGAAAAAGGCCCAGGACAACTACGACCGTCGTCGTACCCTGGCCGCTGGCGGGGCGATTTCCCAGGAAGAACTGTCCCACGCCCGTGATGACCTGAACGCTGCCCAGGCAGCGGTCAGCAACGCGCAGCAGTCGGTCAAGAGCAATACCGCGCTGGTCGATGACACCACCATTTCGTCCCATCCGGAAGTGATGGCCGCTGCCGCGCAACTGCGCCAGGCGTACCTGGCCAATGCCCGTACCACGCTGATCGCGCCGGTGACCGGTTATGTGGCCAAGCGTACCGTGCAACTGGGCCAGCGCATTCAGCCGGGCACCGCGACCATGGCCGTGATCCCCCTGGACCAGGTATGGATCGACGCCAACTTCAAGGAAACCCAACTGAGCAAGATGCGTATCGGCCAGCCGGTGGACATCACCGCCGACCTGTACGGCAGCGACGTGAAGTTCAGCGGCACCGTTGACAGCCTCGGCGCCGGTACCGGCAGCGCGTTTGCCCTGCTGCCAGCGCAAAACGCCACCGGTAACTGGATCAAGATTGTCCAGCGCGTACCGGTGCGTATCCACCTCAACCCCGACGAGCTGAGCAAGCACCCGCTGCGCATTGGCCTGTCCACGGTGGTCGAGGTCAACCTGCACGATCAGAGCGGCCCGGTACTGGCCCAGCAACCGCCGCAGAAGGCCTCGTTCACCACCCAGGTGTACGACCGCCAACTGGGCGAGGCTGACGACATGATCGCCCGACTGATCCACGACAACAGCGTCGGCGCCACCGGCAACACCGCCCAACGCTGATTCGCGATCCCCAGGCCCCGCGCGGGGCCTGGTCCACGTCTTTACCAGGGATTTGCGATGAGTAACGCCTCTTTCAAACCGCCCAGCCTATTGCTCAGCACCATTGGCCTGTCGCTGGCGACCTTCATGCAGGTGCTCGACACCACCATCGCCAACGTGGCGTTGCCGACCATTTCCGGCAACCTGGGCGTCAGCTCCGAGCAGGGCACCTGGGTCATCACCTCGTTCGCCGTGAGCAACGCCATTGCCTTGCCGCTGACCGGTTGGCTGAGCCGCCGTTTCGGCGAAGTGAAACTGTTCCTGTGGGCCACCATCCTGTTTGTGCTGGCCTCGTTCATGTGCGGTATTTCCACCTCGATGCCCGAGCTGGTGGGCTTCCGGGTGCTGCAAGGTGTGGTGGCGGGGCCGTTGTACCCCATGACCCAGACCCTGCTGATTGCTGTGTACCCTCCGGCGAAAAGGGGGATGGCACTGGCACTGCTGGCCATGGTGACGGTGGTGGCGCCCATCGCGGGGCCGATCCTGGGTGGCTGGATCACTGACAGTTACAGTTGGCCGTGGATTTTCTTCATCAACGTGCCAATCGGTATCTTCGCCTGCCTGGTGGTGCGCCAGCAAATGGCCGCGCGGCCTGTGGTCACCAGCCGGCAACCCATGGACTACGTGGGCCTGATTGCCTTGATCATTGGGGTAGGGGCCTTGCAGATCGTGCTCGACAAGGGCAACGACGCTGACTGGTTCGAGAACAACTACATCATCATGGGCGCGGTGATATCGGCCGTTGCCCTGGCGTTTTTCGTCATCTGGGAACTCACCGACGAACATCCGGTGGTGAACCTGAAGCTGTTCAAGTACCGCAACTTCTGTTTCGGCACCATTGTGCTGGTGATGGGATATGCGGGCTTCTTTGGCATCAACCTGATCCTGCCGCAGTGGCTGCAGACGCAGTTGGGCTACACGGCCACCTGGGCGGGGCTGGCGGTGGCACCGCTGGGCATATTGCCGGTATTGATGTCACCGTTCGTGGGCAAGTACGCGACCCGGTTTGACTTGCGTATCCTCGCCGGCCTGGCGTTCCTGGCCATCGGCACCAGTTGCTTCATGCGTGCGGGCTTTACCAACGAGGTGGATTTCAACCACATCGCCTTGGTGCAGTTGTTCATGGGGATCGGTGTGGCGCTGTTCTTCATGCCGACCTTGACCATTCTGCTGTCGGACTTGCCGCCATCGCAGATTGCCGACGGTTCGGGCCTGGCCACGTTCCTGCGGACCCTGGGCGGCAGCTTCGCGGCCTCGCTGACCACCTGGATCTGGATTCGCCGGGCGGATCAGCACCATGCGTACCTGAGCGAGAGCATCACGGCGTACGACCCGGCGACCCAGCACACCATCCAGCAGATGGGTGGTGCGGGGCTCAAGACCTACCAGCAACTGGACGGCATCGTCGAAGCGCAGGCGTACATGCTGTCCACCGTGGATTACTTCACGCTGCTGGGCTGGATGTTCATGGGGCTGATATTGATTGTCTGGCTGGCCAAACCGCCGTTCACCGCCAAGGCCGGGCCTGAGGCTGCCGGCCATTGATGGCGTGGCCTCTGGGGTAGAGGTTATCTGAACCTGTGGGAGCGGGCTTTGCCCGCGAAAAGCACACTGCGGTGCCTGCTTCGCGGGCAGGGCCCGCTCCCACCATTGGCTAACGGGGGGTCAGAACGCAAAGGCCGCCAGGGCCATGCCCTGTTCGTCCACCTGCAACGCCCAGCCTTCCTTGTCCCAGTCACCCAGCACAATGCGCCGTGCCGGCACGTCGCCGACGTGCAGCTTATGGATGGCCGGGCGGTGGGTGTGCCCATGGATCAGTGTGGCGACCTTGTGCTCGGCCATCACCCGTGGCACTTCCTCGGGCGTCACGTCGACAATGTCGTTGGCCTTCATGCGCGTTTGCGCACGGCTTTCACTGCGCAGCTTGCGCGCCAGTTTGTGGCGGGTGCGCAGGGGCAAGTGGCGCAGGATGAACAGCGTCAGCGGGTTGCGCAGGATGCGGCGCATGCGCATGTAGGCTTCATCGCGGGTGCACAGGCTGTCACCGTGCATCAGCAGCACCGGCTCGCCGTAGAAGTCCACCACGCTCGGGTCGGCCAGCAGCGTCGCGCCCGCGGCCTTGCAGAAGCGCTGGCCAATCAGGAAGTCGCGGTTGCCGTGCATCAGGAAAATCGTCGTGCCACTGTCGCTCAGGGCGCGCAGGGCCTCGCAGATCGAAAGCTGGTAGGGGCTCATGGCATCGTCGCCAATCCAGGCTTCGAAAAAGTCCCCCAGTATGTAAAGAGCGCTCGCCGAGCGCGCGCGCCCGGCGAGAAACCCCAGAAACGCCCGGGTAATGTCCGGGCGTTCTTCCTGCAGGTGCAGATCGGAGATCAGCAGAATCACTCAACGATCTCGGCTTTCTCGATTACCACGTCTTCTACCGGTACGTCCTGGTGGCCGGACTTGGAGCCAGTGGCCACGCCCTTGATCTTGTCGACCACGTCATTGCCTTCGATCACTTCACCGAACACGGCGTAGCCCCAGCCTTGAACGGTCGGTGCGCTGTGGTTCAGGAAGGTGTTGTCGGCGACGTTGATGAAGAACTGCGCCGACGCCGAATGCGGCTCCATGGTACGGGCCATGGCCACGGTGTACTTGGCGTTGGAAAGGCCGTTGTTGGCTTCGTTCTGGATGCTTGGGCGCTTGTCTTTCTTTTCCTTCATGCCAGGCTCGAAACCGCCGCCCTGGATCATGAAGTTGCTGATGACGCGGTGGAACACGGTGTTGGCGTAGTGGCCAGCGTTCACGTATTCAATGAAGTTGGCCACGGTTATCGGGGCCTTTTCGGCGTTCAGCTGCAGTACGATGTCGCCGAAGTTGGTAGTCAGTTTTACTTTGGACATTTCAGGATTCGCTCTTCTTTAGAGAATTTGGCGGGTCGTTTATAACCCTGACGCGCAGTTTACAGGTCGCGATACGCATTTCGACGCTGTTTTTTCGCAGACGGCCGGCGAAACCCGGCAGACTGGCCTGTCAGCGACTTGACAGCTTCGGCTATGATAAGCGCTTTGATTTAGTCGGCCTACCCATGGCCACAGGTACGTTTTCAAGGATCCTATGAGCAAGCCCACCGCCGATAACGCTCCCAATGCCGCCGCCAACGCTAAAGGCGCTCCCGTGGTTCCGACCAATTTCCTGCGTCCCATCCTGCAGGCGGACCTGGACTCGGGCAAGCACAGCAGCATCGTCACCCGCTTCCCGCCGGAGCCCAACGGCTACCTGCACATTGGCCACGCCAAGTCGATCTGCGTGAACTTCGGCCTGGCCAAGGAGCTGGGCGGCGTCTGCCACCTGCGCTTCGACGACACCAACCCGGCCAAGGAAGACCAGGAATACATCGACGCCATCGAGCGTGACGTGAAATGGCTGGGCTTTGAATGGGCCGGCGAAGTGCGTTATGCCTCGCAGTATTTCGACCAGTTGCACGCGTGGGCCGTCGACCTGATCAAGGCCGGCAAGGCCTACGTGTGCGACCTGACCCCGGAACAGGCCCGTGAATACCGCGGCAGCCTGACCGAGCCTGGCAAGAACAGCCCGTTCCGCGAGCGTTCGGTGGAAGAGAACCTGGACCTGTTCGCGCGCATGAAGGCTGGCGAGTTCAAGGACGGCGAGCGCGTGCTGCGCGCCAAGATCGACATGGCTTCGCCGAACATGAACCTGCGCGACCCGATCCTGTACCGCATCCGCCATGCCCACCACCACCAGACCGGTGACACATGGTGCATCTACCCCAACTATGACTTCACCCATGGCCAGTCCGACGCCATCGAAGGCATCACCCACTCCATCTGTACCCTGGAGTTCGAAGGCCATCGCCCGCTGTACGACTGGTTCCTGGACAACCTGCCGGTGCCCAGCCATCCGCGCCAGTATGAATTCAGCCGCCTGAACCTGAGCTACACCGTGACCAGCAAGCGCAAGCTCAAGCAACTGGTGGACGAGCAGCACGTGCACGGCTGGGACGACCCGCGCATGTCCACCTTGTCGGGCTTCCGCCGTCGTGGCTACACCGCCGCGTCCATTCGCAACTTCTGCGAAATGATCGGCACCAACCGCTCCGACGGCGTGGTGGACATGAACATGCTGGAATTCAGCATCCGCGACGACCTGGACCGCAACGCCCCGCGTGCCATGTGCGTGCTGCGCCCGCTGAAAGTGACGATCACCAACTACCCCGAAGGCCAGGAAGAAACCCTGGAGCTGCCACGCCACCCGAAGGAAGACATGGGTGTTCGCGTGCTGCCGTTCGCCCGCGAAATCTACATCGACCGCGACGACTTCATGGAAGAGCCGCCAAAGGGCTACAAGCGCCTGGAGCCGGCCGGTGAAGTGCGCCTGCGCGGCAGCTACGTGATCCGCGCCGACGAAGCCATCAAGGACGCCGATGGCAACATCGTCGAGCTGCTGTGCAGCTACGACCCCGACACCCTGGGCAAGAACCCCGAGGGCCGCAAGGTCAAGGGCGTGATTCACTGGGTGCCGGCCGCCGCCAGCGTGGAGTGCGAAGTTCGCCTGTACGATCGCCTGTTCCGCTCTCCGAGCCCGGAAAAAGCCGAGGAAGGCGCCACCTTCCTGGACAACATCAATCCTGATTCGCTGCAAGTGCTGACCGGTTGCCGTGCCGAGCCTTCGCTGGGCAACGCACAACCCGAAGACCGTTTCCAGTTCGAGCGCGAAGGCTACTTCTGCGCCGACCTGAAAGACACCCAGCCTGGTCGTCCGGTATTCAACCGTACTGTCACCCTGCGCGACTCGTGGGGCAGCTAAGGAATCATCGTGCTATCGATCTACAACACGCTCACCAAGAGCAAGGAAGTCTTCAAGCCGCTGGACGGCAACAAGGTGCGGATGTACGTGTGCGGCATGACCGTGTACGACTTCTGCCACATTGGCCATGGCCGCAGCATGATCGCCTTCGACCTGGTGACCCGCTGGCTGCGCCATAGCGGCTACGACCTGACGTACGTGCGCAACATCACCGACATCGACGACAAGATCATCAACCGCGCGCGGGACAATGGCGAAAGCTTCGACGCCCTGACCGAGCGCATGATCGCCGCGATGCACGAGGACGAGGCACGCCTGAATATCCTCAAGCCGGACCTGGAGCCGCGCGCCACCGATCATATCGTTGGCATGCACGCCATGATCCAGACCTTGATCGACAAAGGCTATGCCTACGCCCCGGGCAACGGCGACGTGTATTACCGCGTCGGCAAGTTCGTGGGCTACGGCAAGCTGTCGCGCAAGAAGATCGAAGACCTGCGCATTGGCGCACGCATCGAGGTGGATGAGGCCAAGCAGGACCCGCTCGACTTCGTGCTGTGGAAGGGCGTCAAGCCTGGCGAACCGAGCTGGGAGTCGCCGTGGGGCCCGGGCCGTCCGGGCTGGCACATTGAGTGCTCGGTGATGTCGACCTGCTGCCTGGGCGACACCTTCGATATTCACGGCGGTGGCAACGACCTGGAGTTCCCGCACCACGAGAACGAGATCGCCCAGAGCGAGGCTGCCACCGGCAAGCCGTACGCCAATGCCTGGATGCACTGCGGCATGATTCGCATCAATGGCGAGAAGATGTCCAAGTCCCTGGGCAACTACTTCACCATTCGCGACGTGCTGGCCAAGTACCCTCCGGAGGTGGTGCGCTACCTGCTGGTGTCCAGCCACTACCGCAGCTCCATCAACTACTCCGAGGACAGCCTGCGCGAGTCCAAGGGTGCGCTGGAGCGCTTCTACCATGCGCTCAAGGGCCTGCCGAACGTGGCGGCCGCGGGCGGTGAAGAGTACGTGGCGCGGTTCACCGACGCCATGAACGATGACTTCGCCACCCCGGAAGCCTGCGCGGTGCTGTTCGACCTGGTGCGCGAGATCAACCGCCTGCGTGACAGCGACGTCGACGCCGCGGCTGGCCTGGCCGGGCGCCTGCGTGAGCTGGGCGGCCTGCTGGGCGTGCTGCAGCTGGAAGCCGATGACTTCCTGCGTGCGGGTGCCGAAGGTCGCGTTGATGCGGCTGAAGTCGATGCCTTGATCGAGGCGCGCCTGGCAGCGCGCGCGGGCAAGGACTGGGCCGAGTCGGACCGCATCCGCGACCAGCTCACCGCCATGGGCGTTGTGCTGGAAGACGGCAAGGGCGGCACGACCTGGCGCTTGGCCGACTGATCACCACGTGGCCAGGCGGCCGCTGCTACGATGCATTCATGTAGCAGCGGCCGCCAGCCGCGTCACGCCGCCAGGCGTCACGAATACAACTGGCTCTGCTGGTTGGTCAGCTCCTTCATCAACATCTCCTCATCATCACGCAACTGCTGATCCAGCAGCATGATGCGCTCGCCTATCTGATCCTGGGTTTCTTCGGGATACGCATCCGTCAATGCCAGTACTCGCGTCTGGTATTCATCCCGCAACGCCTGGAAGCGCTCGGGATACGTCTCGCGCAAATAGCTCTGCCAGAAGTCCTGCCTCACCGCATAACTCAACAGCGCATCGCCGCGTTCACCCAATTGCACCTGGGCAAGGGCATTTTCCAGCTCCATGGGGCTGAGGTCGGCGGCGGACGCGTACAGCATGGCTGCTGGCGGTTGCGGCAAGTCCAGGGCCGGGGCAAGGCGCAAGCGGTACACCAGGCGCACTTCCGCTTCATCGCGCAAGCCGGTGTTTTCAATGGCGATCCGGTCCAGCTCGTCCAGGCGGTACATCTGCCGCATCAGACGGTTGAAGCGCTCGCCACGCTGGGCCCCGGACGCATCCTGCAAGGCCTGGCGGGTGAAGACCTGCACTTCTATCTGGTTGAACGCCAGGCGCACGCCGTCCGGGCACGTGTCGTTGGCTTGTACCAGTTGTAGCGGCTCCTCTGCGGTGGCATCGAGCAGTTGACGCAATTCGGTGTCCTGGGCAGCGGCGTCCAGCACTGACCAGACACGCTCGGTCAGCGCCGCGCGGTTTTTGCTTGAACGGTAATCGGCACTGGCGCGCAGGTGGTCGACCAACCCAAGCAGATTGTCCGCATCGCCGTGCTCGCGCAATTGTTCCCAGGTGTGGCGCCGGGCTGGCTCCACTTCAACATCTCCATGGGTGAGCCAGGGTTCCGCGGTTGCCGCTGCGGTTGCCGTCGCAGGCCCATGGGGCGAGTGGCCGGAGGAACTGGAGCCCGATGAGCCGTCGCTTTCGCCATCACTGTTGGCGGAGTTCACGTCCTCCAGTAAATCCGTGTCGAACGTATAGCTGCTTGAATAGGACTCCGATACTTGCAGGCTGCGCATGACGTCTTCGGGCAAGGGATTGTTGCGCAGGTTGATGTGGGTGACGTGGTCGCTGCTGCGGGCGTTTGTCAGCAGGTAGTCGGGCACAGCGCTCAGTTGATTGTTCTCCAGGCTCAGGCTGGCCAATGGTCGGGGCAGCAGGCTGTCGAGCCAATCGGGCCAGTCGCTCAGGCCGAAGTTTTCCAGGCTCAGCGAGTTGAGGTCAGTGCGCCGCAGCACCGTTGCATCGTTGATGATGCCCAAGGTGTTGCCATCCAGTGACAGTGCCCTGAGCACCGCGTTTCGCGCCAGGTTGTCCAGCAGGGGCTGGTCGATGGTCAGCCCCAGGTTGTGCAACTCCAGAAACTGCATGTACTGCAGCTCGCCCACCGCTGCCGGCAGGCGCTGCAGAGGCGTGACGTGGCCATCCATGGTGAGGCTCTCCAGGTTCGGGAAACGGCGCAGCAACTGGTTCAATTGGGCTTCGCTGGCCACCGGCTTCACCAGGCGCAGGCGGTCGACGCGCTCCGTGAAAAACGCTGGCAACGATGCGGGAAAATTCGTCGCATCAACCCCTGTCAGCTCCAGCAAGGGCGCGCTTTCATTCAGTCGCGACGCCCGCCAGAACGCGGTCAGGCGCTGGGCAAACTCGCGGCGGGCAATGAGCTGCGCATCGTTCTGGAGGGTTGATGAGGTGCCGGCTTCGGTCCAATCGGCCAGGATGCGTGCCAACTCATCGCGCTGGCTGGCCAAGGTTTGCAGGGTAGAGGGGGGCAAGTCGACGCTGAATTGGTAGCGGCTGCCTGGGCCTTCGCTCATGCACGCTTCCATCAGGGTGGAGCGTGGCAACGGGTTGTTATTGAGGATCAGGCGGGTCACGGGGCCAGTGCTTTGCGGATTGGCCAGGAGGGCGGGCGGCAAATCGGTGATGCGATTGCCCCTCAGCGAGAGCTCACGTACGTGATCCAGCAGCGCGGGGTCGAGCGCGGTCTGGTGGAGCGTGCCGGCGTTGCCCAGCACGGTGCGGTCCAATCCCAGGTAATCCAACGTCAGGCCGGCGAAGTTTGGCTGCGCGTGCAGGAAATTATTGCTCAGGTCGAGCCGGCGCAACTCGGTCAGCGCGCGCAGGTCAGCCATGTCATTGGCGTCGATGAACAATGACATGTCCATGAGCTCCAGTTCGGTGAGACCGGGAAAATGCTCGCGCACCAGTTGTGTCCAGGGCTGGCGCGAGCTGTACAGGTGATGGCGGGTGCCACGCAGGCTCAGGCGGGTGACGCGCGGGAAGCGGCGAAAGAATGCAGTGAGGGTATCGGTATTGGTGCTGATTTCGGCCAGTACGGCGGACACTGGCATCTGTGGGGAGAGGTTTTCGGCGTGGGGGCTGAAATCGCTCAGCCTGAGGGCCTGCGTGCGCTCGGAAATGAAGTCGGGCAACGTCTGGGGGAAATCCTGCAAAATCACTCCGTCCAATTGCAGCGGCGTGTGACCGGCGCCTAGCTCAGGCAGCGCGTTCGCCCGCCAGTGCCGCCACAGCGCCTCGGCAATGCGCTGCCGGCTCAGTTGGCGGGCGGGTGGCAAGGGTGGCTGGCTGGCCGAGTCCAGTGCCCATTGGTCCAGGCTGGATTGCAGCGCCTGCTGTTCGCTGAGCAATTGATTAAGGCGCGTGTCGATGCCGGTTCGCGTCAGCCCAGCCTGCTCGAGCTTGGTCAATAGCGCTTCGGCATCGCTGTCCAGCGCTGCGTCCAGGTCCAGGATGCGCAGCTTGTCCAGCAATGAATCGTCGGTAATGATCCGCTCGGTTGTCGTGACTGGATCGCCGGGCCGGCCTTCGGCCAGGCGCATCGGCGACTTCTCGCCGGGTTTTGTCGGTTGGGTTTGCAGCAGCTCTTGCACCTTGCGCCGTGGCAGCAGCGGTGCCTGGCGCACGGTGTATTGAAGGTCTGTCTTCTGGCCCACATGGGGAAAACCCAGCTGCGCGCGCGGCCCGTCGGGCAGGGCGTGTAGCAGTGCACCATAGAGGTTGTCGTTGCCGTGCAGGTGACCGTCGTCTTCGTCGCGCGCCTGGTAGAGGTCATCCTGCTTGACCAGCACTTTGCGCACAGGGGCCTGGTCCGGCCCGACGCTGTCCAATTGCGGCCCGCCGAAACGGCCGTCATGAACTTGCACGTTGACCTCGTTGCTCCAGCCTGGCAGCGCCTCGACGCTGTGCAACTTGACCTTCTCGCTGTCCAGTGTTTGCACGCTGTCCAAAAACAGACCTTCATAGGCACGCGCCAGGCGAAGTTTCTGCTGGTACACCCGCGCCTCGCCGGCGATTCGTTCAGGCAGCTTGCCCTCGGTTCGCAGCAGGGTGAGTTCGGCCTGGGTAGCGTTGGCCTCCAGCTCTTCGGCAATGCTCGTCGGCAGCCCCTTGAAGGTTTGGCGCAGCCTCTGCACGAACGGGCTGTCGTTGTGTTGCAACTGGTCATAGCGCAGGGCGAACAGCTCGTTACGCCGCACGCGAGCGCTGTCGGCCAGTTGTTTGCGCAGCATCTGCGCGCGGCGCGCAGTACCCAGGTTGCTCGAGCCGAATTCTTCGCCGAACAGGTCGCGATTTTCCCTCACGGTCAGTTGTTCGAGGATGCTGGGCAACACGTCGTCGCCTGGGCGCACGATCACGGGGGCGGCCGCCTGGTCGCCCCGCAGCGGCCCAAATTGGCGAACGGCCTGGCCGTCGCTGTCGAGCAGCGTGAGCACCCGGTTGGCGGGCCAGCCTGGCTCTTCACTGAGCAATTGCAATTGCAGTTCGGGGTCTGCGGCGTTGCCGGTTTCCAGCTGAATGATGAAGGTGTCCAGGTCCTGGTCCAGCTGGAAGCGCGCCAAGGTGTCCTCCAGCAGTGCCGGTGGTCGTTGTGCTTCGGCGAGCGAGCGGCGCAACACCGCTTCATGTGTACCGCTGACGCGCATGATCTGCGTGGCTTGTGCATCGGAGAATGCCGCGGCGCGCTGCCCAAGGCGCTTGAACAGCGTTGGGCCCTCCCATTCGCCGGGCTGGTCAAGCTCGTGCAGCCAGGCACCTTTGCCATTGTGGCGCAGGGGTGGCTCGTAACTGTTAGCACGAGTGGGGTGCTCCAGGCGGTACGGGGCGTCGCCCGCGGGTGGTTTCACCGCATGCAGGCGTCCGTCCAGCGGCAGCCACTGCTTGCCCTGGTAGTCGTACAGTCCGAGCTCATTTGGCTTCAGGTCGGCGGGCAGCACTATATCGTGGTGGAAAGGCGCAAGGTCGGGCTGCCATAGCCGCTGTGTGCCGTCTGGCAAGCTGACCGGCTTCATGCCTTGTACCGCCTCCGGGGCGGCCACGCCTGGTGTGCCGTGGGATGCGGCGCCGCCGGCGGCAGCCATCAGCGCCATCATCGCCACGTTGTCGATCACGTCCATCAAGTAGTCAAAGGCAGCATCGCGATCGCCATGGGCAAGGCTGGCAAAGCCTTCGTACACCGTGTGACACAGCTCCAGCGCCGTCACGGCGAGCATCACCTCGCCCAGGCCGGGGACGACAAAGGCAGCGATGTTGGCCGCCTCAAAAAATGCGGAGACGAAATACTGGATTTTTTCGTCATGGGTTTTCTGGTTCTCCACGGCAGTCGGCACGGCATGAAACAGTGCGTCGTCTTTCAGTGTGGCCAGGTGCTTGTCATGCACGGCTGTCAGGAAAAACGTGGGAAGTGGCACGGTGGCCAGATGAAGGTTGGCGTTGGCATCGAACCTCTCCTCGTACGCCCGGTAAAAGCTGTTCCAGGTCAGGGGATAAAGCGTTTTGTGCAGCAGGCTGAAAAACTGATTGCGCACGCGCGCCGGTACGAAGCGCGCGAAGAACCGCGTGTAGCCGGGCGACGTCATTTTCTGACGCAGGTCATCGGCGAACGCCTCCATGGAGGCATATCCCTTCACCGGTGCCACCGGGTCATCGGGCAGGTACACAATGAAGGTCTGCGGGGCTGGCTTGTCGGCGAGGATCACGATGGCACTGGTTTCGATGCCGAACAGCGTCAGGAACGCACAGCGCTCGGACTGCCTGTTGCCGGCAATGTCCAGCACCAGCGCCTGAGTTGCCGGATCGATGTCCTTTTTGAGGCAGGCGATACGTGCTTGCACGGTGAGGGCCGACTGCTCGAACAGCTTGAAGCGAGTGCTGATGTTGATGGCGGCGCTGCCTGGGCTATCGCCGGGCAGGTCGGATGGCGTCATGGCGGCCTGGATGGCGCTTTGGTATTGCTGGCCTAAGTCGAGTTCGCGGCAGAGTGACGCGAATTCATCCGGTGCGATCGGTAGCGGCGTTCCGACCAGCGAGGTGCCCATCACCGGGTGCGCGGAGAAAATGCCTGCCAACGTTGCGCCATTGTCCATGCCCCCTGGAATGGCCTCTCGGGCCTCGAAATTCTGCAGCGCTGCTTGCAGCAGGGAGCTGGTGGCTGCCTTCATGGCGCGGTGCATCGCCACTAACGGGTCCTGGGACGCCGTCATGAACGAGTCGTTGATCAACACCCGCGAGGCATTGAACAAGTAGGTGGCGGTCACGTCCACAACGGCCCCAAAGCGTGCCTCAATGGCGGCCTTGAGCAGTGGTTCGGCGAAATCCTCCACGGCAGGCAGCTGGGCCAGCACGGCATTGACCTGCGTTGTATCGTGGTAGTGACCGGCCCAGGCTTTCTGCAGGGCAGTCACGGCTTGAGGTTCTGTTTGTCGGGCGTCGTCCAGCCAGGGAAGGGAGGGTACGCCTTTGCTGCGCAAGATGCGCAGCGTGTCGGGCGCCCCGTTCGCCAGCCAGCCAGGAACGGCGCGCTCGGCAATGACGTAGTGGGGGCTTTGTGAGGCGTTGGGTAATTGCGCGGGAGTGCTGGGCATGACAAATCCTTTCGTCGTTGAGAAAGGTGCCATGCTAGGGGCCAGGGCTGCCGGGGGTGCGAGGAATAGATACCACCCGCGGGTTTGCTGCCAGGCCGTGGCGGGCGATAAAAAAACGCCACAGCCCGGGCGGGCATGCGGCGTTTTTCACCGGCGCTGTTTCACTCAGGCATGCAGGGCTTCGCAGGCATACAAGGTGTTTTCCAGCAGGCAGGCACGGGTCATGGGGCCGACACCGCCGGGTACCGGGGTGATCCAGCCGGCGCGGGGCAGGGCGGTCTCGTAGACCACGTCACCCACCAGCTTGCCATCGGCCTGGCGGTTGATGCCGACGTCAATGACGATGGCGCCTTCCTTGATCCACTCGCCCTTGACCAGGCCCGGCTTGCCGGCGGCCACTACCACCAGGTCAGCGCGGCCGACGTGGCCCGCCAGGTCCTTGGTGAAGCGGTGGGTCACCGTCACGGTGCAGCCAGCCAGCAGCAGTTCCATGGCCATCGGGCGGCCGACGATGTTGGACGCCCCGACCACCACGGCGTTCATGCCGTACAGGTCCTGGCCGGTGCTTTCCAGCAAGGTCATGATGCCTTTGGGTGTGCACGGGCGCAGCAGCGGGATGCGCTGGGCCAGGCGGCCGACGTTGTACGGGTGGAAACCGTCAACGTCTTTGTCCGGGCGGATACGCTCCAGCAGCTTCGAGGCGTCCAGGTGCGCCGGCAGCGGCAGCTGCAGGAGGATGCCGTCGATGTTCGCGTCGTCATTGAGACGGTCGATCAGGCTTTCCAGTTCGTTCTGGGTGGTTTGCGCGGACAGGTCGAAGGCCTGGGACAGAAAGCCCACTTCCTCACAGTCCTTGCGCTTGTGCGAGACATAGACCTGGGAGGCAGGATCGCTGCCGACCAGGATCACGGCGAGGCCCGGGGTACGCAGGCCTTGCTGGCGACGCTCGGCGACCCGTTGGGCGATCTGCTGGCGCAGGCTGGCGGCGATCGCCTTGCCGTCGATTAGTTGTGCAGTCATGACGCGTGATTAACCATCGAGAGGGAAGAAAATGTACGCGCATTCTCTCATGCTATAGAAGCAGGGCAAAGGCGCTTGGTCCGGCGATTCAGCTAAGCCCTTAAATAAAATGAATTTTTTTCAGAAAGGAGTTGACGACCTGACCGGTCGTCTATAACATTCGTCGCACTTGTCGGGCAGAGCCTAGCACTGGTGATGAAGGTCAGGCAGAGTTAACGATTTAACTCGGCGTGACTGAAGCTTGGAATTCGCAGTCGTAACCGATCGCGGTTCACATAAGCGCCCGTAGCTCAGCTGGATAGAGCATCCGCCTTCTAAGCGGATGGTCGCAGGTTCGAGTCCTGCCGGGTGCGCCATTAGGCAGCTTTGGCACAAGTAGCGCAATATGGTGGGCGTAGCTCAGTTGGTAGAGCACAGGATTGTGACTCCTGTTGTCGTGGGTTCGATCCCCATCGTCCACCCCATATTCCGAAAGGCGCCTGATGAAAATCTGGCGCCTTTGCTTTAAAAGCTTCAATGCGGACGTGGTGAAATTGGTAGACACACTGGATTTAGGTTCCAGCGGCGCAAGCTGTAAGAGTTCGAGTCTCTTCGTCCGCACCATTCAAGCTGTACCGCCTCGTTTGCATTGAGGCATTTGCAAAACCGCGTTATGGTGGGCGTAGCTCAGTTGGTAGAGCACAGGATTGTGACTCCTGTTGTCGTGGGTTCGATCCCCATCGTCCACCCCATATTTCGGAAAGGCGCCTGATGAAAATCAGGCGCCTTTTTTGTTGTGTCAGGGATTTGAGTTATGCAGGGCCGCCAACGCCTATCGATCATGCGTTGTCAGCCTTGTTTTTTCGAGTTTGGGTACGCTTATTTTATTCGAATCAAAAAAAGCCCGCCTTCATCCGAAGGCGGGCTTTTTCATGTCGGTATCAACGATACCAGCCGCGGTGGTAACCCCCGCCACCATGGCCGTGGTCAGGGAAAATGATGCAGCCCGAAGTGCTGAGGATGGCGACGGTGGCCAGGGCAGCGACGGTGAATTTGGTCAGTTTGTTGAACACGGTTGTCTCCTGATGTCGGGGGTAATGCGCCCGTACTGATAAATCAGACAACGAAATTTTGTAACTGTTTGTCTACGAACGTAAATATTTTGAAAAGACTGGCGCGTGATTTGTCAGGTGATGTTTGTGCGCGCAGGGTGCTCTGTTGCCGTCGGTCGCATGGACAAATCCCCTTCCAGAAGGCTGCATGGCCCTGCCAAGGCCTTTGTGGCCGGGCATTTGCGCCACTTTAACGTTTCGTTGTTCGAAGCCGTCTTGCACAGGGTGACTTCTTGTGTTCGACCCTCTAGAATGCATGCCCTTGATTGGGGTCGGAAATGGCCGGCTAACGTCTGTGCAACGAGGAAAATCCATGCAAGTTTCTGTTGAAAACACTTCCGCTCTCGAGCGCCGCATGACCATCGGCGTGCCCGCCGAGCGCATCGAGACCGAAGTCAACAAGCGTCTGCAACAGACTGCCCGTCGCGCTAAGGTTCCAGGCTTCCGTCCTGGCAAAGTGCCGATGAGCGTTATTCGTCAGCGCTACGAAGATTCCGCACGTCAGGAAGCCCTGGGCGACCTGATCCAGGCGACTTTCTACGAAGCCGTTGTTGAGCAGAAGCTGAACCCTGCCGGTGCCCCGGCTGTCGAGCCTAAAGTGTTCGAAAAAGGCAAGGATCTGGAATACGTCGCTACGTTCGAAGTGTTCCCTGAATTTGCGGTAGCAGGTTTCGAATCCATCAACGTCGAGCGCCTGAGCGCCGAAGTTGCTGATGCCGACCTTGACAACATGCTGGAAATCCTGCGCAAGCAGAACGTGCGTTTTGAGGCTGCCGACCGTGCCGCTGCCAACGAAGACCAGCTGAACATCGATTTCGTCGGCAAGGTCGACGGTGAGGTGTTCGCCGGTGGTTCGGCCCAGGGCACCCAGCTGGTGCTGGGTTCCGGCCGCATGATCCCTGGCTTCGAAGATGGCCTGGTTGGCGCCAAGGCCGGTGAAGAGCGCGTGCTGAACGTGACCTTCCCGGAGGACTACCAGAACCTGGACCTGGCCGGCAAGGCTGCCGAGTTCACCGTCAAGGTCAACAGCGTTTCCGCACCGACCCTGCCTGAGCTGAACGAAACCTTCTTCGCCCAGTTCGGCATCAAGGAAACCGGTCTGGAAGGCTTCCGCGCCGAAGTTCGCAAGAACATGGAGCGCGAGCTGCGCCAGGCCATCAAGACCAAGGTGAAGAACCAGGTCATGGACGGTCTGCTGGCTGCCAACCCGATCGAAGTGCCAAAAGCCCTGCTGGAAAACGAAGTGAACCGCCTGCGCGTTCAAGCCGTTCAGCAGTTCGGTGGCAACATCAAGCCTGATCAACTGCCGGCCGAGCTGTTCGAAGAGCAAGCCAAGCGCCGTGTGGTCCTGGGCCTGATCGTCGCTGAAGTGGTCAAGGCCAACGAGCTGAAGCCTGATGAAGCTCGCGTTCGCGAAATGATCCAGGAAATGGCCTCGGCCTACCAGGAACCAGAGCAGGTCGTGGCTTGGTACTACAAGAACGATCAGCAGCTGAACGAAGTGCGTTCGGTTGTGCTGGAAGAGCAAGTTGTGGATACTGTTCTGCAGAAAGCTAGTGTGACCGACAAAGCGGTCTCCTACGAAGAAGCAGTCAAGCCGGTGGAAGCTGCACAAGCCGACTGATTCCTTCCAGCGTTGGAACATCACCATAAGCCAGCCTTCGCGCTGGCTTATGCGTATTCAAGACATGACTATTTGGGAGTGAGTGCGAGACATGTCCCGCAATTCTTATATTCAGCAGAGTTCTGACATCCAGGCCGCTGGCGGCCTGGTCCCGATGGTTGTCGAGCAATCGGCTCGTGGCGAGCGCGCCTACGACATCTACTCGCGCCTGTTGAAGGAGCGAGTGATCTTCCTGATTGGTCCTGTGGAAGACTACATGGCCAACCTGGTATGCGCGCAGTTGCTGTTCCTTGAAGCGGAAAACCCGGACAAGGATATCCATCTCTACATCAACTCCCCTGGCGGCTCGGTCACTGCAGGCATGTCGATCTACGACACCATGCAGTTCATCAAGCCGGACGTTTCCACCACCTGCATCGGTCAGGCCTGCAGCATGGGCGCTTTCCTGCTGGCCGGTGGTGCCAAGGGCAAGCGTTTCTGCCTGCCGAACTCACGCGTGATGATTCACCAGCCACTGGGCGGTTTCCAGGGCCAGGCGTCGGACATCGACATTCACGCCCGTGAGATCCTGTCCATTCGTCAGCGCCTGAACGAGTTGTTGGCGTTCCATACCGGCCAGACGCTGGAGCAGATCGAGCAGGACACCAATCGTGACAATTTCATGAGCGCCGAGCGTGCGGCCGAGTACGGCCTCGTCGATTCGGTGATCAACAAGCGTCAGATGCCCGCGTAAGTGAGGCAAATGCCAGGTGGTCGGCACAACCGTCCACCTGCGGACTTGAAAAACCCCGCGATTGCCTTCATCTTGTGTTGCAAGCCTATCGGATTTGGATCGATCGAATGACTGACACCCGCAACGGCGAGGACAACGGCAAATTGCTCTATTGCTCCTTCTGTGGCAAAAGCCAGCATGAAGTGCGCAAATTGATTGCCGGCCCCTCGGTCTTTATCTGCGACGAGTGCGTCGACCTGTGCAACGACATCATCCGCGAGGAGGTGCAGGAAGCCCAGGCCGAAAGCAATGCGCATAAATTGCCTTCGCCCAAAGAAATCAGCGGCATCCTGGACCAGTACGTCATTGGTCAGGAGCGCGCGAAAAAGGTTCTGGCGGTAGCGGTGTACAACCACTACAAGCGCCTCAATCAACGTGACAAGAAGAACGACGACGTCGAGCTGGGCAAGAGCAACATCCTGCTCATCGGCCCGACCGGTTCGGGCAAGACGCTGCTGGCTGAAACCCTGGCGCGCCTGCTCAATGTCCCGTTCACCATCGCAGACGCCACCACGCTGACTGAAGCGGGCTACGTCGGCGAGGACGTTGAAAACATTATTCAAAAACTGTTGCAGAAGTGCGACTACGATGTCGAGAAGGCCCAGATGGGCATCGTCTACATCGACGAGATCGACAAGATCTCGCGCAAGTCCGACAACCCGTCCATCACTCGTGATGTCTCGGGCGAGGGCGTGCAGCAGGCACTGTTGAAGTTGATCGAGGGCACCGTGGCCTCGGTACCGCCTCAAGGCGGTCGCAAGCACCCTCAGCAGGAGTTCCTGCAGGTCGACACCCGTAACATCCTGTTCATCTGCGGTGGTGCGTTCTCGGGCCTCGAAAAGGTCATCCAGAACCGTTCCACGGCCGGCGGCATCGGCTTCAACGCCGAAGTGCGCAGCAAGCAGGAAGGCAAGAAGGTGGGCGAGTCCCTGCGTGAAGTCGAGCCTGACGACCTGGTCAAGTTCGGTCTGATCCCGGAATTCGTGGGCCGTCTGCCGGTGCTGGCTACCCTCGACGAGCTGGACGAAGCTGCACTGATGCAGATTCTGACCGAGCCGAAGAACGCCCTCACCAAGCAATACGCCAAGCTGTTCGAGATGGAAGGCGTGGACCTGGAGTTCCGTACCGATGCGCTGAAGTCCGTGGCCCATCGCGCACTGGAACGCAAGACCGGTGCCCGTGGCCTGCGTTCCATCCTGGAAGGCGTGCTGCTGGACACCATGTACGAGATCCCTTCGCAGACCGATGTCAGTAAAGTGGTGATCGACGAAAGCGTCATCGAAGGAAAGTCCAAGCCACTGTTAATCTACGAAAACAGTGAGTCGCCGGCCAAGGCTGCGCCAGACGCATAAGTCGTTCTGCGGCTTGAAACAGGAAGGGGCCTTCGGGCCCCTTTGCTTTTCCTGTCCCGCAGCGCTTGTTTTTTTTCGGGGCTGCCCCCACATTGACTACAAGCTCAATTCCATCTGTCTACGGCCCTAGGGCCGCTGTAGAGGCGAAATCATGAAGACCACCATCGAATTGCCTCTCCTGCCATTGCGTGATGTCGTCGTGTATCCGCACATGGTGATCCCGCTGTTCGTGGGGCGCGAGAAATCCATCGAAGCCCTCGAGGCCGCGATGACGGGCGAAAAGCAGATCCTGCTGCTGGCCCAGAAGAATCCAGCCGACGATGATCCGGGCGAAGATGCCCTGTACCGTGTCGGTACCGTTGCCACCGTGCTGCAACTGCTCAAACTGCCTGATGGCACCGTCAAGGTGCTGGTAGAGGGCGAGCAGCGCGGTACTGTCGAGCGTTTCATGGAAGTGGACGGCCATTGCCGCGCTGAAGTGCAGTTGATCGACGAAGTCGATGCCCCGGACCGCGAGTCCGAAGTATTCGTGCGCAGCCTGCTGGCTCAATTCGAGCAATACGTGCAGCTGGGCAAGAAAGTCCCCGCCGAAGTGCTTTCCTCCCTCAACAGCATCGATGAGCCTGGCCGCCTGGTGGACACCATGGCCGCGCACATGGCGCTGAAGATCGAGCAGAAACAGGAAATTCTCGAAATCATCGACCTGTCAGCTCGGGTCGAGCACGTGCTGGCCCTGCTGGACGCCGAAATCGACCTGCTGCAGGTCGAGAAGCGCATTCGCGGCCGCGTGAAGAAGCAAATGGAGCGCAGCCAGCGCGAGTACTACCTGAATGAGCAGATGAAGGCCATTCAGAAGGAACTCGGCGACAGCGACGAAGGCCACAACGAAGTCGAAGAGCTGAAAAAGCGCATCGACGCCGCCGGCCTGCCCAAGGACGCCTTGGCCAAGGCCACTGCCGAGCTGAACAAGCTCAAGCAGATGTCGCCGATGTCGGCTGAAGCCACCGTGGTGCGGTCTTACATCGACTGGCTGGTGCAAGTGCCGTGGAAGGCCCAGAGCAAGGTGCGCCTGGACCTGGCGCGTGCCGAGGACATTCTCGACGCCGACCACTACGGGCTGGAAGAGGTCAAGGAACGCATCCTTGAGTACCTCGCCGTGCAGAAACGCGTGAAAAAGATTCGTGGCCCGGTGCTGTGCCTGGTCGGCCCGCCTGGCGTGGGTAAAACCTCGCTGGCCGAGTCCATCGCCCATGCCACCAACCGCAAGTTCGTGCGCATGGCCCTGGGTGGCGTGCGTGATGAAGCGGAAATCCGTGGTCACCGCCGTACCTACATCGGCTCGATGCCCGGCCGCCTGATTCAGAAGATGACCAAGGTAGGCGTGCGCAACCCGCTGTTCCTGCTGGACGAAATCGACAAGATGGGCAGCGACATGCGTGGCGATCCGGCCTCGGCGTTGCTGGAAGTGCTCGACCCCGAGCAGAACCACAACTTCAACGACCACTACCTGGAAGTCGACTACGACCTCTCGGACGTGATGTTCCTGTGCACCTCGAACTCCATGAACATTCCGCCAGCGCTGCTGGACCGGATGGAAGTGATCCGCCTGCCGGGTTACACCGAGGACGAGAAGATCAACATAGCCACCAAGTACCTGTCGCCCAAGCAGATTGCCGCCAACGGCCTGAAGAAGGGTGAGCTGGAACTGGACGTTGCCGCCATTCGCGACATCATCCGCTACTACACCCGTGAAGCCGGTGTGCGTGGCCTGGAGCGCCAGATCGCCAAGGTGTGCCGCAAGGTGGTCAAGGAACATGCCCGCGACAAGCATTTCTCGGTAAAAGTGACCGCCGACTCGCTCGAGCACTTCCTGGGCGTGCGCAAGTTCCGTTACGGCCTGGCCGAGCAGCAGGACCAGATCGGCCAGGTGACCGGCCTGGCATGGACCCAGGTGGGTGGCGAGTTGCTGACCATCGAAGCCGCCGTGGTACCCGGCAAGGGCCAGTTGATCAAGACCGGTTCCCTGGGTGACGTGATGGTCGAATCCATTACCGCGGCCCTGACGGTTGTGCGCAGCCGCGCCAAGAGCCTGGGTATCCCGCTGGACTTCCACGAGAAGCGCGACACTCACATCCACATGCCCGAGGGCGCCACGCCCAAGGACGGCCCGAGCGCTGGCGTAGGCATGTGCACCGCGCTGGTATCGGCCCTGACGCAGATCCCGGTACGGGCCGATGTGGCCATGACCGGCGAGATCACCCTGCGTGGTCAGGTGCTGGCCATCGGTGGTCTGAAAGAGAAATTGCTGGCTGCCCATCGCGGTGGAATCAAGACAGTCATCATTCCGGAAGAGAACGTGCGTGATTTGAAGGAAATTCCTGACAATATTAAGCAGGATCTTCAGATTAAACCGGTTAAATGGATTGACGAAGTGCTCCAGATTGCGCTGCAATACGCCCCGGAGCCCTTGCCCGATGTGGCTCCGGAGATTGTCGCGAAGGACGAGAAGCGCGATACGGATTCCAAGGAAAGAATCAGCACGCACTAGCAAGCATTTGGCCGGGGGGCTTTTCTTGACAGCTTTTTAAAGCCCTTGTTATAAAGCGGCACTTAATGTGTCAGCAGCCTCCCGGCGCAGTTTTAGCTTTCACCACATACTTAGAAACAAACTCATATAGATATAAGGGGACTTAGAGTGAACAAGTCGGAACTGATTGATGCTATCGCCGCATCTGCTGATATCCCGAAAGCTGTAGCTGGCCGCGCGCTGGACGCAGTAATCGACTCCGTCACTGGCGCTCTCAAGGCTGGCGACTCCGTGGTACTGGTTGGTTTCGGTACTTTCTCTGTGACTGACCGCCCAGCTCGCGTTGGCCGTAACCCACAGACTGGCAAGACCCTGGAAATCGCGGCTGCCAAGAAGCCTGGTTTCAAAGCCGGCAAAGCACTGAAAGAAGCGGTAAACTAAGTTCTTTCACGCCTTTGCCCGACCGGGGCGGGAAAAATTTCCGACCTGGAAGCGGAGCAGCCTATGAGCTGGTCTCAAGCCGGCGCACGGCGCCGGTGATTGCTCCGCCAGTTACGAGAAGGCGCATCCTCGGATGCGCCTTTCTTCTATCCGGATTCTACCCACTCTCCGCGGTTGCTTAATCAGTACAACCGTTTCTGGGGGACGCATGCTGCAGAATATCAGGGACAATTCACAAGGCTGGATTGCCAAGACCATCATCGGTGTCATCGTTGCCTTGATGGCACTGACCGGCTTCGATGCCATTTTCAGAGCCACCAGCCATACCGCCGACGCGGCCAAGGTCAATGGCGACGCCATCACCCAGAGCGAGCTGGCCCAGGCCGTCGAAATGCAACGCCGTCAGCTGATGCAACAGCTGGGCAAGGATTTCGACGCTTCGATGCTTGACGAGAAAATGCTGCGTGAAGCGGCCCTCAAGGGGCTGATCGATCGCAAGCTGTTGATCCAGGGTGCCACCGACGCCAAGTTCAGCTTTTCGGAAGCGGAACTGGATCAGTTGATCCTGCAAACCCCTGAGTTCCAGGTGGATGGCAAGTTCAGCGCTGACCGGTTCGACGCCGTCATTCGCCAGATGGGCTACAACCGCCTGCAATTCCGCCAGATGATGGCCCAGGAAATGCTGGTCGGCCAACTGCGCGCCGGCGTGGCGGGCAGCAGCTTCGTCACCGACGCCCAGGTGCAGGCTTTTGCCCGCCTGGAGAAGCAGACCCGTGATTTCGCTTCGCTGACCTACAAGGCTGATCCGTCGGCCGTGAAGGTGTCCGATGACGAGGTCAAGGCGCACTACGACGAGCATGCCAAAGAGTTCATGAGCCCCGACCAGGTGGTCATCGACTACGTCGAGCTGAAGAAGTCGGCATTCTTCGATAAGGTCACCGTTAAGGACGAAGACCTGCAGGCGGCCTACAAGGCCCAGACGGCTGCGCTCTCCGAGCAGCGCCGGGCTGCGCACATTCTGATCGAAGTCAACGCCAAGACCACCGACGCCCAGGCCAAAGCCAAGATCGAAGAGATCCAGGCGCGCCTGGCCAAGGGTGAAGACTTCGCCAAGCTGGCGAAAGAGTTTTCCCAGGACCCGGGCTCGGCCACTAACGGCGGTGACCTGGGCTATGCGGGCAAGGGCGTCTACGACCCGGCGTTCGAAACAGCGCTGTACGCGCTGAACAAGGACCAGGTTTCGGCCCCCGTTCGCAGCCAGTTTGGCTGGCACCTGATCAAGCTGTTGGGCGTGGAAGCGCCGAACGTGCCGACCTTCGCCAGCCTGAAGGACAAGCTGACCAAGGAAGCCAAGACCGCGCAGGTCGAGCAGATGTACGTGGACGCGGCCAAGAAGCTGGAAGACTCGGCGTTCGAAGCCTCCGACCTGGTGCAGCCAGCGTCTGACCTGGGCCTGAAAGTACAGACCTCCGCGCCGTTTGGCCGTGAGGGTGGCAGCGAAGGTATCACGGCCAACCGTGCCGTGATCCAGGCGGCATTCAGCCCGGAAGTCATGGACGAGGGCGCCAACAGCTCGGCCATCGAGCTGGACCCGGAAACCACCGTGGTGGTGCACGTGAAGGAACACCGCAAGCCGGCGCAGCTGCCGCTTGAGGCCGTTGCCGACGCCATTCGCAAGCACCTGGCGCAGGTCAAGGCCAGCGACGCGGTCAAGGCCAAGGCTGACGCTCTGGTAGCTGGCCTGCGCGATGGCAAGGTTCAACTGGCCGCCAGCCAGGACGGCCAGGCCTGGAAAACCCAGGAAGCCGTGACCCGCAGCCAGGAAGGGATCGACCCGGCCGTGCTGCAAGACGTATTCCGTATGGCCAAGCCGCAAGGCAAGGACAAGCCGGTCTACGACACGGTCAGCCTGTCGGATGGCAGCTACGTGGTAGTGCGCCTGAACGGCGTCAACGAAGCCGCAGCCGCCAGCGACGCCGAGAAAGCGCAATACCGCCGCTTCCTCGCCTCGCGCGCCGGCCAGCAGGACTTCGCTGCCTACCGCAAAGCGCTGGAAACGAAGGCGGACATCACGCGCTACTAAGCCTGTGATACCTCAAAAAAAGGCCGCGAAAGCGGCTTTTTTTTATTCCCTGAACGCACCCAGGCAGCAGCGGTAGGCAGGGCGCGTCGAAGGCGCCGCGCACTGCCTGACGGCTCCTGGGAGGAAGCATACACAGCGTCAAGACAGTTGCTGCTACCGGTTAGGCGTGGCGCAGCAGGTAGCTGTCCATGATCCACCCATGTCGCGCCCGTGCTGCTTCGCGCACGCGCACGATTTCATCGGCCACCTCGTCCAGTGGCCCGGCGATCAGCAGCTCGTCGGCACTGCCCACGTACGCCCCCCACCAGATGAACAGACCCTGCCCACGCAGGCGGTTGAACGCCTGATGTGCGTCGAGCATCACTACCTGGCTGTCGCCCGGTTCCAGTTGCGCGGGCAGTTGCCGGCCCGGGCTGATGCGCACCGAGCCGCCGATGTCGTTGAGGGTGACCCGGTGGCCTGCGGTCAGGGCCTGCACGGCGCTGATGCCGGGAATCACCTCATAGTCGAACATCAGCCGACCCGAGGCCAGAATCGCCTGCAGAATGCGCAGGGTGCTGTCGTACAGCGCCGGGTCGCCCCACACCAGGATACCGGCGCATTCGCCGTCGGCCATTTCGCTGGCGATCAGGCGTTCGATCAGCTGCTGTTTGTCTTCATTGAGCTGTTGCACCGCACTTGTGTAGCTGTCGCCGTCCGGGCCGCGCTCGGGGTTGCCGGCTTCGACGAACCGCCAGGGGCGCTCGGTGGCCAGGCGGTTGCACAGCTCGCGGCGCTGGTCGAGCAGGCCATGTTTGGCCGGGCCTTTGTCGAACAGGAAAAACAGGTCGGCGCGGTTCAGTGCCTTGAGCGCCTGCAGGGTCAGGTGGTCAGGGTTGCCGGCACCGATGCCGATGACCAGAAGGGTTTTCATGGGCCATGCCTCAGGGCAGGTATTGGATATGGGGGCGGCCATGGTGGGCCGAGCGGCTCACGTCGGCACGTACACCGTACACGCGGGCGATCAGCTCGGCGGTGATGACCTGCTCGGGGCTGCCGCTGGCCACCACGCGGCCGTGTTGCAGCAACACCAGCCGGTCGCAGAACATCGCCGCCAGGTTCAGGTCATGCAGGGCCATCACGCAGGTCACGGGCAGCGCCTGAATCAGTTGTAGCAGTTGCAGTTGATGTTGGATATCCAGGTGATTGGTGGGCTCATCCAGCAACAGTTCGCTGGGGCATTGCGCCAGCGCGCGGGCAATCTGCGTGCGCTGCCGTTCGCCGCCCGACAGGCTGTGCCAGCGACGCTGACGCAGCTCGGCCACGCCGGTGCTGGCCAGAGCCTGGTCGACGATGGTCTGGTCGTGCTGGGTCCAGGGCGTGAGCGCGCCTCGATGCGGGGTGCGGCCCAAGCGCACGATGTCCTGCACGGTAATATCCACTTCGGTACCGGGGTGCTGCTCCACCAACGCCACGCGCCGCGCGAGGGCCCTGCGCGGCCAGTCCTTCAGCGTGCGCTCGTCGAGGCTGACGCGACCCTGCGCAGGCTCGCGCACGCCGGCCAGCAGGCGCAGCAGCGTCGACTTGCCGGAGCCGTTGGGACCGATCACGCCCAGGGTGCCGCGCGGGGGCAGGGTCAGGCTGATGTCATCGACAATCAGGCGGCCGTCGCTGCTCCAGCCGACTTGGTCGGCGCGCAAGCTCATGGCGCACTCCGGTTGCGGTAGAGCAGGGCGGCAAACACCGGCGCGCCCACCAGCGCGGTGACCACGCCAATGGGCAGCACCTGCCCGGGCACGATCAGCCGCGAGGCGATATCGGCCAGCACCATGAAGTTGGCGCCGATCAGCACGCAGGCCAGCAGCAATCGAATGTGCCGTGGGCCCACCAACAGTCGCGCCATGTGTGGCACCACCAGGCCGACGAAGCCCACGGCGCCGACGATACTCACCAGGCAGGCGGTGATCAGCGCGGTGACCACGAACAACAGCAGGCGCACCCGTGCCACCGGCACGCCGAGGCTGGCGGCGGCATCGTCGCCGAAAATGAAGGCGTCCAGGGTGCGCGCGCAGTACAGGCACACCACCAAGCCCACCGAGACCACGGCCGCCGCCAGGCCCACGTCCGGCCAGCGCACGCCGCCCAGGCTGCCCAGCAGCCAGAACATCACGCTGCGCGCCTGCTCGGCGTTGGCGGAGGTGGAAACGATCCACGCCGTCAGGGCGTTGAACAACTGGGCGCCAGCGACGCCGGCGAGAATCACCTGGGCCGGGCCGCCCTGAATGCCGGTGGCCAACAGCAGCACCAGCCCGAACGCCAGGGTAGCGCCCATGAATGCCCCCAGCGAAATACCGATCAGACCGCCGCCCAGGCCCAGCAGCATCACCAGCACCGCGCCGGTGGACGCCCCGGCACTGATGCCCAGCACGTAGGGGTCGGCCAGGGCATTGCGCAGCAGCGCCTGCAGCACCGCGCCGCACAGTGACAGGCCGGCGCCACAGAAGGCCGCCACCAGGGCGCGGCTCAGGCGATACTCCCAGATGATGCCTTGCTGGATACGTGGCACGTCATACGGCCCCAGCCCGAGGCCATTGAGCAGTGCCTTGAGGGTAACGGCGAGGGGAATGTGCAGCTCGCCCAGGGAGACTGCCAGGGCGATCGACAGGGCCAGGCTGGCGAGTGCCATCGACGCCAGCAGCCAGCGCCCGGCGCGGCCATCGTCTGCGGCCAGGCGCTCGATCACTGCGCGCTGTCCGTGGACGCCAGGCCCTTGGCAATCTGTTCGATGGCATCGACCACCGCCATGGACGGGTTGAGGCTGTTGGCGTCGACCACGATCAGGCGGTTGTTGCGCACGGCCTTGAGTTCGCGGGTGACCGGGTCGCTGCGCAGGAACGCCAGCTTCTTCTCCACGTCATCAGCGGGATAGAGACGTCGTTGCATGCGTGCCAGCACAATCACGTCGGGGTCCTTGGCGGCGATGCTTTCCCAGCTCACGCCCGGCCACTCTTCATCGCTGGTGATGATGTTGTGCAAGCCCAGTACCTGGGAAATGTACCCCGGCGCGCCGTTCTTGCCGGCCACCCACGGGTCGCCTTCCAGCCGTGTGCTGGAGAACCAGTACAACACCGATTGCGCGGGGTGCGCGGTGGCATTGGCCAGCTTCACGGCTGACGCGACGCGCTCGTGCAGGTGTGCGCTCAAGGCTTGCCCTGCAGCTTGCACATTGAAGATGCGCGCCAGTTCGCTGATCTCCTTGTCCACCAGCGTCAGGGAGTACAGCTGGCTGCGGCTGCCGTCGGCGTTGGAGCTGGCGGTCACGCCCTTGCCGTCGCAGTCGCTGGGCGACACATAAGAGGCAATACCCAGCTTGAGCAGCTGTTCGGGCGTGGCGACCTCGCCCTGGGGGCCGATGTGATAGGTGTACTGGGCCACGACGATGTCCGGCGCCGCCTTGGCCACCGACTCGAAACTGGGTGCGTTATCGGCCAGGCGCGGCACTTGGGCGCCAGCCGCGGCCAGCGGTGCGGGCAGCGGCCCGAACCATACGCCAGTACCGACCATGCGCGGCGCCAGGCCCAGCGACAACAGCAGCTCGGTGCTGGCCTGGCCCAGGCTTACCGCACGCTGTGGCGCGGCGCTGATGGTCACGCTGTGCCCGCAGTTTTGCAGGGTCAGGGGGTATTGGGTAGCAGGGGCATCGGCAAAGGCGTGGGCCGTCGACAGCGACAGGCAGGCAAGAAAAATACGGCGAAACAGCATCATGCAGCGGCTCCCGGGATGGCGCGTCCGTTGGGGGAATAAGTGCCGGCAGCAAGGTCTGGCTCTCAGGCGAAGCCTGAACACAGTGGCGCGACCGCGCCGGAATGACACCGGCTTCCTGCTGCAAGCGCGAAAAAGCCGGGAGAGGGTAGGCTGCATTGGCCGTGAGGGCAACCAGAAGCTGGCATGCTGTGGGTGTGGCAGCAACTGTCCTGACGCGTCCTGGCGTTCACTGCTACAGGCCGGGTGATGTTATTGGGTGAACACCAACGCTTTCAAACCACCTTCAATCTCCGCATCCGGAAACTCCGGCGGGTTTGGCAGGCGGCGCTGGAAGCTCAGCCCCGGTGCTGCTTCGGCCATGCTCTGGATCAAAAAATCCGAGCCGATGGCCGGGTCGTTGACGCAGGCCAGCACCACGCCGTGCTCGGTGAGCAGTTCCGGCAGTTTACGCAGCACTTTGCGGTAGTCCTGGGTCAGCACGAAGCTGCCGCGCTGGAACGACGGCGGGTCGATGATGACCAGGTCGTAAGGGCCGCCGCGCTTGACCTTGCCCCAGGACTTGAACAGCTCGTGGCCCAGGAAGCTGACGCGGTCCAGGTCGTGACCGTTGAGGCGGTGGTTGTCGCGACCACGGCTGAGGGCGGCGCGGGCCATGTCGAGGTTGACCACGTGTTCGGCGCCGCCAGCGATGGCCGCCAGGGAGAAGCCGCAGGTGTAGGCGAACAGGTTGAGCACGCGCTTGCCGGCGGACTGCTCGCGCACCCACTGGCGGCCGTAGCGCATGTCCAGGAACAGGCCGATATTCTGTTTGCGGCCCAGGTCCAGCTGGTAGCGCAGCCCGTCCTCGTCGATCAGCCAGTGCTCCACGGGCTCGCCCAGCAGCCATTCAGCACTGCTGTCCGGCAGGTAGCGGTGCTGCAGGATCAGGCTGTGTACCGCCGGTGCGGCCTTGGCGACCGTCAGCAGCATGGGCTTGAGCGCTGCCAGTTCGTCGGCGCCAGGCTCGCGGAACAGCGAGACCAGCAGCACCCCTTGCAGCCAGTCCACGGTGATGTGTTCCAGGCCCGGCCAGCAGCGTCCGCGGCCATGGAACAGGCGACGGGTTTCTTCAGGCGGGGTGAGCAGGGCGGTGGTCAGGTGCGGGTGCAGCAGGGCGATGGCGTCGACGTTCATGGAGGGCTTATTGGCAGGGCATGAACCGTCCATGGTAACCCTGGCTCACGGCTGTGCAAACGGGCAGCCGTGAACCCATGCCGGATTATTGATGCTTGGCTTGCAACGCCTCGGCCATTTTCAGGTGTTCCTGCAGCTTAGGCAGGGTGGTTTTGGCGAAGGCTTTCAGCTCGGCGTTATCGCCGGAGGCCGCTTCCTTCTGGAACAGCGCCACGGTGTCTTTGTGTGCCTGCACCTGATTGGCGGCGTAAGCCTTGTCGAAGGAATCGTCACGCATTTCCATGACTTTCTGCTTGGCCTGCTGGGTCAGTGTGGCGCTGTCGGGCACTTCGATGTCGAGCTTGTGCGCCAAGGCTGTGAGTTTTTCGTTGGCGGCATCGTGGTCCTTGATCATCCGGTTGGCGAACGTCTTCACGTCGGCCGAACTGCTTTTTTCCAGGGCCAGCTTGCCGGCCTCGACCTCGGTGATGCCGCCGGCGGCCGCGTCGTTGACGAAATCGTTGGAGGTAGCGGCAAAGGCCGGGCTGGCCAGCGCGCCGGTCAGGGCCAGTGCCAAGGCCAGCTTGCCTGCTTTGAATGCGTCCATGGTTACTCTCCGTCTTTATTGTTGGATAGGCGATGAAGCTCATCGCTACCCACGGTTGAGCGTCGCAAGGGGCCTTTGGTGCACAGCCGGCGACGAACGGCTTTTCGACCATGGTCCAGCATCAAAGCCAGGCATTCATGCATTAAGCTGATCGGATAACTAAAAATGCGCATGAGTGAGCGGGATGAGCATCAATTTCGACCTGAACGACCTGCAGGCCTTTCGCGCCGTGGTGGAAAAAGGCAGTTTTCGCAAGGCCGCCGAGGCCATCAGCATCTCCCAGCCGGCGCTGAGCCGGCGCATCGAGAAGCTGGAAAGCGCGCTCAACGTGCGCCTGTTCGACCGCACCACCCGCCGGGTCAGCCTGACCATGGTGGGGCGCGCCTTCGCGCCGAGCGCCGAGCGCCTGCTCAACGACCTGGACATCGCCCTGTTGGGTATCAGCGAAGTGGCCTCCACGCGCCTGGGCAATGTCACCGTGGCCTGCGTGCCGTCGGCGGCCTACTACTTCATGCCCAAGGTGGTCGCCCGCTACCACAAGCTTTACCCGCGCATCCGCGTGAAGGTGCTGGATGCCAGCGCCAACGACGTGCAGCAGGCAGTGATCAGCGGCGAGGCCGACCTGGGCCTGAGTTTCACCGGCAACCTGCCCGCCGAGCTGGAATTCGAGCTGCTGGTGCAGGAGCACTACGTGGCCGCCTGCCGCCGCGACCACCCGCTGGCCGGGCGCAAACAGCTGACCTGGGAGGAGTTCTTCCAGCAGGATTACATTTCCGTGGACAAGACCTCCGGCAACCGCTTCGTGCTGGACCAGGCGCTGCTGCACATTCGCCCGGCGCGTCCGAGCATCTGCGAGACGCGCCATGTGACCACCATGCTCGGGCTGGTGGAGGCGGGGTTGGGGATTGCCGCAGTACCGTCGATGGCGCTGCCGCTGGGCGAACATCAGTGGATGACCAGCATCCCGCTGGTGGAGCCGTCGGTGTTGCGCAGTGTGGGGCTGATCCGCCGCCGGGGCCGGTCGTTGACCCCGGCGGCGCTGGAACTGGAACAGTTGATCAGGGACATGAAAGGGCCGCTGGCCGATCAGTGAGGCACCGAGTCCAGCCCGGTGGCGGTGACCACCGGTTGCGCCTGGGCCGAGGCCATGTAGTCGAGCAGGGCCTTGGCTTGCGCCGGGTGCGCCGCGCCCACCGGGATGCCGGCGGCGAAGCGGGTCACTGACTGCACGGCTTCGGGGATTTTGCCCACGTAGGTCACACCGGCAATCGGCAGTAGTTCGCTGACCTGTTGCAGGCCCAGCTGCGGTTCACCCTTGGCCACTTCGCCGGCCACCGGAATGCGCTCGATCATCTTCGCCTTGGGCTTGAGCTGCGCCTCGATGCCCAGGCGCTTGAACAGCTGGTCCTGCACGTAGACGCCGCTGGCGCTGTCGGAATAACCCACGGAGCGGGCGTGCAGCAGCGTCTGCCTGAAGGCATCCACGCTGCTGATGTCCGGCTTCGGCGCACCGGCCTTGACCACCACGCCGATGCGCGAGTCGGCCAGTTCCACCCGCGAGGCGGGAATCACCTTGCCTTGCTTGATCAGGTCGTCCAGCGCGTAGCCGACCATGATCACCACGTCGGCCTGCTCGCCGCGCGCCAGGCGGTTGGGAATGGCCTCGGCAGCCTTGCCCATGCTCGGGCCAAGGATGGTGTTGAGGGTGTCGCCGTGGCTGGCAGCGAACTGCGGGCCCAGCACCTTGTAGGCGGCCGTGAAGCCGCCCGAGGTCATCACGTTGAGCTCTTCGGCCTGGGCCAGGCCGGTGAACGCCAGGGCCGCGGCCGCCAGTGTGTTGATCAGCGTTTTCATCGCAGCCCCTTACACGGCGGCGCGCAGCTGGGCGCTGCCGCGGCGGTACAGGTACAGGGTGGCGCACAGGGCGCACAGGGCCGCAAAGCTCATCCAGTAGCCCGGGGCGGCCTTGTCGCCGCTGCTGTGGATCAGCGCGGTGGAGATCGCCGGGGTGAAACCGCCGAACACCGCGGTGGCCAGGCTATAGGCCAGGGAAAAACCGGCCACGCGCACTTCCACCGGCATGATTTCAGTGAGTGCCGGAATCATCGCGCCGTTGTACATGCCGTACATGAACGACAGCCACAGCAGCGTTTCCAGCATGTGTGCAAAGCTCGGCGCCTGGGCCAGGAACGACAACGCCGGGTACGAGGTGGCGATGGCCAGCACGGTCATGGCGATCAGCATCGGCTTGCGCCCGATGCGGTCCGACAGCGCGCCGCCGATGGGCAGCCAGATGAAGTTCGACACGCCCACCAGCAGGGTCACCATCAGCGCGTCGGCGGTGCTCAGGTTCAGCACGCTTTTGCCGAAGGTGGGCGCGTACACGGTGATCAGGTAGAACGCGGTGGTGGTCATGGCCACCATCAGCATGCCGGCGACGACGATGGTCCAGTTGGCCACCAGGGTGTTGTACACCTCACGCATGGCAGGGCGGTGGCGGCGGGCGGTGAATTCCTCGGTTTCTTCCAGTTTGCGGCGCAGCAGGAAAATGAACGGCACGATCATGCAGCCCACTGCGAACGGAATGCGCCAGCCCCAGGCGGCGATGTCGTCGCCGCTCATCCACTGGTTCAGGGCGTAACCCAGGGCGGCGGCGACCACGATCGCCACTTGCTGACTGGCCGACTGCCAGCTGGTGTAGAAGCCCTTGCGACCGGGGCTGGCCATTTCTGCCAGGTACACCGACACGCCACCGAGCTCGGCACCGGCGGAGAAGCCTTGCAGCAGGCGACCCAGCAGCACCAGGGCCGGGGCCAGCAAGCCGATGGTCTCGTAGCCGGGCACCAGGACAATGAGGATGGTGCCGCTGGCCATGATCGACAGGGTCACGATCAGGCCTTTGCGCCGGCCCACGTCGTCAATGTACGCACCCAGGATCACCGCGCCCAATGGGCGCATCAGGAAGCCCGCGCCGAACACGGCGAAGGTCATCATCAACGAGGCGAACTCACTGCTGGCGGGGAAGAAGGCGGCGGCGATATGGGTGGCGTAGAAGCCGAACAGGAAGAAGTCGAACTGTTCGAGGAAATTACCCGAGGTAACCCGGAATACCGCGCCGGCTTTGGCGCGAGCGGACGCGGACGCGCCCTGGTGCGAGGACTGCATGTGCATCTCCCATCATTTTTTATGACACGTGCAACGGGGCACATGGGTTTCTTGTAGGGGGACGATGGTCGCGGAAATGTTTTGAAATGATAACTGCATATTTCTGATGGATTGATGCGCAGGTGTTATCGGTCAGCGCATCAATGACCCACGCCGCAGGCGGATCGGTCCGCTGCCGATGCGGTCGGGCGCCAGTGTGGCCTCGCCCTGAGTGATGCGCAAAACGTTGGCCTGGGCCAGGCACGAGGCCACCCGGCGGATGTCCGGCATCAATGCCCGCCACAGCGCTTCGTCGGCGCTCAGCACCCGGGCCACGTCGCTGGGGCAGATCGAATGGTCAGGGGCACGCTGGGAGAGCAGGGCGAAGATCGCCCGGGTGATCATGCTGTCGTCGATGGTCATGGCGGGGCAGGCAGGCAATAGCGAAAACGTCTTTGTAACATTCCCCGCCGCGCGGCGCCATGCGCGAGCGTGCGGCGTGAGGCCGGCGCGGCCCGGCGGCCGCTGCTGCAGGGTGTAGAAGCTGGCAAGCCAGCTCCCACCGGTCAGGGGTGTTTACCGCTGAAGGTCGATAGCCGTGGCGCCGGTGGCTTCAGCCGCTTTGCCAAACGCCACGAAATACGCCAGCCCGACGAAAATCGCGCCGCCCACTGCATTGCCCAGGAACACCGGCACCATGTTGTCGACGAACTGCCCCCAGCCCAAGGCGCCGGCGAAGATGGCGGCGGGGATCACGAACATGTTCGCCACCACGTGCTGGAAGCCGATGGCCACGAAGCCCATGACCGGGAACCACATGCCCAGGATCTTGCCGGTCACTTCCTTGCTGGCGTACGACAGCCACACCGCCAGGCACACCATCCAGTTGCAGCCGATGCCCGACACGAACGCGTGGGTGAAATCGGCGCTGGCCTTGGCGTTGGCGATGGCCAATGTCTTGGCCAGGAACGGGCCCTCGGTCAGGCCCAGCAGGTGGCCGAAGCAGTAGGCGACGAACAGCGCGCCCAGCAGGTTGGCGGCGGTCACCAGCAACCAGTTGCGCAGCAGCGCCGTGAGTGCGATCTTGCCACTGAACAAGGCCATTGGCAGGGTCATCATGTTGCCGGTCAGCAACTCGCCGCCGCCCAGGATCACCAGAATCAGGCCCAGCGGGAACACCGCCGCGCCCAGCAGGTTGCCCAGTGACGACCAAGGGCCGGGGATCATGGTGCTGACGTGGATGTCGAGCAGAAAGCCCAGGGCAATGAACGCACCGGCGAGAAAGCCCAGCACCAGCACGGCGGGCAGTGGGGCGTGGGCTTTTTTGGTGCCAGTGTCGATGGCCATTTCGGCGATCTGTTGTGGGGTGTTCAGGGACATGGGATCAGACTCGTGGGCCAGGTGAAAGAGATGCGCGTTTTCCGCTATTTGCCATCCTGGCCCTGCGACGTTTTGCGACATTGATTGCCGCGAAAGCTAATGGCTCAAGGCCTGCACGTCTAATCGCTTGTTTCGATAGCGCGATTGAGCAGGTCGATAGGGTGTGGTTTGGCGATAAAACGCCTACAGGGGTGGGTGTCGTGCCCGAAGGGGTATAGAATTCCTTATTCTTCAAGAGATTAAACGTTCCCCGCGCGGGGCGGTCTATCTCGGCGATTATTGATATAGGCAGGTTGGATCTTGGAACAGCTAAAACGCCTTGAAAGCGGAATCGAAGGGCTCGACCTTCTGTTGAAGGGCGGGCTGGTCGCAGGCTCGTCCTACATCGTCCAGGGGCGCCCCGGATCGGGCAAGACCATCCTGGCCAACCAGTTGGGCTTCAACCACGTGCGCAACGGCGGCCGGGTGCTGGTGGCCACGCTGTTGGCCGAATCCCACGAGCGACTCTTCCAGTACCTGTCCACCCTGAGCTTCTTCGATGCCAGCCGCGTGGGCAACGAGATCCAGTTCGTCAGTGCCTTCGACACCCTGGAAAACGAAGGCCTGGACGAAGTGGTGAAGCTGCTGCGCCGCGAAATCAGCCGGCAGAAGGCCACGGTGCTGATCGTCGACGGCCTGCTCAATGCCCGTTCCAAGGCCGAGTCGCAGATCGACACGAAAAAATTCATTTCCGAGCTGCAGGGCCACGCCGCCTTCGCCGGTTGCACGGTGCTGTTTCTCACCAGCTCGCGACTGGATGACGGCAGCCCGGAACACACCATGGTCGATGGCGTGATCGAGATGGGTGAAGAGCTGTTCGGTACCCGTTCGGTTCGCCGCATCCAACTGCGCAAGACCCGTGGCAGCGGCGCACTGTCGGGCTTGCACGAATGCGAGATCACCGACGACGGCCTGGTGGTGTACCCGCGCCTGGAAAGCCTCTACAGCCACCCGTCGCGCCCGGACAGTGCCGACCTGACGCGCCTGCCCAGCGGTGTGCCGGCCCTGGACAAGCTCATGGGCGGCGGCCTGCCGCGTTCTTCGGTGACCTTGGCCATGGGCCCCTCGGGCATCGGCAAGACCTCCCTGGGCATTCATTTTCTCGGCGCCGGCACGCCGGCAGAGCCGGCCCTGCATTTCGGCTTCTACGAGTCGCCGCAACGCCTGGGCATCAAAGCCCACGCCCTGGGTTATGACTTCCAGGCCATGCAGGACGCCGGCGCGCTGTTCGTCGCCTGGCAGCCGACCACCGAAGGCCTGGTCGACGGCCTGGGCGCGCGCCTGCTCAAGTTGGTCGACACCCACGGCATCAAGCGCGTGCTCATCGACAGCCTGGGCGGCATGACCCGCTGCGCCACCAACCAATTGCGCCTGACCGAGTTTTTCAGTGCGTTGATGGGCGAATTGCGCGCCCGTGGCGTGACGGTGTTCGTCACCTGGGAGATCCGCGGCCTGTTCGGCCCGGAGATCACCTCGCCGACGCCGGACCTGTCTAGCATCGTCGACAACATCCTGCTGCTGCGTTTCGTTGAATACGAAGCTGAACTAAAACGTTTGCTGTCCATCCTTAAAGTAAGGGACAGCGTTTATGACCCTTCGCTTCTGGAGCTGGTCATTGACGAGCGCGGTATCGATTTGAAGAAGGCATTCAAGCATGCAGAGGCAGTGTTATCGGGAAGTGCCTCGGCGGTCGGCAAGCCTTGAAAGCGCGCGGATCGAGCTGACATGACCACCATCCTGATCGTCGACGACGAGTTCATGATTGCCAACATCCTCGAATATGCGTTCGAGGACGAGGGCTACATGGTCGTCAAGGCCGCCAATGGCCGCAAAGGCCTGGAGGTGCTCGAGCGCGAGCGCCCGGCCTTGGTGATCACCGACTTCATGATGCCGGTGATGAACGGTCTGGAAATGGCGCGCAAGATCCGTCAGCACCCGTTGTACAAGGACCTGCCCATTTTGCTCATGAGTGGCGCCCAGGGCAGCGTTGGCCGGGCCACGCCCGACGTGTTCGCCGCCGTGTTCGACAAACCCTTCAAGATGGCCGACGTCATTGCCAAGGTGCATGAGCTGATCGGGCCGGCCGACGGCTCACGCCACTGAGTCGAGCAGGGCGGTCAGGCGGCGCACGATCTGCTCGCGGCTTTCATCGTCCAGGGTCAACGGCGGCAGCAGCCGAATGGTCTGGCCGCGGGCGATGTTGATCAACAATCCATGCTGCTGCGCCGCCACCTGTGCCAGGTGGCGTCCGGGTTGGCGCAGGTCGATGCCGATCATCAGGCCATGGCCGCGAATGGCCTGTACCTGGGGGTGATCCTGCAGCGCCACGCGCAGCCCTTGCAGCAGCAACTCTCCCTGGCGCCCGGCGTTGGCCACCAAGCCTTGTTCCTCGATGATGTCCAGCACGGTGCACGCTACCCGGCAGGCCAGCGGGTTGCCGCCAAAGGTGCTGCCATGGCTGCCGGGGCCGAACAGCTCGGCGGCATTGCCGCTGGCCAGGCACGCGCCGATGGGAATGCCGTTGCCCAGTGCCTTGGCCAAGGTCATCACGTCGGGTACAACGCCTTCGTGCTGGCCGGCGAACCAGCGGCCGGTGCGGCCCAGGCCGGTCTGGATTTCGTCGAGCATCAGCAGCCACTGCTGGGCATCGCACAGCGTGCGCACCGCCTGCAGGTAACCGCTGGGCGCCACTTGCACACCGCTTTCGCCCTGCACCGGCTCGATCAGCACGGCGACGATGCGTTGGCCATGGCTTTGCGCCAGCGCTTCAAGGGCCAGCACGTCCCCGAACGGCACTTTCACGAAGCCGTCCATCAGTGGCGCGAAACCGGCCTGGCAGCTGGGGCTGTCGCTGGCTGACAGGGTGGCGAAGGTGCGGCCGTGAAAGCTGTTCTCCATCACCACCACCAGCGGTTGGCTGATGCCTTTGCGCTGGGCGTGCAAGCGCGCCAGTTTCAACGCGGTCTCGTTGGCTTCGGCGCCGGAGTTGCAGAAGAACGCCCGGTCCATGCTGGCCAGGGCCGTCAGGCGTTCGGCCAGGCCCACCTGCCAGTCAATGCGGTACAAGTTGGAGGTGTGCAACAGCAGGCCGGCCTGCTCGCGAATGGCCTCGACAATGCGCGGGTGGCTATGGCCGACGGAGGTCACGGCCACGCCCGCCAGGGCGTCCAGGTACTCGCGGCCGTCACTGTCCCACAGGCGGCAATCGGCGCCGCGCACAAAGCTGATCGGCAACGGCTGGTAATTGTTCATCAGGCTGGGGTGGGCGGTTGGCAGGGCGTGTGGGGCGTTCATCGGCGCAGTCCTTGTGGTCGGGGAGGCCGCAGTATGTTTATCCAGCAAAACTAGATAAACCGCTCTAGACTGAAAGGACCTTGAAGCAGGAGTGGATAATGGACGTTTTTCAGGCCATGGGCGTGTTCGTTCAAGTGGTGGAGGGCGGCAGCATGACCGCCGCCGCTGAAACCTGTGGCATGTCCACCACCATGGTCGGCAACCATTTGCGCGCGCTGGAGCAGCGCCTGGGCGTCAGCCTGCTGCGCCGCACCACCCGGCGGCAGAGCCTGACCGAGTTCGGCAGTGCTTATTACCAGCGTTGCCTGGATATACTCGGCCAGGTCAGCGCCGCCGAGCAGTTGGCCGAGCAAGTGCAGGCCGTGCCCCATGGCACGTTGCGCATCACCGCGCCGCCGACCTTCGGCGCCGAATGCCTGATGCCGTGCCTGGCCGACTACCTGAAGAACAACCCGGCGGTGAAGCTGGACGTGGTGCTGACTGACCGGCTGGTGGACTTGGTGGAGGAGGGCTTCGACGCTGCCATTCGCTTGGGCACCCTGGAAAACTCCAGCCTGATCGCCCGGCCGTTGCAGGACTATGGCCTGACCCTGTGCGCGGCGCCGTTGTACCTGAAGCGGCGTGGCACGCCGGTGGATGTGCTGGCCCTGGCCGAACACGACTGCCTGGCCTTCGCCTACCCGGCGGGCACCGAATGGCGCTGGACCCAGAAACACTGGCGCTTGAGCGGGGCGGATGGTGAGGTGAGTGTGGATGTCAGCGGCCGCATCGCCGTCAACAGCGCGCCGGCGCTCAAGCGTGCGGCGCTGTCAGGGTTGGGCATTGCCATGCTGCCCGATGCGCTGGTGCGCGAGGAATTGGCCGATGGCCGGCTGGTGCCGTTGCTGCCCGAGTGGCAACTGCCGGTGCGGCCGATGCACCTGGTGTACCCGCAGGAGCGGTATCGCTCGCCGAAGCTGCGCAGCTTCGTCGAATACATCGTCCACGAAATGGGCCGCGAGGTATCCGCTTCATCAGGCCGGACCCCCGCTGCCACACATTAAGACAGTTGCTACAGGCGTCACACGTCCAGGCGCTTGACCTCGCCCAGCAGCAACAGGTACGCGAGCGCACCCGCCAGGGCCACCGCACCGATGAACCACAGTGCGCCCACGAACGAACCGCTGCTGGACACGATGAAGCCAATCACCAGCGGGGTAATGATGCCTGCCATGCCGGTCACCAGGTTGAACACGCCGGCGGTCAGGCCGATGAGCTTTTTCGGGGCGATGTCGGAGATCACCGTCCAGCCCAGGCCGACCATGCCCTGGCCAAAGAAGGCGATGGAGAGGATGGCGATCACCGCCTGGTCACTTTCCACGAAGTTGGCGGCGACGATGCAACTGGCCATCAGCAGGCCGGCGATGATCGGCAGCTTGCGACCCAGGCTGGCGTTGCCGGTGCGCTGGATCAGGCGGTCGGAGAACCAGCCGCCCAGCATCACCCCGCAACCGGCGGCAATGAACGGCAGTACAGCGAAGAAGCCCATCTTCATCCAGCCCATGTGACGCTCGGTGGACAGGTAAGTGGGGAACCAGGTCAGGAAGAATACCAGGGTCGAGTTGCCGGCGAACTGGCCCAGGCACGCGCCCCAGATCTGCCGGTAGCTCAGCAGTTGGCGCAGGCTTTTCCAGGAGAACGGGGTTTTCACCTCGTCCTTGGGCGCCAGGCCGCCACCGGCTTCGATGTAGTCCAGTTCCGCCTGGTTGACGCTGGTGCACTCATGGGGCTCTCGGTAGCGCAGCTTCCACACCAGGGCGAACACCAGGCCAATGACGCCCACCAGCACGAACAGCGAGCGCCAGCCGTAGTGTGCCAGCAGCACGAACAGCAGCGGGCTGAGGAAAGCCAGGCCAATGTACTCGCCGACGGTGTAGATACTGGTGGCGCGCGCCCGTTCCTGCTGCGGGAACCAGGTGGCGACCACGCGGCTGTTGGTGGGGAAGCAGGTGGCTTCGCTCACGCCCAGCAGCAGGCGCAGGCCGATCAGCGAGGTGAAGCCGCTGACCAGGCCGTGCAGCAGGGTGGTCAGCGACCAGGCGCTGGCGGCGACGAAGTAGGTCTTGCCGCTGCCGAAACGGTCGAGCAAGGCGCCGCCGGGTACCTGGGCCAGCACATAGCTCCAGGCGAACGCGGAGAACATCACGCCCATCAGCGCCGGGTCGATGCCCAGTTCGGTGGTCATGGTGGGCGCGGCGATACCGAGGATGCTGCGGTCCAGGTAATTGATAATGGTGCCGACCGCCAGCAAGGTCAGAATGACAAAGCGGGCACGGCTGGGGCGCACGGCAGAGGCAGCAGCGGAACGAGTCGCGGCGGCGATCGTCACTGCGCCCGAATGGCTATCAGGCATGGGGTGATTCTCGTCTTTGTAGTTGTTGCCGGGCAGGCTATTGAAGCCACCGGGCACGGTCAAGACAAAATGTACGAACCAGTTCGATGATCGGTCGCTAAATCGCTCTGCGACGGGCTGCCGCACTCGATGGCCGTGAAGGTTAAGAATTTTTCATCCATTCGGCTACCCGGCGAAGCGCCAGTGGCGCCCACGCGGACGGGTGGTTACCCTGTGTGTTTCCCCTCACGACGCCTGCCGTACCATGGCCATTGCCGCGCCACCCGACCTGAGCAACACCGAGATCCCCGTGCAGCCCCTGGCGCGGGCCTACCCGCGTGGTTTGTTCGTGGAACCCCACGAGCATGCCTGGGGCCAGCTGCTGTACGCGGTGAGCGGGGTGATGTGGGTTGAAACGCCCTGCGAGGCCCTGGTGGTGCCGCCCCAGCGCGCGGTGTGGCTGCCGCCGGGGGTGCCCCATGGCATTCGCGTGGTCACTGAGCTGCAGATGCGCAACATCTACCTGCGCCCGTCCATCGCCGCCACCCTCGACACCCAGGTGCAGGTGCTGGAAGTGGGCGGGCTGTTGCGCGAACTGATTTTGACCCTGGTGGACCATGAGCAGCAGCGCCAGGGCGAGTACTACCAGGCGCTGGCGCAACTGGCGGTGCTGGAGCTGCACAAGGCGCGGCGCAGCGCCATGCGCGTGCCCATGCCGGCCCCGTCCGACCGACGGCTGATGAACCTGTGCCAGGCGGTGATGGCCCAGCCGTCGCTGGCCATTTCCTTCGAGCAGCACGCTGGCGCCGCGGGCGCCAGCGTGCGCACCCTGGCGCGGTTGTTCCAGGCCAGCCTGGGCATGGGCTTCGCCGAATGGCGCCGGCAGGTGCAACTGGCCACAGCCGCTGCCGAGCTGATCCAGGGTGTGCCGGTCAGCGCCATCGCCCGCACCCTGGGCTACTCGCCCAGCAGCTTCACCGACATGTTCAAACGCGCCCTGGGCGTGGCCCCCTCACACTACACCGCAACCCCGCTGTAGTAGAGAAAGCGGGTGGCGTCTCCTGCCGCCGCCAAGGGAAGGGGTTTGGCCGACAGGATGAAGCGCTTGGCCGATATCCCGGCTCAACCGGCCATAGACTGCGGCCATCTACCAAGGGAGTCTCCCCATGCACGCTCTGCAATTCACCCGCACCGGCGACCTGGCCAACCTGCAGTCGGCTGACCTGCCCATGCCCGTTCCGGCCGCCGGCCAGGTACTGGTCCAGGTCAAGGCCGCGGGCCTGAACCCCAGCGACGTCAAGAATGTGTTGGGGCGTTTCCCCTACACCACGCTGCCACGGGTACCGGGCCGCGATTTCGCCGGCGTGGTGGTGCAAGGCCCAGAGGCGCTGGTGGGCCAGGCCGTGTGGGGCACCGGCAGTGACCTGGGCTTCAAGCACGACGGCAGCCACGCCCAGTACCTGACCGTGCCCGCCGATGGCGTGGCGCTCAAGCCCGAGCAATTGAGCTTCACCCAGGCTGCCAGCCTCGGCGTGCCCTACACCACGGCCTGGGATGCGGTAGAACGCAGCCAGGTGACCCAGGGCACGCGCTTCCTGGTGCTGGGCGCCAACGGTGCGGTAGGCACGGCGGCCCTGGCCCTGGCGCGCATTCGCGGTGCCGAGGTGCTGGCCGCCGTGCGCCGCCCGGAGCAGGCCGAGGCCTTGAAAGCCCAAGGCTATCCGGTGATTCTGCTGGACCAGGCCGACACCCTGGCCGCCCAGGTGGAAGCGGTGTTCCCCGGCGGCGCCGAGGTGATCTTCGACACCACCGGCTTCTGGCTGCCAGCCGCGGTCAGCGCATTGGCAGTGTTCGGCCGCATCGCCATCATTGCCGCGCCGGTCAACGGCCTGGTGGAGTTCTCGGCGCTGGGCCTGTACCGCAAGGGCGGCTCGTTGGTGGGCGTCAATAGCCTGTTGTATAACTGCGCGGCCTGCGCCCGCATGCTCGAACAGTTTGGCCGCCACTTCGACAACGGCGCCCTGCCGCTGCCCACCGACCTGGTGGAAGTACCACTCAGCGCAGGCCTGGCAGCCTACGCTGACCTCAACCGCGGCAGCAGCCAGAAAGTCATTCTGCTGCCCTGATCCCGCTCGTCAGGCACGGCGGCGCGAGTTCAGCAGGAAGCCCACCAGGGCCAGCAGCGGAATCGCGCAACCGACCTTGACGATCAGCGACCAGCCGCCAGCCTCGTAGAGGCTGCTGGCAATCGCAGAGCCCACCGCGCCGCCCACGAAGATGCTGGTCACGTACAGCGCATTCAGGCGTGCGCGGCTAGTGGCGTCCAGGCCATAGATGATGCGCTGGCCCAGCACCATGTTCATCTGCACGGCGAAGTCCAGCAGTACCCCGGTCAACGCCAGGCCGACCACGCTGAACGCCGGGTGCACCAGCGCCGTGGTGAAGCTCAGCGGCGCCAGCACCATCGCCACCAGCGAGGCACGGCGGGTGTGGCCGGCATCGGCCAGGCGCCCGGCAATGGGCGCGGCGATGGCGCCGATGGCGCCCACCAGAGCGAAAATGGCGATCTGGCTCTGGCTCAGCCCGTGCTGGCGCGACAGCTCCAGTGGCACGGCGGTCCAGAACAGACTGAAGGTGGCAAACATCATTGCCTGGTAGAACGACCGCTGGCGCAGCAGCGCATGGCGGCGCACCAGGGTGCCCAGCGAAGCCAGCAACTGGCCATAGCTGGCGCTGTGGTCCGGCTGGCGATAGGGGATGGTACGGGCCATCACCAGGGTGATCGCCACCATCACCACAGACGCCACGTAGAACACCGCGCGCCAGCCGAAGTGGTCGGCGATCACGCTCGACAGCGGCCGTGCCAGCAGAATCCCCACCAGCAGCCCGCCCATGATGCTACCCACCACGCTGCCGCGTGATTCCTCGCTGGCCATGTGCGCGGCCAGCGGTATGAGCATCTGTACCGATACCGAACTGAAACCGATCAGCAGCGACACCACCAGGAACACGCTGGGCTGGTTACTCAACGCCGCGCCAATCAGGCTGACAGTGGCCAGCAGGGTGGTGCCGAGCATCAGCTTGCGGTTCTCCAGCAGGTCGGCCAGTGGCACCAGGAAGAAAATCCCCAGGGCGTAGCCGATCTGGGTCAGCGACACGATCAGGCTGGCGCCGTGTGCCGACAGTTGGATGTCCGGGGCAATCAGCTCGATGATCGGCTGGGCGTAGTAGATGTTGGCGACGATGGCGCCGCAGCAGAAGGCGAACAGTGCCACCATGGCGCGGGTCATGGTGGGGTGGGGCACGGGCAAGGGCTCGGTCAGGCGGGTCATCAATGTACTCATGGGCAGGGCCCTGTAGCCGCTGCCGAAGGCAGCGTCAGGGGCAGGGGGTTTATCTAAAACGGCACGGCGCCTGTGACGCGGCCTGGCGGCGGCTGCTACACGGGAATGTGCCAAGGCTAAGCCCATGGCAGGCCGCGTACCAGAGCCTTCGCGTTAATAGTCATCATGCGCGGCGGCGATAAACAAAAACGACCCCTTCATAACCATTACACAGACGACGCTGCCAGCGGCCTGGGTTAGCCTGCCTCATCACAAGAATTTCATTCAGCGAGCAGAGGTTTGCATGGCGCGCATTATTGGCGGTCTCGCCGTTTCCCACACGCCTACCATCGGTTTTGCCGTGGACCACAACAAACAGAGCGAGGCGGCCTGGGCGCCGATCTTCAAGGATTTCGAGCCGATCAAGGCCTGGCTGGAAGAGCAAAAGCCTGACGTGCTGTTCTACATCTTCAATGACCACGTCACCTCGTTTTTCTTCGACCACTACTCGGCCTTTTGCCTGGGCGTGGACGAGCGCTACGCCGTGGCCGACGAGGGCGGTGGCGTGCGCGCCATCCCGCCTATCGGCGGTCACGCCGAGCTGTCGCGGCACATCGGCCGCAGCCTGATGGCCGATGAGTTTGACATGGCCTTCTTCCGCGACAAGCCGGTGGACCACGGGCTGTTCTCGCCTATGTCGGCGCTGATGCCGTTCGACACCGAGTGGCCGGTGAAAGTGGTGCCCCTGCACGTGGGCGTGCTGCAGTTCCCGATTCCCAGCGCCAAGCGCTGCTACAAGCTGGGCCAGGCCCTGCGCCGCGCCATCGAAAGCTTCCCCGAAGACCTCAAGGTGGCGGTGGTGGCCACGGGCGGCGTGTCGCACCAGGTGCACGGCGAGCGGTGCGGCTTCAACAACCCGGAATGGGACGCGCAGTTCCTCGACCTGCTGGTCAACGACCCCGAGCAGCTGACCGAGATCACCCTGGCCGAGTACGCTGAATTGGGCGGCATGGAAGGTTCGGAAGTGATCACCTGGCTGATCATGCGTGGCGCGTTGTCGGCCAACGTGGTCAAGCGTCACCAGGGCTACTACCTGCCGTCGATGACCGGCATTGCCACCCTGGTCCTGGAAAATCAGGCCCGTGAGGTACCGGTGGACCTGCTGGCACGCCACCGCGAGCACATGGACCACCAGCTTAAAGGCGTGGAAAACCTGCCGGGCACCTATCCGTTCACCCTGGAACGCAGCCACAAGGGTTACCGCCTGAACCGGTTCCTGCACCAGATGATCGTGCCGGCCTGGCGCGAGCGTTTCCTGGCGGATCAGGAAGCGCTGTTCGAAGCAGCGCAACTGAGCGAAGAAGAACGCGACCTGGTGCGCCGCCGCGACTGGCTGGGGCTGTTGCAGTACGGGGTGATCTTCTTCCTGCTGGAAAAGCTCGGCGCGGTCACCGGCGTGTCCAACCTGCACATCTACGCCGCGTTCCGCGGGCTGTCGCTGGAAGAATTCCAGAAGACCCGCAACCAGCAGGTGCTCTACTCAGTGGCCGGCAAGCGCTGAGCCACCGCCGCGCGGATCTGCTCCATCAACGCCTGGGCCGCCGGCGCATGCAGCCCGGCGCTGCGGTAGGTGAGGCCGATGGGCCGTGCGGTCAGCGGCATCTCCAGCATCAGCGGCTGCAGTTCGCCGCTGTCGATCTCGTGGCCCAACTGGTGGGCTGACACGGCGGCGATCATGTCCGAGCCCAGCAGCAGGCCGCGAATGATCGCCAGGTCGGCGCTTTCCACCACCGGCAGCGGCGCATCAATGCCCCAGGCCGCGAACTGGCCGTTGAGCAGGCTCCGGGCCGGGCTGCCGGCGCGCGGCAGTACCCAGCGCATGCTTTGCAGGTCGGCGGGTCTGATCGGCTGGCCCTGCAAGGGATGGTCGCGGCGCGCCAACAGCACCATGGCTTCGGTCAGCAGCGCTTCGCCGTGCAGGTCGCTGGCAAAGTCGGCCGGGCGCAGGGCGCCGAACACAAAATCCACGTCACCGGCGCGCAATTCCGACGCCAGCAACTCGAACGGGCTTTCGTTGGTGGCCACGCGCACGCCGGGGTGCGCGCTGGTCAGCGCGACGATGGCCGCCGGCAGCAGGCGGTTGCGGCCAAGGGGCAGGGCGCCGACGTTGACCGTGCCCTGCAGCGAACCACGCAGGGCAGCCAGGTCGGCATCGATGTGGCGCAGTTCATTGAGCGCCCGGCGCAGTGGCGCGAGGATTTCACTGGCGGCGCGGGTCGGTTGCAAGCCACGGGAGGAGCGCTCGAACAGCAGGCAGCCGCTGCCGCCTTCCAGCACTTTCAACGCGGCGCTGACCGCCGGCTGGGTCAGGCCGTAGAGGCTGGCCACGGTCTGCATGTGGCGGGTCTGGCACAGGGCAATGAACAGTTCCAGGCGGCGGGCGTTGAGCAGGTACAGCGGCTCGGCGGCATGCCCGGCGACATTGCCCAGCAGCGCCGGCACGCTCTCCAGTTCCCCCAGGGTACGCCGTGCCCGGGCCAGCACGCGCTTGCCCTGGTCGGTGAGCAGCATGCCGCTGGCGTGGCGTTCGAACAGCGGTACATCCAGGCGCACTTCCAGGTCGCGAATGGCCCGGGTCACCACCGATTGGGCGCGGTACATCAGCGTCGAGGCCTTGGAAATGCTGCCGTGCTCGGCCACCCGCACAAAGGCGCGAATCTGCAGCAGGTTAGGCAGTTCATCGACCATGGCAGGTGCCCCCGATAAATAAAAAGTATACCTAGCCTAACTGAACGCATTATTCCCCGCCAAGGCCCCGTGACAGGATGAAGCCATTGCACACCACAGGAGCCCAGCATGTCAGCCACTCAACAAAAGACCGCCCTGGTGGTCAGCGCCCACTCCGCCGACTTCGTCTGGCGCGCCGGCGGCGCCATTGCCCTGCACGCCAAGCAAGGCTATGCCGTGCACATTGTCTGCCTGTCGTTCGGCGAGCGTGGCGAGTCGGCGAAAATGTGGCGCAAGGGCCCCGGCATGACCGAGGCCATCGTCAAGGCCGGCCGCCGTCAGGAAGCCGAGGCCGCCGCCGAGGTGCTGGGCGCCACCGTCGAGTTCTTCGACATCGGTGACTACCCCATGCGTGCCGACACCGACACCCTGTTCCGCCTGGCCGATGTGTTCCGCCGCGTGCAACCGGAATTCGTGCTCAGCCACTCGCTGAAAGACCCGTACAACTACGATCACCCGCTGGCCACTCACCTGGCCCAGGAAGCGCGCATCATCGCCCAGGCCGAAGGCTACAAGCCGGGCGAGAAAATCGTCGGCGCGCCACCGGTGTACAGTTTCGAACCGCATCAGCCCGAGCAGTGCGAGTGGAAGCCTGACGTGCTGCTGGACATCACCGAGGTGTGGGACAAGAAATACGCAGCCATCCAGTGCATGGCCGGCCAGGAACACCTGTGGGAATATTACACCCGCGTGGCCCTGCAGCGTGGCGTGCAGGCCAAGCGCAACATTGGTATCACGGCGAAGAAAGACATCATCTACGGCGAGGGTTACCAAAGCATCTTCCCGCGCGTAACGGAGAATCTGGGATGAGCCTTGTAGGGAAAACCGGCGTAGTGGTGCGCAATATCGAGCGTGCCGACAGTGCCCTGATCGACGAAGTGCGCCACTACGGCGTCGCCACCGTGCACGAAGCCCAGGGCCGCAAGGGCCTGCTGGCCCCGTTCATGCGCCCCATCCAGCAGGGCGTCGCCATCAGCGGCTCGGCCATTACCGTGCTGGTGGCGCCGGGCGACAATTGGATGTTCCACGTAGCCGTGGAACAGTGCCAGGCCGGCGACATTCTGGTGGTGTCGCCGAGCTCGCCGTGCACCGACGGTTATTTCGGCGACCTGCTGGCCACGTCGCTGCAGGCCCGTGGCGTGCGCGGGCTGATTCTGGAAGCCGGCGTGCGCGACACCCATACCTTGCGCGAGATGGGTTTCCACGTGTGGTCCAAGGCGGTGCACGCCCAGGGCACCATCAAGGAAACCCTGGGGTCGGTGAACATTCCGGTGGTGTGCGCCGGGCAACTGGTCAACCCGGGTGACGTGGTGCTGGCCGACGATGACGGCGTGGTGGTGGTGCGTCGTGGCGAATTGGCCAGCGTGGTCGAGGCCGCCCGCAAGCGTGCCGACCTGGAAGAGAGCAAGCGCCTGCGCCTGGCCAGCGGCGAGCTGGGCCTGGACATCTACAACATGCGCCCACGCCTGGCCGAGAAGGGCCTGCGCTACGTGGACGATGCCAGCGAACTGGAGGACTGACACCGTGGCCCAGCGTCGAATTCCGTGCCTGATGATCCGTGGCGGCACCTCCAAGGGCGCCTATTTCCTGGCCAGCGACCTGCCCCAGGATCCTGCGGCCCGCGACAGCCTGCTGCTGGCCGCCATGGGCTCGCCCGATGCGCGGCAGATCGACGGCATCGGCGGCGGCGACTCGCTGACCAGCAAGGTGGCGATCATCAAGGCGTCAACGCGCCCTGGCGTCGACGTCGACTACCTGTTTGCCCAGGTGGTGGTCGACGAACCGCGCGTGGATTACGGCCAGAACTGCGGCAACATCCTCGCCGGCGTCGGCCCGTTCGCCCTGGAACGCGGACTGGTGCAGGCCAGCGGTGACGTCACTGCAGTGCGCATTTTCATGGAGAACACCGGCCAGACCGCCACCGCCCAGGTGCACACCCCGGGCGGCGAAGTGTCCTACGCCGGTGACACGCGTATCGACGGCGTGCCGGGCACGGCGGCGGCGGTGGTCATCGACTTCGATGACATTGCCGGGTCCAGCTGTGGCGCGCTGTTTCCTACCGGCAACGTTGTCGATACGTTCGACGCGGTGGCGGTGACTTGCATCGACAACGGCATGCCGGTGGTGCTGATTCGCGCCGCCGACCTGGGCCGCAGCGGTTATGAAAGCCGCGCCGAGCTGGATGCTGACAGCGAACTGAAAGCGCGCCTGGAGTCGATTCGCCTGCAGGCCGGCCCCGCCATGAGCCTGGGCGACGTCAGCGCCCGCACCGTGCCGAAAATGTGCCTGGTGGCCGCGCCCCAGGCGGGCGGGGCGATCAGCAGCCGCAGCTTCATCCCTCACAAGTGCCATGCCTCCATTGGCGTGTTCGGTGCGGTCAGCGTCGCCACCGCGTGCCTGTACCCTGGCTCGGTGGCCGCCGACCTTGGCGTGGTCCCGCCCGGCGCTCACAAGCGCCTGGCGGTAGAGCATCCCACCGGTGAGTTCACCGTGGCCGTGCACACCGACAATGGCAACGTGGTCAGCTGCGGCCTGGTGCGTACCGCGCGGCTGCTGTTCGATGGCAACGTCTGCATCGGCTGACGGCCTGACCGATCTCGCGGCCGCTGCTGTCTTCGATGCTGCGAACTGGCGCAAGCCGTTGCAGTCGGATTTACTGGTACCCTGATAGGGTCAACGTTTTTCCGACTCCAACAGGTGCCGATGGACCAATACACCCCCCACCAATGGCTGCCCCACGAGAAACCAAGCCTGCCCGGCTCGCCGTCGACGCCATTGCATTCCACCCCCAAGCGCCTGGCGTTCGCCGCCGTAGGCCTGCTGGTGGCCATTACCGGCGGCCTGGGCAACGCGCTGGTCACCGCCAACCTGCAGTTTTTGCAGGGCGCGCTGGGCGCCACCCAGGCGGAAATGGCCTGGCTGCCCGCCGCCTATGTCATGACCAACGTGTCCATGAACCTGGTGCTGGTGAAATTCCGCCAGCAGTTCGGCCTGCGCGCCTTCACCGAAGTGTTCCTGGTGCTGTACGCGCTGGTCACCTTCGCTCACCTGTTCGTCAACGACCTCAACTCGGCCATCGCCGTGCGCGCCGCCCACGGCATGGTCGGCGCGGCGCTGAGTTCGCTGGGCCTGTACTACATGATCCAGGCGCTGCCGGCGAAATGGCGGTTGAGCGCGCTGGTACTGGGGCTGGGCGCCTCGCAGCTGGCCCTGCCGCTGGCGCGGGTGTTCTCCGAAGACCTGCTGCAAATCGCCGAATGGCGCGGCCTGTACCTGTTCGAACTGGGCCTGGCGCTCACCGCCCTGGGCTGCGTATTCATGCTCAAGTTGCCCCCCGGTGACCGCTACAAGACCTTCGAGCCACTGGATTTCCTCACTTTCGCCATCCTTGCCACCGGCTTCGCCTTGCTCTGCGCCGTGCTGTCGCTGGGGCGTATTGACTGGTGGCTGTCGGCGCCTTGGATCGGCTGGGCCTCGGTGGCCTGCATCGTGCTGATCTTCACGGGCCTGGCCATCGAGCACAACCGCAGCAACCCGATGCTGATGACCCGCTGGCTGGGCAGCGGCGTGGCCATTCGCATGGCCCTGGCGGTGATGCTGATCCGCATGGTGGCGTCCGAACAGTCCACCGGCGCGGTGGGCTTCCTGCAGGCCCTGAACATGAGCCAGGAGCAGATGCGCAGCCTCTACTACGTGATGCTCGCCGGGGCGGTGGCGGGGCTGGCCGTCAGTGCCCTGACCATCCGGCCGGAACACCTGTTCATGCCCCTGATCGTGTCCTTGGCGCTGATGGCCACGGGCGCCTACATGGACTCGTTTTCCAACAACCTCACGCGGCCCTGGAACATGTATTTCAGCCAGTTCCTACTGGCCTTTGGCGGCACCTTCTTCGTCGGCCCGACCATGGCCCTGGGCACGCGCAACGTCGCCACCAACCCGCGCAACCTGATCAGCTTCTCAGTGCTGTTCGGTATTTGTAACAACGTCGGCAGCCTGATCGGTGCGGCGCTGCTGGGCACCTATCAGATCGTGCGGGAAAAATTTCACTCCAGCGTCATCGTCGAGCAACTGACCTTGCTCGACCCCCGCGTGCTGGCACGGGTGCAAAGCGGTGCGTCCAGTTACGCCTCCACCGTAGCCGATACCTCGCTGCGTACCAACCTGGGCTACCGGGCCTTGTCCACCGCGGCCACCCGTGAAGCCAACGTGCTGGCCTACAACGACGTATTCATGTTCATTTGCGTGGTCGCGGTACTGACCATGATCTGGATTTTCATCCGCAGCCTGTGGCTGCTCACCACCACCCAGGCGGCCCCTGCGGCGCCTTCCGTACCCACCAGCGGCGCCTCCACTTCATGACCGAACCGACGACGACCACCACCAACGCCATCGCTTCCACGCCCGAAGGGGTAGCCCCTGCCGCCACGGCCCCACGCTCGCTGCGGGTACGGGTGATTTCCTCGCTGATGTTCGCCAGCGTCGCCATCGTCGGCGTGCTGATCGTGCTCTATGCCTGGGAACTGCCACCGTTCAGCAGCAAGATCGAAAGCACCGAGGACGCCCAGGTGCGCGGCCAGACCACCATCATCGGCCCGCAACTGGCCGGCTACGTGTTCGAAGTGCCGGTGCAGGACTTCCAGTTCGTCAAGACCGGCGACCTGCTGGTGCGCCTCGACGATCGCATCTACAAGCAGCACCTGGACCAGTCCCTGGCCCAAGTGGAGCAGGCCAAGGCTTCGCTGGCCAACAACCTGCAACAACGGCGCAGCGCCGAAGCCACCATCGTCCAGCGCCAGGCCGCCATCGGCGACAGCGATGCCCAGGCACGCAAGAGCGCCGCCGACCTGCGCCGCAACGAAGAGCTGGTCAGCGATGGCTCGGTGTCAAAAAGCGAGCTGGACGTGGCCCGCGCGGCCAACGCCGCCGCCATCGCGTCCCTGGCCCAGGCCAAGGCCGCGCTGGAAATCTCGAAACAGGACCTGCAAACCGTCATCGTCAACCGCGGTTCCCTGGAGGCAGCCGTCAGCAATGCCGAAGCCGCCGTGGAGCTGGCGCGCATCGACCTCTCCAACACCCGCATCACTGCCCCCCGCGACGGCCAGCTGGGCCAGATCGGCGTGCGCCTGGGCGCCTACGTCAACTCCGGCGCGCAACTGATGGCCCTGGTGCCCGACACCCTCTGGGTCATCGCCAACATGAAGGAAACCCAAATGGCCAACGTTCGCGTCGGCCAGCCCGCCACCTTCACCGTCGACGCCCTCAACCACCTGCGCCTGCGCGGCCACGTGCAGCGCATCTCGCCAGCCACAGGCTCCGAATTCAGCCTGCTGCAGGCCGACAACGCCACCGGCAACTTCGTCAAGATCGCCCAGCGCATCCCCGTGCGCATCACCGTCGACAACGACCAGCCGCAAGCCCAGCGCCTGCGGCCAGGGATGTCGGTGGTGGTGAGTATCGACACCGGGTATGTGGTGGAAGGGGAGCGTGGCGTGCCGGAAGCGGGGGTGGAGGATTGAGGGACGGCAGCCGTTGGTGAAAAATAGAGGGGGACACCCGAGTTCCCCTGCACAAGGACTGTGAAATGATCGAATTCAACGCCGGCGATTGGTTCCTCGGCCTGCTCGCCCGCTATTTCTGGCTCACCGTGGCCATCGCCTTTGTCACTGCCTGGTGCGTGGCGCGTTTGAAACTCAAGGTCATCCGCAAGCACCTGCACAGCCTGTCCATCCCGCCGCGCGGCTCGTTCGCGCCGTTGTTCATGGTGTTCGCCGTGTTGCGTGCGCCGCTGCAGCCGGTGTTGCGGGGGCGGGTGCCGGCGAAGCAGGTCGCGGCGTTTCCCACGGGCCTGAAGTGGTCGGTGATCGTGCCCTGCCAGGTGTTGCTGTGGGCAATGGTGGTGCTGTTGCTCAAGCCGGTGTGGAACATGGTGTCGGAAACCTGGCGGGCCGACAGCAGTGTGTTCGACCACCTGATGGTGTTGGGCATGGCGCTGTGCGCGCTGGCGTTGTGGCTGGGCAACGGGGCATACACGCTGTTCTGCTGGCTCAGCGTGGAGCGCCTGGAACAGCGGGTGGGCGGCAAGCCGATGCTGGAGCAGCACCGTGCCATTGCCGGCAATTCGCTGGGCGGGCGGCGGCAGCGCATGGGGGTGATCAGCCAACTGCTGAAGGAGCCGAAGACGACAATGAATTGGCCGCGCCTGGCGGCCAGCAATCCGCAGCGGGTGCCGGGTTGGGCACGCTGGGCGGTGCTGGTGCCGCGTCGGTTGGGGCGCTGGTTACTGTGGGCGTACGCCGGGTTGGGGCTGGTGCTGTTCATCTGGGGCGATGCAAGCATCCTGTAGCCGTAACGGTCTTGTATGGGAGCGGGTAGAGCCCGCTCTCACACAGGTTGCCGCTACAGAGGGGCGGGGTGTGCCACGGCAAGCGCGAGGGCCTTGTCTTTGTTGAGCACGACCCGCTGGATCTTGCCGACGATGAACAGGTAGGCCAGTACCGCCAGCACCGAGTGCGCCGCCACGAACCACAAGGCGCCATCGTAGGAGCCGGTGACGGCGAGGATGTAGCCGATGACGATGGGGGTGACGATGCCGGCGATGTTACCCAACGAGTTGAACAGGCCGCCGGTCATGCCGATCAGTTCCTTGGGCGAGGCGTCGGCGATCACGGCCCAGCCGATCGCCGACAGGCCCTTGCCGAAGAAGGCCAGGGCCATGAGCGTGACCACCAGCCAGGTGGAGTCGATGTAGTTGCACAGCACCAGCGAGGTGGCCAGGGACATGCCGATCACGAAGGGTGTCTTGCGTGCCCAGGTCAGCGATACGCCGCGCTTGAGCAGCAGGTCCGACAGCAGGCCGCCGCTGATGCCGCCGACAAAACCGCACAGCGCCGGCAGCACGGCGACAAAGCCGACCTGCATGATGTTCATGCCGCGCCCTTGCACCAGGTACATGGGGAACCAGGTGATGAAGAAGTAGGTGAGGGCGGTGATGCAGTACTGGCCGATGTACACGCCCACCAACATGCGGTTGCACAGCAGTTCCTTGAGGTACGGCATTTTTGCCGAGCGGTCGGCGCGGCCGTGGTTGTCCATGTCCACCAGGCCGCCGCCCTGTTCGATGTGCGCCAGTTCCGCAGGGCTGATGCGCGGGTGGTCCTTGGGCGCGTGCATCAGGCGGAACCAGGCGAACGCCAGCAGCAGGCCCAGGCCGCCCATGAACAGGAAAATGTATTTCCAGCCGAAGCTGTGGGTAACCCAGCCCATGATGGGCGAAAACAGCACCACGGCGAAATATTGCGCCGAGTTGAAAATCGAGGTGGCCAGGCCGCGCTCCGCCGTGGGGAACCAGCTGGCGGTGATGCGCCCGTTAGCGGGGAAGGCCGGCGACTCCACCAGGCCGAGGATAAAACGCAGGGTGAACAAGGTGGTCACTGCCAGGGTAATGCTCAGGCTGCCGACGAAGCCTTGCAGAAAGGTCATCGACGACCACAGCAGCAAGCTCAGGCCGTAGATGCGCTTGGAGCCGTAACGGTCCAGCAGCCAGCCGCCCGGCACCTGACCCAATACGTAAGCCCAGCCGAAGGCGGAAAACACCAGCCCCATGGCGATGGGCGTCAGGCCCAGGTCCTTGCTGATGGCGGTGCCAGCGATGGACAGGGTGGCGCGGTCGGCGTAGTTCACCGTGGTCATGAAGAACAGCAGGAACAGAATGAAATAGCGGACGTGCGTCTTCTTCGCGGACATGGTCGTGACCCCTGTTGTGATTGTTCTAGGGTGAAAAAACCTTTTGTAGCAGCGGCCGGCCTGTCGGAGCTGGCGAGCCAGCTTCCACAAAGGCGTTTGCGGTGCGGCCTTCAGAGCGTCATGGGCGCACCAGGCACGGCTGCTTGTTGTTGTACTTCCAGCCGGGAATCAGGAACTGCATGGCCACGCTGTCGTCGCGCGCGCCCAGGCCCATGCCCTTGTACAGCTCGTGGGCCTTGGCCACGGCGTCCAGGTCGATGTCCACGCCCAGGCCCGGCTTGGCCGGCACCTTCACGTAACCGCCCTCGATCTGCAGCGGGGCCTTGGTCAGGCGCTGGCCGTCCTGCCAGATCCAGTGGGTGTCGATGGCGGTGATGTCGCCCGGCGCGGCGGCAGCCACCTGGGTGAACATGGCCAGCGAAATGTCGAAGTGGTTGTTGGAGTGCGAGCCCCAGGTCAGGCCCCATTCGTGGCACATCTGCGCCACGCGCACCGAGCCTTGCATGGTCCAGAAATGCGGGTCGGCCAGGGGGATGTCCACCGATTGCAGCTGGATGGCGTGGCCCATTTCGCGCCAGTCAGTGGCGATCATGTTGGTGGCGGTGGGCAGGCCGGTGGCGCGGCGGAATTCGGCCATCACTTCGCGGCCTGAATAGCCGTTCTCGGCGCCGCATGGGTCTTCGGCATAGGCCAGCACCTTGTGCTGGTCGCGGCACAGGGCAATGGCCTGTTTCAGCGACCAGGCGCCGTTGGGGTCCAGGGTGATGCGTGCGTCGGGGAAGCGCTCGGCCAGGGCGGTGACCGCCTCGATCTCTTCCTCGCCGCGCAGCACGCCGCCTTTGAGCTTGAAGTCGTTGAAGCCGTATTTGACCTTGGCGGCTTCGGCCAGGCGTACCACGGCCTCGGGGGTCATGGCCTTTTCGTGACGCAGGCGGCTCCAGTCGTCGCTGGCGTCTGGCTCGCTGCGGTAGGCCAGGTCGGTGGCGCTGCGGTCGCCGACGTAGAACAGGTAGCCCAGCATTTTCACTGCGTCGCGTTGCTGGCCTTCGCCGAGCAGGGCGGCCACCGGCACATCCAGGAACTGCCCCAGCAGGTCCAGCAGGGCGGCCTCCATGGCGGTCACGGCGTGGATGGTGATGCGCAGGTCGAAGGTCTGCAGGCCACGGCCGCCGGCATCGCGGTCGGCAAAGGTGCTGCGCATCTGGTTGAGCACGCGCTGGTACTGGCCGATGGGCTGGCCCACCACCAGGCTGCGGGCGTCTTCCAGGGTTTCGCGAATGCGTTCGCCACCGGGCACTTCGCCCACGCCAGTGTTGCCGGCGCTGTCGGTGAGAATGACGATGTTGCGGGTGAAGAATGGACCGTGTGCGCCGCTGAGGTTGAGCAGCATGCTGTCGTGGCCGGCCACCGGGATGACCTGCAGGCGAGTGATGACGGGGGTGTTGCCGTGGTGTGAAGTGCTCATGTCGGGTTCCTGTTCAGGCGAAAGGGGGTCAGTGCGTTTTGCCCAGCGCCACAGGGGTGTGGGCGGGGCCGGCAATAGGGGTGGCGGCCTTGGGCTGGTTGCGGGCGAAGAACACCAGCACCGCGGCCAGTATCGAGGTGGCGGTCAGGCCATACAGGCCACCCTGGATCGAACCGGTGCTCTGTTCCAGCAGGCCGAAGGTGGCCGGGGCGACGAAGCCGCCGAGGTTGCCCAGGGAGTTGATCAGGGCGATCACCGCCGCAGCGATGCGCACGTCCAGGTAGGCCTGTGGCAGCGGCCAGAACAGCGATGAGGCCGACTTGAAACCGATGGCCGCGAAGCACACGGCGACGAAAGCGAACACCGGCCCGCCGGTGGTGGACAGGAACATGCCCGCTGCCGCAATCAGCAGCGCCGCGGCCACCCAGGCCTGCTGGAAACGGAAGCGCCCTGACAGCGCCGCGAAGGCGTACATGGCGATGATCGAAATCAGCCAGGGAATGGAATTGAGAAAGCCCACCTGCAGGTCGCTGAGGTCGCCCATTTTCTTGATGATGCTGGGCAGCCAGAAGGTCGCCGCGTAGATGGTCAGCTGAATGCAGAAGTACAGCACGCAGAAGATCAGGATCTGACCGTCCTTGAGCAGCTTGCCCAGGGTCGGCTTGACGCTGTGCAGGGCTTCGCGGTCCTGTTGCTCCTGGTCGATGGCGCCTACCAGGGCGTCCTTTTCCTCGCCGCCCAGCCAGGAAGCGTCGTGGGGCTTGGAGTCCAGCCAGAACCACACGAAAAACCCCAGCAGCACCGAGGCCATGCCCTCGATGGCGAACATCCACTGCCAGCCGTGCAGGCCCAGGCCCTCTATCTGCAGCAGCACGCCGGACAGCGGGCCGGAAATCAGCGAGGCCACGGCCGAGCCGCTGAGGAAGATGGCGATGGCCTTGCCGCGTTCGACGCCGGGCAGCCAGCGGGTGAAGTAATAGATGACCCCGGGGAAGAAGCCGGCTTCGGCGACGCCCAGCAGCACCCGCAACACATAGAACTGGGTTTCGTTCTGAACAAACGCCATCAGCGTGGCCACCAGGCCCCAGGTGAACATGATGCGGGTCAGCCACAGGCGCGCGCCGACTTTTTGCAAGAGGATATTGGAGGGCACTTCGAACAGCGCGTAGCCGATGAAAAACAGCCCGGCACCCAGGCCATAGGCCGCGGCACCGATGCCCAGGTCATGCTCCATGTGCGTGCGCACGAAGCCGATATTGACCCGGTCGATGTAGTTGACGATGAACATCAGCACGAACAGCGGCAGTACGTGACGCTTGACCTTGGCGACGGCGCGCATCAGGACGGGATCGCTGTCCGCCATGGCGGAGGAGGGGCTGGACTGACTCACGATTCAAAACTCCCACTGATTATTTTTATGCGGGTGAGGTTTGTTTGTTGCCAGTCATCGTACAAGTTGGTTTTCAGGACTGCAATGGCTTTCTGTGGATCGAGTTGATCTAGATCGCGCGCTAATGCCCAGTCTTTGTTTCTAAGAATGGGTCAAGCAGGGCGCCACCAGGATCGATACCTCAGCTTGTCATACAAGATTGCAAGCAGGTGGTGTGGCGCTTTGCCACACAGTGATGGCCTTTTGAAATTGATCTGGATCAATGGCCGCCCACCGGCCTGCGACAAGAATGGCGCACCCTCACCGAGTCGCCGCCATGTCCACTCATTTCGCGTTCCTGAAAAGGCCGCTGGCCAAAGAGATCGCCCTGATCATCGTGCTCAAGCTGGTGCTGTTGGTGGGGATCCGCCTGGTCTGGTTCGGCCCGGCGGCTGACGTCACGGACGACGGTACGAATGTCAGCCGACACCTGCTCGGCACCCCCTCCGCCCCCCTTGAGAAGAGTCCGAAATGATTTCCGAATCAGTCGTCGATCTATCCCGGCTGCAGTTCGCGATGACCGCGCTGTATCACTTTCTGTTTGTGCCCCTGACCATTGGCATGACCTTTCTGCTGGCCATCATGGAATCCGTGTACGTGATGACCGGCAAGCAGGTGTACAAGGACATGACCCGATTCTGGGGCAAGCTGTTCGGCATCAACTTCGCCCTGGGTGTCACCACCGGGCTGACCATGGAGTTTCAGTTCGGCACCAACTGGGCTTACTACAGTCACTACGTCGGCGACATCTTCGGGGCGCCGCTGGCCATCGAAGGCATGATGGCGTTCTTCCTTGAATCCACCTTCATCGGCCTGTTTTTCTTCGGCTGGGACCGCCTGAGCCGGGTGCAGCACTTGAGCGTCACCTGGCTGGTGGCCATCGGCTCGAACCTGTCGGCGCTGTGGATTCTGATCGCCAACGGCTGGATGCAGAACCCGGTGGGTGCCGAGTTCAACTTCACCACGATGCGCATGGAGCTGGGCAGCTTCAGCCAGTTGCTGCTCAACCCGGTGGCGCAGGTGAAGTTCGTGCACACCGTGGCGTCGGGGTATGTCACCGGGGCGATTTTTGTCCTGGCGATTTCCAGCTGGTACCTGCTCAAGGGCCGCGACATCGGCTTTGCGCGCCGCTCGTTCGCCATTGCCGCCGCGTTCGGCCTGGCCTCGGTGCTGTCGGTGATCGTGCTGGGCGACGAGTCCGGCTACGAGATTGGCGACGTGCAGAAAACCAAGCTGGCGGCCATCGAGGCCGAGTGGGAAACCGAACCGGCCCCGGCGGCCTTCACCCTGTTCGGCCTGCCTGACCAGGCGCAGCAGCGCACCGACTATGCGGTGAAAATTCCCTACGTGATGGGCATCATCGCCACGCGTTCGGTGGACACCCAGGTCACCGGCATCAAGGACCTGGTCACCGAACACCAAGGGCGCATCCGCAACGGCATGGTCGCCTATCAATTGCTCGGCCGCCTGCGCGCCGGCGATCACAGTGAGCAGACCGTGGCCGACTTCAATGCAGTGAAGAAGGACCTGGGCTACGGCCTGCTGCTGAAGAAGTACACCGACAAGGTGGTGGACGCCAGCGAGGCGCAGATCAAGCAGGCGGCCCTGGATTCCATCCCCGGTGTGGCCTCGATTTTCTGGACCTTTCGCCTGATGGTGCTCAGCGGCCTGCTGATGCTGATGCTGTTTGTCTGTGCCTTCTGGGCCTCGGCGCGCAAGAACGAAACCGGCAAGCGTTGGCTGTTGCGCTGGGCGCTGTTGAGCCTGCCGCTGCCGTGGGTGGCCACGCAGACAGGCTGGTTCGTGGCCGAGCATGGTCGCCAGCCATGGTCGATTGGCGAAGTGCTGCCCACGCACCTGTCGGCGTCCAGCCTGTCGTCGGCTGACGTGTGGGCCTCGCTGCTGGCGCTGGTGGCGTTTTACAGCGTGCTGCTGGTGATCGAGATGTACCTGATGATCAAGTTCGCGCGCCTGGGGCCCAGCAGCCTGCACACCGGCCGCTACCACTTTGAACACAATGACCTGGCCCCGGCACCCGTGGCCCTGATCCAAGGAGCCCGCTGATGTTCGACTATGAAAACCTCAAGCTGATCTGGTGGGTGTTGGTGGGGGTGCTGCTGATCGGCTTCGCCCTCACCGATGGCTTCGACCTGGGCGCCGCGGCGCTGATGCCCTTCGTCGGCCGCAACGACCGCGAACGGCGGGTGGTGATCAACACCATCGCACCGCACTGGGACGGCAACCAGGTGTGGCTGATCACCGCCGGCGGTGCCTTGTTCGCGGCCTGGCCGCTGGTGTACTCGGCGGCGTTCTCCGGCCTTTACTGGGCGTTGCTGCTGGTGCTGTTCGCGCTGTTCGTGCGCCCGGTGGGCTTCGATTACCGCAGCAAGCTTGAGAACACCCGCTGGCGGCAAAGCTGGGACTGGGCCTTGTTTGTGGGGGCGCTGGTGCCGTCGCTGGTGTTTGGCGTGGCGTTCGGCAACCTCTTGCTGGGCCTGCCGTTCCAGTTCGACGACAGCCTGCGCAGCAGCTACCACGGTTCGTTCTGGCAACTGCTGAGCCCCTTCGGCCTGCTGGCCGGGGTGGTCAGCCTGAGCCTGCTCAGCCTGCACGGCGGCACCTGGCTGATGATGCGCACAGAAGGCGCCATCGCCCAGCGCGCACGACGCGCCTCGCAGGTGCTGGGGGTTGTCTACCTGCTGGCGTTCCTGGGGGCGGGCGCCTGGCTGGCGCTGGGCAATATCCACGGGCTGGTGATCAGTTCGAGCGTTGACGCCAACGCCGCGCTCAATCCGCTGGCCAAGACGGTGGAGGCCGGAAACCCCGGCTGGATGGGCAATTACGTGCGCTACCCGCTGACCGCCATTGCCCCGTTGCTGGGCACATTCGGTGGCCTGCTGGCCGTGCTGGCGGCCCTGGGCAACAAGCCGCGCATGGCCTTCCTGGGCAGCAGCCTGGCGATTGTCGGCACCCTGTGCACCGCCGGTTTCGCGCTGTTCCCATTCGTGATGCCGTCGAGCCTGGACCCGGCGTCGAGCCTGACCGTGTGGGACGCGGTGTCGAGCCATCGCACCTTGATCATCATGCTGGTGGCGGCTTCGATCTTCGTGCCGCTGATCCTCTGCTACACGCTGTGGTGCTACGCCAAGATGTGGGGAAAGGTCACCACCGCGCACATCGACAGCAACCCGCACACCCTTTACTGAGGACTGAATGAGATGTGGTATTTCGCCTGGATTCTGGGAGTGCTGCTGGCCTGCAGCTTTGGCATCATCAACGCCTTGTGGCTGGAAGCCAGTGGCTCGCTGGACGAGGAGCGCGGCGGTGAACGCTGAAGCGGCGGGTGCGCTGCGTCGCCCGCTCAGCCGCTGGCTGTCGATTGCGCTGGTGCTGCCATTGAGCATGCTGTTGCTGGTGCGCCCGGTATTGCTTCTGGACGGTCGCGGCCGTTACAGCCATGGCCTGCTGACGATGATCATGTGGGGCATCGCCGTGGGGTACGTGCATGGCGTGGGCTTTGACCCGCGCGCGCGGGCCTGGCGCCTGCTGCTCCACCCGTTGATAGGGTGGGCGTTGATGCTGTTGGGCTACGCGACCCTTATCGGTTGGTGACAGCGACGGTCTTGTGTGGAAGCGGGTAGTAGCGGATCTGGTAAGCTGGTTCATGACCCTTTGTGGCGGAACCTGCCTGCATGCACGACGAAAGCAACGCCCCCGCGCGCAAGCGCGCCACCAGCCTCGCCCATGACCTGGTCGAAACCCTGAGCCAGCAGATTTTGCTGGGGCAGTTTCAGCCGGGGCAGAAACTGCCGTCCGAGCCGACCATCGTGCGCGAGCACGGGGTCAGCCGCACGGTGGTGCGCGAGGCCATTTCCAAATTGCAGGCGTCTGGGTTGGTAGAGACCCGCCACGGCATCGGCACCTTCGTGTTGGCGCGCGAAGCGCGGCTTGGGCTGCGCTTGACCCTCGATACCGCTGCCAGCGTGCGCGGCATTCTCGAACTGCGCATGGGCCTGGAAGTCCAGGCCGTGGCCCTGGCTGCGGTGCGCCGCAGCGATGATCAACTGCGGCGCATGCGCCAGGCACTGGACGACTACCAGGCGTCGCTGGCCAACAACGACAGTTGCGTGGAGGAGGACAAGCGCTTCCACCAGCTGATTGCCGAAGCCACCGCCAACCCCTGTTTCACCGAGATCATGCAGCACCTGGGTGAATCGATGATTCCGCGCACCCGGGTCAACGCCGAGGAGCGTGGCGACGCTGACTTCGCCCGGCTGGGGTACCTGGCCAGCCTGGAGCATGAGGCCATCTTCAACGCCATTCGCAAGCAGGACCCCGACGCGGCGCGGGCGGCCATGGTGCTGCACCTCACCAACAGCCGCGACCGCTTTTCCGGCGAATGAGCGGACCCAGTGGCAACCCCGGCCGCCAGGCCGCGTCACAGGCGTCGCACGCTGCGCTTACTGCCAGCCAAACCGGCGGATGTAGAAGCGCTTCATGGCCTGGGTCAGCGCCACGTAGGCCACCAGAATCACCGGCAGGAACGCGAAGTACAGTGGTGGCAGGGCCTGCAGTTTGAAGTAGTGCGCCAGCGGGCCCATGGGCAGGAAAATGCCGATGGCCATGATCACCAAAGTCATCACCATCAGCGGCATGGCCGCGCGGCTTTGCAGGAACGGCACCTTCGGCGTGCGAATCATGTGCACCACCAGCGTCTGGGTCAGCAGGCCGACAATGAACCAGCCCGACTGGAACAGGGTCTGGTGTTCCGGGCTGTTGGCGCCGAACACGTACCACATCAGGGCAAAGGTGGTGATGTCGAACACTGAGCTGATCGGCCCGAAGAACAGCATGAACCGCCCGACTTCGGCCGGCTGCCAGCGCTGCGGTTTCATCAGCATTTCTTCGTCGACGTTGTCGAACGGCACGGCGATCTGCGAAATGTCGTACAGCAGGTTCTGCACCAGCAAGTGCATCGGCAGCATGGGCAGGAACGGAATGAACGCACTGGCCACCAGTACCGAGAAGACGTTGCCGAAGTTGGAGCTGGCGGTCATCTTGATGTACTTGAGCATGTTCGCGAAGGTGCGGCGGCCTTCCAGCACGCCTTCTTCGAGCACCATCAGGCTCTTTTCCAGCAGGATGATGTCGGCCGCTTCCTTGGCGATGTCCACGGCGCTGTCCACCGAGATGCCGATGTCGGCGGTGCGCAGGGCCGGGGCGTCGTTGATGCCGTCGCCCATGAAGCCGACCACATGGCCGTTGGCCTTGAGCAGGCGCACGATGCGCTCCTTGTGCGCAGGCGTGAGCTTGGCGAACACGTTGGTGGTTTCCACGGCCAGCGCCAGCTCGGCGTCGGTCATGTCCTCAATGTCATTGCCCATCAACAGGCCTTGCTGGGCCAGGCCCACTTCGCGGCAGATCTTGGCGGTGACCAGCTCATTGTCGCCGGTCAGTACTTTCACTGCCACACCGTGGGCCGCCAGGGCCTTGAGCGCTGGCGCGGTGCTTTCCTTGGGCGGGTCGAGGAAGGCCACGTAGCCGATCAGGGTCAGCTCGCGCTCATCGTTGATGCCGTAGTTTTCCTGGGTAGGCGGGCGCTCGCTGGCGGCCACCGCGACCACGCGCAGGCCTTCGGCGTTGAGCTCGGCGGTCACCTGGCGGATGCGCGCCAGCAGGGCGTCGTCCAGCGGTTCAACCTGGTCACCATGGCGCACCTGGTGGCACACCGAAAGAATCTCTTCCACGGCGCCCTTGCAGATCAGCACGTGGTGCTGGTCATGCTCGGCCACCACCACCGACATGCGCCGGCGGTTGAAGTCGAAGGGAATCTCGTCGACCTTGCGAAACGCGGTGGTCACCTGCAGGTCGCGCTGCACGTCCACGTGTTCGAGCACCGCCACGTCCAGCAGGTTTTTCAGGCCAGTCTGGTAGTAGCTGTTGAGGTAGGCCATCTCCAGCACTTCATCGGACTCCTGGCCCCACACATCCACGTGGCGGGCGAGGAAGATCTTGTCCTGGGTCAGGGTGCCGGTCTTGTCAGTGCACAGCACGTCCATGGCGCCGAAGTTCTGGATGGCGTCCAGGCGCTTGACGATAACCTTCTTGCGCGACAGGAACACCGCGCCCTTGGCCAGGGTCGAGGTGACGATCATCGGCAGCATTTCCGGGGTCAGGCCCACGGCGATGGACAGCGCGAACAGCACCGCTTCCATCCAGTCACCCTTGGTGAAACCGTTGATGAACAGCACCAGCGGGGCCATCACCAGCATGAAGCGGATCAGCAGCCAGCTGATTTTATTGACGCCGGTCTGGAACGCGGTGGGCGCGCGGTCGGAGGCGCTGACGCGCTGGGCCAGGGCACCAAAGTAGGTACCGTTGCCGGTGGCGATGACCACCGCGCTGGCGGCGCCGGACACCACGTTGGTGCCCATGAACAGAATGTTGTCCAGCTCCAGCGGGTTGCGCGTGCTCGGGTCGCGCAGTTGCACGAACTTCTCCACGGGCATGGACTCGCCGGTCATGGCGGCCTGGCTGACGAACAGGTCTTTGGCGGTGAGCAGGCGGCAGTCGGCCGGGATCATGTCACCGGCGCTGAAAATCACCACATCGCCGGGCACCAGTTGCTTGATCGGCAGCTCGATGCGCAGGTGGCCGTCGGCATTGCGCCGGCGCACGGTGGCGGTGTTGCTGACCATGGCCTTGAGCGCGTCGGCGGCCTTGTTCGAGCGCGCTTCCTGCCAGAAGCGCAGCAGGGTGGACAGCACCACCATGGAGCCGATCACCAGGGTGGCTTTCATGTCTTCGGTGACGAACGAGACGAAGGCCAGCAGGGTCAGCAGCAGGTTGAAGGGGTTCTTGTAGCACTGCCACAGGTGCACGTACCAGGCGAGTGGTTGTTCGTGTTCCACCTCATTGAGGCCCACGCGCGCGCAGATGTCCTGGGCGTCGGCTTCGCTCAGGCCGTCAGCGTGGCTGCCCAGGCGTTGCAGCAGGGCCTGGCTGTCGCCGCCGGCGGCGGTCACCAGGGTTTGCGCCAGGGTCGGCGGTATTTCGCGGCTGACGTTGCTGTCGTTCAGGCTTTCAAACAAGGCCAGGCGGCGGAAGTGCCGGGCGATGTGACGGGTACGCAGGAAACCCGCGAAGAATTCTTTCAGCAGGGTGAAGTTCATGGCGCTGCTCTTTCTGTCTGTACGCCTGCGCTCACCCTGGGTGTGATGGGGTTTACGCAGGCGGTCTTGAATCGGTGTCGGTATTCATGGCTTACCGTTGGGGCGTGACGATAGAGGGCGAGCACCGCCAGGGAGGGCAGGGTCGATGGATGCGAAAGCTGTACTGGGTGGTGCTGTTGAACATGGCAGTGTTCCCCCGGGTTGCTTTGGGGAGATCGTCGCGCAGGCACGGGCGCTGTCCTGATCTGCTGCATGCAGATCAAGGCAGGTGAGTCAGAAGAGAGGGAAAGACTGCGGCGCCTCAGGGGCTGCCGGCAGGAAGGCCGTCTCTCGCATCGAGGCGAGAACACGGCAGGAAGGCTGCGCGTTATCTCGCCGAGAATATGCCGGTGTCGATGACCGGCCGACTACTGTCGCTCGAACAAGTGCCCACGTGGGGTCTCCGCGGTGATTGAAAACGCGCGCAGCATACGCTCGAGGGCAGGCTCGGACAATGGTCGATCGGGTTTATTACCGAATTTTCATCTTGGCGTGTGGGGGCGATCAGGCTTCAAGTTCCAGTGCAAACAGTTCCTGCAGCGTCTGGCGGCGGCGGATCAGGCGGGCCTGGTCGCCGTCCAGCAGCACTTCCGGGATCAGCGGGCGGCTGTTGTAGTTGGACGACATCGACGCGCCGTAGGCTCCGGTGGTGTGGATCACCAGCAGGTCGCCGACTTCGGCGCGCGGCAGCAGGCGTGGCGCCACCAGGCCGCCTTCATGCTGGGTGAAGACGTCACCGGACTCGCACAGCGGGCCAGCCACCACGCTCGGGTGCAGCGCGCCGGTGCGCGGTTGGCCGTCGCGGTCCAGCAGGGTGAAGCCGTGGTAGCTGCCGTACATGGACGGGCGCATCAGGTCGTTGAAGCCTGCGTCCACCAGCACGAAATGCTGGCTGCCCATGTCCTTCACGGCACGCACTTCGGTGATCAGGCTGCCGGACTCGGCCACCAGGAAGCGCCCCGGTTCGATTTCCAGGCGCACCGGGTGGCCCAGGTGCGCTTGCACGCGCTCGCGCGCGACGTTCCAGATGGCTGCATAGCGCTGGGTGTCCACGGGCTGCTGGTCCTCCTTGTAAGGCACCGACAGGCCGCCACCGGCCGAAATCGCTTCCAGGTCGTGGCCCATGCCGATCACCGCATCTGCCATGGCCGTGCATACTTCTTCCAGGTGCGCGTAGTCCACGCCCGAGCCGATGTGCATGTGCAGGCCCACCAGTTGCAGGTCGTACTGGCGCACCACGGCCAGGGCTTCGCCCAGCTGGCTGTGCCAGATGCCGTGCTTGCTGTTTTCGCCGCCGGTGTTGGTTTTCTGGCTGTGGCCGTGGCCAAAGCCGGGGTTCAGGCGAATCCACACGCGGTGACCAGGGTGTTGCTGGCCCAGTTGGCGCAGCATGTCGATGGAGCCGCAGTTCACTTCCACGTCCAGCTCGATGATGCGCGCCAGGGTAGGGCGATCCAGCAGGTCACAGGTGAACACCACGCCGGCGGGTTCGCCCTGGGGGCTGAAGCCGGCCAGCAACGCGCGTTCGATCTCGCCCACAGACACAGCGTCGACCTGCACGCCCTGTTCGCGCATCAGCTTGAGAATGTGCACGTTGGAACAGGCTTTCTGGGCGAAACGGATCACGTCGAAGCCCTGCAACTGGCTGATTCGCTGGCGGATGACCGCAGCGTCATAGGTCCAGAAGGGGGTGGCGTGTTGCTGAACGAGGGGCAGGATGCGATCGAACATGGTCGTGGGGCCGGGACGATGGATAGGCAGCCATGATGGCCAAAGCAGCGCATTCAATAAAATATCTGTTTTTTATCCGGTTATTCAGTTTTGATATGGGCTGATGATTTTTGAAGCGAGCGCTCTCATGGACATTTCCCTGCGTCATATCGAAGTGTTTCGCGCGGTGATGAACGCCGGCAGCGTCACCGGCGCGGCGCAGTTGCTGTTCAGTTCGCAGCCCACGGTGAGCCGTGAACTGGCGCGCCTGGAAAGCCTGCTGGGCATGGCCTTGTTTGTGCGTGAACGCGGGCGGCTGACGCCTACGGCGCAAGGCCTGATGCTGTTCGAGGAAGTGCAGCGCGCCTACGTCGGCCTGGAACAGATCGCCAGCGTCGCCGAATCGATCCGCCGCTTCGATCAGGGGCAGCTGAACATCACTTGCCTGCCCATGTTCGCCCAGGTGCTGCTGCCGGCCGCGTGCCTGGCGTTCAGCCGCCAGTACCCGGGGGTGGCGGTGAGCATCACCGCACAGGAATCACCGGCGCTGGAAGAATCGCTCAGCGGCCAGCGCTTCGACCTGGGCGTGATCGAAAGCCGCCACCCGCCACGGGGCACCGGCGGTTTTGAACTGTTCTGCGCGGACATGGTGGCGGTGCTGCCGCCGGGGCATGCGCTGGCGGCGAAAGAGCGGCTGGCGTTGACGGATTTCGACGGGCAGGCGTTTATCAACCTGTCGGGCCTGGACCTGTACCGCAAGATGCTCGACGAGCAGTTCCGCCGCGCCAATGTCCAGCGCCACGGCGTGATCGAGACCAGCACGGCCGCTTCGGTGTGCGCGATGGTGCGCCAGGGCCTGGGGGTGGCCATTGTCAACCCGCTGACCGCCCTCGACGAGTCGGCCCGCGGCCTGGTGCTGCGGCCACTGGCCGTGGCGGCGCCGTTCAGCGTCAGCCTGGTGCGCCCGCAATACCGCCCGGCGTCGGTGCTGGTGGAGGTGTTTACCGACTGCCTGAAAGCAGAAGCCGCGCGGCTGGCCGCCATGCAGCCATTGGTGACGTCAACGCAGCTCCATGATGGCGTATAGCTCCTACGCAAGACCCACGAACCGTTAAAGGTCAGCCAGGGCTTCGCGCAGGTTGACTTCGGGGGCGCTCTGTTCGTTGAGGTCCAACTGGCTTTCCAGATCGAACAGGTGGTCCAGGGTGGTGCGGATGGCGCGTTCGCTGTCGCCGGCCTGCAAGGCATCGAGGATGGCCTGGTGGTCGTCGCAGCGGCACGATGGGGTATCCAGGCGCTGGTACAGCGAGACAATCAGCGAGCTGCGCACGATCAGGTTGCCGAGCATTTCGCGCAGCAAACGGTTGCCGCACAGGTCGGCCAGCATCAGGTGGAATTCACTGCGCACCCGCACGGTTTCCCGGCGGTCACCACTGGCCGTGGCCTGGCGTTCGGCGGTGATCTGTGCAGCGGTCAGCTCGGCATTGTCGGCCATGGCCTGGGCGGTGATGCCTTCCACCACCGCGCGCTCGATGGCGCGGCGGGCGGCGAACACTTCACGCGCTTCCTGGGCCGAGGGCTGGGAGACAATGGCGCCGCGGTTGGTCTCGATGGTGACGATATGCTGCATGGCCAGGCGCTGCAGGGCGACCTGCACGTGGTTGCGGTTGGCTTGCAGGGTATCGACGATTTGCGCTTCTACCAGCCGCGTGCCGGGGCGCAGGCGTTGCTGGGCGATGGCGCGCGACAGCACGTCGACGATGCGGGTGACTTCCAGCTGTTTGGCGGTGACGGTGACAGAACCCATATTTCCTCGAACGATGGTGCCCATGCAGCCGGAGACTGGTGGCAATGGGGGCGCATTATCCGCCAGCGGGCCTGGCTTTGAAAAGGTCGCCAGGGCGCCGCCGGGGATGAAATACGCCCCTCAAACCATTGCAAGATGCTGCTTGCGCCGAGGCGGCGGGCACGCCTGGTCGATTTGCCGCAGGTCATCGGCGTCCAGGCGCAGCTCGGCAGCGGCCGCGTTCTGGCGCACATGCGCAGGGCTCACCGCCTTGGGAATGGCGATCACCCCGTCCTGGCGCAGCACCCAGGCCAGGCAAGCCTGGGCGGGGGTTACCCCATGCTTGTCGGCAATCGCCTGCAGCGTCGCGTGGCGCAATAGCTTGCCGCCCTGGGCAATCGGGCAGTAGGCCATGGTCGGCACTGTGTGCGCCTGGCTCCAGGGCAGCAGGTCGAATTCAATGCCGCGTGCCTCAGGGTTGTACAGCACCTGATTGGTGGCGCAGCGCGGGTCGTCCAGCTCTTCGAGGTCATCGACGTCGAAGTTGGACACGCCCCAACGGCCGATCTTGCCCTGTTCACACAGGCGCTCGAAGGCCTCCACGGTTTCGGCCAGCGGGTACTGGCCGCGCCAGTGCAGCAGGTACAGGTCGATGTGCTCGGTGCCCAGGCGCTTGAGGCTGCGCTCGCATGCCGCCACCACGCCGTGACGGCTGGCGTTGTGCGGGTACACCTTGCTGACCAGGAACACCTGGTCGCGGCGCCCGGCAATGGCCTCGCCCACGACCTGTTCGGCGCCGCCTTCGCCGTACATTTCGGCGCTGTCGATCAGGTTCATGCCCAGGTCAAGGCCCAGTTGCAGGGCGGCCACTTCCTGGCGTCGGGCGCTGGGGTCTTCGCCCATGCGCCAGGTGCCCTGGCCGATGAGGGAAACCGAGGTGTCTGCGAGTGAGTGATGGCGCATGGCTACTCCCTGGTGGTTGGATGGCTTATAGTCTGACCTGCGCACACGGCGCAACATTCAACTCAGGAGAACGAATGGGTCGACAGCTCGTGGTATGCCTGGATGGCACTGACAATCGTTTCAGCCTTGAACCTACCAATATTATCCGCATGATCCGCTGCCTGCCGGCGGACTCGCCCCAGGTGCTGTCCTATTACGACCAGGGCGTGGGCACGTTCGGCCTGCGCGAAACCCTGTTCGAATGGCAAAAGCTGCCCTCGCGCCTCTGCGGCCTGGCGTTCGGCTGGGGCCTGAAGCGCACGGTGGGTGGCGCCTACCGCTTTCTGGCGAAGCACTACCGCGACGGCGACCAGATCTACCTGTTCGGTTTTTCTCGCGGCGCCTATGCCGTGCGGGCCCTGGCCGCGCTGATCGATGCCATTGGCCTGGTGCAGGGCCATGAGGCGCACCTGTTCGATTACGCCTGGTCGATGCTGCAGGCGCGCAACCCACAAGGCCAGCCGGATTTCAAATTGCAGGATGCGTTCAAACAGACCTTCGGCCGCCCGGTGCGCGTGCACCTGCTCGGGCTGTTCGACACGGTCAAATCGGTGGGCTGGATCTACGACCCGCTGGTGCTGCCGTACACCGCCAGCAACGCCCTGGTCGACAACGTGCGCCAGGCGCTGTCCATTGACGAACGCCGCTGTTTCTTCCGGCCCAACCTGTGGCAGAAGCGCCAGGGCCAGGTCACCGATGTGCGCCAGGTGTGGTTTGCCGGCGTGCACAGCGATGTCGGCGGTGGCTACCCGGTGGACGAGTCGGGCCCGGCGCTCCTGGCGTTGCGCTGGATGCTCGGCGAGGCACGGGCGCTGGGGCTGACGCTGGATGAGGCGGCGTGTGCGCGCGAACTGCAGGTGTTGCAGGCCGACGGCCCGGGGCAGTTGCACGATTCCATGACCTTCGCCTGGAAACTGGCCGAGTGGCTGCCGCGCCGGGCCTGGAGCTTCACGCTGCACAAGCGCGTGTTCGCCATCGGCAGCATGCCGCCGTTCGGCGAGCCGCGCCCGCGCTACATCGCCGAGGGTGCGACGCTGCACCGCTCGGTGGCGCAGCGCCTGGCCAGCGGCGGTTATCATCCGGTGAACCTGCCGCGTCAGTACAGCGTTGTCGATGACTTGCCGCTCGCTGTAGACCCTGGCGTGCCAGCCAGCCTTTCCGGCGCTCAGACGGCGGCCGCCGGCGCCTGAGCACTGTCGATCAACACGTCCTGCAACGCCTGCGCCGCAGCTGACAGTTTGTGCTCGGCCAGGCGCATCAGGCCAATGCGCCGTTCGATGCGCGGCTCGTCCAGGGCCACGCAGCGCGCACCCAGTTCCTCCATCTGAGCGATGCACAGCGACGGCACCGCACTGACCCCCAGGCCGCTGGCGACCATGCGCCCCACCGTGCTCAGCTGGTGGCTTTCGAACGCCACCGACAACTTGCCATGGGTCGCGGCCAGGTCCTGTTCCAGCAGCAGGCGCACGGCCGATGGGCGTTGCAGGGTGACGAAATCCTCCTGCAACAACGCTGTCCAGCTGATGTGTTCGCGCTGGGCCAGGGGGGAATCAGCCGGCACCACCGCAACGAAACGATCCAGGTAGAACGGCGTGAACACCAGCGCGTGGGTGGACTCGGGCTCAAAGCCGATGCCCAGTTCGACGCGGCGATGGCGCACCATTTCCAGCACCTGCTCGTTGATCACGTCATGCACGGCCACGTTGACTCGGGGGTGGCGGTCGCGAAAGGTCTTCAGCGCGGCAGGTAGCAGGTTGCCGGCGTAGGAGGGCATGGCGGCGATGGAAACCTTGCCGGTTTGCAGGGTGAAGTGCTGGCGCAGCAGTTCCTCGGCATTGTCCCAGTCGGCCAGCAACTGGCGCGCCAGCGGCAGCAGGGTCTCGCCCTCGGGCGTCAGCGCCACGCTGCGGGTGGTGCGGATCAGCAATGGCCCGCCCAGGTCTTCTTCCAGGCCTTTGATGGTCAGGCTCAGGGCCGGCTGCGACAGGTGCAGGCGTTCACCGGCCTGGGCGAAGCTCAGCGCCTGGGCCACGGCAAGGAAGGCGCGCAGTTGCTTGACGTTCATTGTTTTGCAAATCCTATCAATCCAGCAGAAAAACAAATTTAACAAATGACTCCGCTGGCGGGAAGATGGGGCATCTACGCTCCTGGGCTAAGCTGCCATTAGCCCTATAACGACAAAAAGGCGGATCGACATGGCTGGACTCGACAAACGCGTCGCAACCTGGGAACAGGCCCTGGAAGGGCTCACCGACAACATGACGGTGTTGTCCGGCGGCTTCGGCCTGTGCGGCATCCCGGAAAACCTGATTGCCCAGATCAAGCGCATGGGCGTGCGCGGGCTGACCGTGGTCTCCAACAACTGCGGCGTCGACGGCTTTGGCCTGGGCGTGTTGCTGGAAGACCGGCAGATTCGCAAGATGATCGCTTCCTATGTGGGCGAGAACGCCCTGTTCGAGCGCCAGCTGCTGGACGGCGAACTGGAAGTGGAACTGACCCCCCAGGGCACCCTGGCGGAAAAAATGCGCGCCGGTGGCGCTGGCATTCCGGCGTTCTACACCGCTACCGGCTACGGCACGCCGGTGGCCGAAGGCAAGGAAGTGCGCGAGTTCAACGGCCGCAAATACATCCTCGAAGAATCCATCACCGGCGACTTCGCCATCGTCAAGGGCTGGAAGGCCGACCACTTCGGCAACGTCATCTATCGCCACACCGCGCAGAACTTCAACCCGCTGGCCGCGGCCGCCGGCAAGATCACCGTGGTGGAGGTGGAAGAAATCGTCGCCCCGGGCGAACTGCCACCCAGCCAGATCCACACCCCGGGCATCTACGTTGACCGGGTGATTCTCGGCACTTTCGAAAAACGTATCGAAAAGCGCACCGTCAAGGCCTGAGGCCTGGCCCAGAACAACAAGAGGTTTTGCACATGGCACTGACCCGCGAACAAATGGCCCAGCGCGTGGCCCGCGAACTGAAGGATGGCTACTACGTGAACCTGGGCATCGGCATTCCGACCCTGGTGGCCAACTACGTCCCCGACGACATCGACGTGATGCTGCAATCGGAAAACGGCCTGCTGGGCATGGGCGAGTTTCCCACTGAGCAGACCCTTGATGCCGACATGATCAATGCCGGCAAGCAGACCGTCACCGCCCGCGCCGGCGCCTCGATCTTCAACTCCGCCGAATCCTTCGCCATGATCCGCGGCGGTCACGTTGACCTCACGGTGCTGGGGGCGTTCGAGGTGGACGTGCAGGGCAACATCGCCTCGTGGATGATCCCTGGCAAGCTGGTCAAGGGCATGGGCGGTGCCATGGACCTGGTGGCCGGTGCCGACAACATCATTGTCACCATGACCCACGCGTCCAAGGACGGCGAGTCCAAGTTGTTGCCCCAGTGCAGCCTGCCGCTGACCGGTGCCGGGTGCATTCGCAAGGTGCTGACTGATCTGGCGTACCTGGAAATCGACAACGGCGCGTTCATTCTGCGCGAGCGCGCACCGGGAATCAGCGTCGAGGAAATCGTTGCCAAGACCGCCGGTAAACTGATCGTGCCGGATGATGTGATTGAAATGACGTTCTGATTCACGCCCTTCGGTCAATCAATCTGGGGGAGCTCGCTGGCAAGCCAGCTCCCACGAAAAGCAGTTGCTGCTACAGAAATTGCGTCACCCCATAATAAAGACAATAAGGTAGTACCCCCATGTCCGTAGACATTGAAGACAGCCGCTATGCCCGGTTCGCCTTGCGCTGTTCCAATTGGGCCGAGCGCTGGTTCCCCGACTCCTGGGTGTTCGCCGCGCTCGCGGTGATTGTCGTGGCGCTGGCCGCCCTGGCCATCGGCGGCAAGCCCACCGAGGCCGCCACCGCCTTTGGCGATGGCTTCTGGAGCCTGATTCCATTCACCATGCAAATGGCCTTCGTGGTCATTGGCGGCTACGTGGTGGCCAGTTCGCCACCGGCGGTGAAGCTGATCGACCGCCTGGCGCGCCTGCCCAGCAATGGTCGTTCGGCCGTGGCCTGGGTGGCATTGATCTCCATGGTGGCTTCGCTGCTCAACTGGGGCCTGTCGCTGGTGTTCGGCGGCCTGCTGGTGCGGGCGCTGGCACGCCGTACCGATTTGAAAATGGACTACCGCGCCGCTGGTGCCGCCGCCTATTTGGGCCTGGGCGCCGTGTGGGCCCTGGGGCTGTCGTCGTCGGCCGCGCAACTGCAGGCCAACCCGGCCAGCCTGCCGCCGTCGATCCTGGCCATCACCGGGGTGATTCCGTTCACCCAAACCATCTTCCTGTGGCAATCGGGCCTGCTGCTGGCGGTGCTGGTGCTGGTGTCGCTGGTCATCGCCTACGCCACCGCGCCCGGCCCCAACAGCGCCCGCGACGCCAAGGCCTGTGGGATCGACCCGGCCTTCAACCTGCCGCCCCAGGCTGCGCGCACCCGGCCTGGCGAGTGGCTGGAGCACAGCCCGTTGCTGACGATTCTGCTGGTGCTGCTGGCCGCCGGCTGGCTGTACCACGAGTTTTCCAGCAAACCGGCGATCACCGCCATTTCCGGGCTGAACACTTACAACTTCCTGTTCATCATGCTCGGTGCCTTGCTGCACTGGCGCCCGCGCAGCTTCCTCGACGCCGTGGCCCGCGCCGTGCCGACCACCACCGGGGTGCTGATCCAGTTCCCGTTGTACGGGTCCATCGCGGCGATCCTCACCACGGTCAAGGGCGGCGAGGGGCAGACCCTGGCCCAGCACATCTCGACGTTCTTCGTACAGATCGCCTCCCACGACACCTACGCGCTACTGATGGGCGTGTACTCGGCGGTACTGGGCTTCTTCATCCCGTCCGGCGGTGGCAAATGGATCATCGAGGCGCCGTACGTGATGCAGGTGGCCAACGACCTCAAGTTCCACCTGGGCTGGGCGGTGCAGATCTACAACGCCGCCGAGGCGCTGCCGAACCTGATCAACCCCTTCTACATGCTGCCGCTGCTGGGCGTGCTGGGCCTGAAGGCGCGCGACCTGATCGGCTTCAGCTTCGTGCAATTGCTGGTGCACGTGCCGTTGGTGCTGTTGCTGTTGTGGGCGCTAGGCACCACGTTGCAGTATGTGCCGCCGGTAATGCCCTGACAGGTATTGAGCACAATTACCCCGCTGCGTTGAACCCGTAGGCCCGCTGCACATGGGCCACGCGGGTGATGCACTGGCTGTACCACTGGGCACGTCCGTTGTTGCGGGCGTCGGTGTGTTCGGCGTGCTGCTTCCACGCAAGGATCGCTGCTTCGCTTTGCCAGTACGACACGGTGATGCCCAGGCCGTCCTCACCCCGGGCCGACTCGACGCCCAGGAAGCCCGGCTGGTCGGCGGCCAGTTCGAGCATGCGTTGCGCGGCCTGGCCGTAGCCATTGTCGATAGTGGTACGGGTCGAGGTGAAGATCACCGCGTAGTAGGGAGGCTGCGGGGTGTTGGCGAACATGGTCACACCCTCCGGTTGGCGGCGTGCAGCAGGGCGGCCAGCAGGGGTGGCACGCGGCCTTCCAGGGCGGCGCGTTCGGGCTGAAACAGGGTGGCGACGAAAAACGGGTGGCCTTCCAGTTGCACGGCGCGCACGTCATCGTTGTCGTCTACTGCGCAGCAGCGCAGGGCGCCGGCCAGCAGGGTGTCGGCGAAGGCCGGGTTGAGGCCGTAATTGCAGCGGTAGGCCTCTTCGATCCGGTCCGTTTCATAGGCCTGGGTAATCAGGCTGCCAGGCACCAGGCGCACGGTGCCGCGCGCCTCCACCAGCGAGCAGCTCAGCGGGCTGACGATGGCCCGTGCGGCATCGGGCGTGTTTTCACCGTGTTCGGCATCGACCCAGCCCAGCACGTTGCGGGCGTATTCGAGCAGCGCGTGCTGGAAACCGCCGCAGGTGCCGAGGAACGGAATGCGTTGTTCGCGCGCATGGCGGATGGCGGCCAGCGCGCCTTCCATCGACCGGTACGGGCTGCCAGGCATGCACCAGATGGCGTCGTAGGGCTGTGCCAGTGCCGCCGCGTCGATGTGCTCGGTGGCCAGGCAGCGTGCTTCCACACTCAGGCCCAGGGCGCGGCCGGCCAGCGGCAGGGCCGCCTGGATGGCGCGGTGGGCGGTGATCGAGGCATCGAAGTCGCCCACCAGGGCTAATTGCAACGGACGTGAGCGGGGCATGGGCAGTTCCTTCCTTGAGCCTTGTGGGGGGATAAGGGCCACTATAAGCTGGCGCCCGCGCAATCAATATTGGCATTTCGGCAAAGTATCCGTGCATTCATGCAATATCGACTCAGTCATCACGACCTTGCTTTGATTCTCGCCCTGGTGCGCGGGCGCTCCCTGGCGCGGGCCTCGCAGTTGCTGGCGGTGGACGTGTCCACGGTGTTTCGCTCGATTCGCCGGCTGGAGTCGGCGCTGGGCCAGTCGCTGTTCGAAAAAAGCCGCGGCGGTTACCTGCCCACCGCCGTGGCGGTGAGCCTGGCGGCCCAGGCCGAGCATGCCGAGCAGGCGTTGCAGGTGGCGCAGGTGAGTGTCGAGCAGGGCGGCGAGGTGATCAGTGGCACTGTGCGGCTGACCTGCACCGACGCGGTGTTGCAGCATGTGCTGCTGCCGGCCTTGGCCACGTTCATGCCGCGCTATCCGGCGCTGGCCCTGGAGCTGACCACCAGCAATGATTTCGCCAACCTGAGCCGGCGCGACGCTGATATTGCCCTGCGCCTGACCCAGGCGCCGCCCGAGCACCTGGTGGGCAACTGCCTGGGAGAGGTGCGCTATCAGGTGTGCGCCAGCCCCGCTTACCTGGCCGGCTGCGCCACCCTGGACCTGGCGCAGATGCGCTGGATTGCCGCCGACGATTTCATCCCCGACCACCCGGGCGTGACCTGGCGTCGCGAACACTTGCCTGGCGTGACGCCGTTGCTGCGGGCCAGCTCCATGCTGGCGGTGGCGCAGATGGTGCGGGCGGGGATGGGGGTGGCAGTGCTGCCACAGTTTCTGATGGCGGGGCTGAGCGCGCTGGGTGAGCCGCTGGGCGGCCATGACAGCGCGCTGTGGCTGCTGACGCGGCCCGATTGCCGGGCGTTGCGGTCAGTAGTGACGCTGTTCGGCGAATTGCGTACCGCCATCCACATGGGCTTTTGACGACATGAGGCCGCGTCACAGGTGCCGTGCTCTGCCAGACGCTACACGTAACGGCCGGACGCCTGCTCCCACACATGACAGTTGCTGCTGGCTTGTACCTTCACGGCATGCCGTTGGCGCCGTACAGGCTGAACCCGTCGCGCGCCCGCAGGCGCTGGTAATACGCTTCAACCGCCGGCAACGCGGTGTGTTCGATCGGGGTCATTTTCCAGCGGTTCACCGACAGCCCCAGCACCACATCGGCCAGGGTCAACGCGTCGCCGGTGACAAACGCCCCCGTGCGTTCCAACTGCGCATCGAGAATACCCATCGTACGGTTCCATTCGGCCACGCCAGCCGCCAGTTTCGCCGGGTCCTGGAATGCCGGGTCCTGGCGAATCAGCGCGGTGAACGGGAAGCGCCACGCCGGGTTCAGTTCGGTGGCCTGCCAGTCCATCCACTGCTCCACCAACGCCCGCGCACGGGGCGCGGCTGGCAGCAGTGCGCCATCGCCATACTGCGTGGCCAGGTAGCGGCAAATGCTGTTGGATTCCCATAGCACGAAGTCATCGTCCACCAACACCGGTACCTGCGCATTAGGGTTCAGCCGCAAGTACTCGGGACTATGGGTGGTGGCGAAGCCGTTGCCGTAGTCTTCGCGCACGAAGCCGATGCCCAGTTCGTGGCAGGTCCACAGCACCTTGCGAACGTTGATGGAGGTGTCGCGTCCCAAAATGCGAATGGGCATGTGCATGCTGCAATCCTGTGCTGGCCGAAGGGGAATGCGCAATCTAACCCGCCGGCCTGGCAGGCGTCACGGCTTGCTGGTGCTGCTCGACGGGCTGTCGGGCTTGGTATTGCTGTTGCCCATGGAGCTGCCTTCGGGGTTGCCGTAGGTTTGCGGCTTGATCGGCTGGCTGCCGGTGGGCATGTCCGGCGCAGCGGAGCCGTCGGTATTGCCGTTTTGCATGCGCGTGCCGGTGCCACTGGGCACGCCCATTTCCGCCGGCGTGGTGCCGAGGGCGCCATTGGGGTTGGCCGGGTTGTTGGGGCCGGTGCTGTCGTCGGCCAAGGCGCTGGCGCTGAGCAAGGTGGTCAGGGCCAGGGCGGTCCAATGAGAGGTGTTCATGAACGTCTCCTTTTCATGATCGCTACAGGCTTTGGGCCACGGTTAAATGAATATCGTGCCCGCAAGGCGACCGGCGGTTGACGGCCCTTTGCGCCGCGGAGTATGTTCTGGCCATGAACGCATTCCTGCACCTGCCAGCCCAGAGCATGATTATTACCGCCATTCCTCATTTGGCGGGCTAGCTGGCATCTGCACCCAACCCGCCCTTGTGGCGGGTTTTCTCAACGTCACCAGGGCACCGACCACCGCCCCGGAGACGCCCCCCATGAGTGACACCGACACCCCCTCGCTAGGCTGGTACGCGCGCAAGACCCTCGACGCCCGGGTCTACGACCTGGCCGTGGAAACCCCCTTGCAGCCGGCCCCGGCCCTGTCCCTGCGCCTGGGCAACCAGATCCTGCTCAAGCGCGAAGACCTGCAGCCCACCTATTCCTTCAAGATCCGCGGCGCCTGCAACAAGCTGGCCCAGCTGACGGCGGCCGAGCGTGCGGCGGGGGTGGTCACGGCTTCGGCGGGCAACCACGCCCAGGGCGTGGCGCTGGCGGCGCGGGAGCTGGGCATTCACGCCACCATCGTCATGCCCGAAAGCACACCGCAATTGAAGGTCGACGGCGTGCTGTCACGCGGCGGCCATGCGGTGCTGCACGGTCCGGCATTCCCGCAGGCGCTGGCCCAAGCCCTGGAGCTGGCCAAGCAGGGCATGACGTTCGTCGCGCCGTTCGATGACCCGGACGTGATCGCCGGCCAGGGCACCGTGGCCATGGAGATCCTGCGTCAGCAACCGGGGGCGCTGGACGCTATCTTCGTGCCGGTGGGCGGTGGCGGATTGATCGCGGGCATCGCGGCGTACGTGAAATACCTGCGCCCGCAGGTACGGGTGATCGGTGTCGAATCGGAAGGTTCCAACTGCCTGCAAGCCGCACTGGCGGCGGGTGAGCGGGTGGTGCTGGGGCAGGTCGACACCTTCGCCGATGGCGTGGCGGTGGCGCAGGTGGGTGCCCATTGCTTCGACATCTGCCAGCGATGGGTGGACGAGGTGATCACGGTGAGCAATGACGAGCTGGGGGCGGCGATCAAGGACATCTACGACGACACCCGTTCCATCACCGAGCCGTCAGGGGCGCTGGCAGTGGCGGGCATCAAGCGTTACGTGGCCACACGCGGGGTGCGCGGGCAGACGCTGGTGGCGATTGATTCGGGGGCGAACGTGAATTTCGATCGGCTGGGGGATTTTGCCGAGAGGGCGGTGCGCTGCAACGAAAGGCAGGCGGTTTAGGCAGTGGTGGCAGTTTCCTGTGTGGGAGCGGGTTCTGCCCGCTCCCACACAAGGTGTTATACGACGATCGACAGCAGCATGATAAACGCCAGCGCGACAATGGAGAGGATGGTTTCCATCATGCTCCAGGTCTTGAAGGTTTCGGCCACGGTCATGTTGAAGTACTGCTTGACCAGCCAGAAACCGGCGTCGTTGACGTGGGACAGAATCACCGAACCGGCACCGGCGGCCAGCACCAGCAGCTCGCGGTTGACGCCCGGGATCAAGTCCACCACGGGCGCGACGATGCCGGCGCCGGTGATAGTGGCCACGGTGGCGGAACCGGTGGCAATGCGGATCACCGCCGCCACCAGCCAGGCCAGCAGGATCGGCGAAACGTGGGCCTGCACGGCCATTTCACCAATCACGTTGCCCACGCCGGTGTCCACTAGCATCTGCTTGAAGCCGCCACCGGCACCGACGATCAGAATGATCGCGGCGGTCGGCGCCAGGCTCTGGTCCAGCAGCTTCATGATCTTGGCGCGGTCGAAGCCACGGGCATAGCCGAAGGTGTAGAAGGCCAGCAGCAGGGCCGCCAACAGTGCCGTGATCGGGTGACCGATCAGGTCCATCCACTGGCGGAAGATGTGGTCAGCCGGCAGGAACACGTCTGCGAAGGTCTTGAGCAGCATCAGGAACACCGGCAGCAGCACGGTGATCAGGGTCACGCTGAAGCTGGGCAGGTTTTCGTGCTGGGATTCCTTGGCAATCTGGTCCATCAGTTCGGTGGACGGGTTGCCCGGCACGTACTTGGAAATGAAGCTGCCGAACAGCGGGCCGGCGATGATGGCGGTAGGCAAACCGACGATCAGGCCATAGAAAATGGTCTTGCCGATGTCAGCCTTGAACACGCCGATAGCCAGCAGCGGGCCCGGGTGCGGCGGTACCAGGCCGTGCACCACGGACAGGCCGGCCAGCAGCGGAATACCGATTTTCACCAGTGACACGCCGGAACGGCGGGCGACAATGAACACCAGCGGGATCAGCAACACGAAGCCGATCTCGAAGAACAGCGGGATGCCCACCAGGAACGCCGAGCACATCATGGCCCAGTGTACGTTGCGTTTGCCGAAGGCACGGATCAGCGTCTGGGCGATCTGGTCGGCACCGCCGGAGTCGGCCATCAGCTTGCCGAGCATGGTGCCCAGGGCCAGCACGATACCGACGAAGCCCAGCACGCCACCGAAGCCGTCCTGGAACGATTTCATCACCTTGGCCACCGGCATGCCGGAGGTCAACCCCAGGAAGCCTGCGGCGATGGTCAGCGCCACGAACGGGTGAACCTTGAATTTGGTGATCAGCAGCACGAGGCCGATGATGGTGATCAGGGCATCGAGCAGCAAGTAAGTGTTAGTCGGTAGACCCAGCATCGGGGTATGCCTCTTCTTGTTGTGATTGGAGCAATACTAGTTGAGGTAGCGCTGTCTTTTTCGGCGTCATGAAAATCAGGCCGTCTGCGACAGCGATTCGTCCTGGTTGTGCAGCCAGGCGTCGGCTTTCTCGGCCAGGGTCTCGATCGGCAGCGTTGCGTCCAGTGCCAGCACCAGGACTTCACCTTTGGGCGATTCCAGGGTGGCGAACTGGCTGTCGATCAGGCTGGCAGGCATGAAATGCCCCGGGCGGTGGGAAACGCGGTCAGCCGCTTCCTCGCGGGTCAGTTCCAGGAACACGAAGCCCAGGTTCGGCACGGCAGCGCGCAGTTTGTCGCGGTAGGCCAGTTTCAGCGCCGAACAAGTCAGGATGGCGCGTTCGCCACTGGCCACGCACGCACTCATTTCCTCGCCGAGGCGGGTCAGCCAGCCAGCGCGGTCGTCGTCGTTGAGGGGGATACCAGCGGACATTTTTTCGATATTGGCGGCAGGGTGGAACACGTCACCTTCAATCAGGCGACCTCCGCTACGGTGACTGATCGCATCGCCGACGCTGCTCTTGCCGCAGCCCGCAACACCCATCACCACGATTGCGGAAAGAGGGAAAACCATCGGTATCTCCTGCAGGAACAGCGCGTGCAGGGAGTCCTTGAATGGCTACCCCAGCGGCGACTGCGCCCTGATCTTATTGATATGTTTTGAGCAGCCTTTGCCCTGGGAGTTGCACTTGGTGAAATAATTTCACCATTGCCCTGTGCTAAAGACAGCGCTACCTTAGCCGCCACCCCCTTTAATGGCAAGTCGAAAACAATAAGACCCATGACCCGCACCGGCTCCCGCACTACCGGTCGCCCGACGCTTTCCGAAGTCGCACGGCTGTCCGGCGTTTCTCCCATCACGGCTTCCCGCGCGTTACGAGGCGTGACCACCGTGGCCCCGGAACTGGCCATCAAGGTGCATGAAGCGGCGCTGCAACTGGGCTACGTGGCCAACCCGGCCGCCCGCGCGCTGGCTTCGGCACAGAGCCAGTCCATTGTCGTGCTGATCCCGTCGCTGTCCAACCAGCTGTTCATCGACACGCTGGAAGCCATTCACGACGTGATGCGCCCGCGTGGCCTGGAAGTGCTGATCGGCAACTCGCACTACGACATCAATGAAGAAGAAAACCTGATCCGCAACTACCTGGCCTACCAGCCACGGGGCCTGTTGCTGACCGGTTTCGAGCGCACCGAGGCGTCACGGCGCATGCTTGCCGCCAGCGGCGTGCCCTGCGTGCACATGATGGAGCTGGACGCCACGCCCGGCGTGGCCTCGGTGGGGTTTTCCCAGGAGCAGGCCGGCGCTGTCGCCGCACGTCACCTGCTCAGCCGCGGGCGCAAGCGCCTGGCCTACGTGGCCGCGCAGCTCGACCCGCGGGTGTTGCAGCGTGGCGACGGCTTCCGCCAGACCCTGCAGGCGGCCGGTTGCTTTGACCCGGCGCTGCAGTTGATGGCGCCGACGCCGTCGTCCATCGGCCTGGGCGGCGAGCTGTTCAATGATCTGCTGCGCCGCCACCCCGATGTCGACGGCATTTTCTTCTGCAACGACGACCTGGCCCAGGGCGCCATCCTCGAGGCGTCGCGCCAGGGCCTGAAGATTCCTGAGCAGGTGGCGATGGTCGGCTTCAACGACCTGCCGGCGTCGGCGCACCTGGTGCCGCGCCTTACGTCCATCCGCACCCCGCGCGCCGCCATTGGCCGCCAGGCCGCGCAATTGCTGCTGGGCCTGCTGGATGGCAAGCCGGCCGCGCAGGCCACCCAAGACCTGGGGTTCGAGCTGGTGGTGCGCGAAAGCTGACCGCAGGGCCTTGGGCGCGGCCTCAATTCCCCCTGCTGGCGCTTTGCTTGCAAGCCCCCAAGAGCTGACTATGCTCAGCCATTGAACCGCCGGGAGTTTGTTTTCAGGGAAGAAAGCACAGGGAATGTCGCGCCAGCCTTCTTCACGCCCCCATTCCATTCGTCGTGCCCCACTGTGCGTTGCTCATGCTTTTAACCCTATGTCCGTTAAAAAGTACCTGACGCTTGAGGTCTGCGAATCATGTTTGACTCCCATCGCAAAGCCGATGCCGCGGAAATTGCCAGGTTGTCGGCCGACCTGGCCTACGCCAATGCTCGCCTGGCCGCTATCAGCCGCTCCATGGCCATGATCGAATTCAGCCCGGACGGGGTGATACTCGATGCCAACGCCAATTTCTGTAAAACCATGGGTTATTCGGTGGAGGAAATTCGCGGCAAGCACCACCGTCTCTTCTGCGAAGACGGCTTTCACAAAAGCGAGCAGTACACCCGCATGTGGCATGAGCTGCAGCGCGGCGAGCCCTTGAGCGGCACCTTCCAGCGGGTGGACAAGCGTGGCCGCGAAGTGTGGCTGGAGGCCAGCTATATGCCGGTACTGGGCCCCGACCGTGAAGTGCGCAGCGTGATCAAGGTGGCCGCGGATATATCCGACCGTATTCACGAAGAGCACGAGAGTGAGAGCAAGCTCAAGGCCATCGGCCGCTCCATGGCCGTGATCGAGTTCAGCCCCGACGGCCGTGTGATCACCGCCAACGATAATTTCCTCCAGGCCCTGCATTACCAGCTCAATGAAATTGTCGGCCAGCACCACAGCCTGTTCTGCCCTCGCAGCGAAAGCGAGTCGCCGGCCTACAAAGCATTCTGGGCGTCACTGAACCGAGGCGAATACCATTCGCACCGCTTCGAACGCGTAGACAAGCACGGCAGGGTGGTGTTTCTGGAAGCCTCGTACAACCCGATCTTCGACCCCAAGGGGCGCCTTTATAAAGTGGTGAAGTTCGCCAGTGACATCACCTCGCAAATCAACACCCAGCAGTCGGCCGCCGAGGCCGCCCATGCCACCTCGGTGCAGAACGATGCCTGCGCGCAGAAGGGCTCCAGCGTGGTGCGCCAGACCGTGGACGTGATCAAGGAAATCTCCAATGACCTTAACGAGGCCGCCCGCAGCATCGACGCCGTGAACCGTCAGTCGGAGAACATCGGCAAGATCGTGCAGACCATCCGTGGCATTGCCGACCAGACCAACCTGCTGGCCCTGAACGCTGCCATCGAGGCTGCCCGCGCGGGCGAGCATGGGCGCGGCTTTGCCGTGGTGGCCGATGAAGTGCGCAGCCTGGCCGCGCGCACCAGCCAGGCGACTGTGGAGATCGTCGATGTGGTGCGGCAGAACCACGACCTGTCGCTGAGCGCCGTGGCCAGCATGCAGTCGAGCCTCAGCCGCACCGGCCTGGGTGTCGAGTTGGCCAATGAAGCGGGGGAGGTGATTCTGGAAATTCAGGAAGGCTCGCGGCATGTGGTGGATGCCATCAGCCAGATCAACTCAACCCTCCAGCTACACTGACCCGCACAAGACAGCTGCTGCTACAGGCGGGCGCGGGGCCACGCCGGCATTTCGCCGCGCACGCCTTCGTACCATTTGCCCAGTTGCAGCAGCCATTCATCTGCGAAGCGCGGCCCGATCATTTGCAGCCCCACGGGCATGCCATCGTCGGTGAAGCCGCAGTTGATCGACAGCGCCGGCTGCTCGCCCATGTTCCACGGCAGGGTAAAGACGATGTGCTCGAACGGCTTTTGCGGGTCGTTGCCCGGCGACGGCCACTCGGCGGGAAAGGCCTCGACCTGGTTGGTAGGGCACAACAGCAGGTCGACCTGGTCGAACACCGCCGCGGCGCGACGGCGCATCTCGAAGGTCTGGTTGAAGCCCTGCACCGCCTGCACCGCCGTCAGGTCAGCAGCGGGGGCGGCCCATTCGCGTATATAAGGCAGCACCTTGTCGAAGCGCGTGCTGCTCATGGCGCTGAGTTCGGCCCATTGCCGTGCGCGCCAGAAACGGTCCATGCCTTCCAGCAGGGGTCGATCCATGATCGGCGCGATGGTTTGCAGCCGAGCGCCGTGCGCCTGGAAATGCTTGGCCGCGTTCTCCACCAGCGTGCACGTGCGCGGCGAAGGCGTGAAGCCGACGCCGGGGTCCAGCAGCAGGCCCACGCGCAGGCCGCGCAGCGATGGCGGCGCCAGTTTCCAGTCCAGTGCCTGCGGTGCCAGGCTGGTGGCGTCGCGGCTGTCGGGCAGTGACAGGTAACGCATCAGCAGCGCGCAGTCATCCAGGGTGCGGGTCATGGGCCCGGCGCAGCGGCCCGTGTAATAAGGATCGATGGGCACACGGCCCAGGGTCGGTTTGAACCCCACCAGCCCGCACCAGCCGGCAGGCAGGCGAATGGAGCCGCCAATGTCAGTGCCCACGTGCAGCGGGCCATAGCCGGCGGCGGCCGCAGCGGCGGCGCCGGAACTGGAGCCGCCGGTGTTATTGGCCAGGTTCCAGGGGTTGCGGGTAATGCCATGGAAGCTCGACAGCCCCGAGGACAGCATGCCGAAATCCGGCACTGTGGTCTTGCCCAGCAGGATCGCCCCGGCCTCGCGCAGGCGCGCCGCCGGCGGTGCGTCCTGGGCGGCGGGTTGCAGGTCGGTGGCGGCGCTGCCCAGCGGTATCGCCTGGCCCTGGGTGGCGATCAGTTCCTTGATGGTCACCGGCACACCATCCAGCGGCCCGCGCGGCAAGCCCCGTGCCCAGCGCTCGGTGGCGCCGCGCGCCTGCTCGAGCACGGCCTGGGGGTCGAAAGCCCACAACGCATTGATGTGCGGCTCCCAGCGCCCGATGTGCTCCACCAGGTGCTGGTAGTACTCCAATGGCGACAACGTCTTGCTGGCAAACATCGTCAGCAATTGCGCGGCCGGCAAATCATGCAGATCGGCCATCACCCTCACTCCCTGAACGTGGCGTAGCCCAAAGCTTAGCAGCAACTTCGATACTGGCTGCGTCGGCGAGGGCGTTCGTCAGTGGGCGATATTTTCCAGCGCCAGGTTGCGTGTCTTCGGTCCGAAGCCGCCAATGGTCAAGGTCACGATCAGCATGCTGCCGACGATGAACGCCAGCACCCCTGGCGTGCCGAAGTGCGCCAGGAAAAAGCCGATCATCAGACTGCTGAACACCGTCGACAGGCGGCTGAACGAGTAGCAGAAGCCCACTGCCCGGGCGCGGATGTGGGTGGGGAACATCTCGCTCTGGTACGAGTGGTAGCTGAAGGTCAGCCAGGCGTTGCAGAAGGTGATCATCACCCCGCACACAATCAGTCCTACGGCACTGGTCTGGAAGGCGAACAGCGTGCCGAACAGCATGGTGCCCAGCGCCGAACCGACGATTTGCCATTTGTTCTCGAAGCGGTTGGCGAAGCGCACGAACAGCAACGGGCCGAGCGGGTAGGCCAGGGTGATGACAAAGGCATAGCCCAGGCTGTGGGTGATGCTCACGCCCTGGCCTGACAGCAGCGCCGGCAGCCAGTTGCCGAATCCGAAAAAGCCGATGGCCTGGAAGATGTTGAACACAATCAGCATCAGCGCCCGGCGGCGGTAAGGTGGCTGCCAGATATCGCGAAAATGCCCGGTCTGCGCCTCTACAGGCACTGCTTCTACGTGCGGCGCGGGCAGCGCCTGGCCATGGTCGCGGGTGCAGCGCGCTTCGATCGGCGCCAAAATGGCCTCGGCTTCATCGAAGCGCCCGTGCTGGGCCAGCCAGCGCGGCGACTCGGGCAGGCGCGAGCGCAGCCACCAGATGATCAGCGCGAACAACGCACTGGCCAGCACCACCCAGCGCCAGCCCGAGACGCCCAGCGGCGCCTGCGGCACCAGCCACCAGGACATCAGCGCCACGGCCGGCACCGACAGAAATTGCACGAAGAAGGCGAAGGCGAACGCCGCGCTGCGCATGCGCTTGGGCACCAGCTCGGACAGGTAGGCGTCGATGGTCACCAGTTCGATGCCCAGGCCGATGCCGACCAGGAAGCGACACACAATCAGCCCCAAAGCGCTGCTTTGCAGGCCCATCATCACCGTGGCGACCGTGTACCAGATCAGCGCAAAGGTGAATATCGCCCGCCGCCCGAAGCGGTCGGCGATGGGGCTGAGCAGGCTGGCGCCGAAAAACAGGCCCAGGAAGGTCGCCGAGGCGAAGGCTGCCTGGTCAGACAAGCCAAACACGCCCTGGTTGCCCGCTGCAAAGATGCCATCACGAATCAGCCCGGGGCTGATGTACGCGGTCTGGAACAGGTCATACAGCTCAAAAAAACCGCCGATCGATAGCAGCGCCACCAGCTTCCACACCGTCGCCACGGCGGGCAGGCGATCGATACGCGCCGAAATCAACGCGGCGCGGTCAGGGGAGGCGAGGGTGGACATAAGCATTCATCCGTACGGGGGGAGCGAGGATGATACTGGCTGAAGGTGTGCCAATGCTTGCTTTTTAGGTGTTACCCATGGAGGTTTTCAGTGATTTCTTGCTGAGAATATACTTTCCGTGGCAGCGACCCTCAATCGTCATTGTCGGCCACCTGGTTCAGGTATTTGCCGCGATCCGGGGTAAAGGTCACGATCATTCCCGTACGGCTGCAGGTCAACGTCACCTCCTGATCAACCTGCACCCGCAGGTCCTCCCCGCGCAACCCCTGCCACTGCGCCAGGTACTTCAGCGCTCCGAATTTCTCCTTCTTCTTCAGCGCCCGAACAACACCGCCTTTCCAGCCCAGCACCGGCAATTCGCCGGCACGGCACTGTTGCGCCAGTTCCGGCACTTTCTCGGCACGTTCACGGCCGATTTCCCAGCAGCGGATCAATCCTTGATCCGGGCCCTGCCAGGTTTCTTCCCACGTCAGCTTGGGACGCAGGGGGTGGGTGATTTCGCGAGATACCAGCATTTCAGGGCTTTTCCTTGAGCACTTGAATTTGGATGGATCCAAAGTATCGCAAACGTGGGCCAGAGTGCCACCATGGATGTGTATCAAATGTGAAGCGATTCACGATGGGCATTCGTTCGAGACACGGCCCTCACAATTTCCAGTGATATCGTTATGCAATAACGATATTTAAACTCCGGTTCTTATGACTATAGAGTTTCCACATTACCTTCTCGTACTCAATAGCCAGAGCCGGAGCCCAGCATGTCCGCCTTATCGTTCGCCCCCCTGCCTTCCCAGACCTTCGAAGTCCGCCCCCTGCAAGGCCTGGTGGGCGCCGAGATCGTTGGTCTGGACTTGAGCCGGCCGCTCAATGACGAAGATTTTGCCCGGATTCACCGTGCGCACCTTGACTACCACCTGGTGGTGTTCCGCGACCAGCGCATCACCCCGCAACAGCAGATCGATTTCAGCCGTCGCTTTGGCGTGTTGCAAATTCACGTGCTGAAACAGTTCCTGTTGGCCAACCATCCGGAAATCCTCATCGTTTCCAACATTGTCGAGAACGGCCAGCCGGTCGGCCTGGGTGATGCGGGCAAGTACTGGCACTCGGACCTGTCCTACAAGGAGCTGCCAAGCCTGGGCTCGATGCTGCATGCGCAAGAGCTGCCGAGCGAGGGCGGTGACACCCTGTTCGCCGACATGCACCGCGCCTGGGACACCCTGCCGCAACACTTGCAGGACGCCGTGCAAGGCAAATTGGCCGTGCACTCGTACACCGCCCGCTACAGCGAAGGCAAGAACGCCGCCAACTGGCGTCCTACCCTGACCCCTGAGCAATTGGCCCAGGTGGTGACCGTCAGCCACCCGGTAGTGCGCACGCACCCGGAAAATGGCCGCAAGGCGCTATTTGTGAGTGAAGGCTTCACCACCCACATCGTTGGCCTGCCGGAAGACGAAAGCCGCGACATCCTCAACCAGCTGTACGCGCACAGCGTGCGCCCGGAAAACGTTTACCGCCATCAGTGGCAGCCCCACGACATGGTGTTCTGGGACAACCGTTCGCTGATTCACCTGGCCGCCGGCACGCCTGAGCACCTGCGCCGCAAGCTGTATCGCACCACTATCCAGGGCGATGCGCCGTTCTGATCCGGGAGTCACCATGAACGCTGTACTGCAAGGCCACACGGCCAGCGATGTGTTACCTGCGCAGGCAGGCCATCAGGCGACCCCTGAAGTCCTGCTGCACGTGAGCAACGTCAGTCTCGAATACCGCACCCCCGAGCGGGTAGTGCGCGCTACCCATCAGGTCAGCTTCGAAGTCGATCGCAGCGACCGCTTCGTGCTGCTCGGCCCGTCCGGCTGCGGCAAGTCGACCCTGCTCAAGGCCGTGGCCGGTTTCATCAAGCCCAGCGAAGGCGAAATCCGCCTGGGCGGCACCGTGGTCACCGAGCCGGGCCCGGACCGCATCGTGGTGTTCCAGGAGTTCGACCAGTTGCCGGCCTGGAAAACCGTGCTGGAAAACGTCATGTTCCCGCTGTTGGCCTCGCGCACCCTCAAGCGCAAGGACGCCGAGGAGCGAGCGCGTCACTACCTTGAAAAAGTAGGCCTCAGCGCCTTCGCCAACGCCTACCCACACACCCTGTCCGGTGGCATGAAGGCCCGTGTGGCCATCGCTCGCGCCCTGGCCATGCAGCCCAAGATCCTGCTGATGGACGAGCCTTTCGCTGCCCTCGATGCCCTGACCCGGCGCAAGATGCAGGAAGAGCTGCTGGAGCTGTGGGACGAAGTGCGCTTCACCTTGCTGTTCGTCACCCACTCCATCGAGGAGGCGCTGGTGGTGGGCAACCGCATTCTGTTGCTGTCGCCGCACCCGGGCCGGGTACGCGCCGAAATCAACAGCCACGAATACGATTTGCAGAGCCTCGGCGGCGTGGCCTTCCAGGCCAGTGCCCAGCGGATTCACCGGTTGCTGTTCGACGAGGCCCAGGGGCCGATAGAGCAGGACCTGGGTTTCCACGACATCCGCATCGCCTACTGACTCCGGAGTTTTGCCATGAGCCTGCAATCGCCTGTGCGCGAAGAATACGAAATCGCGCTTGAACCCTTTACCCAGGCCGCGCTGACCCGCGACATTTCCCTGGCCCAGCGCATCTGGCAACAGGGCTGGGTGCGCAAGACCGTGATCCTGATTGCCCTGGCGATCCTCTGGGAGGTGGCGGCGCGCATCCAGAACAACGACCTGCTGCTGCCCAGCTTCCTGCAGACCGCCCATGCCTTCGTCGACGGCATCGCCTCAGGCGAGTTGCTGAGCAAGGTGTGGATTTCCCTGACGGTGCTGCTCAAGGGTTACCTGATCGGTATCGTCCTGGCCTTCGGCCTGACCACGCTGGCGGTGTCCACCCAACTGGGCCGTGACCTGCTCGGCACCCTGACGGCCATGTTCAACCCGCTGCCGGCCATCGCGCTGTTGCCACTGTCATTGCTGTGGTTCGGCCTGGGCGACAACAGCCTGATTTTTGTCTTGGTGCATTCCGTGTTGTGGGCGTTGGCGTTGAACACCTACTCGGGTTTCCTGGCCGTGTCGGAAACCCAGCGCATGGCGGGCCGCAATTACGGCCTGCGCGGCTTGCGCTTTGTCTGGTACATCCTGATTCCGGCCGCGTTGCCGTCGATTCTGGCCGGCCTGAAGATCGGCTGGGCCTTCGCCTGGCGCACCCTGATCGCCGCCGAACTGGTGTTCGGTGCCTCGTCGGGCAAGGGCGGCCTGGGCTGGTACATCTTCCAGAACCGCAACGAGCTCTACACCGACAAGGTCTTCGCCGGCCTGGCCGCAGTGATCATCATTGGCTTGCTGGTGGAAAACCTGCTGTTCGCCACCTTCGAGCGCCTGACCATCAAGAAATGGGGCATGCAGCGCTGATTCGCCCCTCTTTTTCCACTGTTAGCGAGTATTTGACATGGCCACGTTTTCCCGGCTCTCCATTGCCCTGGGCCTTATCGGCGCGGTGCTTGGCACCAGCGCCCACGCCGAAGGCAAAATCAGCATCGCCCAGCAATTCGGTATCGGTTACTTGATTCTGGACGTGGTGCGCGACCAGAAACTGATCGAGAAACACGGCAAGGAAGAAGGCCTCGACATTACCGTGGACTGGAACAGCATTTCCGGCGCCACCGCCATGAACGAAGCGTTGCTGGCCGGTGCCCTGGACGTGGTCTCGGCCGGTGTGCCGCCGATGCTGACCATCTGGGACCGTACCAAGGGTCGCCAGAACGTCAAGGCCATCGCCTCGCTGGGCTGCATGCCCAACTACCTGCTGACCAACAACCCCAACATCAAGACCCTGAAAGACTTCACCGACAAGGACCGCATCGCCGTGCCGGCCGCCGGCGTGGGCTTTCAGTCGCGCACCTTGCAGATCGAAACCGCCAAGGAATTCGGCAACGACAACTTCAAGCGCTTCGACGACTACTCGGTGAGCATCCCGCACCCCGACGCCACCTCGGCGTTGATGGCCGGCGGCTCGGAAATCACCGCGCACTTCTCCAGCCCGCCGTTCCAGTACCAGGAACTGGAAAACCCGAACGTGCACAAGGTGCTCAGTTCGTATGACGTGCTGGGTGGTCAGGCGACCTTCAACGTGCTGTACACCACGCAGAAATTCCACGACGAGAACCCCAAGACCTACAAGGCGTTCTATGACGCGCTGGCCGAGGCGTCGCAGTACATCAAGGCGAACAAGACTGAAGCGGCCAAGACCTATATCCGTGTGGAGCAGTCGAAGTTGCCGTTGGAGCTGGTGGAGAAAATCGTCAATGATCCGGAGATCGACTTCACCATCGTGCCGCAGAAGACCGGTGTGTATGCCGACAAGCTGCAGGAGCTGGGGGTGCTGAAGAACAAGGCGGCGAGCTGGAAAGACTTCTTCTTTGAAGAGGCGCAGGGTGGCGCCGGTAGTTAATCGCATTCGGTCAATGCTGATATCGATGTGTGGGAGCGGGCTCTGCCCGCGAAGCATACGCCGCGGGTGACCTTTTCGCGGGCAGAGCCCGCTCCCACAGAGTCCTGGGCTCGGCCCTCCATCGCCTGAGCCCGCTACAGGATCAGGACTTGTCCGGCTGCCACCCCCCACCCAAGGCCACCATCAACCCCACACTGGCCTGCAACCTGCGGGTCTGCACATCCTGCAACCGCCGCTGAGCATCCAGCGCCGCCGTCTGGGCGGTGACCACGTCCAGGTAGTTCACCGCACCGGCTTCGTAGCTGTTCATGGCCAGCGTCTGCGACTGGGTGGCGGCGTCCACTGCCGCTTGCTGGTCCGCCGCTTCCTGCTTCAGATCACGCAGTTGCGACAGGTTGTCTTCCACCTCGCGCAGGGCCTTGAGCACGCTGCCCCGGTAGTGGGCACTGGCTTCGGCGAATTCGGCTTTCGCCTGGTTTTCGGCACCGGTCAGGCGGCCGCCGGTGAAGATCGGCAGGTTGACCACCGGGCCGATGGCCCAGAAGCGGTTGGTGGCGCTGAGCACATTGCCCACGCCCATGTCCTGGCCGCCGAAGTAGCCACTCAGGCTGAAGTCGGGGTAGAACGCGGCCTTGGCCACGCCAATGTTGGCGTTGGCAGCGAACACCCGGCGTTCGGCGGCGGCAATGTCAGGCCGGCGCTGCAACAGGGTGCTGGGCAGTTCGGCCGGCACGTCCGGCAGGGCCGGGAATTTGCCGATGGCGGCCAGTTTGAAGCTGGTGGCCGGCTCGCCCACCAGCTCGCCAATGGCGTGCTCGGTGAGGTTGCGCTGGTTGATCACGTCGTCCAGTTGCGCCTGGGCCTGGGCCAGTTCGCTTTGGGCGCGGGTCATGTCCAGCTCGCTGGCGATCTTGCCTTCGTAGCGGTCGCGGGTCAGGGTCAGGGCCTGGGTGTAGTCGTCCAGCGAGGCTTTCAGAATGGCCTGCTGTGCATCCAGCCCGGCCAGTTGCAGGTACAGGTTGCTCAGCTGGCGCTGCAGGCTCTGGCGGGCCACTTCCAGGTCGTCGGCCGAGGCCTGGGCCTGGGCGTCGCCGGCGGCCACGCGGTTGCGTACCTTGCCCCAGAAGTCCAGGTCCCACCCCAAGGTGAAGGCCGCGGTATTGGTGTTGTACACGTTGGGCTGGTCGCTGCCGCGCAGGGGCTTGTTTTCCGATTGGCGCTGGCGCACGGACGAACCGGTGGCGCCGATTTCCGGGAACAGCCCGCCATGCAGCTGGCTGGCGTAGGCCTGGGCGGCGTCGAAATGCGCCAGGGCCGCTGCCAGGTCCGGGTTGGCCTTGATCAGCCGGCCCTGCAGGTCGTTGAGTTGTGGGTCCTGGTACAGCGTCCACCATTGTTGCGGCACGTGGTCGGCCGGCTTGGCGGCTTGCCACGGGCCGCTGTAATGCAGCGGAATGGGTGCGTCCGGCACTTTATAAGTCGGCGCCAGCGAGCAGCCCTGGAGCACCAGGGCCATCGCCGCCACCAGGCGGTTAAGCTTTAGGGGCATGGGTGTCTCCTGCGTCGGCCAGTTTCACCGGGTCGTTCTCGCGCAGGGAGTCCGGCGGGTTGTCGATGACCTGGTCGGTAGGGGCCAGGCCTTGATCGATGAACAGCGTGGCGCCCAGGTCCATGCCGATGTGCACGTTGCGCAAGTGCACGTGTTTCTGTGCATCAACGACCGCGACCTGGGTGCCCTGGGCGCGGAAAATCAAGGCGCTGCCGGGAATGCTCACGCCTTGGCTGCCGGCCGGCACTTTCAGGGTCACTTCGGCGTAGTCACCGGAGAGCAGCACGCCCTTGGGGTTGTCGGCGACGAATTGGGCCAGCAGGGTGCCGGATTTCATGTCCACGGCGTTGGAGTTGCCCACCAGCTGCGCGTCGAACTGCTCGCCTGGGTGCTCCGGCACGGTCAGGCTGACGTGCATGCCAGGGCGCACGGCCGCGGAATAATTCTGCGGCACGGGCACATAGAGGCGCAGGCGATGGGTGTCGGCCACTTCGAACAGGTCCGGGCCGGAATCGGCGTCGGCCTTGATCAGTTGGCCGACGTCGGTGTTGCGCGCGGTGACGGTGCCGTCGAACGGTGCGCGCAGGGTCTTGTAGTTGGACAGGTCGGTGAGGCGCGCATAGTCGGCGCGTGCTGCCTCGACGTTGGCCTTGGCCGCAGCGGCGTTGGCGAGTTTTTCGTCCACTTCCTGCTGCGAGACCGAATGGGTGCTCAGCAGGTGCTGCCAGCGCGCGGCGCTGGTTTGCGCCAATTGCTCGTCGGCCTGTTGCTGCAGCAGGTGGGCGTGGGCCTGGGCCAGTTGTTGGTCCAGGTCGGGGCTGTCGATTTCAGCCAGCACCTGCCCGGCTTTCACCGGCGTGCCGATGTCGGCTTTCCAGTCTTTCAGGTAGCCGCTGACCCGCGCATGGATCATGGCCTGGCTCCAGGCCTCCAGGTGGGCCGGCAGCACCAGGGTGTCGCCGGTGGTGTTGTGGGTCGGCTGGAACACGCTGACGATCGGCACCGACTGGCTCTCGGTCCAGTTGGCTACGGCGTCATCGTGGCGGGTACGGGCGGCCAGGCCGCTGGCCACCAGTACCGCTGCCAGGGTCAGCCCGCCGACGCCCAACAACATCAGGCGCTTGCGCGACGGCTTGTTTTGCGTGGTCGGTAGGGTATCAGACGACATGGGTTGTTTCTCCAACGGAAGCTTGAGCGGTGCGGCGTCCGTGCACAAGGCTGAACACCACCGGAACGAAGAGCAGGGTGGCCGTGGTGGCCAGAATCAGACCGCCGATGACGGCGCGGCCCAGCGGGGCGTTCTGCTCCTGGGAGATGGCCAGCGGCAGCATGCCGATGATCATCGCCAGGGCGGTCATGCACACTGGGCGGAAACGGGTGTAGCCGGCTTCCATGGCGGCCTTCAGGGCGTCGCCGTGGACTGCCAGGCGTTCCCGGCAGAAGCTGACCACCAGAATCGAGTTGGCCGTTGCCACACCCATGCACAAGATGGCCCCCGTGAGTGCCGGCACCGATAGCGAGGTGCCCGACAGGAACAGCATCCACACGATGCCCGCCAGGGCCGCCGGCAGGGCGGTGATGATCACGAACGGGTCGAGCCAGGACTGGAAGTTCACCACGATCAGCAGGTAGATCAGCACCACCGCGCCCAGCAGGCCCAGGGACAGGCCGCTGAAAGCTTCGTGCAGCGCGTCGATCTGGCCGTGCAGGGTAATCACCGCGCCTTTCGGGCGGTGTGGCGCGGCCAGGTCGATGGCCTTCTGAATGTCGCTGGCGACGCCGCCCAGGTCACGGCCTTGAACGTTGGCGTAGATGTCCAGGGTCGGTTCGATGTTGTAGTGGGTGACCACGGCGGCGGTGTCGACGCGGTGGATGGTGGCCAGGCCGCCGAGAATCTGCGATTGGCCGTTGGCGCCGGTCACCGGCAGGGCTTCAAGCTCGGGCATGCTATCCAGGCGGTACTGCGGGGTCGCGGCAACGATGGAGTAGCTGATGCCGTTTTTCGGGTTCAGCCAGTACAGTGGCGAAACCTGCGAGCTGCCCGCCAGCGAGGCCACCATGGAGTTGGTCACGTCACGTTCAGTAATGCCCAGGCCGTTCGCGCGTTCACGGTTCACGTCCACTTGCAGGGTCGGGTAGCCGTTGGACTGCTGGATGCGCAGGTCGGCGATGCCGCGAACGTGCTTCAGGGCGCGTTGCAGTTCCAACGCGTAGGCGTGGTTGGCGTCGTTGTCAGGGCCGGAGATTTTCACGTCCAGCGGCGCCGGGGCACCGAAGTTGAGAATCTCGCTGCTGATGTCCGCCGGCAGGAAGGAGAAGGTGCTGCCCGGGAAGGCTTTTGGCAGTACTTCACGCAGCGTTTTCACGTAGTCGGCGGTGGGCTTGTGCCCTTCCTTCAGGCTGACGGAAATGTCGCCGTCCTGCGGGCCGGTGGTGCCGCTGGCGCTGTAGGCCATGTCGATACCGCTGAGCGGGATACCGATGTTGTCGATCACGGTGTCCAGTTCATTGGCCGGGATCACCTGGCGGATACGGTCTTCGATACGGTCGAAGGCCGCCGCGCTTTCCTCGATGCGGGTACCCACCGGCAGGCTCACGTGCAGCGACAGGGCGCCCGCGTCGGTGGCCGGGAAGAAGTCTTCGCCCAGGGTCGGCAGCAGTGCGAACGAGGCCAGCACGCAGATCATGAAGCCGACCAGGAAGCGCTTGCGGTTGTCCAGCGCCAGCGCCAGTACGCCGTGGTAAGCGTCACGGATGTTGCCGAAACGCTTCTCGAAGCCGACCTGGAAGCTCAGCAGGCCACGCACCACGGCGTTGTGCTTGGGCTTGTGCTGGTCGCCTTCGTGGTGGTTGATGAACGGCTCGTCGGGGTGGCGGCCTTCCCCGCCTTCCACCACGTGGGGTTTGAGCAGGAACATCGCCAGGGTCGGCACCAGAGTACGCGACAGCAGGAACGAGGAGGCCATGGCGAAGATCACCGCCAGCGCCATGGGGCGGAACAGGTAGCCGGCGATGCCTTGCAGCATGAACATCGGCACGAACACGATGCAGATACACAGCAGCGAGACGAAGGCCGGGCCGACGATCTGCGCCGCACCGTCAAGGATCGCCTCCTTGACCTGCTTGCCCTGTTCAAGGTGCCAGTTGATGTTCTCGATGGTGACCGTGGCATCGTCCACCAGGATACCGACGGCCAGCGCCAGCCCCCCGAGCGTCATCACGTTGAGGGTCTGGCCGCTGACGGCGAGCAGGGCGATGGCCGACAACACCGCCAGCGGAATGGAGGCGGCGATGATGATGGTCGAGCGCCAGCTGCCCAGGAACAGCAGGATCATGGCGCTGGTCAGCAGGGCGGCGATGATGCCTTCGCGGGCCACGCTGCCCACCGACTCTTTCACGAACACCGAGGCGTCGCCCAGCATCGAGGTTTTCAGCGACGGCGGCAGGGTCTCGTTGATCAGCGGGAACATGTTGCGAATGTCCTGGATGATCGACAGCGTCGAGATGTTGCCGTTTTTCAGGGCAGGCATCAGTACCGCACGGCGGCCGTCCACGCGCACGATGTTGGTCTGCGGCGGCGAGCCGTCACGCACGTGGGCCACCTGGCCGACGGTAATCACAGCGCCGTCGACGGTCTTGATCGGCAGGTCGTTGAGCTGCTCGATGGCGTCCGGGCTGTTGTTGAGCAGCACGGTGTATTCATCGCTGCCCAGTTTGGCGGTACCCACCGGCACAATCTGGTTCTGCGCGGCCAGGGCGTTGCTCACGTCCTGGGCGGACAGACCTTTGGCGGCCAGCGCCTGGGGGTCCAGGTCGAGGGTGATCTGGCGCTGCTTGCCGCCCATGGGCGTCGGCATCGCCAGGCCCGGCACGGCCGAGAGCGGCAGGCGGATGGAGTTCTGCACCAGGTCGCGAATACGCGCTTCCGACAGGGTCGGGCTGGAGAAGGCCATTTGCAGGATCGGCACCGTCGAGGCGCTGTAGTTCAGGATCAGCGGCGGGGTAATACCGGGTGGCATCTGCTTGAGCACAGTCTGCGAAACCGCGGTCACCTGGGCGTTGGCGGTGCGGATGTCGACGCCAGGCTGGAAGAAGATCTTGACGATGCCCATGCCCGGCAGCGACTGCGACTCGATGTGTTCGATGTCGTTTACCGTGGTACTGAGCGAGCGTTCGTAGGTGTAGATCACCCGGCCGGCCATGGCGTCCGGCGACAGGCCGGTGTAGGACCAGACCACGGCGATCACGGGGATGCCGATGTCGGGGAATACGTCGGTAGGGGTCCGCATCGCGGACAGGGGCCCGATGATACAGATGAATATCGCCAACACGATAAACGTGTATGGCTTGAGCAATGCGGTCTTTACCAGCCCTAGCATGCCAGGAACCTCCAAAGGGTTTGCGTATGCTGGCAAGTCTTGCTGGAACCACCTAACACAAGCCTTTCATGAAGGTGAAAGATGTTTTATGGCGCAACTGAAATTCGTTTCACGGTGATTCATTGGTGTTGATAGGGGGCGAGCATCAAGCTTGGCATCGATCGAAAACGACCTGCCAGGGCAGGCCCACTTCCAATACGTTTGAGGAATACCCATGAATGCGAAAACGCTAATGCTGGTGCCCATGCTTGGGCTGGTCGGTCTGCTCTCGGCCTGTGCGGGCCCGATGCCGCAGCCCAACCCCAATGACGCCTGGGTTGGCTTGAAGGAAGAGACCCAGAACTCCATGCTCGCCGAGCAGGTGGATGGCAAGAACCTGAAGGATGGCCGCTATTTCCAGGTGAAGCCGGGCGAACACAAGCTGGAAGTGCTGCTGTATGAAGAAAGCACCGCCCAGCAGGACGACCAAACCTGCCGCGCCACCATCGACTACGCCGCTTTCAAGCCGGGCAAACACTACACCCTGGTGGAAAGCAGCCTGGGTGACACCAACCTGCACGCCGACCTGAAGAACGACCATGGCAAGACTGTGGCGTCGACTGACAACTTCGATTGCATGTCGGGTTGAGATTCACGCGGTCAATCAAGGCCCTGGCGCAGTGCGCGAAGGGCCTTTTTTTCGTCTGTGGTAAAGCAGAGGGTGAAGCAGCAAGGGCTTGTGTGGGTGTTGATTTCAATCAGTACGCACATGCACCGTTTCACGCAAGCTGTACCCGAACCCACGCAATGTCTGCAAGGCGTTGGGAGCATCCAGGCGCGCCAGTTTGCGCCGCAGGTTGCAGATGTGGCGTTCGATCAGGGCGCTGCGCGAGTCGTGGGCCGCGCCCCACAGCTGTTCTTCAATCAGCTCGCGACTCACCGCGCCGGGACGCTTTGCGAGGATGGCCAACAGCCGCTGCTCGCTGACGGTCAGCGGTTGCTGGTGGGCGCCGCGGCCCAACAGCAGGCGCGTGGTGGACAGCCACAGACCGGCCTCGGCGTCCACCGCGGGGCTCAGGTGGTCGCGCACCAGGGCGTGCATGCGCGCCTGCAGCTCGATGAACACCACTGGTTTGGTCAGGCACAGCTCGGCGCCACTGCGCAGGGCCGCGACCCTGGCCGGGGCATTGTCCTCGGCCAGCAGCACCAGCACGCGTGACTTGCGCTTGCGCGCCAGGCAGCGCTCCAGCAGTTCCGGCTGGGCCTGTTGCAGGTCCAGCAGGATAAAGCCGTAATTGCTGTCAGCCAGCGCCCAATCGGCTTCGTGGGGTTTGGCCTCGACGACGCGCTGGCCGCTGTCAGCAAAGCCGCGCAGCAGCTGTTCGTCCCGGGTATCGGCGATATAGAGCAGATTCATGTCGATCACACTCGCGCTTTGCTTTGACGGCAGTGCAGTGCCAGGCTGGCACCGCCCTGTTGGCTGTTGCCCACTTCAAGGGTGAACCCGTGCAGGTTGACGATGGCCGCGACAATCGACAGGCCCAGGCCGAAGCCGGGCTGCGTGTTCTCGTCGTCGCAGCGGTAGAACCGCTGGAACACCGCCTCGCGTTCCTCCTTGGGAATGCCGGGGCCGGAGTCCTGCACTTCGATGCAGGTGCTGTCCAGTTCATTGCGTGCCCGCAGCACCACCACGCCACCCGGCGGGGTGAACTTGATCGAGTTGCTCAGCAGGTTGCCGATGGCCTCGAACAGCAGGGCACGGTCACCGTTCAGGCTGGGCAGCACGTCGGGCGAATCGAGCTCCAGGCGCAGGTCGCCTTCTTCTGCCAACGGCAGGTAGAAGTCGTGCAGTTCGTGCAGCAGCGGCAGCGGGTCAAATTCCACGAAGCCGGAGCGGCGCTGGTGGTCTTCCAGTTCGGAAATGCGCAGCAGCCCGCGGAAGCGCGCCATCAGCGTGTCGGTCTCGGCAATCACGCCATCGAGTTGCAGGGCGTGGTCGGAATCTACCCCGGCCTGCTGCTGGATGCGGTACAGCTGGGCCCGGAGCCGGGTCAGCGGCGTGCGCAGGTCATGGGCGATGTTGTCGCACACGCCCTTGACCTCCATCATCAGCCGCTCGATACGGTCGAGCATGGCGTTGACGATGGCGGCCAGCATGTCCAGTTCGTCACGCCGGTTGGACAAGGGCAGGCGTTGGGTCAGGTCGCCGGCGACGATGGCGTCCGCGCTGTCCTGGATCGCTCGAATCCGGCGAATAGGCCGCCGGCGCAGCAAGTGCCAGCCCGCAGCACCGGGAATAATGGTCAGCGACACACCCCACAGCAACGCGTGCAGGATGATCCGCGTCACGGCGAACAGTGAACCGTTGTCGCGCACCAGCACCAGCCAGCGGCCGTCCTGGGTGGCCATGGCCACGGCGTCGCAGCCTTGCTGGGGTAGCTTGGGGTCGTCGGAGTCGATGCAGTCATCCAGTTCATAGATGTTGCCGTCCAGGGCGACGCCCTTGGGTATTTCCTTGATATCACCGCCCAGCGGGCGCAACTGTGCATCGAACAGCCCGTAGGCGTCGTAGGCACGGTTATCGAAGGTCTCGCTGGCCGACAGGGCGTCGTCCAGGGCCTGGCCGCTGAAACGCGAGAACAGGTGCTGGCGCTGCATCAGCGAATGACGCGCCAGGCTGTTCAGGTAGTCCGACACTTCGTAATAAAGCACACCCATGAGGATGCAGCTCCATGCCACGAAGAGAAAACTGTAGAGCGCCAGCAGGCGACTGCTGGAGGAGCGCCAGCCCTTAGAGGGGTTCGGCAATGACATAGCCCGAGCCCCGAACGGTCTTGATCAGCGCGATGGCGCCCGGCGGATCGATTTTCTTGCGCAGGCGGCCGATGTGCACGTCGATCAGGTTGGTGCCCGGGTCAAAGTGGTAGCCCCAGACTTCTTCGAAGATCATCATGCGGGTCAGGATCTGCCCGGCATTGCGCATCAGGAATTCCAGCAGCTTGTATTCGGTAGGCAGCAGGTTCAGTGCTTGCTCGCCACGGCGGGCTTCGCGGGTGATCAGGTCCAGCTCAAGGTCGGCCACCTTCAGGGTGGTGTCGACATCGGCCACGGTGCTTTTACGGCGCAGCAGCACCTCGACGCGGGCGGCCATTTCGTCGGACGCGAAGGGCTTGGTCAGGTAGTCGTCGCCACCGGCGCGCAGGCCGCGCACACGCTCGTCGACATCGGACAGGGCGCTGATCATCAGGATTGGCGTGGAAACGCCAATGGTGCGCAGGGTGGTGACAATGGCAAGGCCGTCAAGCTCCGGGAGCATGCGGTCCAGGGTGATCACGTCGTAGTTGCCGCTGACGGCCTTGACCAGGCCCTCTCGACCGTTATCGACCCAATCCACTTCAAGGCCGTGGCTGCTCAGTTCGGCCACGATTTCCTTGGCTGTCACGGCATCGTCTTCGATGGTCAAAACGCGTGTCATGGTGTTGTACCTGGGATTTCGGCTGTTGAGTGGCCATTGTGCCGATTTTTACCTGTCGCCTTGCTGAAGTTTATTTCATCTAGACCTTATTCCCACAAACCGCTCTAAATCAATGGTTTCAGCTGCGCACCGCTTTGTAGAAGTGTCGTATCTCGTGTGTTACACGATATTTCTAAAGCTGCAGGCAGGCCAGTCGATGACACGTGAACCATCTTCCCTTAAAGGAATTTCTCTCATGTCGACCATCAGCAACATCTCCTCGGGTTTGACCATCGCAACCACGACAGCGACCAAATCCGCGGCTGCCACCACCGCCAGCACCGATGACAGCACCACCAGCACCACCAGCGCCGACGGTTCCAGCACCAGCACCACTTCCAGCACCACGGCCACCGCCGCAGGCGGCGCAGCGGGTGCGGGCGGTGGCGGTGGTAGCAGCAGCGACAGCGACAGCAGCAGCTCCAGCAGCACCACGGTGAGCGAGCTGCAGAAGCAGATCGCCGAACTGCAGAAAGAGCTGCAAGCCCAGGAGCAGGCTGTGCAGAAGGCCCAGCAGATCCAGGATCAGAACGCCAAGGCTGCCGCCGTGGCCAGCGCCCAGTCGGAAGTGGCCTCCACCACCGCGCAGATCTCGTCGCTGACCTCTGAGCTGTCGCAAGCCCTGACCGAAGAGGGTAGCAGCACCACCGGTTCGACCATCAACACCACTGCATGATGTTTCGGGGCCAGTATTCGTCACTGCTCGCATATGGGCTAGGCTTAGCGAAATCAGCAGAGTCTGAACTGTGGAGTATTGCGATGCTGGCCCCCGCCAAACCGGTCAACGAACCTGAGCGCGTCACCACCCTGCGCTCGATGAACATCCTCGACACGCCCCCAGAAGAGCGTTTCGACCGCTTGACGCGGCTCGCCCGCAGGCTGTTCGACGTGCCTATCGCCCTGGTGAGCCTGGTAGACAGTAACCGCCAATGGTTCAAATCGTGTCAGGGGCTGGGTGTCAGCGAAACATCGCGGGACATCTCGTTCTGCGGCCACGCCATTCTCGGTGATCAGGTATTGATGATCCCCGATGCCACCAACGACGAACGTTTCCACGACAACCCGCTGGTCACTGGCGCCCCTCACATCCGGTTCTATGCCGGTTGCCCGCTGCGCGTGGGCAACGGTTCGAAAATCGGCACGCTGTGCCTGATCGACTCGCGACCGCGCATCCTCGACGCCGAGGAGCGCGATTTGCTGCGTGACCTGGCGAGCATGGCCGAGCAGGAAATCGAGGCGTTGCAGTTGGCGACCATCGACGAATTGACCCAGGTGTCCAACCGTCGCGGTTTCGAAGCGCTGGCCGAGCATGCCTTGAGCATCTGCAAGCGCATGAACACGCCGGCTTCGCTGCTGTTCTTCGACCTGAATGACTTCAAGCTGATCAACGACACCTGGGGGCACGCCGAGGGCGATCGGGCGCTGGTGGCGTTCGCCGAGACGCTGCGTGAAGTGTTGCGCGAGATGGACCTGGTAGGGCGCCTGGGCGGTGACGAGTTCGTCGCCCTGTTGATGGGCTCCAATGCCCAGGACGGTGACCTGATCGCGCAGCGGCTCAAGGATGCGCTGGCGCGCAAGAATGCGCAGGCCCAGCGTGGTTACGACATTCGCTACAGCCTGGGGCGCATCGAATATGATCCGGCCAGGCATGAAAACATCAAGCGCTTGCTGGCGGAGGCGGACGCCGCCATGTACGCCCACAAGCAGGCGCACAAGCAAGCCAGTCGCCAACACTGACCACGGCAGGCCGTGGTCAGGGGGCAGGGCCGTCAGTCGACCTGGCGGCCGTGCTTGTCGGCTTTGTAACGCAGGGCCACGGCAGGCGCCGCGGTGCTGCGGCCGGTTTCCACCCAGTTGCGCAGGCGGGTGGCGTCGGCGAAGTGGGTGTACTTGCCGAAGGCATCGAGGATGACCATGGCCACCGGGCGGTTGCCCATGGTGGTCAGCAGCACCAGGCAGTGCCCGGCCTGGTTGGTGAAGCCGGTCTTGGTCAGGCGGATGTCCCAGTTGTTCTTGTTCACCAGGTGGTCGGTGTTATGGAAGCCCAGGCTGTAGTTGGGCTTCTTGAAGAACACGGTTTTTTCGCGAGTGGTGCTCAGCTCGCGCAGCGTCGGGTAGTGCTGGGCGGCGATCAGCAGTTTGCTCAGGTCGCGGGCGGTGGACACGTTGCTGGTGGACAGGCCCGTGGGCTCCACGTAATGGGTGTGGGTCATGCCCAGGCTACGTGCCTTGGCGTTCATGGCATTGATGAAGGCGTTGTAACCGCCCGGGTAGTGATGGGCCAGGGTGGCCGCGGCACGGTTTTCCGAAGACATCAGCGCGATCAGCATCATGTCATGACGGGTCAGCTCACTGCCCAGCTTGACGCGCGAGAACACACCTTTCATTTCCGGGGTGTGGCTGATGTCGACATCGATCATCTCGTTCATGTCCTGCTTGGCGTCCAGTACCACCATGGCCGTCATGAGCTTGGACACCGAGGCAATGGGCAGCACGGTATCGGCGCGGTTTTCGTAGATCACCTTGTTGGTGTCCAGGTCGATCAGCAGCGCGCTGCCGGAAGCCAGGTGCAGCTGGGAAGGATCGCGTTGGGAAACAGGTTTTTCGGTGGCAACAGCGTTCGACGTGACGGCAGCAGTACCTGTCAGAACAAGCAACAGGCTCAAGATCGAAAGGGAGGTTTTCACGTGTAGCGCTCGCTAAAAAGTAGATAAGCCGTTTACAACGGGTTCTTCTTGAAAAAACGTGACATTTTATGAGTATGGCTCGGTTACTGTCGATTGCTCGGCGGGCTTAAACCCCTGTAATAAAAAAATAAAAGTGTTATTTCATGTTCGGCCGCCGTCCAAGTGCGGTTCGGCGAGTGTTCCCTACCTATAACGTTCGAAAACGACTCGGGAGTCGCGCAATGCTTAAGGGTTTCATCAGCAACGATTACAGGGCTCTGCTGCTGTGGGGCAGCGTCATCGCGGTGGTCCTGCTGTTGTGTGCATTCATTCAGAAGCCACTGGACGCGCTGGCCTGGATCCAGGCGGTGGCAGTGGTCATTGCCTTGATGCTGGCCATCGCGGTACCGGCCATCCAGCGCAAGCAGGACGTGGCGGCCCAGCAGAAAAAGTGGCGTGAAGAGCAGGTGGGCCATGCCCGTCGCCTGCAGTACCTGGTGCTGGAGTTCCAGGAGTTGCTCAACCAGGTGGGCGTGAGCCTGGCGCACTGGCGCGCCACGGACCGCCACCGGATTCAGGCGGTATTGCAGGACTACTTGCATCGGCTGTTCGAGTCCCACAAGCGGGACAACAACGACGACCGCATCGTGATTGCCCATGAGTTGCGCCAGGTGGTCAATGCCCTGGTGGACGAACTGGAAAGCGGCCGTTCTGACCGTGCTGTGCTGCAGGGGCTGGAAAAGCGTCTGCAAAAGCTCACCCAGCGCGCCCAGGCCAATGCGTTGATGGCCGAGCGCGGCTGAGTACCTTCAGGTAAGGGTGTCACGCTTATCTGCCGCCCATTAAAAAGCCCCGCGACGATCCGTGGCGGGGCAAGGGGGTGCGAGAGCAACGCACAGGGTAAATTCGGCTCGGTCAGTGCATGACGATGGCACTGGCCTTGTCTTTCAGCGTCTGCGACAGCGCTTGCGCCTGATCGCGTGACAACAGCGGCCCACTTACGGGTACGCCATCGCTGACCACATACCAGCAGGCCAGCAACCCCAGGTCGCGAAGGTTGGCGGGTACCGCGCTGCCGATGACTGACATGATGCTGACGGTGTTCATGGGTGACTCCTGCATAACGTGAGCCCAGCATAGGGCGACGCAGGAGCATCGAGAAATCACCGCTTTCAATAGTGATCATTGATGATTTACATCAGCTCACCGCAGCCGCCAATGGGCGGCTGGCGGTGGCGATGTCACTTACCAGCCCGGACGACCGTAGTAGTAATGTGGCGGGCCGTAGTAGCGTGGCGGCGGTGGCGGCGCGTACACCGGCTGGGCGTAGACCACCGGTTGCGGTGCGTAGTACACCGGTTGCGGCGGCGCGACGTAGACCGGTGGTGGCGGTGCGGCATAGACCGGCTGTTGTACCACGACTTCGCGTGGGGTCAGGGCAGAGGTCACCACAGCGCCGACAACAGCGCCACCTATTACTGCACCCAACACACCTGGACCACCACCGCCATGGGCGGACGCCTGGCCGGCTGCGGCGAGAGCACCGATCAGCAAGGCAATCTTGGGAAGCTGACGAATCATGACTTGTTCCTCATATTACGATTCCAGTACCCGGGACCGGATGGTTGATCCAAGGACTGTCGCACTACTATGACAGCGGATTTGTAAGAATCTGCGACTGTGTTTGGTAAATTTTGTGTAAGGTCTGAAACTACATTGTCCTTACTACTCAGTTACATGCCAGTGATGGAGCCTTGCAATGCCCATGATTCCAACCCGCGACACCGTCCTCTGCATGTCCCTGGCGGGGCGCCCGGGCAATTTCGGCGTGCGTTTTCACAACCATCTGTATGAACAGTTGGGTATCGATTTTTACTACAAGGCATTCAGCACCAACGATCTGCCGGCAGCGGTTGCGGGTATCCGCGCCCTGGGGATCCGGGGCTGCGGCGTGTCGATGCCGTTCAAGGAAGCGTGCATCGAGCTGGTCGATGAGATGGATGCGTCGGCGGCAGCCATTCAGTCGATCAACACCGTCGTCAATGATAACGGCCATTTAAAGGCTTACAACACAGATTATATCGCCATTCGTCAATTGATTGAGCGCCACAATCTGTCGCCAGGCACCTCGTTTGCCCTGCGCGGCAGCGGCGGCATGGCCAAGGCGGTGGCCTCGGCGTTTCGCGATGCCGGCTTTGCCAACGGCACGCTGGTGGCGCGCAACCCGCACAGCGGCCCGGCCCTGGCGCAGCAGCTGGGCTACGAGTGGCGCGCGGAACTGGGCGACCTGCGCCCGCAGATGCTGGTCAACGTCACGCCGATCGGCATGAGTGGCGGTGCCGAAGCCAACGACCTGGCGTTCGCCGCTGACGCGGTGCACGCCGCGCAGATTGTCTTCGACGTAGTGGCATTGCCGGCGCAGACGCCGCTGGTGCTGCTGGGGCAGTCGCTGGGCAAGCAGGTGATCACCGGCCTTGAGGTCATTGCCCTGCAGGCGCTGGAGCAGTTCGTGCTGTACACCGGCGTGCGGCCGACGGCCGAGCAGGTGCGCCAGGCCACCGAGTACGCCCGCGGCTGATCACTCCAGGCGCGCGAGCCGCTCTTCCAGGGCGGCGATGCGTGCCTCCAGTTCTTCGATGCGCTCCAGCGAAACCCCGCTGCTGCTGCCGGTGGCGCGCTCGCTACCGCCTTGGCGTGCGGCGAGTATCGCTTCCATGTCGGCCGGGTCGCCCAGGGCGTGGGTGTAGCGGTCCTCGCGCTGGCCGGCCTGGCGTGGCAGGTGCAGGGCGAAACCGCGGGCAATCAGGCGCTCGAGCTGGTGCAGCACCTGCTCGGTGTCGTCGAAGTCGTGCATGCGGCCGCTGCGGGTCAGCAGTTCGTTGAGCGTCTGCGGGCCGCGCAGGAACATCAGGCCCATCAGTATCAGTTGCGCCGGTACCAGTTCCAGGGCCTTGTCCAGGCGCTGTTCCCAACGGTCGGCGCGGCTGCCCATCACCAGGCGGGTCATGTCCTGGCCTTCGAGGGCGCGCAGGCTTTGCCCGACCTGGCCCTGGGTGAGGTTGGTTACGGGCTCGCGGCTGGTTTTCTGGTTGCAGGCCAGCACCAGCGCGTTGAGGGTCAGGGGGTAGGTTTCCGGGTTGGTGGCCTGTTTTTCGATCAGTGCGCCCAGGATGCGGATTTCGGCAGCGCTCAACACCGGCGCGGTGGAAGGGGACTCGTGTTCAGCGGACATGGTGCGCTCCGTGGGCGTAAGGTCAACAAAGGCGCCAGTATGCAATAAAATACCGGACGCCGCGCTGGCGCAGGTCTATCATTGGCGGTTCACTGCCCGTCAACCTCATCAGGATCTCCCATGAGCATTTCTCTGTACGCTGCCTCCGTTCCCGTCTTCAAGCAACTGCTTGTGGCCCTGGGCGATGTGCTCAAGAAAGCCGAAGACCACGCGGCTGCGAAAAACATCGAGCCATCGGTGTTGTTGCAATCGCGCCTGTACCCGGACATGTTCCCGCTGACCCGCCAGGTGCAGATCGCTGTCGATTTCGCCAAGGGCGTGTCCGCGCGCCTGGCCGGTGTTGACGTACCGTCGTTCCCGGACACCGAGCAAAGCTTCGCCGACCTGCACGCCCTGCTGGCCAAGGTACTGGGTTTCATCGAGGGCCTGACCCCGGCGCAGATCGATGGTCAGGAACAACGCGAAATCGTCCTGCGCCCAGGCACCCCGAAAGAGAAGAAACTGAACGGCCAGAGCTACCTGCTGCACTACGGCCTGCCGCAGTTCTTCTTCCACGTCACCACCGCCTACGACATCCTGCGCCACAACGGCGTGGAAGTCGGCAAGCGTGATTTCATGGGCGCCTACTGAGGCCTTCAGGATATGAGGCCACGGTAGCGCCTCAGGCCTGAGGCTCGCTGAACAGCTCCCGGCGCGCGCCCTCGGTGATGGCGACGATGCCGGGATGGCTGACCTTGCGCTCCACCGAAATGGCATAGAACGACTCGCGCACCGCCTCGGTCTGGCCGATCAGTTGCACGTTATGCTGGGCCTGCAGTTCATCGGCAATCACGCTCGGGCCGATGAACAGGCCGCTGCCGGATTGGCCGAAGGCCTGCATCAGCGCGCTGTCGTCGAATTCGCCGACAATGCGCGGCTGGATCAATTGCTCGCCAAACCAGCGCAACAAACGGCTGCGCACCATGGTTTCCTGCCCCGGTATCAACAGTGGTGCGTCGTTGAGGCTGGCGGGAAAGCCCTTGCCGTAACGCGCTGCCAGTGCCGGGGTGGCGAAAAAGCTGATGCCCGATTCGCCAAGTTTCTGGCTATAGCCTTTTACATCCAGGTGCGCGGGCAACGGGCGGTCCGATATCACCAGATCCAGTCGTTGCACCGCCAGGTCAGCCAACAAGCGTTCCAGCTTGTCTTCGCGGCAGGTGATATGCACCGGTTCGGCCATTTGCATGCTCGGCGCCACCAGCCGGTACACAATGGACTTGGGCACCACGTCGGCCACGCCCACGCGCAAGGCCAGCGGCTGCTGGCCGGGTTGCGTGCGCAGCAGCGTCTGCAGTTCGTTGCCCAGTTGAAACATTTGCTCGGCGTAGGGCAGTGCCTGGCGCCCGGCCTCGGTCAGCTCCAGCTGGCGACCGACGCGCTGAAACAGTTCGATGCCGACACTGTGCTCCAGCAGGGTGATCTGGCCGCTGATGGTTTGCGGTGTCAGGTTCAATTGCTCGGCCGCCCGGGCGACGCTGCCCGTCCTGGCCACCACCCAGAAGTAGTGCAATTGACGATAGTTGAGCATCGCGATTCTCGATTCGTAAAAACCGAATTATATACGTGAAAAATACGAATTTTCCTGAAGTGTTTAGTTTTCTAGACTGCACCCTGTCAACTCGAACACATGAGCCCCATCGCCATGGACTACCTTCTGCAACTTGCTTCAAGCCCCACCGCCTGGATTGCCCTGGCCACCCTGGTGGTCATGGAAATCGTGCTGGGCATCGATAACCTGATCTTCATTTCGATTCTCACCAACAAGTTGCCTCGCCAGTTCCAGGCGCGTGCGCGCCGCGTGGGTATCGCCATGGCGCTGGTATTGCGCCTGGGCCTGTTGAGCACCGTGGCCTATATCGTTCAGCTCACGGAGCCGGTGGTCGACGTGTTCGGCCAGGCATTCTCGTGGAAAGACATGATCTTGATCGCTGGCGGTCTGTTCCTGTTGTGGAAGGCCACCAAGGAAATTCACCACAGCGTCGATCCCCAGGCCCAGGAAGAGGCCAGCATGGGCGGTAAAGTGGCTGTGGGTTTCGTCGGCGCTATCTGTCAGATCCTGCTGCTCGACCTGGTGTTTTCCATCGACAGCATTATCACCGCCGTGGGCATGACCGAGCACTTGCCAATCATGATAATCGCCGTGATCAGTGCCGTGCTGGTGATGTTGCTGGCGGCCGAGCCGCTGGCGCGCTTCATCAATGACAACCCGACCGTGGTGATGCTGGCCCTGGGGTTCTTGATCATGATCGGCATGACCCTGATCGCCGAAGGCTTCGGTGCTCACGTGCCCAAGGGCTACGTGTACGCCGCCATGACCTTCTCGGCGCTGATCGAGGGCTTGAACATGTTGTCGCGCCGAGCTCGTCGCAAGCGCGAACTACAAGGGCTGAGCTGAAGCCGGCGGCGTGCGGGGCTTTTCCAGCGGTGTGGCCGCGGGGGCCGGTGGCAGCGGATGATGATGGCGACGCGCGATACGCATCACGCCCCACAGCATGGCGGCGGCGACCAGAACCCAGGCGCCGATCATCATGATGATGGCCATGGTCAGGCTCATAACAAGTGCCTCCTGAAGGCAGCGACGGTCTTACACAAGACCAGTCTAGTCGGTGCCATGTTTCAGGCTATTGACCAAAGGTCGCAGCGCTTGGGCTGATTGGCTCTATGGTGCGGGTGAAACTGCGTGCAAACGCTATACCCCAGGCCGTGCACCGGCCTATCATCAGGGCCCCGGCCGCCCATGGGCGGCGTTCGACCCCAGAGTGAGGCTATTTTGCAGGGACTTGCCCGATTCCAGAGCACCGTCGTCAAACTGTTCGCCCCTGTGCTGGTGGCACTGGCCGTGGCCGGTTGTGCCGGCCACAAGCCGCCGGCGCCGCCGATAAAGGGCTTGCCGGACCGGGTCGAGCTCAGCAGCGTGCCGTTCTTTCGCGGTGACGCCGGGCAGGGTGCCTCCTTGGCCCTGGCCAGCGCCTTGTCGCAGCAAGGCATCGTGATTACCCCGGGGCTGCTCGACAAGTCGCTGCACTTGCCCGGTGGCGAAGACAAGCTGCAAGCCTCGCTGCAGGCGACGGCGCAGGAATACGGCATGGTGGTCTACCCCCTGGACGATGATCTGCCGGCCCTGTTTACCCAGGTGGCGGCCGGTAACCCGGTGCTGGTGCGCTACATGGAAGGCTCGTTCTGGACCCACCCGCGCTATGCCTTGCTGGTCGGTTATGACCGCTACAAACAACACGTGCTGCTGCGTTCGGGTGACGAACGGCGCAAGCTGATGGACTTCGCCGGCTTCAACTCGGCCTGGAAAGACGCCGGGCACTGGGCCGTGCTGATCCAGAAGCCGGGCCAATTACCGGCCAGTGTCGACCGTCAGCGCTGGTTGAAAGCCGCCAACGACTTGGGCCAGGCCGGCCAGGAGCAGGCGGCGGCGCAGGCGACCCGGGCGCTGGGCAGTCACTGACGAAAACGGCACCTCGCGGTGCCGTTTTTCTTGCGGGGCAATTACACGCCCAGGCGGTCACGCAGGCTGTAGTACCAGGCGCCCAGCGCGGTCAGCGGGGTGCGCAGCAACTGGCCGCCGGGGAACGGGTAGTGCGGCAGTTCGGCGAACGCATCGAAGCGTTCGGCCTGGCCGCGCAGCGCTTCGGCCAGCACCTTGCCGGCCAGGTGCGTGTAGGTCACACCGTGGCCACTGCAGCCCTGGGAGTAATAGATGTTGTCGCCCAGGCGGCCGACCTGTGGCAGGCGCGACAGGGTCAGCAGGAAGTTGCCGGTCCAGGCGTAGTCGATCTTCACGTCCTTGAGTTGCGGGAAGGCCTTGAGCATTTTCGGGCGAATGATCGCCTCGATGTTGGCCGGGTCGCGGGCGCCATAGACCACGCCGCCGCCGAAAATCAGGCGCTTGTCGGCGGTCAGGCGGTAGTAGTCCAGCAGGTAGTTGCAGTCTTCGACGCAGTAGTCCTGGGGGAGCAGGGTCTTGGCCAGCTCGTCGCTCAGCGGTTCAGTGGTGATCACCTGGGTGCCGCACGGCATCGACTTGGAGGACAGTTCCGGCACCAGGTTGCCCAGGTAGGCGTTACCGGCGACGATCACGAACTTGGCGCGCACGCGGCCCTGGGGGGTGTGCACCACCGGGTTGGCGCCGCGCTCGATTTTCACCGCGGGCGACTGCTCATAGATCGTGCCGCCCAGCGACTCCACTGCCGCGGCTTCGCCCAGTGCCAGGTTCAACGGATGGATGTGGCCGCCGCTCATGTCCAGCATGCCGCCCACGTACTGGTCGCACGCCACCACTTCGCGGATGCGGCGCTGGTCCATCAGTTCCAGCTGGGTGTGGCCGAAGCGTTCCCACAGGCGCTTCTGCGATTCCAGGTGGCCCATCTGCTTGCTGGTGATGGCTGCGAACACGCCGCCGTCCTTCAGGTCGCACTGAATGTTGTACTTGGCCACGCGCTCACGGATGATGCGGCCGCCCTCGAACGCCATCTGACCCAGCAGTTGCGCCTGTTTGGGGCCCACGGTGCGTTCAATGACATCGATGTCGCGGCTGTAGCTGTTGACGATCTGCCCGCCATTGCGGCCCGAAGCGCCGAAACCGACCTTGGCGGCCTCGAGAACGGTGACCTTGAAGCCGTTCTCTAAAAGAAACAGTGCGCTGGACAGACCGGTGTAGCCAGCGCCGATGATGCACACGTCAGTTTGCACTTCATCCTGCAAGGATGGGCGTGAAGGCGCGGCATTGGCTGATGCGGCGTAGTAGGACTGTGGATAGGGGGTGTTCGCCATTGCTGCAACCTCTGTTTTATATTTTTGACGTGTTGGCGAATCGTACCTGAGATGAAATCCGGATTCCAGCGCTAACTTGAAAGCCTGTTTTTTATAAAAATGGCGGTTATTCAGTGGGTTAGCTAAAAAACCCGTTGACAGCCCCGCATAAATACGTAGAATACCGCCTCACAGCAGGCACGTAGCTCAGTTGGTTAGAGCACCACCTTGACATGGTGGGGGTCGTTGGTTCGAGTCCAATCGCGCCTACCAAACAAAATCCGCTCTGCTGGGCGGTGTGAAAAAGGCGATCCGGAAGGGTCGCCTTTTTTGTTTGTCCGCCGAAAAGCCAAGCGCTTGAAGTGCCGCGCCATCATTCGAGTACGCCACGGTGCTCCGCAGGTGATAAAGTCCCGCCCCACATCAATCAAGAGGGAACACTATGCGAATGCTGTTGAGCGCCGTGCTGCTGGTTTCACTGGGCGGCTGCATGTCGGCGAACATGGACCAGGCGCGTAGCCAAGGCGCCTATCGCTCGTTCACGTCGCAAAAGCCGGCCAAGGACGTGGCTCAGTGCATCGAGTACTCCTGGCAGGATGAAGTGCTGTCGGGTGCCGCCGCCGATTCTCATACCGAGCCTGCGAAAGACGGCAGCCTGACCGTGATGATCGACTCGAAGAATTTCGCCGACGTGCGCCAGGCCGGTACCGGCAGTTCGGTGAGCTACTTTGCCGAACAGGGCAGCGCACTGGCCCATCAGCGTCTGGCGGCGTTGAGTACCTGCCTGTAGTGACCGACGGGGGGCGGAAGTAAACTCTCCAAACCACCGCCCTAGACCGCTTGTCGCCCATCGGCAATGCAGCCTATAGTCAAGTCAGCTCTGGTATCGATCGTGCTGCTCGCGGGTACGGCGCTGCTAGAATCAAGGGTGCAGTCCCCTCGTGGAGGTCTCATCGTGCGCACACTTTCCCTTCTGATGGTTGCCCTGGCGCTGGCCGGTTGTGGTGACAGCGCTGTACAGAATGCCCATAAGGCCGTGGCCTATCGGTTGATGGACCCGGAGTCGGCGAAATTTCGCGAGGACCGTGAGCTGTCTGATGGCAGTGTCTGCGGCCAGGTCAATGGCAAGAACAGTTATGGCGCTTATTCGGGCTTCGGCAATTACCTGGCGCGCAAGGGCCCTGATGGCTTCGAGGTTGTGCTGGACCCGCAGTCCACCAACGCCGATGCGGCGAAGGCATGTGGCTACCCGCTGACGGCCGTCCCTGCGCCTGCTGTGGCGGCAGCACCGGTGGCGGTGGCTGCCGCGAAAGGCAGTGGTGAAATTGCCGGGGTGCGGTGGTCAGTGCAACTGGCGTCTACCAGCCCGGAGTCGGCACGGCTGATCAGCCAGAAGCTGGCCGGTTTCGGGTACTCGCCCTACGTGGCGCGTGAAGACAACGTCAGTCGGGTGTATGTGGGGCCGTTCGGTTCGCGCTCCGAGGCCACGCACACGCTTGACTCATTGCGCCATGACCACAAGATTCGCGGGGTGGTGGTGCGATATCGCGGAACCGGCGACCTGCCGGTGCCCGCGGTGGCCCATGGTTAGCGCCGGGGTCTAGTCGACGCCGTTGATGCCTTCGTCCTCGATAATCTCCGGCTCGTCGGGCAGGACTTCTTGCGTGTCCAGGTTGGCCTCGCCTTCATCGGCGTCGTTGAGCGGTGCTTCGTCGCCGTGGTCGAATTCCGGGTCCGGGTTCATGGGGTGGCCTCCAGGTTATGCCCGCGCAGGGCGCATACTGCATGTGAGACCTGGCTGGCCCCGTGGTTCACGGGGCCGCTGGCCTTACAGCTCGATTTCGTTGAACGAACAGTATTCTTCCCAGCTCATGCCCAGGGTCTCGGCGACCTCCTGGTGCACTTCCAGGCGCATGGCCTTGAGTTCTTCCGGGGAGGTAGCAATCAGCTCCAGGGTCAGTTCCCAGGGCTCGATGCCCTGTTCCTCGGCCTGGTCGTCGAAGGCCCATTGAATTTGCTGCTGTTGCTCCTGGGGGCTCAGGTCCTTGATTTCGTCCAGCAGCTGCGGCTGGCTGGCGGCGAATTTTTCCAGGGCGAGCTGGCTGCGGGCTTCGTTGGCAATCATGGTGGTCTCTATAGGCGTTGAAAGCCTGCGCATTATCGACCAGCCGGGCAGCGGCGGGAAGCGCATTGCACTCATAGCGTGGCCGCGGCGGCGTTCAGCGCAGCCGCCAGCAGGATCAAGGCCACGAACAACAGCACGATCAGTGTCAGCAACTTCATCGCGAGTCCTGCCTGCAGGGCTTCAAAATCGTGTCCCCATGTTGCATGCAGACCGTTGCGGGGCGCATCTGTTAGCCCGGCGCCGTCGGCACACGACGATCGGTGGTAAAATCGACCCATCATTTTCGGGAGGTGGCGTGTGCGCAAATTGATGGTGGTGGGTGCTGTGCTGATGCTGGCCGGTTGTGGCAGTGCCGTGGAAGAGTCGGCCAAGGCGGTGCTGCTGCACTTGGACAATCCCAAGACGGCACGTTTCACCAACGTGCGCACCACGCCCAAGGGCGATGTCTGTGGGCAGGTACGGCAAAAGGACGCGTCGGGCAAGTTCGAAGGCTATCGCAACTACGCGGCCATCAAGACCGAAGATGGGTTTACCGCGGTCATCGATGAAGACGGCAACAACCCCAAGGTGCGCGCCGTGTGCGGCGAAGGCCAGGAGGTAGCAGGCAGCGACGCCGCGCCCGCAGCCGTTACGTCGGCCAGTGGCTGGGAAGTGCAAGTCGTGGATGGCGCCAACATGGGCGCGCTCAGCGACATGACCTCGCGCCTGATCGAGAACGGCTTTGTCGCCAGTGTCACCCAGCGCGATGGCAAGCAGTTGGTGTACCTGGGGCCTTTCCAGACCAAGGAAGAAGCCGAGCAAAAACGTGCGCAACTGCTGGCGTCCCAGGGCATCAAGTCGGTGGTGGTCGAGCACCAGGCTAACTGACTGGCCAAGGCGACCAACGGTCCCCTACACTCGGGCTTCACTGACAAGGAGTGTGGCCCGTGAATGGAACCGTCGACGACATCTGCCTGGAGGCCGCAGCGCCCCATCATGCCCAAGGCCTGGCCCAGCTGTATGGCGCCCCCGCCGTCGCCCGGCAGGTGTTGCAACTGCCCTGGCCCACGGTGGAAATGTGGAACAAGCGCCTGGCGGTCGGTGCCGAGGCCGAGCGGCGGGCAGCATTGGTGGCGTTGGCCCAGGGGCACGTGGTGGGTCACTGCTCGCTGTGGAAGAACGAGCGCGTGCGCCTGGCCCACAGCGGATCGTTGGCGATGGGTGTGGCGCAACCCTGGCACGGCAAGGGCATTGGCAGTCGGATGATGGCCGCCGTGTTGGACGTGGCGGATAACTGGATGGCGTTGCGGCGGGTCGAATTGACGGTGTTCATCGACAACGAGGCGGCGCTGGCGTTGTACCGCAAATTCGGTTTCGAGATCGAGGGTGAGTTGCGCGACTACGCAGTGCGCGATGGCCGGCTGGTCAATGTCTACACCATGGCGCGCTTGCGTCCGGCGCTGGGGTAGCGGCTGCCGCGAAGGCAGCCGCCGGTTCACTCAGCGGCGCGCCTTTTCGTGGCGGATGCAGCCTTCGTAGTAAGTTTGCTTGACCGCCATTGGCCGCAGCCGCGAGCGGCTGTGGTAGGTCTGGTCGGTGATGCCCAGAGCCATCTTGCGCATCCACGGCTGGTTGAAGTGGCGGTGCTCCAGCTTGCGCCGGGCGCTGTACAGCGTCACCCCCGACATTTTCGATTGCTGGGCCTGGCGCGCCATGTCGGCGCCCCACCGGCACATCTCGAGATCATGGCGATTCAGGTTCCTGGCCGAAGCCGCGCCCGCGGCCACCATCAACATCATCCCCATCAAGGTTATTACCAGGCGTCGCATAGACCCTCACAGTGAATATCGGTTGAAAGCGTGGGTGTCGGCGCCGCCTCAGCGGCAGTTACCGGCAATGTGGTAGTGCGCGGCAAGGGCCGCAGCCTCGCTGTCGAACTCGACGCGGTTCTTCGCCGCAATCGAGCCATACGACGGGCAGTCCGGACGGTGGTACGTCATGGACGTGCGGTTGCCGCGGACCGCGCCGGTACTGGCGGCGGCGCTGGCGACCTGCTGCGCAGGAGCGCTGGCGGCGGGCTTGGCGGCCGCGAAGGGCGCAACCTTGCCGGTCGGTTTGCCGCCCATCACGGCGTTGAGGAAGATCGGCGCGTGGTCGGAGACGCTGGAGCGGCCCTTGGCGTTGCTCATCTTCAGGTAGCTGGGGTAGTCGAATACCTGCACGCTCTTGACGTTGATGGTGCTTTCGTTCGACACGAAGATGTTGTCGTAGAGGTTGGAGAACTGGCCATCGGTGGTCGACAGCGTGCTGGCGCCCTGCAGCATCAGCGGTCGCGCGCTGGCACGAAGGCCGGCCCACGCCGTGGAGGTGGGCGGGGTATTGAAGTCGCCCATCAGCATGATGTTGGTGTTGCCGTCGTAGACGCTTTTGAGCCAGCTCCAGTAGTCACCCAGCACGGCGATTTCCTTGGTGCGGTCGGCCACGGTCTTGCCGTAGTGGATGTGCACGGTGGCGGCGACGAAGGTGGTGTTGTCCTTCAGGTTGCGAAAACGCGCCGAGTAGGGTTCACGCTCGAAGTGATCGCCCTTGTCCAGATAGGTCACGGCGCCGTCTTCGTAGGAGACAGCGTCATCACGCCAGACAAAACCATACATTTCCTTGTAGGAACTGCGCCCGGTGGCGTGGGAGGCCATGGCCGACCATTTCTTCCCGGTGGCCTGTTCCAGTGCGTTTTGCAGGGCGGTCAAGCCGTCTTCGTTCATCAGCTCCTGCACCGCGAGGAAGTCGACGTTCTGCGCGACCTTGGCGATGCTGGTGAAGTCCTTGCCGGGGCGCACGCTCAGGTGCTCCAGGTTCCAGGTGCCGATGCGCACGTCCGCAAAGGCCTGGCCGCAGACAAGCATCAGCGCCAGCAGCGCCGTGGTTAATTTCCGTAACATGCAAATTTCCAATCAAAACGAGGGGAGGGGCAGGCCATCGCAGGCACCTGCCACTGTAAAAGGCGCAGCGATGCCGGCTCAGTCTTCCTTGGGCACAACCCAGAAAATCTGCACGCCGCCGTCGTCGCGCCAGGCAAGGGTGACGTTGTCGTTTTCGCCGATCTCCTCCAGCAGCTGGGCCCAGTCGTCGGGCGATTCGTGGTCCAGCTTGAAAATCAGCGCCGACTTGGCCTTCTGGGCCGTCGGTGCATTGATGATTTTCGAGATGCGCAGACCCAGTTGTTGGTAGCTGTCGAGCGGGGAAGGGGCTGAAGAGGTGTTGGCCACGAAGCATTCCTTATTGTGCTGTACGTGCATACAGTATTTTACTGTAGGCATTTTCGCAACAGGTCTACTGAAGAAGAGCGCTTCTGACCGTGAATTTTCCCTTTTGCTGCGTTGCGGCGAAATTTTTCTGTTTGGTTGGCGCTCTGATGCGTAGGAACCGCACATTCACTGCCCGAGGAAGAATCAGATGAGCACGCGAAACCTGTTGCTGATCGGCCTGACCATGGCGGCGGCCACCCTGGCCGGTTGCTCCACCCAGACTGTGGTCACCCTGCAGAATGGCACCCAGTACATCACCCGCGCAAAGCCCGATACCCACAGCGCCGATGGCTTCTACGAGTTCACCGATGTGTCCGGCAAGCACATCCGGGTGCGCGCCGACGAGGTGGCCACGGTCAAGCCTGAGGACTGAAATCGGCTGATTGGGGTATGCTTTGAGCAGGCGAGGTTTGCCCGCCTGTAGGACTTCTTCCGACTTGACGTTCGATGCGTCAAAACGTCGCACTTTTGCCGCGTAGCCAGTTGACAAAGGCGCGCGGCGTTCTCATAGTTCACTCACGCAAACGTTTGCGTTGAGGGATCCCTGCTTTATCCTTTCAGCACGATCCTGCGCACATCCGCTGCACACAATAATCATAAGATCGGAGTGACCCATGAAATTGCCATTCGCTGGACGTTTCCTTGCTGTCTCCATTCTGGCTGCCGTCTGCGCCGCCGCCCCCATGTCCCAGGCCCTGGCCGACACCACCAAGCCCAAGGTCGCGCTGGTGATGAAGTCACTGGCCAACGAGTTCTTCCTGACCATGGAAGACGGCGCCAAGGACTACCAGAAAGCCCATTCCGCCGATTTCGACCTGATCTCCAACGGCATCAAGGACGAATCCGACACCGCCAACCAGATTCGTATCGTCGAACAGATGATCGTCTCCAAGGTCGACGCGCTGGTCATCGCACCGGCCGACTCAAAGGCCCTGGTGCCGGTGATCAAGAAAGCCATGGATGCCGGCATCACGGTGATCAACATCGACAACCAGTTGGACGCGGGCGTGCTCAAGAGCAAGAACATCAGCGTGCCCTTCGTCGGGCCTGACAACCGCAAGGGCGCGCGCCTGGTGGGCGAGTACCTGGCCAAACAGCTGAAGGCCGGTGACCAGGTGGGCATCATCGAGGGGGTGTCGACCACCACCAACGCCCAGCAGCGCACCGCAGGTTTCAAGGATGCCATGGACGCTGCGCAGATGAAGATCGTTTCCACCCAGTCCGGCAATTGGGAAATCGACAAGGGCAACGCCGTGGCCTCGGCCATGCTCAACGAATACCCGGACCTGAAAGCGCTGCTGGCCGGTAACGACAGCATGGCCCTGGGCGCGGTCTCGGCCGTGCGCGCCGCTGGCAAGACCGGCAAGGTGCAAGTGGTGGGCTACGACAACATCAACGCCATCAAGCCGATGCTCAAGGACGGCCGCGTATTGGCCACCGCCGACCAGTTCGCGGCCAAGCAGGCAGTGTTCGGTATTCAGGCCGCGTTGAAGATGATCAAGCACGAACCCATCGATGGCGCCGCCAATGGCGTGATCGAAACCCCGGTCGAGCTGGTGACCAAGCCCTGAGCCCTTCCTGCACTGCCGCGCCTGCCCGTAACGGGCGGGCGCCTGGAGAATTCCTATGTCAGCTGCTGCCCCGAACGTCGTACTCTCGGTCAGTGGTATCGGTAAGACCTATGCGCAACCGGTGCTCTCGGGCATCGACCTGAGCCTGGTGCGCGGCGAGGTGCTGGCCCTGACCGGCGAGAACGGCGCCGGCAAAAGTACCTTGTCCAAGATCATCGGTGGCCTGGAAACGGCCACGGTCGGCGACATGCAGTACCAGGGTCAGCCCTACCGCCCGGGCAGCCGTGCGGCCGCCGAAGCACTGGGC
>CAWFKX010000002.1:0-307889 GCA_963816515.1 uncultured Gammaproteobacteria bacterium | reverse complement strand
GTGCGCATGGTGATGCAAGAGCTCAACCTGCTGCCGACCCTGTCGGTGGCGGAAAACCTGTTCCTCGACAACCTGCCCAGCCGCGCTGGCTGGATCAGCCGCAAGCGCCTGCGCGAAGCGGCGTTGCAGGCCATGTCCCAGGTTGGCCTGGAAGCCATCGACCCCGACACGCCGGTAGGCGAGTTGGGCATCGGCCACCAGCAGATGGTGGAAATTGCCCGCAACCTGATCGGCGATTGCCACGTGCTGATTCTCGACGAGCCCACGGCCATGCTGACCTCGCGGGAAGTAGAGATGCTGTTTGAGCAAATCAGCCGCCTGCAGGCGCGGGGCGTGGCGATCATCTACATCTCCCACCGCCTGGAAGAGCTGGCGCGGGTTGCCCAGCGCATCGCGGTGCTGCGTGACGGCCAATTGGTGTGCGTGGACAAGATGAGCCAGTACAACAGTGAGCAACTGGTCAACCTGATGGTGGGGCGCGAGCTGGGCGAACACATCGACCTGGGGCAGCGGCACATTGGCGCGCCGGTACTGGCGGTGAAGAATCTGAGCCGCGCGGGCAAGGTCAAGGACGTGTCGTTCGACGTGCGCCAGGGCGAGATCTTCGGTATTTCCGGGTTGATCGGCGCAGGGCGCACTGAACTGCTGCGCCTGATCTTCGGCGCCGACGCCGCCGACAGTGGCCATGTGGAGGTCGGTTCGCCGTTGCGCAAGGCGGCCATCCGCTCGCCTGCCGACGCGGTGGCCCATGGCATTGCCCTGATCACCGAAGACCGCAAGGGCGAGGGCCTGCTGCTGTCCCAGTCCATCAGCGGCAATATCGCCCTGGGCAACATGCCGGCCATTTCCGCCGGTGGCGTGGTCAACGGTGGCGCCGAGCGGCAGTTGGCCCAGCGCCAGATCGAGGCCATGCACATTCGCAGTTCCAGCCCGGATCAGTTGGTGTCGCAGCTGTCGGGTGGCAACCAGCAGAAGGTGGTGATTGGCCGCTGGCTGGAGCGCGACTGTTCGGTGTTGCTGTTTGACGAGCCTACCCGCGGTATCGACGTGGGTGCCAAGTTCGATATCTACGCCTTGCTGGGGGAATTGACCCGCCAGGGCAAGGCGCTGGTGGTGGTGTCCAGTGACCTGCGCGAACTGATGCTGATCTGTGACCGCATAGGCGTGCTGTCGGCCGGGCGCCTGATCGAGACGTTCGAGCGTGACCACTGGACCCAGGACCAACTGCTGGCGGCGGCTTTCGCCGGTTATCAAAAACGCGACGCGCTGGTCAGTGATACAGCGCCCAGGAACCTCGCATGAAAACTTCCGCAGTACCTCAGGCGTCGCCGGCGACCAAGCGCAGCGGCACCTATTTCGGCCTGGGCACATACCTGGGCCTGGCAGGCGCCTTGTTGGCGATGATTGTGCTGTTTTCCCTGCTCAGCGACCACTTCCTGTCCTACAACACCTTCAGCACCCTGGCCAACCAGATCCCCGACCTGATGGTGCTGGCCGTGGGCATGACCTTCGTGCTGATCATCGGCGGCATCGACCTGTCGGTTGGCTCGGTACTGGCCCTGGCGGCCTCGGCGGTCAGCGTCGCCATTCTTGGCTGGGGCTGGAGCGTGCTGCCGGCGGCGTTGCTGGGCATGGCGTGTGCGGCCTTGGCCGGGACCATTACCGGCTCCATCACCGTGGCTTGGCGTATTCCGTCGTTCATTGTGTCGCTGGGGGTGCTGGAAATGGCCCGTGGCGTCGCCTACCAGATGACCGACTCGCGCACCGCCTACATCGGTGATGCCTTTGCCTGGCTCTCGGACCCGCTGGCGCTGGGTATCTCGCCCTCGTTCGTGATTGCCCTGGTGGTGATCATCGTTGCCCAGGCGGTGCTGACGCGTACGGTGTTTGGCCGCTATTTGATTGGCATCGGTACCAACGAAGAGGCCGTGCGCCTGGCCGGCATCAATCCCAAACCCTACAAGATCCTGGTGTTCTCGCTGATGGGGCTGCTGGCCGGCCTGGCCGCGCTGTTCCAGATTTCTCGCCTGGAAGCGGCGGACCCGAATGCCGGTTCCGGCCTGGAACTGCAAGTGATCGCCGCCGTGGTGATTGGCGGTACCAGCCTGATGGGCGGGCGCGGTTCGGTCATCAGCACCTTTTTCGGCGTACTGATCATTTCGGTGCTGGCGGCGGGCCTGGCGCAGATCGGCGCCACCGAGCCGACCAAGCGGATCATCACCGGTGCCGTCATCGTGGTGGCGGTGGTGCTCGACACCTACCGCAGTCAGCGTGCCCGGAAGCGGAGTTGAGTCATGGCAACGATTAAAGATGTCGCCGCGTTGGCCGGCATTTCCTACACCACGGTGTCCCACGTGCTGAACAAGACGCGGCCCGTCAGCGAGCCGGTACGGCTCAAGGTCGAGGCGGCCATTGCCAAGCTCGACTACGTGCCCAGCGCCGTGGCGCGTTCGCTGAAAGCACGCAGCACCGCCACCATTGGCCTGCTGGTGCCCAATAGCATCAACCCGTACTTCGCGGAGCTGGCCCGTGGCATCGAGGATTTCTGTGAGCGCAACGGTTACTGCGTGATTCTATGCAATTCCGACGACAACCCGCAGAAACAGCGGAGTTACCTGCGGGTGCTGCTGGAAAAGCGCGTGGACGGCTTGGTCGTCGCCTCCGTGGGCGAGGACAGCGACTTGCTCAGCAGCCTGGCCACGGTGCGCACGCCCATGGTCATCGTCGACCGCAGCCTGGACGGCGTGGCCGCTGACCTGGTGCGCATCGACCATGAGCTGGGCGGCTACCTGGCCACCCGGCACCTGCTGGAGCTGGGGCACCGCGATATCGCCTGCATCAATGGGCCGGCCGACACCAGCGTGGCGCAAATGCGCCTGGCCGGGTACCACCGGGCGCTGGCGGAATTCAGTGTGGCGCGCGTGGCCGAGCGGGTGCTGGAAAGCGATTTCAGCGGCCCGGGCGGTTATCGCGCCGCGGGGCAATTGCTGGACGGTGAGCAGCGGCCGACGGCGATTTTCGCCGCCAACGACATGATCGGCATGGGTGTGCTTCGGGCCGCCGCCGAGCGCAATATCCGCGTGCCGGGGGAGTTGTCGGTGATCGGTTTCGATGACATCCAGCTGTGCCGCTATGTGTACCCGGCGCTGACCACGGTCGGCCAGTCGATCCGCCAGCTCGGCGAGCAGGCGGCCGAACGACTGCTGGCGCGCATCGCCGGCAGTGTCGGTGAAGGCGTGGCGCAACAGATCGTCGCTCCGAGCATCGTGTTGCGCGAATCCACCGCGCCACGTTCGGACCTTTTCAATGAATACCGCTGAAACAGAGTGCAGGCACATGCAAGCGAAAGTCGTGGTAGTAGGCAGTTTGAACATGGACCTGGTCGCCCGCGCGCAGCGCTTGCCGCAGCCGGGCGAAACCGTGGTGGGCAGTGGCTTTGCCACTGTGCCGGGTGGCAAGGGTGCCAACCAGGCCGTGGCGGCGGCGCGCCTGGGGGCGTCGACGGCGATGATCGGCTGCGTGGGTGATGACGCCTATGGCCAGCAGCTGCGCGAGGCGCTGCAGGCCGAGGGTATCGACTGCCAGGCGGTCGCCACGGCGGCCGGGGCCAGCAGCGGCGTGGCCTTGATCGTCGTCGACGATGCCAGCCAGAACGCTATTGTCATCGTCGCCGGTGGCAACGGCGAAGTCAGTCCGCAGCGTATCCAGGCCGCCGACGCTCTGTTGCAGCAAGCTGACGTAGTGGTGTGCCAACTGGAAGTGCCAGCCGACACGGTGGCGTTCACCCTCAAACGCGCGAGGGCGTTGGGCAGGACCGTGATCCTCAACCCGGCACCGGTGGCCGCGCCACTGCCAGCCGACTGGTACCCGGCCATCGACTACCTGATTCCCAACGAAAGCGAAGCGGCCACCCTGACGGGGGTGCGCGTCGACTCCCTGGGCAGTGCCGAGCAGGCGGCCAGGCACTTGCTCGCCCAAGGCGCTGGCAAGGTCATCATCACCCTGGGGGCTTTGGGGTCGCTGTTTGCAGATGGCAATGGGTTTGAGCATTTCCCCGCGCCGGTCGTGCGGGCGGTGGACACCACGGCGGCCGGGGACACCTTCGTCGGTGCCTTCGCCGCCGCGTTGGCCCGTGGCGAAGGCGAGCGCCAGGCCATCGCCTTCGGTCAAGTGGCGGCCGCGCTGTCGGTGACCCGCGAGGGAGCCCAGCCCTCCATTCCGCGCCTGGCTGACGTCACGGGGTTTGCGCAATCATGAAAAAGACGCCTTTGCTTAACATTGCCCTGTCCCGTTTGATCGCGTCATTGGGCCATGGTGACCAGGTGGTGATTGGCGATGCAGGGCTGCCGGTGCCGCCAGGCGTCGAGTTGATCGACCTGGCGCTGACACCGGGCATACCGGACTTCGTTTCGACGCTCCAAGTGATACTCAGCGAGATGCAGGTGGAGCAGCATGTGCTGGCACGGGAGATAATTGCCAAGGCACCGCCGGCGCTGGCAGCGCTGGAGCGCCTGAACGGGGAGGGTGCGCTAGGGCGGCGGCAGGTGGTCGATCACGTCGAGTTCAAGCTGCAAACCCGCCAGGCCCGTGCGGTGGTGCGCACGGGAGAGTGCCAGCCTTATAGCAACATCATCCTGATTGCCGGGGTCACTTTCTGACTGCGCGTCACGCCGGTGCTGCTGCCCTGCAGTGGCCGCCGCATTGGCTCAGGCCGGCAGGCCAGGCGCCTGCGGTGGTGCGGCGTAATGCCCGTGCTCCCCGGAATATTTTCCGAACACCTGATCGATGAATGACAGCGCCCCCGGGGTACCCAGTTCCTTGACCAGCAGGTCGATGGCGATGATCGCCAGCTCTTCGGGGTTGCCCGGGCTGTAGGAGCATTGGCCTTGGGGCCATTTGGCTTTGATGTCGGCGTCTATGGTTACGTTGGCCATGATGCTTAGGCTACCTGAGCAGGAGGAATGGCATCAGCAAGGCCGCTTCCCTGGCCGCTGAGCCCCTTGACGGCCAATGGCCTGCAGGGGGCTTCCAGTAAACCATCTGGCGCGGCATTTGGCACTGCTACTTAGGCATAAATCGCGGTTCATGCCAAACTTGCGCTTATTTGCCTGGCCGGATACCCCTCGTGCACATCGATTTGAACGACAGCAGCGCTTTCACCCTCGACGCCGTGCGGCAGTTGCTTGCCGCCGGTGACGACCATGTCCATAACCAACTGAGGGTGAGCAAGGCGGGCATCGCCTGGCTGTCTACCGTGGTGGGCGGCCAGGAGGTGGACGGATTGTGCTTTCGCCTGGAAACCTGGGCCGCCGGTTCTGGCTACGTAGGGCCGGTGGCCGCATGCGATGAGGTCTGGGTGCTGCAGATATTCAACGCCTTGAAACAGAATTGGCCGACCCCGCCTTACGACTATATCGACGTCTATTAACATTTGGACATGATTGCGCCGCGCGGGATGAGCGCGGTGTGGGGCAGACTGGGGTGTGCAACCCTGGGGCTGTTCTGCTGTCGCACAGGGGCAGATCTTTTTTCTTACAAGGAGGCTTCATGTCCTGCATGCGTGCATCGTGGGTAACCCTGGCGGCTGTTCTGGCCCTGGCAGGTTGCTCGTCGTCCGGCGGTGGTTCGGGCACTCAAGATTCGTCGGGCTCGGGTTCACCTGTGGCAACCTCGGACGGACGCTGCAATGCCGATGGCGCGCAGTTCGCGGTCGGGCAGCCGGCTACGCCACAGTTGCTGGATCAGGCGCGCAGCCGATCCGGCGCGCAGCTTGCCCGCATTCTCAAGCCCCATGACATCATCACCCTGGAGTACCGCTCTGACCGCCTGAACCTCAACGCCGATGACGCGGGCAAGGTCACGCGGGTCAACTGCGGCTAGGTGTGCTCGGCCCTGGCTGCCCTGGCGGGCAGCCCGTGGTCAAATCGCAGGCACAAAAAACCCGTCACAAGGACGGGTTTTTTTAAGCTCGCAGATTACTCTGGGCGAACTTGAGCAGCTTGCATGCCCTTTTGGCCTTTCTCAGCCACGAACGAAACGGTCTGGCCTTCTTTCAGGCTTTTGAAACCGTCGGATTCGATAGCTTTGAAGTGTACGAACAGGTCGTCACCGCCACCTTGAGGAGTGATGAAGCCGAAGCCTTTCTCATCGTTGAACCACTTTACGGTGCCGGATTGGCGATTAGACATGGTGTATCTCCAAGAAACATATTAAGTAGTGCTGTGCTGCTCAGGCCAACTGGGCACACCGAGCTATCATAGTCTAAATGTTCGACCGAATAGCTCTTTAGATGCGCATTTGTCTCAGCTATTTTTTCGCCCTCGCCCCGCAAAACCCGCCATACCCTTGATTTCATTGGGTTTGACGGGAAAAAGGCGGGGCAAAAAAAAGCAGAAAAAAACACAGAATTCACCTTCGGGTGGCCTGTTTTCAGGCCTTTTGGGTCATGGTGCGGCACGCAAGGCGGTAAACGGGGTCACTTTTTGCTTCGGCAGCTGGCTGCCGCAGCCATCATTTTATCCCGCAGCTGGGCGTCCACGCCTTTGTTCGAATCGGCCACTTGCTTGAGTTCTTCGGTGCTCAGCTTGCTGGTGATGGCTTTGTCGCTGCAGGCACAAGCGGCCTTGGCGTTGGCAGGGGTGGTGTGTTCGCTGGCGGATTTCTCGCACTGCGACACAAACTGGTCTTCCGCCCCGGCAGGCCATTCGCCGGCACTGGCAAACTGGGGCAGGGTGATCGCGGCGCAGGCGGCCAGCGACAGGAATAGCGATTGAAGACGCATACCGTAATGCTCCTTGTGTTCAGGTTGACTCGAAGTATGGCTTGCCTTTCATCAGAGTGAAGGATGTAAAGCAAGTTCCAGCATGGCAGCGGTTGCCGACCACTCATCGGCGATTATCTGTGCTAGAGTGGTCGCCCTCGACAGGTGCGGTTGCTCCTTTGGCAACCGTGATGGCGAATTACCTTTTTTACTATTCCAGTCACTCTGGTTCGGTCCTGGTTGGCCTAGCGGCTCCTGCCACTGTGAGGCAGGCATACCGCCGAATCTTGTACTGGCTCATCCCAACCCACGTGACCTTTGGTAGGGGTCACCACTAGGAGAGGAGGCGCCATGCCCATCATTACTCTTCCCGACGGCAGTCAACGTTCGTTCGATCACGCGGTTTCGGTCGCCGAAGTCGCCGCTTCCATCGGCGCGGGCCTGGCCAAGGCCACCGTGGCCGGCAAGGTCAACGGCGAGCTGGTCGACGCGTGCGACCTGATCGAAAACGACGCCACCCTGCAGATCATCACCCCGAAGGATGCAGAGGGGCTGGAAATCATTCGCCACTCGTGCGCGCACCTGGTCGGCCATGCGGTCAAGCAGCTGTACCCCACCGCGAAGATGGTCATCGGCCCGGTCATCGACGAAGGTTTCTATTACGACATCGCCTACGAGCGTCCTTTCACCCCGGACGACATGGCGGCCATCGAGCAGCGCATGCAGCAGCTGATCGACACCGAGTATGACGTGATCAAGAAAGTCACGCCGCGTGCCGAAGTCATCGACGTGTTCGCTTCCCGTGGCGAAGACTACAAGCTGCGCCTGGTCGAGGACATGCCTGACACCCAGAGCATGGGCCTGTACTACCACGAAGAATACGTCGACATGTGCCGCGGCCCGCACGTGCCGAATACCCGTTTCCTCAAGTCGTTCAAGCTCACCAAGCTGTCGGGCGCCTACTGGCGCGGCGACGCCAAGAACGAGCAGTTGCAGCGCGTGTACGGTACCGCCTGGGCTGACAAGAAGCAGCTGGCGGCGTACATCCAGCGCATCGAGGAAGCGGAAAAGCGTGACCACCGCAAGATCGGCAAGCGCCTGAACCTGTTCCACCTCCAGGAAGAAGCGCCGGGCATGGTGTTCTGGCACCCGAACGGCTGGACCCTGTATCAGGTGCTCGAGCAGTACATGCGCAAGGTGCAGCGTGACAACGGCTACCTGGAGATCAAGACCCCGCAAGTGGTTGATCGCAGCCTGTGGGAGAAATCCGGGCACTGGGCCAACTACGCCGAGAACATGTTCACCACCGAGTCGGAAAGCCGCGACTACGCCATCAAGCCCATGAACTGCCCGTGCCACGTACAGGTATTCAATCAGGGCCTGAAGAGCTACCGCGAGCTGCCGATGCGCCTGGCCGAGTTTGGCGCCTGCCACCGCAACGAGCCTTCGGGCGCGCTGCACGGCATCATGCGCGTGCGTGGTTTTGTCCAGGACGACGCGCACATCTTCTGTACCGAAGAGCAGATGCAGTCCGAATCCGCAGCGTTCATCAAGCTGACCATGGACGTCTACGCCGACTTCGGCTTCAAGGACATCGAACTCAAGCTCTCCACTCGTCCTGAAAAGCGTGTGGGCAGCGACGAATTGTGGGATCGTGCCGAGTCCGCATTGGCCGCTGCGCTGGATCATGCCGGCCTGGCCTATGATCTGCAGCCGGGCGAGGGTGCGTTCTACGGTCCGAAAATCGAGTTTTCCCTGAAGGATTGCCTGGGTCGCGTCTGGCAGTGCGGTACGCTGCAGCTGGACTTCAACCTGCCAATCCGCCTGGGTGCCGAATACGTCACCGAGGACAACGGTCGCAAGCATCCTGTCATGCTGCACCGCGCGATCCTGGGTTCGTTCGAGCGTTTCGTCGGTATCCTGATCGAGCACTACGAAGGCGCATTCCCGGCCTGGCTGGCGCCCACCCAGGCTGTTGTCATGAATATCACTGATAAACAAGCCGATTTTGTTCAATCCGTGGAAAAAAATCTGACGGATAGCGGATTTCGTGCCAAGTCTGACTTGAGAAATGAAAAGATCGGCTTTAAAATCCGCGAGCATACCTTGCTCAAGGTTCCTTATCTCCTGGTCATCGGGGACAAGGAAGTCGAAACGCAAACTGTCGCTGTGCGTACCCGTGAAGGCGCAGACCTGGGCTCCATGCCCGTCGCCCAGTTCACCGAGTTCCTCGCACAAGCGGTTTCCCGGCGTGGTCGCCAAGATTCGGAGTAATTATTATTAAGCGTGAAATGAGACAAGATAAACGAGCTGCACCGAAAGCCCCGATCAACGAGAATATCTCGGCACGCGAGGTTCGGTTAATTGGCGCTGACGGCGAGCAGATTGGCATCGTCTCGATTGATGAAGCGCTTCGTATCGCTGAAGAAGCGAAGCTGGATCTGGTAGAGATTTCTGCCGACGCAGTGCCACCGGTCTGCCGAGTCATGGACTACGGCAAATCGATCTTCGAGAAGAAGAAGCAGATTGCGGCGGCAAAGAAAAACCAGAAGCAGATCCAGGTAAAAGAAATCAAGTTTCGTCCAGGGACGGAGGAAGGGGATTACCAGGTAAAACTACGCAACCTGGTACGTTTCCTTAGTGATGGGGACAGGGCCAAGATTTCCTTGAGATTTCGCGGCCGTGAGATGGCGCATCAGGAGCTGGGGATGGAGCTGCTCAAGCGGGTCGAACAAGACCTTCTGGAGTACGGCTCGGTCGAACAGCATCCTAAGATGGAAGGACGCCAGCTGATCATGGTCATCGCCCCCAAGAAAAAGAAATAACCACCAGGGCACGGCAGGCCTTGCGGTTATGTTTATCAACTGAATGCGGAGTATCCGAACATGCCAAAGATGAAAACCAAGAGTGGTGCAGCTAAGCGGTTTCTGAAAACCGCTAACGGCATCAAGCACAAGCACGCTTTCAAGAGCCACATCCTGACCAAAATGTCGACCAAGCGTAAGCGTCAACTGCGCGGTAGCAGCTTGCTGCATCCGTCGGACGTTGCAAAAGTCGAGCGCATGCTGCGCCTTCGTTAATTTCGGTCAAAGATAGAGGAAGTTACTCATGGCTCGTGTAAAGCGTGGCGTCATTGCCCGTAAGCGTCACAAAAAGATTCTGAAACTGGCTAAAGGCTACTACGGCGCGCGTTCGCGCGTATTCCGTGTAGCCAAGCAAGCGGTCATCAAGGCAGGCCAATACGCCTACCGCGACCGTCGCCAGAAGAAGCGTCAGTTCCGCGCTCTGTGGATCGCTCGTATCAACGCTGGTGCTCGTGTAAACGGTCTGTCCTACAGCCGTTTCATCGCTGGCCTGAAGAAAGCGTCCATCGAGATCGACCGTAAGGTTCTGGCTGATCTGGCAGTGAACGAAAAAGCGGCGTTTGCTGCGATTGTCGAGAAAGCTAAAGCCACTCTGGCCTAAGTACCCACGACAATCACCCGGGGTCGTTTCCACGGCTTCTGGTGTTAAACGTCATAAACAGGGGAAGAGCCTATAAGCTCTTCCCCTGTTTCGTATCTGGAGTCTGTACATGGAAAACCTGGATGCGCTGGTCTCTCAAGCTCTGGAGGCCGTGCAACACGCTGAAGACATCAATGCCCTGGAGCAGATCCGGGTTCACTTCCTTGGCAAGAAGGGCGAGCTGACTCAGGTGATGAAGACCCTGGGCAACCTGCCGGCCGATGAGCGTCCGAAAGTCGGCGCGCTGATCAACGACGCCAAGGAGCGTGTCACAGAAGTCCTCAATGCACGCAAGGCCGGTTTCGAAGAAGCCGAACTGAGTGCCAAGCTCGCCGCCGAACAGATCGACGTGACGTTGCCGGGCCGTGGCCAGACCTCTGGCGGCCTGCACCCGATCACTCGCACCCTTGAGCGTATCGAGCAGTTCTTCACCCACATTGGCTACGGCATCGCCGAAGGCCCTGAGGTAGAAGACGACTATCACAATTTCGAGGCGCTCAACATCCCAGGCCACCACCCGGCCCGGTCGATGCATGACACCTTCTATTTCAATGCGAACATGCTGTTGCGTACCCACACCTCGCCGGTGCAGGTGCGTTCCATGGAATCTTCGCAGCCGCCGATTCGCATCGTCTGCCCAGGCCGGGTATACCGCAGCGACTCGGATATCACCCACTCGCCGATGTTCCATCAGGTAGAGGGGCTGCTGATCGACCGCGACATCAACTTCGCGGACCTGAAAGGCACCATCGAGGAATTCCTGCGGGTGTTCTTCGAGAAAGAGCTGGCCGTACGCTTCCGTCCTTCCTACTTCCCCTTCACCGAGCCTTCGGCTGAAGTCGATATTCAGTGCGTGATGTGCAGCGGCAAAGGCTGTCGCGTGTGCAAGCAGACCGGCTGGCTGGAAGTGATGGGGTGCGGCATGGTGCACCCGAACGTATTGCGCATGTCCGGCATCGATCCGGAAGAGTTCCAAGGCTTCGCCTTCGGCATGGGCGCCGAGCGTCTGGCCATGCTGCGTTACGGCGTCAACGACTTGCGCCTGTTCTTCGACAACGACTTGCGCTTCCTCGCGCAATTCCGCTAACGAATCTTTCAGGAGAGCAGGATGAAATTCAGTGAACAATGGCTGCGTGGCTGGGTAAGCCCGCAGGTTGGCCGCGATGAGCTGGTGGCTCGTCTGTCCATGGCCGGGCTTGAAGTGGACAGCGTCACCCCCGCGGCCGGTGCCTTCACCGGCGTGATCGTCGGTGAAGTACTGAGCACCGAGCAACACCCCGATGCCGACAAGCTGCGCGTGTGCCAGGTCAGCAACGGCAGCGAGACCTTCCAGGTCGTCTGCGGCGCGCCGAACGTGCGCCCGGGCCTGAAGATCCCGTTCGCCACCCTGGGTGCCGAGCTGCCAGGTGATTTCAAGATCAAGAAGGCCAAGCTGCGTGGCGTCGAGTCCAACGGCATGCTGTGCTCGCAGTCCGAACTGCAGGTAGGCGAGGGCAACGACGGCTTGATGGAACTGCCGGCCGATGCGCCGGTAGGTGAAGATTTCCGCGTTTACCTGGGCCTGGACGACGCCAGCATCGAGGTCGACCTGACCCCGAACCGCGGCGACTGCCTGTCGCTGGCTGGCCTGGCCCGTGAAGTGGGCGCGCTGTACGCCGCTGCGGTGAACCGCCCGGTAGTGCCTGCGGTGCCAGCGGTCAACGACGAAGTGCGTCCGGTCGAGGTACTGGCGCCGGCTGCCTGCCCGCGCTACCTGGGCCGTGTCATCCGCAATGTCGACCTGTCCAAGCCGACCCCGCTGTGGATGGTCGAGCGCCTGCGTCGCAGTGAAGTGCGCAGCATCGACGCTGCCGTCGACATCACCAACTACGTGATGATCGAATTGGGCCAGCCGCTGCACGCCTTCGACCTGGCAGAAATCAACGGCGGCATTCGCGTGCGCATGGCTGACGAGGGCGAGAAACTCGTTCTGCTCGACGGCCAGGAAGTGACCCTGCGCAGCGATACCCTGGTCATCGCCGACCACTCCCGTGCCCTGGCCATTGCTGGCGTCATGGGTGGCGAGCACAGTGGTGTGACCGCCAAGACCCGCGACATCTTCCTGGAAAGCGCCTTTTTCGACCAGATCGCTGTCGCCGGCAAGGCCCGCTCCTACGGCCTGCACACCGATGCCTCGCACCGCTATGAGCGTGGCGTGGACTTCAACCTGGCCCGCGAAGCCATGGAACGCGCCACTGGCCTGCTGCTGGAAATCACCGGTGGCGAGCCTGGCCCGATCATCGAGACGGTCAGCGCGCAGCACTTGCCGCAGATTGCGCCGATCACCCTGCGTGCCGAACGTGTCAGCCAGATGCTGGGCATGGACATGGACCCCGCCGAGATCGAACGCCTGATCAGTGCCCTTGGCCTGACCATCAGCGCTGAAGGGGCAGGGCAGTGGCGCGTCGAAGTGCCAAGCCATCGCTTCGACATCAGCCTTGAAGTCGACCTGATCGAAGAGCTGGCCCGCCTGTACGGCTACAACCGCCTGCCGGTTCGTTACCCGCAAGCGCGCCTGGCCCCGCAAGCCAAGGCCGAAGCCCGTGGCGAACTGCCGGAGCTGCGTCGCCTGCTGGTGGCCCGCGGTTACCAGGAAGCGATCACCTACAGCTTCATCGATCCGAAGTGGTTCGAGCTGTTCAACCCAGGTGTCGAGCCGCTGCTGCTGGCCAACCCGATTTCCAACGACATGGCTGCCATGCGCACCTCGTTGTGGCCGGGCCTGGTCAAGGCGTTGCAACACAACCTGAACCGCCAGCAGGACCGCGTGCGCCTGTTCGAGAGTGGCCTGCGCTTCGTGGGGCAACTGGAGGGCTTGAAGCAAGAGCCGATGCTGGCGGGCGTGGTCTGCGGTTCGCGCCTGCCGGAAGGCTGGGCGCAAGGTCGTGACACGGTTGACTTCTTCGACGCCAAGGCTGACGTCGAGGCCGTGCTGGGCTTTGCCGGCGCGCTGCAGCAATTCAGCTTCGAACCGGGCAAGCACCCTGCGCTGCACCCCGGCCAGACCGCGCGCATCGTGCGTGAAGGTCGCGAAGTCGGCTACCTCGGCGCCCTGCACCCAGAGCTGGTAAAAGCCCTGGGCCTGGATCGTCCGGTGTTCGTGTTCGAGCTGGTATTGGCGGAAGTGGCTGAAGGTCGCCTGCCGAAATTCCAGGAGCTGTCGCGCTTCCCGGAAGTGCGTCGCGACCTGGCGTTAGTGGCGGATCGTGAAGTGCCTTCGAGCTCCGTACTCCAGGTAATCCGTGAAAATGCAGGGGAATGGCTAACAGACCTCAGCCTATTTGACGTCTACCAGGGTAAAGGCATTGATCCCAATAGAAAAAGCCTTGCAGTTGGCTTGACCTGGCAGCATCCATCGCGCACTCTTAATGACGATGAGGTGAATTCCACAACGCAAGCTATCCTCACCTCGCTCGAACAAAGGTTGAATGCCACGTTAAGGAAGTAGCGCATGGGGGCTCTGACGAAAGCTGAGATGGCCGAGCGTCTTTACGAAGAGCTGGGCTTGAACAAACGGGAAGCCAAGGAATTGGTCGAACTGTTTTTCGAGGAAATCAGGCACGCTCTGGAAGATAACGAGCAGGTCAAACTGTCCGGTTTCGGTAACTTTGACCTGCGCGACAAGCGCCAGCGGCCTGGCCGCAACCCGAAAACCGGTGAGGAAATCCCGATCACGGCTCGCCGTGTGGTCACCTTTCGTCCAGGGCAGAAGTTGAAGGCCCGAGTTGAGGCATATGCTGGAACCAAGTCATAACGACGAGCTTCCGCCGATTCCTGGCAAACGCTACTTCACCATTGGTGAAGTCAGCGAACTTTGCGCTGTAAAACCCCACGTACTGCGGTACTGGGAACAGGAATTTCCTCAGCTCAACCCGGTCAAGCGCCGCGGAAATCGCCGGTATTATCAGCGCCAGGACGTGCTGATGATCCGGCAGATCCGCGCCTTGCTCTACGATCAGGGCTTCACCATTGGCGGCGCGCGCCTGCGCCTGTCCAGCGATGAGGCAAAGGACGATACCACCCAGTACAAGCAACTGATTCGTCAGATGATCTCTGAGCTGGAAGACGTCCTGGTGGTACTGAAAAAGTAACAAATCGGGTCGAGAAAATACTTCCACTTTTCAAAAGCTTGCGGTATATTCTTGATCGTTCCCTTGAACAAGGGGACAAGTTTCACGCCTAGTCGGGGCGTAGCGCAGTCCGGTAGCGCACTAGCATGGGGTGCTAGGGGTCGAGTGTTCGAATCACTCCGTCCCGACCATATTCCTCAACAAAGCCACCTTCGGGTGGCTTTGTTGTTTCTGTCACAGCCTGAACTTGCCAGCGCCAATTCTGCGGCAAAAAAACGCCCCGCCAAATTGCTTTGGCAGGGCTTGCGGTTCGAATCTCCCCGTCAGGAATGCTCCGAAGCCGCCGACATTACCCCGCGCGGCGCCGCCCCCGCTTGCCCATGGCTATCCCCCAGCAACGGAATCTCCTGGTGCTCGGCGTCATACAGCTTGCCGCCACTGAAATAATCGCCATCGCGCAGTGCCGCCACGTCGCGGTACTGCAGGCTGCGCTCGGTACCGGCGACGAACACCGACTGCTGGTCGGAGTTGCCAGCGGTGAAGTGGTTGTAGGTCAGGTTGAGGGCGATGGCCATAATGGCTGACGAGCTGATGCCGGAATGGAAGATGGTGGCGAACCAGGTGGGAAAGTGGTCGTAGAAGTTCGGCGCGGCGATGGGGATCATGCCGAAGCCGATGGAGGTGGCGACGATGATCAGGTTCATGTTGTTGCGGTAGTCGACCTTGGACAGGGTGCGGATACCGCTGGCGGCCACGGTACCGAATAGTACGATGCCGGCGCCACCGAGCACCGAGGTAGGCACGGCGGCGATCACGCGGCCCATCACCGGCAGCAGGCCGAGTATGACCAGGAACACGCCGCCGGTGGCCACCACGTAGCGGCTTTTCACGCCGGTGACGGCCACCAGGCCAACGTTCTGGGCGAAGGCGCTCTGGGTGAAGGAGCCGAAAATCGGTGCCAGCAGGCTCGACAGCATGTCGGCGCGCAAGCCATTGCCCAGGCGCTTGGCGTCGACCTTGGTGTTGATGATTTCGCCCACCGCGAGGATGTCGGCGGAGGTTTCCACCAGGGTCACCATGATCACGATGCACATGGAAATGATCGCTGCCAGGTGAAAGCTCGGCAGGCCGAAGTGGAATGGGCTGGGCAGGCCGAACAACGGCCCTTGGCCCACCGTGGAGAAGTCGGCCATGCCGAGCAAGGTCGCGATCAGCGTGCCGATGATCATGGCCAGCAAGATGGACAGCCGCGAAATGGCGGCGCTGCCGACTTTGCTCAGCACCAGCACCAGTACCAGGGTCAACGCTGCCAGGCCGATGTTGCCCATGCTGCCGAAGTCCGCGGCACGGCTGTTGCCGCCCATGGCCCAGCGGGCCGCCACCGGCATCAACGTGAGGCCGATGGTAGTGATGACAATGCCGGTGACCAGTGGCGGGAAGAAGCGGGTGATGCGGGAGAACACCGGAGTGATCAACAGCCCGATCAGCGACGCCGCCATGACCGCGCCCAGGATCGACGCCACGCCACCGCCTTCCTGGCTACCGACAATGGCCACCATGGTGGCCACGCCCGAGAATGACACGCCTTGCACCAGCGGCAGTTGGCAGCCGAAGAAGGGCACCCCCAGTGTTTGCAACAGTGTCGCCAGGCCGCCGGCGAACAGCGATGCGGCCACCAGCAGGCCGATTTCCGCCGGCGACAGGCCCGCTGCCTGGCCGATGATCAAGGGCACGGCGACGATGCCGCCGTACATGGTCAGCACATGCTGCAGGCCATACGCCAGGTTGGCGAACAGGCCGAGGTTTTCGTCTTCGGGGCGTTGCACGGTGGTCGGGGACTCGATCATGAAGGTGGTTCCCTTGGTTTTTGTTGTGCGGGTACTGTATTCAATGTGTAGCGATCATGTCCATTGGATTGTATACAATAATCGACGTTCGGCTTTCAGCCTCCCGCTTGCCGTCGAGGGGGCGCGCCAAAAAAACGGGCGGGCCATGCCAGCAGGTGTCTACCTGTCGGTAAGCTGACCCAGTCGTAAATCGCGGAGTTGGTCTGTGGTGCGTATGTAACAGTCATGATAACGTCCGCGTTTTTGGACATGGCACACTGATGAAAGCCCTAATAAGGCAGGCTGCGAAAAACCCCTGCCTGAGCATCTTTTCTGTAGCCTTCTTCTTGTTCATGGCACTCCAATACAAGCTAGCAGTGCTAAACTACACCACCCGCTTTGTCGATTTCGCCGACTATATGCTGCATCACGGCATGACCTTGTTTCCTATTGCCGATGACCTCAAGCCCTATCCCGACTACACCGTTGCCAATACTGTTCTTATTTATCTGGCTTCACTGCCATTCGGCCACCTGTCTATTCTTTCGATGGGGTTGCCTTATTCCGTGGCGGCCGCGCTGATGTTGGTCGCCACTTACAAGTTGGGCGCGCTGCACAATAAGCGTTGGGGCCTGTATGCGGTCCTGCTCTCGCTGTTGACCTGGGCGTTGCTTGACGGAGTAGGGTCATATGCCCTGGATGTGTACCCGGCATTGTTTGCCGTGTCATGTTTTTACTGGGCGTACTCGGCCGACCGCAAACAGGATTATTCACGGCTGGTGCTGGTGTTCATCGGGCTGGCGCTGGGCTTCGTGTTTCGCGGTCCCATCGGCCTGATCGGGCCGGCCATCGTCGTCGCCAACTACTACTTGCTGAGCCGCCAGTGGCGGGCGCTGCTGCTGTTTTCGCTGTTCTGCGGGCTGATCTTCATCGCCGGCGTGGTCTTGCTGTCCTGGGCGGCGTATGTGCAAGGCGGTACGCCGTTCATGCGCGATGTATTGGAGATGCAGGGCTTGGGTCGCATTGCCAGTGAGCACGCGCCGCGTTATTACTTCTACTTCAGCGCCGGGCTGCTGACCTACGGTGTCACGGTGTTCTTTGCCTTGAACGTCATCGTCAGGCACCTCAGGCACTTCCTGCGCATGCCGAAAACCGCAGACGTTCAGTTATTGTTGTACCTCACCGCCTGGTTCCTGACGCTGATTGTATTCTTTACCATTCCCAATTCGAAAAAGGCGCGGTATATCCTGTTGATCACGCCGGCTATTTCGTTGTTGGCCGCCTATATCTTTATTGACCCGGAGCGCCTGTTTGCTCGGGCGCGAAATGTTCTACTTGGTGTATGCCTGAATCTGCCGGTCATTAGTCTCGGGTTGCTGTTGGCTACGGCGCTTTACAATACCCACGCGGCGCAACCGTTGCAGCCGGATGCGGTAGGTATTATCAGCAGCGTGGCCTTACTGGCGCTAGTGCGCTACGTCATCAGTACGCGGTGTTCAGCGCATCCACACCGTGAGTTGATCATTCTGTGCTACGGCGTCGCGGCGTTTTTTGCGCTGAATATGTTTTTCTTCAAGGCCATTACCTATCACCTTGAGTTGCCGATAGAGCCGACGCCGAAATACCTGCCGTATTGGTTCTGGTAAACCGTAACAACTGCTTTGGTGTGTGAGCGCTTCCGGAGCCGCTACGGGCGATGGGATCAGGGTTCCAGGCCGATGCCACGCAGTATGACGGCGGTGATGGTTTGCACGGCGTCGGCGAACTGGCTGTCCGACAGCGGCTGGTTGCCGTTAAGCAGGGCGACCTGGTGGTCAAAGTCGGCGTAGTGCTGGGTCGAGGCCCAGATCATGTACAGCAACGCCGACGGGCTGACGGCCCGGATGCGCTTTTCCTCGACCCACTGGCGAATTTTCGCTTCCTTCTGTTTGACCCCGGTGATCATGTGTTCGTCCAGCTTGTCGCGGAAGATCGGTGCCCCGTGCATCATTTCGTTGGCCCACAGCTTGGAGCCGTGGGGCCGCAGGCGCGAGTGGTTCATCTTTTCCATGATGTAGCTGGTCAGCACCACGCGCGGGTCGTCAAAGCGCTCGAAGCAGGCCCCTTCCTGTTCCCAGGTACCCAGCAGGTTGATCAGCACTTCGCGGTACAGGTCTTCCTTGGTGGAGAAGTAATAGTTGAGGTTGGTGCGCGGCAGTTCGGCTTCCAAGGCAATGTCGGCCATGGCGGTGCCTGCGTAGCCGTTTTCAGCGAAGACCTTTTCAGCGGCCAGGAGGATTTTCTCGACGTTCTTTTGGCGAATCTTGATTTTCGGATTGGTCATCGCTTGCCTGATCGAAAACACGGGGAGGGCGGGGTGCAGGGATATTCTAGCGGGTTACTGGCGCACGGATGTAGCAGCTGCCGCCCCTGTGGGAGCGCCAGCTCCCACAGGGGCGGTTGCCGTCACGGAAACGTTGGGGTTCAGCGCTGGATGCGCGGGGGTGAAGCGCTGCCGGCCGGAGTGCCGGCGCGGTCCTGGGTTTGCAGGTAGGCAATCAGCGCGTCCAGGTCGTTGAGGCCGGTGTCCAGGCGTTTGCTGGCCTTGGCCAACACACTGAAGTTGTCGCCGCCTTCGGCCATGAATGAGTTCACGGTGACCTGGTAGGCCTGGGTGGCCACCACCGGTTGGCCATCCACGGTCAGGCTGCCCGGCACGATGCGCTGGCCGGCGGGGCGCGCGGGGTCCCAGCGGTAACGCAGCGATGAAGACGGTTGCAGTGGGTAAAAGCCATTGCCGCCGCTCTGCCACTGCTGCTCGATCAGGTCGTGTAACTGGGCGCCGCTGAGGGTGAGGATATTCAGCGTGTTGTTGAACGGCTGCACACTCGCCACCTGGCCGAAGTTGAGCTGGGTTTGTCCCGGTTCCAGAATCAGGTCACTGCGAATGCCACCCAGGTTAGTGAACGCTACCTGAGCGCCAAGGCTGCGGGTGGCGGCCAGCTGGCCGTCGGCAATCAGGTCGCCGATGGTGGACTCGCCGGCGGGGTTCAGGTTGCGAGTCAGCTCAGTGGCGGCGATGCGCGCTACCGGTTTGCTCAATAACGCCTGGCTGCGTTGTTCCACCCGGGCTTGCAGTGCAGCCACTTGTGCTGTCGGCGGGTAGTGCTTGGGGTCGACGACGATGTTGCGCGCGGTGGCCGACAGCAGTTGGTGCTTGCCAGGGTCGATGGTCAGGGTCAGGTAGGTCAGCAGCCGTCCGTAGGAGGCCGCCTGGGTCACCAGCTTGTCACCCAGGCGGCACAGGTAGCCCTGATGGGTGTGGGCGGTGATCAGCACCTTGATCTCTGGCGCCAGGCGCTGGGCCACGTCGACAATGTCTCCTTTCAGGTGGCTGCAGTCGGCCTGGTCAAAGCGCTCCGGGGTCTCGCCGCCCTGGTGAATGACCGCGACCACGGCATCCACGCCTTGCTGGTGCAGGGCCGGTAATTGCGCATTGATGGCGTCCGCTTCATCCACCGTGCTCAGGCCTTGCATGGCCTTGGTGCTGACCACCGAGGCCACGTCGCGCAGCACGGCGCCGACAAACGCCACCTTGACGCCATTGACCTCCTCGATCTGGTACGGCGCGAACAGTGGCTTGCCGGTGCGCTGGTCGATCAGGTTGGCGGCAATGTAGGGAAAGGTGGTGCCACGGTAGTCCTTGTCGAACTGGCAGGCCTTGTCCGCGCGCGACGAGTCGCATCCGCCGTGGACCTGGCGCAGCAGTTCGGCGCTGCCCTGGTCCAGTTCGTGGTTGCCCACCACGCTGAATTTCAGCCCCAGCAGGTTCAAGGCGTCCAGCGTCGGCTCGTCGGCCCACATCGACGAAATCGGCGGGCTGCCGCCGATCATGTCGCCGCCACCGATCAGCAGCAGGTTCGGGTCTTGCTGGCGCAGTTCGGCGACCGCGCCGCTGAGGGCATTGATGCCGCCGGCCTTCATCACCACCTTGCCACCTGTGGCGCTGGCCATGGGGTAGCTCAGGGGCGTGGGCAGCAAGTTGCCGTGGAAGTCATTGACCGCGGCAATGTTGACCGTCACCGGTTTGGCCGGTGACACGGCCTGGGCGCAGGCGCCCAGCAACAGCGCGGCGGGCAGCAACAGGCTGGCATGGCGCCGGGCGAACGATAGAGAGAGCATGCGGACTCCTTGTCCTGGTCAGGCGGTGCGTGGCTGGCCGGCGGTGACGGCATCCGGGGCAGGGGTGTAGCGGGTACCCAGGCCGGCGCGCAACAGCAGCATTTTCAGGTGATCGGTGATCAGCTCCAGGCGGTCCTGCAGGTGGCTGTTGAACACCAGGCCCACCAGGGCAATCGAGATCCCCAGGGCTGTCGCGTACAACGCCGTGCCGATGCCCCGCGAGACTTCGCCCGGGTCCGAGACGCCGGCTTCGGCCAAGGCCTTGAAGGTGTCGATGATGCCCATGATGGTGCCCAGCAGGCCCAGCAGCGGCGCGCCGGCTACCACGGCTTCGAGAATCCACAGGCTGCGCGACAGCTTGCCGCGCAGTTCGATGTAGATGGCCTGGCCCAGGTCTTCCAGCTCCTGGTGCGAATGCAGGTGGCGGCGGCCTTCATAAAGCTGGTCGAGCAGTTGCAGGGGCAGGCTGTCGCGGCCGGTCAGTTCCGCGGGCAGGTCGGCAATGGCGCGTACTCGCGGGTTCAGCGCCGGCACCAGCTTGCGCGCGCGGCCCAGGGAATAGCTGAAGAAAATGCAACGTTCGACCACCACGAAGGCGGCCAGGGCAGCTGCGCCGTACATCACGTAGAAGGTCAGGTCGTGGAGCAGGTTCATGTTCATCAGGGCGCATCCTTTTCAAGTGAGGCCGGCAGGCGAGGCTGCCGGCCGCGGGGTCAGAAGCCGACTTCCAGCGACACCATGGCGGTGCGTTCTTCGCCGACGTTGTAGTACGGGGTGGCCGCCGACAGGCCGTTGTAGGCCTTGGAGTTGAACGCCACGGTGCTGGCCGAGGCCAGGTATTGCTTGTCGAACACGTTGAGCACCGAGAAGCGCAACGTCGCGGTCTTGATGATTTTCTTGTCCACGGGCAGGTACACGCCGGCGTTGAGGTCGAACACGGTACGGCCCGAGATTTTCTCGTCGTTGGTCAGGTCGCCGTAGTAGTTGCCTACGTATTTGCCGGCCACGTTGCCGTAGTAGCGTTTGTCGTCGTAGCCAAGGCTGGCGTTGAACATGTTCTTCGGCACGTTGGCCAATTGTTTGCCGGAGGTCGGCAAGTCGACACCCTTGGAAATCACGTCATCCTTCTGGGTGGATTCGGTGTAGGTATAGGAGGTGTAGTAGTTGAAGTTGTAAGGCAGCAGGCCGCTCCACTCCAGCTCCACCCCCTGGTTGACGACCTTGCCCACGTTGAGCATCTCGTAGTCGCCGTCAGAGTTGTAGGTCGATACTTCGCGATCCTTGTAGGCGATGTGGAACAACGTCGCACTGACCGCCGTGTTCTTGGTGGTGTAGCGCCAGCCCAGTTCCTGGTTCCAGCTCAGCTCGGGCTTGGTGTACATGGAGTCCGCCGTGTCATACAGCACGTAGTTGGGCGGGGTGCGCATGTTGCGGGTGACGTTGTAGAACGCTTGGTTGTTGTCGTTGATCTGGTAGCGAACGCTCGCGTTGGGCAGGAACTGGTGGTACTTGCGGTCACGTTTTTCCGGCACGTCATAGAGGCTGGCGAGCATGTCGCCGTCGCGCTCCACATACTGGTAAGCCAGGCCACCGGTCAGCGTCCAGTCCGGGGCCACGGTCCAGGTGTCCTGGGCCCAGAGTTTCTGCGCCGGGGTCCTGGTGTAATAGTGGCGGCCCTGCACGGTGTTGCCGTTGTTGTCGGTGACCTGGTCGGCGCCGTTGTAGTCAGCCCATACGCTGGCGGGCGTACCGTCGGCGTTGATGCTGATGAAAGGCTGCGTCTGGCGCTGGCGCGCCTCCTCGTACCAGTAGCCGAAGTCCAGGCTGTGGTCGTCGCTGACGTCCCACTTGACTTTCGAGGTCACGCCCGAACGCCAGGTTTCGGTCCACGAAGGACGGTAGTAGGTGTTGGACGCCAGCCCCGACAGGTCGTAGTTGCCCGCCACCGAGGAGGTGCTGGACAGGGTCGAGGCGGTGGTGCCGGTGAAACTGCCGCCGGCGCCCCAGGAGTAGTACGGTGCCACGGTCAGCGACAGGTTATCGCGCAACTGAAAGCGCTGGGTCAGCGAGGCCGTGAGGTTTTCAAAGTTGTTGCGATCAAGTTTGTAGTAGCTCGACAACTTGCCGTTTTTATACACCGGTATTTCCGGATAATCGGAACGCGGGTTGGCCTCGAACGTCGCCTTGCTCAGGGTATTGTAGTTATATCCTTCCTGGCGGTTGTATTTGACGATTAGGTTGGTGGAGTTGCCGCTGCCGTCATCAAACAGCGTGTTCCATTCCACTTTGTCAGCACGCACGCCACCGCCGCCGCGCCACTTGTCGCCCTCGGTGTGCGAGGCCGATACCCAGCTTCTGAAGCCATTGATGTCGCCGGTGTTGAGGCGGGCGAAACTCTTGCGCAGGTTATTGGTGCCCACCGATTGCTTGACGAAAACACCAAAGTCTTTCTCCGGGCGAATGGTCACCAGGCCGATGTTGCCGCCGCTGGAGCCGATGTGTGGGCCGTCTGCCTCGGAAGAACCCTGGGTAACGAACACTTCGCCCAGGTTTTCCGGGTCGCCCAGCAGGTTCGGGTAAATCGCGTAGCTGCCGGAGTCGTTGATCGGGATGCCGTCTTCGGAGATGCCCACCTGATCGGAGTTCATGCCGCGCATGGTGAAGCTGGTGCCCACCAGGCCCGTGGCGTCTGTGCTGGAAACGTTGATGCCCGGCGTGTACTTGAGCTTGTCCAGGGCGTTGGCCGTGCCGGACATCTGGTCCATGGCTTCCTTGGTCACGGTGGAGCGCGCCTTGGCGCTGTCCTCCTGCACCATGTGGCCGCCCCCCAGGCTTTGCCCCGTTACTTTCACGTCACCAATGTCCATTGAATCATCGGCCAGGGCGGCGAGCGTCCAGCCGCCTGCCCCCACGGCAAGTAGCGTTATAAACAAACTGTTGAGTTTCAAGTGCTGTCCCCTGATGGAGTTAAGTGTGCAATCGAGTTTTTTTAGTTATCCAGGTTGTAAACAAGCGTTGCGCTGAAACGGTATTTGTCCTTGCCCGAAAAGGCGGTGTCGGGGAAGGGCACCACTTTGTCCATGCGCCGCAAACTGGTTTGCGCCGCGCGGTTGAGCAGCATGTTGCTGGCTCTTTTCTCGATGCCCGAGTCGAGCACCTTGCCGCTGCGGTCGACTTCCAGCCATACCACCACGTTGCCTTCGGGGCGCTGCAGCGAGGCTTCCCGACCGGTCGGGTATTGCTTGTACTTCTCCAGTTCTGCCAACAGCCTGGCGATGTAGCGGCTTTCCACGTCGGCCGGGTTCGGCGCCGGCGGTGCCGCGGGCTTGGCGGCCACCACCGGTGCCACGGGCGGCGCGGGCGCGGGTGGTATGTCTGCCACCGGTGCCGGAACAGCCGGCTTCACCGGCGCGGCCTTGGCCACCACGGGCTTGGGCTTGGGTGGCTGCGGCTTGACCACCGGCGGTTTCGGCTTGGGCGGTGGTGGCGGTGGTTCGACCGCGTCGGCAAGCTCTTCCTGCACGGGCGGTGGTGGCGGCGGTGCCGAGTCGGCCACCGGCTCCGGCGGCGGTGGCGGCGCCTCTGGTTCCACCAGCGCCACTTCGACAGTGCTGTCGTCGTACTTGGGCGTGATCTTGAGGTCCGCGTGCAGGGCGCTATGAATCGCCGCCGCCAGCAGGCACAGGGCCGGCAGGCAGGCCAGGGCCTTGCGGGACTTGAATAGCATCCACATGGCTCAGCGCTTCCGGGTCGCGATGGACACGGAGGCGAAGCCATTGCTTTTCAGCAAGTCCATCACCGTGACCAGCCGGGCGACTTCCACGCCCTGATCGCTGTTGAGGATGATCACCAGCTTGTCGCCGTCGTGCTGCAAGGTCTTGAGTTGCGCCACCAGGGCGTCTTCGTTCAGGTCCTTGCCATCCAGCTGCAGGCGCTGGTCCAGGCCCAGGGTGATGATCGCCTTGTTCTGCGGCTTGAGCTGCTGGGCATGACTGGCACCCGGCAACTGAGTCTTGATGCCCAGGGCAGGAATCACGTTAAGGCTGATCAGCACGAAGAACACCAGCAGGAACATCATCACGTCGATCATTGGAATGATCTCGATGTGCAGGCGTTTTTTCTTTGGTTCTTCCCACGTTCGCATGGTTTGGCACCCTCTCCACAATGGTCCTTCAAAACCTGATCGGTGATTCAGGTTTGCCGTCGGTGCGGAGCTTCAGCATGGAGCATGCCAAACCTGACACCGGAGGCAGGATGAAGATAGGGGCAGGATGTTTAATTTTGATTTCAAAGATAAAATTATTTTCAGCTTTTGCAGCACAACTCAGGTTTTTGGCTGGAAGCGCGAGATAGACCGATTTTGTGCGCATTTATGAGGCGGATTGCACTGTTTTTGTACGATGGTGCATGGTCAGGGGCTGGATTTGGTAATTGTCACTTATGTCAGGATCGTGGTTTTACTGGGGGTGAAGCGTTTCCGCCAAACGCCGCACAAGGGCGGCACGTCGCTTGCTGGGCAAAGCCCTTTCCCCCTTTGCAAGGAGCGACAGCGTGCGTCTATCGGCACTTTTCCTGGCTGCGGCCATGGTGTTTCAACTGTCTGGTTGTGCCACATTCCCGCAGGCGTCGACGCCAGACATTCGCTGGGTCACCGTGGCGGGGCTGCAGGCCAGCCTGGCGGCCACGCCACCCATGGCGGTAGGGTTTGATATCGATGACACGGTGCTGTTTTCCAGCCCGTGCTTCTACTACGGGCAGCAGAAGTATTCGCCGGGCAGCGAGGCCTATTTGCACAATCCGGCGTTCTGGGCAGAAATGAACGGCGGTTGTGATCGCTACTCCCTGCCCAAGCAGGCGGCGCGGCGGCTGATTGCCATGCACCAGCAGCGCGGTGATCGCCTCTACTTCATCACCGGCCGGCCGTACACCGAGCATGAACAACTGACCGCCTTGCTGGCCAAGACCTTCGGTATCCGCGACATGCAGCCCGTGGTGTTCAGTTCAGGGCCGGAAAAGACCCGCTTCATTCACGACCGCCAGGTCAAGGTCTATTACGGCGATGCCGACAGCGACATCACCTCGGCGCGCGCGGCGGGCGCCCGCCCCGTGCGGATCATGCGCGCGGCCAACTCCACCTATCAGCCGCTGCCGGTCAATGGTGCGCTGGGGGAAGAGGTGCTGAGCGACTCCACGTACTGAGTCGACCGGGCCCTGGGCGTGGAGGAAGGGAGCCGGATGGCCGGGCCCCCGCTCCCACAGGTGCAGGTAGCAGCAATTGTCTTGACGCGCCCTCGTAGTAGCTGGGGGGCACTGGTAGCAGCGACCGAAAGCGGCGTCAGGCCCCGAGCCAGCCGCTGCTCACGCCCACGATCAACAACACCCCCAGCACCGCGCGGTAGGCAATGAACGGCCAGGTGCTGAAACGCTCGAGGAATTTCATCAGCCCCCAAATGGCGAAGAATGCCGAGACGCTGGCAATCACCAGGCCGAACACCAGGTGTGCCCACGCCTGGCCGCCGATGTCGGCATGCAGCAGTACCCACAGCTCTTTCAAGCCCGCCAGGGCAATGGCCGGCAGGCCAAGCAGGAATGAAAAGCGCGCCGCTTCTTCGCGCTTGAAGTTCAGGAACAGCGCCGCGGTCAAGGTCGATCCCGAACGCGACACCCCGGGTATCAACGCCCCCACTTGCGCCAGGCCCACAATCAGCGCATCGCGCAGGCGCATGTCCTCCATGCTGCGCCGGTGCCGGCAGGTCAGTTCGGACACCGCCAGCAGCACCGCCATGACCAGGCAGGCGACGCCGATCACCATCAGCCCGCGCAGTGGCGAATTACAGGTGTTGAGCAGCGGCGCCAAGGCCACGCCGGCGATGACGATGGGGATGGTCGCCAACACGATGGCCACTGCCAGCACGAACCAGCGGTCATTGAAGTCACGCCGGCGCAAGGCGTCGACGCTGCCGCTGACCACCTGTTGCACATCGCGGCGAAAGTAGCTGAGCACCGCCGCCAGCGCCGCCAGTTGCATCGCCGCGGAGAACGCTGAGCCCGGGTCGGGCCAACCCAGCACGGCGGGCACGATGCGCATGTGCGCTGTGGAGGAAATGGGCAGCAGTTCGGAAATGCCCTGAATCACGCCCAGGATGCCAATCTGCAGGTAATCAAGGGAAGCGAAGCCCGTGTCCAGGCCGCTTGTGCAGAGGGTTGCCAAATTGAATTCCTTGCAATAATGGGTGCTTATGCACAGAGCGTAGCCGTGAAATGTTGACGTAAACCTGTCTGTTCAGGCATCTGATGAATTTCATTTAACCGGGGGCGTATTGCTGACCCCGAATGGAATGTGCACCGACGGCACCACGCTGCTGGCCGAACGCAGATGCCCCGACTGATCGTCGAAGAAAATGTGCGGGCGCAGCACCCCCAGCACCTTGCCCTTTTCGATGCCCCCCAGGAAAAACGCATCGTTGGCCATCACGCCCCAGCTTTTCAGGGTGTTCAGGGCGCGTTCATGGGACGGCGCGTTGCGCGCGGTGACGATGGACACGCGAAAACGGTTTTCGTAGCCGGGGTCGATCTGCTTGCGCTGCTCCTCGGCATTCTGGATGCGCCCCATGCGCACCAGGAACTCCTTCAATGGCCCTGGGTTGTGCGGCTGCATCACGTTTTTCACCTCGTGGGCGTGAAACTGGCTCAGGCCCTCGCTTTGCATGACGATTTCCGACTCGTCGCCGGCCAGCACGCCGTCGAAGTCGAAGGCGATGCGCAGGGAGTCGTCCTGTTCATCATCGATCAGGGTCGAGTCCAGCACCTGCCCGGCGGGGTAGTGGGCCTTGATGGCGGCGTCCACGTCCTCCTTGTTGGCCGAGAGGAACAGGGCAATGTTCAGCGCCGGAATGAACTCGTAGGGCGAGCGGCCCTGCATGAAAATCGCGCGGGTAATGCCCAGGCCGTAATGCTCGATGGTCTTCATCACCCGCAGGCCGGTGTCAGGATCGTTGCGCGACAGCAGCACCACTTCCACCAGCGGGTCGTTGAGCGGGTCGTCGCTGAGGTCGTTGAGCGACAGCAGCCGGCGGATGAATGAGAAGGCGATGCCCTTGGGCAACGGCGTGTCCAGGTGCTCTTCCTGAAAGCGCCGGTACTGCTGTTCACCCTGGCGCTTGAACACCGCATCGGATTCGGACAGGTCGAACACGGCGCTGGAGGCGACGCCGATCACCAGGCGGTGTTCCAGGTCGTAGGGCATGGGGGCATCCTTGTGAGCATGAAGCCCCAGTGTACCTCAGCCCGGTATCGCCACCGCGCCAGGCGCGTACGCGGGGGTTCAGCGCACCCCGCCGGTGCTGATAACCTGCGTGGCCCGAACCTTCGCAACGGAACCGCGCCATGTCCGCGATTGATGATTTCGACCTGAAGATCCTTACCCTGCTGCAGGCCAACGGCCGCCTGACCAACCAGGACCTCAGCGACCTGGTGGGCCTGTCGGCTTCGCAGTGTTCACGGCGGCGCATCAGCCTGGAACAGGCCGGGCTGATCCTGGGCTACCACGCGCGCCTGGCGCCCCGGGCCATGAACACGCAGATGGTGGCGATGGTCGAGGTGCGGCTGGTCAGCCACAGCCCCACCCAGTCCCGGGCCTTCGAGGCGTTTGTGCTGGACGAAGGGGCGATCATCGACAGCTACAAGACTACCGGCGACGCGGACTACACCTTGAAGGTAGCGGTGGCCGACCTGAACGAGCTCAACGCCTTGATGGGGCGCCTGGCCGACAGCGGCAGCATCGGCCACATGAAGACGGCCGTGGTGCTGCAGCGCATCAAGGAAGCCGGCATCGCGGCCGACTGAACCTGCACCGCAACGGCTCATGGCGGGAAAATGCGATACCCTTTGACCGACGGGGCCCAGCGCGCCACCCATGGGCCCGCTTGCGCAGAGGTCCGCCTTGAACACTATCCCGCTCGCCCGCTGCCTGCTGAACATGGCCCTGGTCGCCACGTGCAGCCCCTTCGCCGAAGCCGCCGACGCCGCGCCGCTGAGCCTGAAAACATCCGGCGCGGTGGCCGGTGTGGTGGTGCGCGTGCCCCAGGCCGACAGCTATTCGGTGCGCCTGGACTACTTCTACCCGGCCACCGACCTGGCCGCACGCACGGCGGTGTGGGACGGTGCCGGTGGCCGTCGGCAGAACGCCGCTGGCGAGTGGACCGAACCCGGCGCACCGTTCAATGTGTTCCTGCGCATCTACGACATCGACGACGCGGTGGTCATTCAGGACCGGCGCATCAGCCATCCTGCCCTCACGTCCTGGGACACTGGCGTGCTGCACGCCGAACTCAGCGAGGTGCGCCTGCAACGCGGTCGCTATCAGGTCACCGTGGAGCGACGCGGCAACGCCGGGGCCCTTTCGGAGGCGCGCGCGGGCATTAGTGTGATCAGCGCCTATTAGGATGCGCTAGAATTCCGCGGTCCTGATCCGCTGCCGAGACCCGTGTCCTCCATGCCAACCCCCGCGCAACGCCCTTTGTGGAAAACCTACCTGGCGTTTCTGGCGCCCATGGTGCTGTCGAATTTCCTGCAGTCCATGTCCGGCACCCTCAACAGCATCTACATTGGCCAGATGCTCGGCACCCAGGCGTTGGCGGCAGTGTCGGGGATGTTCCCCATCGTGTTCTTCTTCATTGCCCTGGTCATCGGCCTGGGTGCCGGCGCCGGGGTGCTGATCGGCCAAGCCTGGGGCGCTCGCGAGCCGCACATGGTCAAGCAGATCGCCGGGTCCACGCTATTGCTGGGGGCCCTGATCGGCCTGGTGGCGGCGGTGTTCGGCAGTGTTTTCGCGCGCCAGGCGCTACAGGGTTTGGGTACACCCGTGGACGTGTTGGACGATGCCGTGGCCTATGCCCGGGTGATGATGTGGATCATGCCGATCCTGCTGGTGTTCGTGCTGTTCACCCAGCTGTTGCGTGGGGTCAGTGACACGGTGTCGCCGTTGCTGGCATTGCTGGTGTCGACCATCGTCGGCCTCGCCCTGACCCCGGCACTGATTCGCGGCTGGCTGGGCCTGCCGCAGATGGGCATCCTCAGCGCAGTACTGGCCGGGCTGGCGGGCAACATCGCCGCCATCCTGTTGCTGGCTTGGCGCTTGAACCGCAGCCAGCACGTGCTGGCCCCCGACCGCGCGTTCTTCAAGGCCCTGCGCCTGGACCGCTGGATCCTGGCCAAGGTGCTGCGCATCGGCCTGCCCACCGGCTTGCAGATGGTGGTGATCTCGCTGTCGGAGCTGGTCATCCTGTCGCTGGTCAACGCCTACGGCTCGCAGGCCACGGCGGCCTACGGCGCGGTCACGCAGATCGTCAATTACGTGCAGTTCCCGGCGCTGTCCATCGCCATCACCGCCTCCATCCTCGGCGCCCAAGCCATCGGTGCCGGGCGCCTGGAACGCATTGGACCGATCCTGCGCACGGGCTTGTTGATCAACGTCTGGCTCACCGGCGGCCTGGTGCTGCTGGGCTACCTGCTGTCGCACTGGCTGCTGGGCCTGTTCATCACCGACCTGGCCACCCTTGCCCAGGCCGAACACCTGCTGCACATCATGCTCTGGAGCATGCTGGTGTTCGGCTTCCAGGCCCTGGTGGGCGGCATCATGCGCGCCAGCGGCACGGTGCTGGTGCCGGTGCTGATCTCGATCTTCTGCATCCTTGGCGTCGAGCTGCCAGCGGCCTGGCTGCTCAACGCCCGCTACGGGCTGCAAGGGGTGTGGATGGCGTTTCCGGTGACGTACCTGAGCATGCTGGCGCTGCAGACCGCCTACTACAAAGGCGTGTGGCAGCACCGCAAGATCGAGCGGTTGGTATGACCTTTGTGGCAGCGGCAACGAACGCCACGTGCAGCCTGGCGCTTGCTACCCTTTTCTACACGTAGGAGTTGCCGTCAGGCTGCGATGGCGCGCGTAGCGTGCCCAAGATCCAACTCAAGGTCCTTCGGCCCTTATCGCAGCCTCTCGCCGGACGGCCACCGCCAGCTACTCAGCTATCAGTCTTGATGCTGCTCCACACCCGCGTTCTCACCCGCTCGATTTTCTGCGGCAATGGCTGCACCACGTAGAGGTTCTTGCGCTCTTCTGGCGTTGGCGTCAGCCCCGGGTTCTGGGTGATGGCCGGGTTGACCATGGGCATGGAATCCTTGTTGACGTTGGGGTAGCCGACGAAGTTGCTGATGGGCGCGATGACGTTGGGGTCCATCAGGTTGTTGAGAAATTCGTGGGCCTCGGCGACGTTGTCGGCGCTTTTCGGGATGGCGAAGGTGTCGAACCAGATGGGCGCGCCTTCCTTGGGCAGGCGCCAATCTACCACCACGCCGTTGCCGGCTTCCTTGGCGCGGTTGCCAAACTGATAGAAGCTGCCCGAATAGCCAATGGCCACGCAGATGTCGCCGTTGGCGATGTCGGTCATGTACTTGGCCGAGTTGAAGTAGGTCACGTAGGGGCGCACCTTGAGCAGCAGTGCCTTGGCCTTTTCGTAGTCCGCCGGGTTCTGGCTGTTGGGGTCCAGGCCCAGGTAGTGCAGGGCGATGGGCAGTATCTCCGACGGCGAGTCGAGCATGGCCACGCCGCAGGATTTCAGCTTCGCCATGTACTCGGGCTTGAACACCAGGTCCCAACTGTTCACCGGCGCGGTGTCGCCCAGCGCGGCCTTGACCTTGGCCGGGTTGAAGCCGATCAGCACGGTGCCATACATGTAGGGCACGCCGTACTGGTTGCCGGGGTCATTGCTCTCCAGCAGTTTCAGCAGGTCGGGGTCCAGGTGTTTCCAGTTGGGCAGTTTGGACTTGTCCAGCTTCTGGAACACGCCGGCCTTGATCTGCGTATCGAGGAACTGGTTGGACGGCACCACCAGGTCGTAGCCCGAATGGCCGGTGAGCAGCTTGGCTTCCAGGGACTCGTTGGTTTCGAAGGTGTCCCAGGTCACCTTGATGCCCGAGCGCTTGGCGAAGTCCTGGGGCACGGACGGCAGAATGTAGTCTGCCCAGTTGTACACCTTCAGCTCACGCTGCTCGGCCTGGGCAGCGCTTGCCGCCAGGGTGAGGCCGCACAGCAGTGCGCCCATGGATCGGATGACCTTGCTCATTGGATTCCCCTTTTTTATTCAAGCGCACACGTCGATGCGATTCGTGCAGGAAGGCAGGCATTCAAAGGCAACGCTGGCTGGCTCGATGGCCGTATTCTTATTGTGTGGGAGCCGTCGCCATTCTGACCCGAGGGGCCGCTGGGTGTGCGGAACCATGGCGGCCAAAAGGGGATCGATACGGCCAATGCACATGGCCACCCTTGAAAAAAGGCCGTGCTGTAGTTGTCCCCGGAAATCGTGGGTATCTCTGTGGATAACTTCGGGAAACCCAGCAGGGCCAGGACCTTGGCGGCAGTGGCCAAGAAATGATCAATCGCGTGGGCGACCCTGTCGAAGGCATGCAGGGGGGAAATGGTCAAGCCATGCAGACGCATTTTGCACGGATTTAATGGGCTATTTATGTTGTCGGAAATGGCGTAACGAAGCCTTGTAAATCTGCCGTCGGACACTGCAGGCTGATCCGCGCGCCACCGCCGTCAGCGTTGCCAATCTGCACCGTATAGCCATGCAGCCGCGCGATCGCCGCCACCAGTGATAGCCCCAGCCCATGGCCCGGCTGTGCATCGGCGGCAGGGCCTCTGTACAACCGGCGCAACACCTGATGGCGGTCGGTGGGGGCGATGCCGGGGCCGTTGTCGAGCACGTCGATGCTCACCTGGCCGGCGCTGGCCTGGGCGCGCAGCACAATGGCGCCGCCTTCGGGGGTGAACTTGATGGCGTTGTCCAGCAGGTTGACCAGCGCTTCGAACAGCAGCGCTACATCACCGCTGAGCGTCGGTAGCGGGCCACTGATGTCGAGCGTCAGGCGCTGGTGGCGCTCCAGCGCCAGGGGCTCGTAGAACTCATGGGCCTGGCGCAGCAGGTCGGCGGGCTGATAGGGCTCGAAGGCACTGCGCCGACGCGTGTCTTCCAGCTCGGCCACGCGCAGCAGGCCTTGGAAACGCACCATGATCGATTCGCTTTCGGCCAGCGCCTGGTCGAGGGTAGCCCGTTGGCTGGCTTCCAGGGGCAACTGGTCCAGCTGGTGCAGGCGGGCGCGCAGGCGTGTCAGGGGTGTGCGCAGGTCGTGGGCGATGCCGTCGCACACGCCCTTGACCTCCAGCATCAGCTGTTCAATGTGGTCGAGCATGGTGTTCACCGCGCTGGCCAGCATGTCCAGTTCATCGCGGCGTGCCGACAGCGGCAGGCGGTCGGCGAGGTTGCCGGACACCACGCTTTCGGTACTGCGCTGCAAGCCCTGCACGCGTTTGAGCGGGCGCCGACGCAACAGGCGCCAGCCGATCAGCCCGGGGATCACTGTCAGCGAAAGACCCCAGGCCAGCGCCTGCTGGATGATGCCGCCCACCGCCGACACCGAGCCACCGTCGCGGGCCAGTACCAGCATGCGCCCATCGCTGCGGTGCACCAGCAGCGCGTAGCTGCTGCGCGGCTCCTCGCTGGCCTGGGCCACGCTCAGGCCTTTTTCCAGGTAATGCACCTGGCCGTCGTCGGCAAGGCTGGCGCGCAATTTCAGCAGGTCGCCGGCCAGGTGCTTTCCTTGGGCATCGAACAGGCCGTAGGCGTCGATGTTCGGGGTGGAATAGGCTTCGCTGGCGGCCAGTTCGGCCACCAGGTTGGCATCGTCGACCTTGGCGTAGTAGTGGGCGCGCTGCATCAGCGTGCGTTCGGCGACGTTGCCCAGGTAGTGGGAGATCTGCCAGTAAAGCACGCCGGTGAACAGCGCGCCCCAGGCCACGAAGAACAGCGCGTAGAAGCCGATCAGGCGGCTGCTGGACGAGCGCCAGGGCTCAAGCGCGGGGCGCGAGGACATAGCCGGTGCCCCTGACGGTCTGGATTACGGGGGTGTGCTCGCTGCCTTCGATCTTCTTGCGCAGGCGCCCCAGGTGGACGTCGATGATGTTGGTGCCGGGGTCGAAGTGGTAGCCCCACACCTCCTGGAACAGCATGGTGCGCGTCACCAGCTGGCCGGCGTTGCGCATCAGGTAATTGAGAATCTTGAACTCGGTGGGCAGCAGCGCGATGTGTTCACCGGCGCGGCTCAGGCGGTGCTCCACCAGGTCCAGGCACAGGTCGCCGACCTGCAATTGCGGGTGGCTGGCGGCGCTGGCGGGGCGGCGCAGCAACACTTCCACACGCGCCACCATTTCCACCGGCGAGAACGGTTTGGTCAGGTAGTCGTCGCCCCCCGAGCGCAGGCCGCGTACGCGTTCATCCACGTCCGACAGGGCGCTGATCATCAGCACCGGGGTGTGAATCTGCAGGCTGCGCAGGGTGCTGACGATGGTCAGGCCATCGAAGTCCGGCAGCATGCGGTCCAGGGTGATGGCGTCGTAGCCGCCAGCGATGGCCCGGGCCAGGCCCTCGCGGCCGTTGGCGCACCACTCCACGCTGAAGCCGTGCAGGCTCAGTTCGGTCATGATGACGTGGGCGGTCACCTCGTCGTCCTCGATGACCAGGGCACTGCTCATGGCTGGGTTCCTCTTATTCAGGGGGGCGTATTGTAATGGCTTGGCTACCCTAGGCTCTGTACGAAATACATCCCAGCTCGCCCATGCTGCGTTGAAAACAGGCTCGGAATGCTCATTTACAACCTGTAAACTCCGCTTCCTCGCCTGTTTTCGCCTTGCCTGGCCTTCGCTGGAATGCATTTCGTACAGAGCCTAGGGAGACCGCGCGTCGGGCTCTATTAAATTTTAATTTAATCGACTTAATTCAAGGCCTTGGGCGCACGGCGGTTTAATGGGCTACCCCCGTTTCACCGAGGTCGGCTTTGTCGTGAACCGTCGCAATTTTCTTGGCCTGATCAGTGCCGTGTCGCTGCTGTCGCCTTCATGGCTGTTGGCGGCGTCGTTGCCGGGCGTCCGCCACTGCCAGGTGCGCCACCACGGCGACCAGACCAGCCTGGTGCTGGACGTTGCCGGCCACGTGCAGTACCAGGTGTTCACCCTGAGCGCGCCCGACCGCGTGGTGATCGACCTGCACGGCGTGGCCGCGCACTTTCCGCCGGGTGCCTTGAACTTTGCCGGCACGCCGGTGCGGGGCTTGCGCAGTGGCCCGACCAAGACCGGTATGCGCCTGGTGCTGGACATGCACCGGCCGGCCCACGCCCAGGCGCGTCTGCTGGCGATGGCCGGCGGGCGTCAGCGGCTGGTGGTGGACCTGGCGGTGGGCACGGTGGCGGCTGCCGTGGCTCGACAGCCGGCGAAAAGCCGGCCGGCGGTGATCGCCATCGACGCCGGGCATGGCGGCAAGGACCCGGGCGCGGTGGGGGGCGGCAAGCATTTCGAGAAGACCGTGGTGTTGGGCATCGCCAGCCTGCTGCACCAGCAGTTGAGCCGCGACCCACGCTTTCACCCGACCATGAGCCGCGACAGTGATCTCTTTGTGCCGCTGCACCAGCGCGTGCTGCTGGCTCACCAGCGTCGTGCCGACATGCTGGTGTCGATCCATGCCGACGCCGCGCCTTCGAGGTCGGCCCGTGGCGCTTCGGTGTATGTGCTGTCGCCCCACGGCGCGACCTCGGCCATGGCGCGTTACATTGCTGAAAGCGAAAACAGCTCGGATGCCTACGCTGGGGTGTTCGACAGCCGCTTGAGCAACGACGACCCCATGGTATCCAAGGTGCTGGTGGACATGTCGATGAACGCCACCATCGCGTCCAGCCTGGATCTGGGGCGCAACGTGCTCGGCCATTTCAAGCAGGTCACGCGCCTGCACCAGCAGCGCGTGGAGCAGGCCGGCTTCGCGGTACTCAAGTCCCCGGACATTCCTTCGATACTGGTTGAGCACGGTTTCATGAGCAACCCGTACGATTGCAGCCGGCTGATCGACCATCGCCATCAGGTGGAGCTGGCGCAAGCGCTGCATGCTTCGATTGGCGACTACTTCCGCAAAAACCCGGTGCACGTAGCCTGATGCCATTCAGGGCGCCGCGTGGCAACAGGCAAACCGCGTAACCGCCGGCCGCAGGGTGCCGTCAGATGTGCAACCACGCCAGCACGCCCAGTAACACGCTCAATCCTGCCGCGCCCATGGAGACCTTTTCCAGCCATTCCTTGCGCGTCAGCAGGGTCATGGCCGCCAGGGAGATGGCAATCTGGATGGCCATCATCGCCTGGGCCCAGCGGTGGTGCTGGTGCAGGATGGTCTCGGACTTCACGTCCCAGGCGGCCGCCTCCTTCTCCAGTGCTTCGGCCTTCTGCCGGGCTTCTTCCTTCTGCGTCTTGTAGCGTTCCACTTCCGCCTGGTAGTGGGCCACGTCCATGCCGGGAATGTGGCTGGCCAGGTCCGCGAGGTTCTGGCGGCTGGATTTGGCTTGATAGTAGTTCCACTGGTTCGACGCTTCGGTCTTCTTGATGGCGGCGTTGTTCTTGTTCATCGCCGCCTCGCTTTCCGTGGAGCCGGCCTGGTAGCTGAGCAGGGCGCCGATGGTGGCCATCACCGCCGTCATCACCGCGATCTTGCTGGCGAAACCATCGCCGCTGTGGTGGGCGTGCTCGACGTGTTCTTCATGGGGGGAGGGGACTTCGAACGACTCGGACATGGTGCTTCAGCTGCCTTGGGGTGTTGAGATCAAGCGCGCCGGGCCGGCGGCGAGGCGCGCGCGAATATAGGTCAAAACCCTGTGGTCGCCTAGCGGCAAATAGCCGCGAGGAAAGATTTCATCCGGCTACCTTGCCCAAGCCTACGGCAGGTGCGCACGGTCCTGCTCACCCGTATCCGATTCAAACAGCGTGGCCAGTTCGCCACGGGCTTCCTGGGCGGTCTGCATCACCTTGGCGGCGTCGTCGCGCACCAGGTACTGGGCGGCCAGCACCTGTTCGTCGTGCTGCTTGAAACGCTGGATGCGCCAGTTCGCCTGTTCCTCGGTCAGGCCCAGGCCTACCAGGGTCCTGCGGCTCATCTCCAGGCTCGAATAATAGGTCTCGCGGATCGCCACGGCGCCGGCGTCCACCAGCCTGTGCACGTGCTGGCGGTTACGGGCGCGGGCGATGATCTTGATGTGCGGGTACAGCCGATGCACCAGCTCGGCGGTCTTGATGTTGGTTTCCGGGTCGTCGGTGGCAATGATGAAGTACTCGGCCTCGCCGACCTTGGCCGCGCTGAGAATTTCCGGGCGCAGCGGGTCGCCGTAGAACACCGGCACGTTGCCGAAACTGCGGGTCAGCTCGATGGTGTCCACCGAGGTGTCCAGGGCCACGAACGAGACGTTCTGCGCGCGCAGGATACGCGAGACGATCTGGCCCATGCGGCCCATGCCGGCGATCACCACGCGCGGTGCATCGGTGTCGATGGCCTTGAGGTGCTCGGGCACTGGCACCACCGGCTTGGGCCGCGACTTCAACCAGCGCGCGCAAGCCAGCAACAGCAGCGGCGTGACGGCCATCGACAGGGTGATGGTCAGCAACAGCGTGTCGAACAGGTGCTGGTCGAACAAGCCCTGGTCCTTGCCGATCTTGAATACCACGAAGGCGAACTCGCCACCGGCGGCCAGCACCACGCCCAGGCGCACGGCGCTGACTTTGCCCAGGCCACCGGCCAGGCGACCGATGAACAGCAGCAGCGGCAGCTTGATGGCGATCAACAACAGCATCAGGCCCAGCACCGTGGCGGGCGCGTCCAGCAGCAGTTGCAGGTTGGCGCCCATGCCCACGCTGATGAAAAACAGCCCCAACAGCAGGCCCTTGAAGGGCTCGATTTGCGACTCCAGTTCGTGGCGGTACTCCGAATCGGCCAGCAGCAGCCCGGCCAGAAATGCCCCCAGGGCCATGGACACCCCGGCCAGGTCCATCAGCCACGCCGTGCCGATCACCACCAGCAACGCCGTGGCGGTGGACACCTCCGGCAAGCCGGTGCGCGCCACCGTGCGAAACACCGGGCGCAGCAGGTAACGGCCGCCAATCACCACCACGGCAATGCTGCCCAGCACGCGCAAGCCATGGTTCAGGCTGTCGCCGGGCGCGCTGTCATGGCCGCCGTCGGCCAGCAGCGGCACCAGCGCAATCAGTGGAATGGCGGCGATGTCCTGGAACAGCAGAATGGCGAACGCCAGGCGGCCATGGGGGCTGTTCAGCTGCTTGCTCTCGGCCAGGCTCTGCAGCCCGAACGCCGTAGACGACAGCGCCAGGCCCAGGCCCAGCACCACCGCGCTGGCCAGCGGCTGGTGAAAGCCCAGCATCGCCACCGCGCCAATCACCAGCCCGGTCAACAGCACCTGCGCCAGGCCCACGCCGAACACCGACTTGCGCATTACCCACAAGCGCCGCGGCGACAGCTCCAGGCCAATGATGAACAGCAGTAACACCACCCCCAGTTCCGACACATGGGAAACACTCTGCGGGTTACCGATCAGGCCCAGCACCTGCGGGCCGATGATCACCCCGGCAAACAGATAGCCCAGCACCGCACCCAACTGCAGGCGTTTGGCCAGTGGCACGGTGATCACGGCGGCGAACAGAAAAACCACGGCGACTTGAAGCAGGCTCCCTTCGTGGGGCATGGGTTACTCCTGGGGTGGTGGGCAATGTCGATAGCTTACTGGAATTCTCATTGGCCCAATTGTACGGATGCGCGGTTTAGAGCCCTTTGCCCCGGAACATTTCGGCGCAGTCGCAGTGGTGGCGAACGCTTACCAACGGGTGAAAGTATCAGACTTGTTTCCAAATCCCGCGAGCAAACCCGCCCACCGTCGGTCACAACTGACAAGGACGGCCTTTGCCGTTCGCAACCTGGAGAAATGCTATGCACAAGTACCTTGCCAAGCTGACCCTGGTCGCCGTGTTGATGTCGACGCTGGGCGGTTGCTGGATTTTTGACCCGCACGGTGGTGGCGGCGGTGGCCATGGTGGCGGCGAACGCGGCGGTGGCATGAGCGGGCCTGGCGGCGGTGGGCCGGGTGGCGGCGGTGGCCCCGGTGGTAACGGCGGCGGTGGCGGTTCGCGCTGATCCGCGCGCCTTTTTGCGGGCAAAAGAAAGCCCGCAACGAGGCGGGCCAAATGAATCATCACAAAGGAGTAGGTGTACTGTGCACCTTGCTTTGTGAAGGCGATGTGAAAAGGCGCCAAGGTGAATTTTCTTTCATTGCGGCGCCTTCAATCCATCACTCGAACTGGGGCTGAAACTTCTTCACGGCCGCCAGCGCACACCCCTCATCCTTGTCCCCACCCGGCGCACCGGACACGCCCAGGCCGCCCAGCACCTGGCGGTCGGCCTTGCGCAAGGTGACCCCGCCCGGAATGAACAGCACCTGCGGCACGGTATTCAGGGCACCGTTGGCCGGGCCGTCGAGCTTGGCCGCCAGCAGTTCGCTGATGGTGTCCTTGTCGAAGGCCTGGCCATAGGAAAACGCGGTGTAGGCCTTGCGGTAGGACACCGACAACGATTGCAAGGGCACGGTATCGCCCTTGATCACCGCTTGGGCATGGCCAGAGGGGTCGACCACCGTGGCGGTCACCGACCAGCCCTTGGCGGCGCAGGTTTGCACGGCCTCGGCGGCCAGTTGCTGAGCCACCTGCCAGGGCAGTTTCTGGCTGCTGATCAAAAGGCTGGGTGCGGCGCTGGCGCCCAGGGCGGCGAGGCTCAAGGCTAGGGCGGCAGTGGCGCGCAACAGGGGGAGCAAGGGCATGGCAGTTTTCCTTTTCGCGGGTTGATGAAAATCCTTTCATCCCTGTCGAAGGGGACGATTCCTATACTGGCTCGGCGCCGGGAACCTTGCTGTAACGCTGGGTTCAGACGCATTAACTAGGCCCGATGTTGTTGCTCGGGTTTTTTTCAGCATCGGCCTGAAACCGGTTTCAGTCAAATCCGGAGATGATTTGTGAGAACAACCGCACGCCTGTTGTTAACCGCCGGCATTCTGTTGAACACAGCCCTGCCAGCCCTGGCCGAAACCGAAGACCGCAGCGCCATCCCGCTCGGTTCCATGGAAGAAGTGGCCGCGTTCGCGGGCCCTGGGCCTTCCGGTATTGTCGTCACCCCTTCGGGTCGCGTGTTCGTCGGCTTTCCCCGGCACGCTATCAACCACCCTGGCATGACCCTGGGCGAAATCGTCAATGGCAAGCTGGTGCCTTACCCGGATGCCGCCACCAGCCTGCCATCCGCCCGCACCGACGCCGACAAGCTGATCTCGGTGCACGGCATGACCACCGACACCCAAGGCCGCCTGTGGCTGATCGACGACGGCAAGCGCGCCGGCATCGACGGCATCAAGCCCGGGGCCGCCAAGGTGGTGGGCATCGACCCGACCACCAACAAAGTCTTCGCTTCCTGGGTGCTCAAGGACGCCTTGCGCCAGGACAGCCACATGAATGACCTGCGCGTGGACCTCACCCATGGCGCCAAGGGCGTCGCCTATGTTGCCGACTCATCCTTTGGCGAAGACCCCGCCCTGGTGGTGGTCGACCTCGCCACCGGCCGCCAGCGCCGCGTGCTGAGCAAGGATCCGTCAGTGCTGCCGCAAAAAGACTTCGTCACCCAGCTGGACGGCGTGCCCATGCGCTACGAGGGCAAGAACAGTGCCTTCCCCCATGGCGGTGTCGACAGCATTACCCTGAGCGCCGACAGCTCGCGCCTGTACTACTCGCCGCTGACCAGCCGCCACCTGTGGAGCATTCCTACCGCTGCCTTGTCTGACTTCGACAAGAACGACAAGCAACTCGCCGCGCAGATCCGCGACGAAGGCGAGAAGGTGATGACCGACGGCATGGCCACCGATGCCCAGGACCGCCTGTACCTGACCGACTCCGAACACCACCAGATTCTGCGCCGCTGGCCCGATGGCCACCTCGACGTGGTTCTGCGTGACCCACGGCTGGTATGGCCCGACGGTATTTTCGTGGCCGGCAACCAGGTGTACGTGACGCTGGGCCAGTGGGACCGCCTGGGCCAGCACGCCGACACCCGCAAACCGCCTTACCTGCTGATTCGCACGCCCACCGAGGGCACCCCGGTCTTCAACGCGCAACCGCAGTGAGACCATTCGACATGGAGGCATGCAACGCAATGAACGCGATGAAACTGACGTTGGCCAGCGCGCTGCTGGCCGCCCTGGGCACCGCGCACGCGGCCGCCCAGGGCGAAGGCGAACTGGTGGCCGCGCTGGACAACACCGAGGCCAGCGGCATTGTCGTGACCCCCGGCGGCCGCTTGTTCCTGACCCTGCCGCGCGCCGGCAGCAACCACCACTTCCCGTCGGTGGTCGAGCTGGTGAAAGGCAAGCAAGTGGCCTTTCCTGACCTGGCCACCACCACGGACACCGGCAAGCCGCTGACCGATTGGCTGGTGTCGCCGCTGGGCATGACCCTGGCGGGCAATACCCTATGGGTGCTGGACGAAGGCAAGCGCCCGGGCGTCGAGGGCATTCCCGAGGGCTCGGCGAAGCTGGTGGGCATCGATATCAATTCGCGCAAAGTGATCAAGACCATCGTCTTCCACAAGCCGTTCATGCGCGACACCTTGCAGCTCAACGACCTGCGCATTGACCCCGACCATGGCGCCCAGGGCACGGTGTACATCTCCAACAACGGCTATTCCAGCCCGTCGGACTGTTCGCTGATCGTGGTCGACCTGGCCACCGGCAAGATGCGCGAGTTGTTCCACAACCTGCCGCAAACCTCGCCGGCGCCCGGTTTCATGACTTACGTCGAAGGCCAGCCGCACGCCTACAGCCTGGACCACCCGACCATGCCCCAGGGCGGGGTCAACGGTATCGAGCTGTCGCCGGACCACAAGCGGCTGTACTGGACCATTCCCACCAACCCGAACTACTACAGCATCGACACGGCGGACATCAGCGACTTCAGCCGGCCCGAGGATGCCTTGGTCAAGGACATCCACTTCGAGGGCCAGGTGGCGTCCAACGGCGGCATCGCGGTGGACGACAAGGGCACGCTGTACTTTGGCGATGCCTCGCGCTATTCGATCATCAGCCGCAACAAGGCCGGTGATTTCAACCTGGTGGGGCGTGACCAGCGCCTGATCTGGCCAGACGGCCTGTACTGGCAGGGCGGCTACCTGTACGTGACAGTCGGGCAGTGGCAACGGGTGCCGGGGCTGCACGGCGGCAAAGACCTGCGCACCGCGCCGTACAACATCCTGCGCTTCAAGACAGGTATGTAGTAAGCGGGTACCGACGACGATACTCACTGGCTACTCGCCAGGCACGCACTATGCTGGACAGGGTAAAAGCGCTGGCGATAAGGTAATCGCCACGCCCGGGGCGCGGTTGCGGCCCGGGCGACATTTGCCTCTGCATGTCGCTCAAGGAGTCGTTGGTGGTGGTGCTCAGAGAAAGCGCGGCCGGGCCTGAAGGCGCTGTCGCGGCCAATTCGCCCGCGGGGGCGGCAGCCTTGTTGCTGGTGCCCGAATGGGCCATGGCCCTGCGGTTGCAGCAGCCGTTGTCATTGATCGTGGTCACGGCTGACGCCCCTCGGTCGATGGCTACCCCTTACCGTCGTGATCAATACGAAGCTCAGTTGCTGCGCTTGGGCCAGTTGCTGGACGCCACGGCGGGCCGTGCCCGCGATGCGGTGGGCCGGTGTTCGGCCGATGCCTTCATGATTCTGTTGCCGGAAACGCCGGTGGATGGTGCTCGTGCCGTGGCCTTGCGCTGCCAGCGGGCCATCGCCGAGGCGCAATTGCCCACCGCGAGCTTTGGCGCAGGCACCCTCATACCCCGCAGCGAGGCGGGGCATTCGATTTTCTTCAACGCGGTGGCACAACTGTGTGATGAAGCCGCGCGCGCCGGTGGCGACCGCATTGTCGCTCGGCATTTCGGCCAGACCCGGTCTGGCCTCATGCGCGCTTAGCAACTGATGCGCGGTGCCTGTTTCGTGGGCGCCGTCCGGCGGTTACGCGCCGGGTCAGTTCGGAGGGGTTGGGGTGCTGTCGCCGCCGTCGGCCGCGCCGCCGCCATCGTCGTCGTCATCATCGTCATCGCCACTGCCGGTCGAACCGCTGCCCTGGTCGTTCTTGTCGAAACTGCCTGCGTTGCGGCCGGTGTCCTCGCCTGAGGTGCGCGGGTCGGCGCCCGGGCTGTTGGGCGGGGTGGCGCTTTCGCCGGTGTTGAGCTGGACGGGACTGTCGGAGGCCGCCAGGGCAACAGCCGAGGCAGCAGACAGCAGACTGGCGATGGCCAGGGTGAGCATGGTTTTCCTGAACATGGTGGCGCTCCCTCGTGAAGGTCGTTTCACCAGCTTAGGCACGACGAGGCAAGCCGTCGATCCCCTAATGCGACCGACGGCTATTCTTCATCTTAGCGACGGTCTACCCACACGGTCTGGGCGTTGCAGAATTCGCGCAGGCCGAAGTGCGACAGCTCGCGGCCGAAACCGCTTTTCTTCACGCCGCCGATGGCCACGCGGGGGTCGGAAGCGCAGTAGCCGTTGATGAACACGCCGCCGGTATCCAGCTCGGCCGCCATGCGCCGGGCCAGGTTGACGTCAGCGCTCCAGACGCTGCCGGCCAGGCCGAACTCGCTGTCGTTGGCCAGTTGCACGGCGTGCGCGGCGTCGCGGCAGGCGATGATCGAGGCCACCGGGCCGAACAGCTCCTGTTTGAACGAGGTCATGTCCGGGGTCACGTCGCCGAGGATGGTGGGCGCGTAATAGTTGCCCACGCCTTCGATCGCGTGGCCACCCAGCAGCAGGGTGGCACCTTCGGCGAGGGTCTGTTGCACCTGCCCGTCCAGCTCGTCACGCAGGTCGAAGCGGGCCATCGGGCCGATGTAGTTGCCTTCTTCCAGCGGGTCGCCGACTTTCATTGCCTGCACGGCAGCCACCAGTTTCTCAGTGAAGGCTGGCAGGATGCTGTCCTCGATGATGAAGCGCTTGGCGGCGATGCACACCTGGCCAACGTTCTGGAAACGGCCGATGGCAGCAGCTTTCACGGCTTCGTCGAGGTCAGCGTCGGCCAGCACGATGAACGGATCGGAGCCGCCCAGTTCCAGCACGCATTTCTTCAGCGCCGCACCGGCCTGGGAGGCGATGGCAGCACCGGCGCGCACGCTGCCGGTGACGGTCACGGCGGCAATGCGCGGGTCATTGATGGCCTTGGACACGCCGTCGTTGCCGACATTGAGCACTTCGAACACACCCTCTGGCACCCCCCCTTCGCGCAGGGCATCGGCCAGCAGCAAGGCGCAACCCATCACGTTGGGGGCGTGCTTGAGCACGTAGGTATTGCCGGCCAGCAGGATGGGTACCGCGCCGCGCAGCACTTGCCAGATCGGGAAGTTCCACGGCATCACGGCCAGGATCGGGCCAATCGGGCGGTATTCGATGAAAGCCTTGTCGCCCGGCACTTGGGTGGGCTCGGGGGCCAGCAGTTCTGGGCCCTGGGCGGCGTACCACTCGCACAGGCTGGCGCATTTTTCCACTTCGGCGCGGGCTTGCAGAATCGGCTTGCCCATTTCCAGGCTCATGCGCCGGGCCAGGGCTTCGCTCATGCCACGCAGGGCAGCGGCGACCTTGACCAGCACGGCGGCGCGGCCGGCGACCGGCACCTGGCGCCATTGGCGGTAGCCATCGGCGCTGCGGGTCAGGGCCTGGTCCAGTTCGGCGGCGGTCTGGAACGGGTAGCGTGCCAGTTCTTCTCCGGTGGCCGGGTTCAGGGATACAGCGAAATCGAGGGCAGCAGGGGCGTTCATCGGAAACCTCCAGGGCAGTAGATGAGGCTTACCTTATGCGCTTGTTTGCTTCATTAATAATGAATAATAATCAGCAAAACACTCACGAAACGAGAAAGATATGGACCTGACCCAACTCGAACTGTTCAAGGCGGTGGCCGAGGAGGGCAGCATCACGGCCGCGGCCGCCAAGGTGCACCGCGTGCCCTCGAACCTCACCACGCGCATCAAGCAGCTGGAAAGTGAGCTTGGCGTAGACCTGTTCATCCGGGAAAAACTTCGCTTGCGCCTGTCGGCCAACGGCCACAGCTTTCTTGACTACACGCGGCGCATTCTCGACCTGGTGGAGGAGGCGAAGCTCGCCGTGTCCAGTGGCGAGCCCCAGGGCGTGTTCACCCTTGGTTCGCTGGAAAGCACGGCGGCGGTGCGCATTCCGCCCCTGCTGGCGGCGTACCACCAACGCTACCCCAAAGTGGAGTTGGACTTGTCCACGGGGCCTTCGGGGGAAATGATCGACGGCGTGCTGGCCGGCCGCTACGCCGCCGCCTTTGTCGACGGGCCGTTGCACCCCTTGCTCGACGGCATACCGGTGTTCGAGGAGGAAATGCTGCTGGTGGGCGCCAAGGGCCACGCGCCGGTGACCCGTGCCCAGGACGTCAATGGCGAGACCATCTACGCCTTTCGCGCCAACTGTTCCTACCGACGCCATTTCGAGAACTGGTTCGTGGCCGATGGCGCCGCGCCGGGGCGCATCTTCGAAATGGAGTCCTACCACGGCATGCTCGCCTGCATCAGTGCCGGCGCCGGCCTGGCGCTGATGCCGCGCAGCATGCTGGAGAGCATGCCGGGTGCCAGCAACGTCAGCGCCTGGCCACTGGGGCCGGGCTTTGGGTCGCGTCAGACCTGGCTGACCTGGCGGCGCGGCACCCGCTCGCCGAACCTATCGGGCATGCAGGAAATGCTTGAAAGTCAGGCCTCGGCGGCCATCCGCCCGGCGTAGTCGCGGGCGAATTGCGCAGCGATGCGGCCCGAGCGCGAGCCGCGCTGGGTGGCCCAGCGCAGCGCCTCGACGTGGGCCTGCTCGAACTCGCTGGCAGGCACGCCGCAGGCGCCCAGCCACTCGTTGACCGCGCCCAGGAATTCGTCCTGGGAGAAGGGGTAGAACGAGATCCACAGGCCAAAGCGTTCTGACAGCGAAATCTTCTCTTCCGACGCTTCGCCGGGGTGCAGGTCGCCGTTTTCGCCTCGATTCCAGTTCAGGTTGTCGCTGGCGCGCTCGGCCATCAGGTGGCGGCGGTTGGAGGTGGCGTAGATCAGCGTGTTGGCCGCCTGGCCGGCCACCGAGCCGTCGAGCACCGTCTTCAGGCTCTTGTAGCCGATGTCGCCTTCCTCGAAGGACAGGTCGTCACAGAACAGAATGAAGCGTTCCGGGCGGCCGGTGGTGAAGTCGAGAATTTCCGGCAGGTCGCCGATGTGCGCCTTGTCCACTTCGATCAGGCGCAGGCCCTGGTCGTGAAAGCGTTCCAGGCACGCCTTGACCAGCGACGACTTGCCGGTGCCACGGGCGCCGGTCAGCAGCACGTTGTTGGCCGGGCGGCCACTGACGAACTGGCGGGTGTTCTGTTCGATCAGGCGCTTTTGCCGGTCGATGTTCTGCAGCGTTTCGAAGCTGATCAGCGCCGGGTTCTTCACGGCACTGAGCACCGCCTGTTCCACCCCGCGCACGCGGCGGTACTGCCACTGGTAGGCGATGGCCTGGGTGTCGAAGACCTGCGCCTGGTCGGGCGGAAAGGCGCGTTCCAGGCTGTTGGCGATGCGTTCGAGCTGGGCGAGCAGGGCGGAACTGTCAAAGGGTGCGGGCATGATCATTTCACAGGGCAAGGAAGGCTGGGCACAAGCTTAGGGATAGGGCAGAGTGTGCGTCTAACGATAAAAGGGCGCCTGCATGCGCAAAATGGACATTGTGATCGACCATGGCGAACCTGCCGATGCGCGCAGCGTCGCCGCCGTGGCCCTGGACTTCGACGACGGCCATTGGGTACCCACGCACCGTCACCACAAGGCGCAGTTGCTATACGCCACCCAGGGCGTGCTGGTGGTGGGCAGTGCCGAGGGCCATTGGCTGGTGCCCAGTAACCGCGGGCTGTGGATTCCACCTGGCGTCGCGCACTGGACACGCATGGTGGGCGCCGTGCGCGTGCGTACCTTGTACATCGACCCGGCGCAGGTGCCCCGGCATTTGCCCGGCAGTTGCTGCGTGCTGGGGGTGTCGCCGCTGCTGCGCGAGTTGATTCTGGCTGCGGTGGATATCCACGCCATGCCCGCACCCGACAGCCGTGATGGCCGTGTCATGGCGCTGATGCTCGATGAGTTGAACCTGGAACAGGTGCTGCCACTGCACCTGCCGCACTTGCATCATCCGGCGCTGCAGCCACTCAGCCAGCAGGTATTGCTGGGGCAGGGGCTGGACCTGGAACTCAACGACTGGGCGCGGCGGTTGGCGGTCAACCCCAAGACCCTGCAACGCTGGTTCGTGCGCGACACCGGCATGACCTTCGGCAAATGGCGCCAGCAGGCACGCCTGCTCACCGCGTTGCAGCGCCTGGCGCTGGGCCACAGCGTGTTGGAAGTGGCGCTGGAGGTCGGTTACAACACGCCCAGCGCGTTCAGCGCCATGTTCCGCCGTCAGTTCGGCGTCTCCCCCAGCGAGTGGTGAGTTGTCCGCTGATCATTCGCCGCGCAGCCGCGCCAGGCGCTCGATGATTTGCGGGCGGTGGGCGCGCCATTCCTCGGCGCTAATGCCCAGCAGCATCACGTCCAGGCGCTCGCCGTTGCGGCTCACGTTCTGCCGACGCACGCCTTCCAGGGTGAAGCCGAACTTCTGGTGCAGGCGCACCACGGCGGGGTTGCTGGCCAGCACTTCGCAGTTGAGCTTGGCCAGGCCCACGTCGTCGAAGGCGTGGTCCAGCAGCCAGCATTCCACCTGGCTGCCGAGGCCCTTGCCCTGCAGTTCGCTGTCCAGGTAGAAGGCCCAGTCGGCGCACTGGTGCAGCGTGTTGATGGCATTGAGCGACACCACCCCGCGCGGCGTGTCGTCGACCAGCACCACGAACACCGACTGCCGTGCATTGTCGTGCAGGCTGGCAAGCCAGGCCTGGTGTTCGCGGGGGCTGATCTCGTGGTCGGTGTACATGTGCCGGCGCACCTCGGGCTGGTTGCGCAACTGGCGTACGCGTTCCTGCACCGGGGCGGATGTGGCGAGGATCGGTACGAAGGTGATCATGCCAGGTACTCGCGCACGGCCTGCAGCACTTCATCCGACAACGACCCACCTTCGGTGGCGCGGGCCAGGGTGATGGCGCCGACCATCAGGCTGAACTCCACCAGCGCCGTTTGCCGACGCTGCTCGGCGTCCTTCTGCTCCATGGTGGCTTCGAAGTCGTCGAGTAGCGCGCTCACGCCTTCGCTGTAGGCCTGGCGCAGCGGGCTGGCGGCAGGCTCACGGCACACGTCGCCGGCAAAACCCACCGTGGGGCAGCCTTCGCCCGGCTGGTCGCGGTTGTGGTCGGCCAGGTAGGCGTCGATCAATGCGCGGCGTGCGCCCTGGCGGTCACGGGTCGGCGCCACGCGCTCGGCCCAACGCTGCACCGACTGCTCGAACGCCTGCTTGCAGGCCAGGGCAGCCAAGGCTTCCTTGGACTCGAAATGGCCGTAGAAGCCGCCGTGGGTGAGGCCCGCCGCGCTCATCACGTCGGCGACGCTGAGGCCCTTCAGGCCGCGTTCGCGGAACAGGCGCGTGGCCACCTGCAGGATGATTTCGCGGTTGCGTTCGGTTTGTTGGCGGGATACGCGGGGCATGATGAGTCTCGGCGGTACGGGGTCGAAAAAGGGGCGGTCATTGTTCGCGGGCGCGCCGCGCAGCGTAGGCCTGCAAATGCGTGCAGGCCAGGCGCAGCACCGAGCGGTCCGGGGTTTCCACGTCCTCGGGCATGCGCCGACCCAGCAGGTCACCCAGCACGTGCTCGGCCTCGGTGGCATCGCCGCGCTCGACATCGCGCAGCATTGACGCGGTCAGCGCCGAGCCGGGCTGGGTCAGCACCTTCAGGAACGCCTCGCGTGCAGGATCACGTGGCGGGTAACCGGCATGCCGGGCGATGGCCGAGCATTCCTCGAACAGGTCGCAGATCAGGTCTTCGCCGCCAGCGGCCACCACGTCGCCGACGCTGGCACGCATCAAGCAGGTGATGCCGCCAGCGGTGGCGATGAACATCCATTTTTCCCACATTTCCTGGGTGATGTCGTCGCTCAATTGCGCGGCGAAGCCGGCATTGGCCAGGGCTGCGGCGACAGCCTGCACGCGCTCGCTGTCCTGGCCGACGCGGGCGCCGAAGGCCAGGTCATCACGGTCGTTGAAGTGCACGATGGTGCCGTCGCCCTGCTTGTCCAGGGACACGAAGCACTTGCCGCCCAGCACCTTCTCGGCGCCGAAACGTTCATCCAGGCGGTCCAGGTGGCGCAGGCCGTTGAGCAGGGGCAGTATCAGCGTCTGCGGGCCCACGGCGCGGCTCAGGTCATCCATCACCGTGTCCAGTTGCCCAGCCTTGCAGCTCAGCAGAATCAGGTCGAATGGCCGGTCGATGGCCGCCGCCTGCACCCACGGCACCTTGGCCAGGCTGATGTCGCCCAGTGGGCTGCGCACCTGCAACCCCTGTTCATCCAGTTGCCGGCCGCGCGCGGCGCGTACCAGAAAGGTCACGTCGCGCCCTGACGCCAACAGACGCCCGCCGAAATAACCGCCGACGGCGCCGGCCCCCACGATCAAAATCCGCATGATCTCATCACTCCCTGAAGGTTGAAGGCCGCGAATGTTAAAACCCCCATAAAATATAGGCCGATCACACGCTCAAGAATAGAGTGTGATCGACCTTTATTTTATATCTTGGTTGCGGGGCTCAGGCCAGGCGCCAGCTCACCCCCTCGATTCCAAATTTCTCCGCCAGCGGCTTGCTGGTCTTTTTCACCCGTTCACGACCAAAACGGCCGATCCTGCCCACCCCTGCATCACAACTTGCCCAATGCCAGGCTTCACCGTTGTCCATGGTTTCTGCGCGGATAATGAATGATTTCGGTTCGCCATGAAGGGTGTAGTCAATGACGTAGAGTTTTGCACTGTTCATAAAGCTGAAAATCCTCCCTGTGACCTTCAAGTGATTCTGGCCCAGCGAAAAAATTCAGTCGGATTGTCAGACACGTACGCAGGCTTACTCGCCGCTGACCGTCCAGTGGATGGCGTCTTTGGGGAATACCACCTGCTCCAGGCGGTGGGCGATGCCGCAGGTCAGCGAGTCATCGGCGGCGATGACCTTCTCTTCAGCCGACAGGCACTTGAAAATATCCAGCTTCTGTTCCGCGTCGGCCGTCTCGTTTTTGAAGATGGTCACGTAGCGTTCCAGGTCGTTGTTGAGGCTGGACAGGTATTCACGCAGGCGCGAATGGTCCACGGAGTTCTGGCTGAAATACCAATTCATCGGGTGGATAAGAAAGCGCGACTGGGGGGCGGCAATACGCTCGGTACCGGCCAGGTAAACAATGATGCCCATGGATTCGATGTTGCCGGAGTTAATAGTGCGCACCGGAATGCCCAGAGACTTGATGAAGGTGTAGATGGTAAAACCGAAGTTCGTGCTGCCGCCCGACGACGACATGTTCAGCCACAGCGATTCGGCGCCGGCCTTGATGGCCTCCAGGCAGCGGTCGCGCAGGCGTTCATGGGTACTTTGGTCGATCTGGCAATGGAAATGAACAATGTGTTGGCTCACCGTCATGTCCTTGTGTTCGGATTATGCAGGCCGGGGACATTGCCCCGGCCCTGACTCAGCGATTAGCTGCGGCCGCCACCGTGGCTGCCTTGACCGCCTTTTTTACTGCTATCAGGAGTTGCTTTGCTCCGGTCATTTGGCATTTTGCCTGCAGTCGAGCCGGAGGATGCCTGGCCGCCTTTTTTCCCGGCTTCAGATGCTTTTTCACGATCGTTGGAGAAGTTTCCTGGGTTCGACTTGCCTGTGTTAGCCATGATTCTCTTCCTCTGTTTTATCGGATGTGCAAGGCCAGTGACCCTGCATTAACTGTGAAAAGTAATCCGCGCAAAAGTTTACGAATTATAGAAAACCGAGACGGGCGGTCTTAGTGTTTTTGGCTTGAATAGTTAGTGCCAAAACGACTGTCGCCCCGGTGTTCTGCCGGCTCTTTTCAACACAGGCAAAACAGCGCTACCTGCGGCGCCGCGCTGAGCCATTGGTGGCAGATACGCCAGCCGCCCAAGGCCGCCATCTCGCTGAAAGACTCCACGGTAAATTTGTGCGAGTTCTCGGTGTGCAGGCGTTCGCCTGCGGCAAAGTGGAATGCCTGGCCGGCCACTTGCACCACCTGTTCGCGGGCACTGACCAGGTACATCTCCATGCGCTGCAGTTCGGCGTTCCACTGCGCCAGGTGGCTGAAGGCATCGACGTCGAAGGTGCCCTCCAACTCGCGGTTCATGCGCTTGAGCACGTTGAGGTTGAAGGCCGCGGTCACGCCCCCGGCATCGTCGTAGGCGGCTTCCAGCAGCGCCGGCTCCTTGACCATGTCGACGCCGACGATGAAGTAGGCGTTGCGCCCCAGCAAGGTGTGCGCCGAGCGCAGGAACTGCACGGCCTGGGGCCGGGTGAAGTTGCCAATGGTCGACCCGGGGAAGAACCCCACCCGTGGCCGCCCCCTGGCGGCGGCAGGCAGGTGCAGGGCGCGGGTGAAATCGTCCACCTGCGGCGCGATCTCCAGGTTCGGGTAGTGCCCGCGCAGGGCGCTGGCGGCGTTGTCCAGGGCATCGGGGCAAATGTCGATGGGCACGTACACGGCGATCTGCGGCGCGGCGTCCAGCACCAGGCGGGTCTTGTCACTGGCGCCGCTGCCGAATTCCACCAGCGCGGCACCTGCGGGAATCACCGCGCCGATCTCGCTGGCGACATCGGTCAACAGCCGCGTTTCGGCCCGGGTAGGGTAGTACTCGGGTGTGGTGCAGATGGCTTCGAACAGCTGCGAGCCGGCGGCATCGTAGAAGTACTTGGGCGACAGGCTCTTGTGCGGCGCCGACAGCCCGGCGATCACGTCACGACCGAACTCGCTGCTGTGCGCACCGGCCTGGCAGGCGTCGCGTGCCAGGCGCAGGCCGGAGAACATCCAGCGCAGCCCTGGGGTGAAGAAGTTGCGGTAGCTGGGCCGGCAGTGGTCGGGGGAACTGATGCTGGCGCCGCCCCGCAGCACCATCTGGTTGACCATGAACTTGCCGTTGTACTCGCCCACCGCCGACGGCGCCGGGTGGAAGCCGGGGTAGGGGCTGTAGGCACTTTGGGTCCATTGCCAGGCCACGTCGTCCACCTGTTCCAGTGCGCCACTGAGTGCTGCCAGTTCCCATTCGGCCTCGGTGGGCAGGCGTGCCTCGGCCCAGGTGGCAAAGGCGCAGGCTTCGTAGTAGCTGACGTGGGTGACGGGGGCGTGCGGGTCCACGACGGTGAGCCCGGCCAGGGTCATCACCTGCCAGTGCTCGCCGTCCTGCTGCCAGTACAACGGCGCCTGCCAGCCTTGCTCGCGGGCCATGGCCCAACCGTCCGACAGCCACAGGCCGACATTGCTGTAGCCTCCGGCCGCCATGAACTGCAGCCACTGGCCGTTGGTCACCAGGCGGTCGCTGATCTCGAACGGCGCCAAGTACACCTTGTGCTGCGGGCCTTCATTGTCGAACGCGAAGCCATCGCCGTCGTGGCCGATGTCCACCAGGCCGCCATTGAAGGGCTTGAAGCGGCCTTCACGTCCTGGGGCATCGGAGGGCCAATTGGGGTCGTAGGCAGGCTTGAGGGCCGAAAGGCTGAACAGGTGCAGGATGTCCATCAGCAGCAATTCCTGGTGCTGCTGCTCGTGGGCCAGGCCCAGTTCCACCAGCGCCAGGGTGGCGGCGTCGAGGTCCTGACCCAGCAGGCTGCCCATGTGCAGGTCCACGTATTGCCGGTAGGCCATCACCTGATCAAGGCTGGGGCGGGTCATCAGGCCGCGCTGGGGCCGGGGCTGGCGCGGGCCCACGGCTTCGTAGTAGGAATTGAACAGGTAGACGAAACTGGCGTCGAACGGCCGGTATTCGGGCATGTTCGGCACCAGCAGGAAGGTCTCGAAGAACCAGGTGATGTGCGCCAGGTGCCATTTGGTCGGGCTGGCATCGGGCATCGACTGCGCCACCATGTCTTCCGGGCTCAGGGGGCTGGCGAGGCGTTCGCTGTGGCGGCGCACCTGGCGGTAGCGCTGCAGCCGCTCATCGGCGAGGGTGGGCAGGGTTTCAATGGCGTGGCGTGGCATCAGGTTCATCAGTCATGGCTCCGCGGCTTCGTCGTTGGCGACGGGAGTGGGCGAGTTGACTGCCCGGCGTGGGCCTACAGGCCCAGGGCATCGAGTGTCTTGGCATCTGGCTGGTGGTCGAAAAAATCCGCCAGCACCTGGTCAAACGGCGCAGCGTCTTCGGCGACGTGGGCAAACAAGGTCATGCACGAGCGTAGCTTGAGGTCGTCGGGTGGGGCGAAGATCTGGCTGACCGGTCGCCCCTGCAGCGCCGTCACGGCCTGGGTGGCTTGCAGCAGGCGCGGCCCCAGCAACGAGTGCTGCAGGTACGCCAGGGCTTCGCCGGCACCGCTGATCGCGTACTGGCGGGCCATGGCACTGCGGCCCAGGCCGTTGAGTTGCGGGAAGATGAACCACATCCAGTGGCTGCGTTTCCGGCCGCCTTGCAGTTCGTGCAGGGCTTGCTCGAATACTGGCCGTTGGGCGTCGACGAAACGCTGCAGGTTGTAGGTGTCCATGGGATTCACCGAGGAGGGGCGATTTCCTGATGACCGCCCCCGGTGCGGCAAAGTTCGTTTGCGCTGATGACCTGTGGCGGTCATTGGCTTGGGGTACCTGACTGCGGGACGCTGCCCGGCGGCAGCTGCCACTTGTATCCACACGTAGGAGCCCAGTTGCTACGCAGATGTGGCAGTGTCAGAGGCGCCCCGATGAATCTGGGCGTTCGTGCACCAGCGCCAGCGTGGCATCGAGCAGCTTGACCATTTCGTCGATGTCCTGGCGCATGTCCATGTGCATCTTTGCTTCGTCGTACAGCTCCAGGCGCAGCTTGAGCCGCGACAGCGGCGTGCGCAGGTCGTGGGACACGGCGCCCAGCAGGTAGCCGCGCTGGTGCAGCTGGTCGCGGATGCGCCGCTGCATGCGGTTGAAGGTCTGGGTGGCTTGGCGGGCTTCCAGCAGGCCATGGTCAAGCACCGGCAGGGGCGGGCTGTCCAGGTCGGCGCTGAGGCGCTCGGCGGCGGCGCTGACATGGCGGATGGGCCGCGACAACAGCTTGGCGCCGTACCAGGCCGCCACCACCAGGGTGGTCATCTGGATCACCAGCGGTACCACCGGGCCGCCGAACAGCGTCGGCGGTGGCGGCGGTTCCACCAGTTCCCCGGCCTCGACCTGGCGAAGATGTTCGGCGTCTTCGTGAGCCTTGCCGTAGGCCTGAAACCACGCAAATGCCAGGCAATGGGCCAGTATAATGGCGAACACCGATATGCCGAACAGGCGAGCAAACAGGGAGTTGGCGAAGCGCGGCAGGCGAAGGCTGGACATGCGAAGGGCTCGTGGGCCGGTACGTTCTGAGCGGCCAGCATCGCGCCGGGTTGTGTCGCGTTGATTTCACGAATGTATCGGCGATCATGCCGCCTTTGCGCGGCCACACTGCTGCTACGCTGGCCTTTTGCGTCAGCACCACTCTCATTGCAGGCGCGACCTGCCCTGGCAGTCAAAGCCAGGCACGGCAGGGGATACAGGCAGGCCCATGCGGCAAACCACCACACCTCAAGCCCCGCGCAAAATCGACCGTTGCTCAGCTAAGTCTTTGCTTCTCAAGCACAATCCCGGACAATCGCCCCCCCTTTTATGGCCGGGGCGCTGCCTGCTTCATGTTTCATCCCGCCTCGGCCACGTATGAATAACCGGCAAGCGGAGATTCGACCGGATGAATGAACAGGCCAACAGCCTCGACCAACACTACGCGGCGCCACAAGCGACGCTGAGCCGTTGGAACCGTCACGACACCACCTGGATGCTGGGCCTGTTCGGCACAGCCATCGGCGCCGGAACCCTGTTCCTGCCGATCAACGCGGGCCTGGGCGGTTTCTGGCCCTTGCTGATCCTGGCCTTGCTGGCCTTCCCGATGACCTTCTACGCACACCGCGGGCTGACCCGCTTCGTGCTGTCGGGCCGTGAAGGCGCGGACATCACCGAGGTGGTGGAAGAGCATTTCGGCGCCAAGGCCGGGGCGCTGATCACACTGCTGTATTTCTTCGCCATCTTCCCCATCCTGCTGATTTACAGCGTGGCGCTGACCAACACCGTGGGCAGCTTCATCGAGCATCAACTGCACCAGCCGCAGCCACCGCGCGCGGTGCTGGCGCTGGTGCTGATTGTCGGCCTGCTGGGCGTAGTGCGTTGTGGCGAACGGTTCATCGTCAAGGCCATGAGCCTGATGGTCTACCCGTTCATCGTCGCGTTGCTGCTGCTGGCGCTGTTCCTGGTGCCGCACTGGACCGGTGGCATCCTCAGCACCGCCAGCAACGTGCCCGAGCCGTCGGCGTTCCTGCACACCCTGTGGCTGGCGATTCCGGTGATGGTGTTCTCGTTCAACCACTCGCCGATCATCTCGGCCTTCGCCGTTGACCAGAAGCGCCGCTACGGCGTCAACGCCGAACAGCGCAGCTCGCAGATTCTGGCCCGTGCCCACGGTCTGATGGTGGTGATGGTGCTGTTTTTCGTGTTCAGCTGCGTGCTGACCCTGTCGCCTGAACAACTGGCCGAGGCCAAGGCGCAGAACCTGTCGATTCTGTCGTACCTGGCCAACCACTTCAGCAACCCGACCATCGCCTTCGCCGCGCCGCTGATCGCCTTCGTGGCCATCGCCAAGTCGTTCCTGGGCCACTACATCGGCGCCAGCGAAGGCCTCAAGGGCCTGATCGTCAAGAGCGGCCGCCGTCCGGCCGCCAAGACCATGGACCGCGTGGTCGCCGCCTTCATGCTGGTGGTGTGCTGGCTGGTGGCAACGCTGAACCCGAGCATCCTGGGCATGATCGAGACCCTCGGTGGCCCGGTGATCGCCGCCATCCTGTTCCTGATGCCGATGTACGCCATCCGCCGCGTGCCAGCCATGCGTGTGTACGCCGGCAAGCTGTCGAACGTGTTCGTGGTGATTGTCGGTCTGGTGGCCATTTCGGCGCTGGTCTACACGCTCTAAGGCCCTGACAGGGCGCCGCGGCTATTGGGTCGTGCGCGCCCCCGGGCGCAGCTGCAGCAGCCAGGCCGGCGGCTGCAGCCCATCGAACAGGCGCTCATACGCGGCGTGCAGCGGCCCCGGCGCGCGGGTGCGGCGGTATTCGCCGGGCGCCAGGCCCAGGTACTGGCGAAACGAACGTGCCAAATGCTGGCCGTCGCTGAACCCGCCACGGCGGGCGATCTTGTCCACCGGCAGGTCGCTGTCCATCAAGGCCTGACGGGCCATTTCCACCCTCAGCAACAGCAGCAGCCCATAGGGCGAGCATCCACAGTCCTGGCGCAGCAACCGGCGCAGGTTGCGCTCGCTGGTGTGCAGGTGCGCGGCCGCCTGGGCGACGTTCAGCGGTTGGTCCAGCTGCGCCAGCCACCAGCGGCACAGGCGCCACGCCGGTCCGTCGTGACGGGGTGCCACGGCCGGTTCGCCGGCGGGCGGGCAGGGCAGGCCGCGAATGGCGGCGCAATGGTCACGCAGCAGCAACAGCGCCATGTCACTGGCGCTCATGCGTTCGCTGGTGGTGTAGAACGGGCCGTCGATCTGCACGCTGCCGCGGCCCAGCACGGTCAGCGCCGGGAAACGTTGCGCCAGCAGCGTGGTCAGGCCGCTGTGGGTGGTCACAGTACGGCCGTCCAGCAACTGCGCCGCCGCCAGCCAGAACACGCCCGCGCCCAGCGCCACAACCCGCCTGGCGCGCGGCTGCACCTGGCGCAGCCACTGCAACAGCGCCGCCGCGGGCCTGTCCAGGGCCTGGGCCGGTCCATGGGCGATGATCAGCGTGTCGGGTGCCTGGGGCAGCGGCTGGTCCAGCGCCAGGGTCTGCACGCTGACCCAGGGCATGCCCGGCGAGCGCAGCGGTGCACCATCCATCGAATACACCTGGGCACGCAGGCTGGCGCCACGGCGCAAGCTGCAGCACGGGCGCTGGTCGAGCGCGTGCAGGGTTTCCAGCAGCTTGATCACGTCCCCCACGTAGCAGCCGGGGTAACTGAGGATGGCGATGTCGCGCACGCTCGCCATGCTGGCGGTGGGGGTGCCGTCGCCAACGGGCTGGGAGGGAATAAGGGTCGTGCTGTGCAAAAAAATAAAGCCCCGGCCAAATGTGCCGTTAATACCTGCAAGGCCGGTAAAGCGTGCCGCAGAAAAATGCCTGGAGCCGCGACACAATAGCGCCGTTGACTGTCTGTTACGGGTCGCGCTTTGCGCGATGACACGGGATATTGACGCGCCGTCAAAAGGCGGACGTCAAAATATAGTCAGTTAGCTATAGAGGGTCAAGCCTTAAAGCTATGCACTTTGAGAGTTCAACAGCATGAAAATGGATCAGTCGGCCCGCGCCGTATCCCCAGTGGATGCCAAAGGATTGACAGTTATCGAGGACTTCGCGCCCTCGTTGAGCGGTCTGGGTCAGAGAATTGCTGATATAGCTGAATCGCTAGGCGGCAAGCGCAACCTGGCGCGGCAGTCGGGGGTGCACGAGACTCAGTTGTACAAATACATCCGCGGGGGCAGCGCGCCTAGCCTGGCGGTGTGCGTGGCCATGGCGCGCGCGGCGGGCGTCAGCCTGGACTGGCTGATTGCCGGGGCCGAAGCGTTGCCTGGCGGCGACAGCCACAGCGTGCGGGTCGAGCGTTACCCGGCGCAGGCCTGCGCGGCCGGGCTGGCCTGGCCGGGCAGCGTGGTGGCCATGGAACCGCTGCTGTTGAGCCGGGTCGAATTGCAGCACCGTGGCCTGGCCGAGCACAGTTTGCTGGCGGTGCAACTGCAATGCGGGCAGGGCTGCGCGCCACTGGCCGACGGTGGCACGGTGCTGATTGACCGCCGTGCGCCCGGCGTGGCGGGGGATGGCCTGTACCTGCTGGAGCTGGCCGGCACGCTGCGCGTGCAGCGCCTGCAACACCAGTGTGATGGTTCGCTGAGCCTGCTGGCCATCAACGATCAGTTTCGCGACCTGCACCTGCCGGCCAAGCGCCGCGGCGAACTGAATATCATCGGCCGCGTGCTGTGGCTCTGCGCCTGGCAGGGCTGAACTGGCCGGATCTGCAGCGGTTGTGGCCGGATCTGCAACGGTTTCGCCGCCCCGGCCGATGCCCTGCGACGTAAGCTTTACCGGGTCACCAGGTGGTCGTGAAAACGCCTGGAGCCTACACTTACTCTCGCAGGAATCCACATGTCCATTCGTACCTTTTCCAAGGCCGGGGCCCTCGCCCTGATCGGCCTGGGCGTCGCTTTGTGCGGCAATGCCAGCGCTGCTACCGCCACGGCTGACATGAGCGTCAGCGCCACCGTGGTTGCCTCGTGCTCGGTGTCCGCCGGCGCACTGGCGTTCGGCTCCTACTCGGGCAGCGCCGTTACCTCCAGCGCCGCGCTGTCGGTGACGTGCACCAATGACGCGCCGTACACCATCGCCCTGGGCGCCGGCAGCGGCACCGACGCCACCACCTCGGCGCGCTTGCTGACCAACGCTTCGGACAGCACCTCGACCCTGAGCTATGGCCTGTACCAGGACAGCAGCTACGCCACTACCTGGGGTGACACCACTGGCACCGATACCCTGGCCGGTACTGGCACAGGCGCGGCCCAGGCCATCACCGTGTACGGCAAGATCGCCGCCAACCAGTTGACCGCCAGCACCGGCACCTACGCCGACACCGTGGTAGTCACCGTCAACTACTGATTCAGCCCCGCAAACGCCTTCCACAGAGTCCCCGCAATGAACCTTGTCACACGCCTTTACGGGGTCTGTGCGCTGGCCGGCCTGTGCGCGCTTGCGTCACAGGCCCGGGCCCAGGCACTGGACATCATCCCGATCGCCCAGGCCCTGGATGACGGCCAGCGCACGGCCAGCTTCACCCTCACCAACCGCGCCGACCACGACACTCAGGTGCAGGTGCGCAGTTTCCAATGGACCCAGGCCGACAATGCCGACGTCCTGGCCCCTACCCAGACGCTGCTGGTCAGCCCGCCGTTCGCGCGCATCGCGCCCGGCCAGTCACAGACCGTGCGCATTCTGTTGCGCCAGGCGCCGGGCGCCAGCGAGCAGGCCTACCGGGTGGTGTTCGACCAGTTGCCCGACGCCGACCCGAGCAAGGTCGCCCTGGCGTTCCGCCTGACCGTGCCGGTGTTCGCCACCAGCGCCGCGCGGGTCAAGCCGACCGTGCGCTGGCAGGCCGTTGAAGACCACGGCCAGTGGTACCTGCTGGCCCACAATGACGGCCAGGCCCATGCGCGCCTGGCCAACCTGACCCTCGCCACCGCCGACGGTCATGCCCTCACGCTCCGCCGGGCGGCCTTGCCTTACCTGCTGGCCGGCCAGGATGGCCGCTGGCTGATCGGCGCCCCGGCGCAGGCGTTGCATGCCGGTGACCGGCTGCACCTGACCACCACCGGCCGCGGCAGCGCAATGGACAGCTGGCTGACCCTCGACCAAGGCCGTTGAATACGCGGTTTCACCAGTGCCTGCTGTTGTCGGTGGCGCTGGTAAGCCCCGTCAAGGCGCACGCCGAAACCTTGCTGCTGGAAGTGCTGGTCAACGGCCGCAGCCGCGCCGCCGCCCAGGAAGTGGACGAACAGCAGGGCCGCCTGCTGGTGGCCGCCGATCAACTGGCGGGCCTGGGGATTGCCGCAGTCGACGATGGCCAGGCAGCGGTGGACCTGGCCGCGCTGCCCGGCGCCCACTGTCGCTTCGACCGCGCGGCCCAGCGCCTGTGGCTGGACCTGCCCGACAGCGACTTGATGGCCCAGCAGTTGCGCCACGACCCGGGGCGCCCGCAGGGCCAGCAAGCCCGCAGCGACTGGGCCACGGTGCTCAACTATGACACCCAGTACACCCGCGCCGACGGCCAGGCCAGCAGCAGTACCCTGGCGACCTTGCGCCTGCTCGGAGGCCCCGGTGTGCTGGAAAGCAGCAGCCTGCAAACCCGCAGCCCCACCCTGGACAGCACCGTGCGCCTGGACACCACCTTCAGTCACGCTGACCTGGATCACCTGCGCAGCTGGAAGGTTGGCGACTTCGTCAACGGCGGCCTCAGTTGGACCCGCCCCGTGCGCCTGGCCGGGCTGCAAGTGGCGACCAACTTCGGCCTGCGTCCGGACCTGGTTACTTATCCGCGCCCAGGCATCAGTTCCAGCGTGGCGGTGCCGTCGTCGGTGGACATCTACGTCAACGGCCTGCACCAACTGTCGGGGCAGGTAGAGCCGGGCCCATTCGAGGCCAGCCAGTTGCCGGTGGCCACCGGTAGCGGCGACATCGCCGTGGTGGTCAAGGACGCCAGCGGTCGGCAGACCACCCAGACCCTGCCGTTCTACACCAGCAGCCTATTACTGAGCCCCGGCCTGGATGCGCTTTCGGTGGAAGCGGGCAGCGTGCGCAAGCACTACGCCAGCCAGTCGGCCGACTACGCCCAGGGCGCTGCGTCGGTCAGCTGGCGCCATGGCGTCAGCGACCATTTCACCTGGGAGTCGCACCTGGAAGGCAGCGACACCCTGGCCATGGCCGGCGCCGGCCTGGACGCGTTGCTGGGGCAGGTGGGCGTGCTCAACCTGTCACTGGCGGGCAGCGGGTATCAGGGGCAGGGCGGCCATCAGTATGGCGTCGGTTTCAACCACGCCAGCCGGGCGTTCAACGCTGGCTTCAGCGTGCTGCGTGCCGACCACCGGTTCAATGACCTGGCTTCGGCCAATGGCGACGACCGCCCCGGCGCGAGCCTGAGCGCCAACCTGGGCTGGTCGTTGCCGGGCCTGGGTTCGCTGGGCGTGGTGTTCAGCAAGAAGCGCGTGAATATCTATGACGAATACGCCCTGACCTCCAGCAGCGTGCAGACTACCGCACTGTCCGTCACCTATTCGCGGCCGCTGCCGTGGGGCGCCTATGGCTCCATCACCGCCCTGCACGACTACACCGGTACCACCGGCAATGGCCTGTTCATCGGCCTGTCGATTCCCTTTGGCGATGGCGCCACCCTGAGCACGGCCAGCACCCGCAGTGGCGGCGCGGCCTACCAGACCGTGCAGGCCGAGCGGCCGCCGGTGGAGCGTGGTGATGTCGGCTGGCGGGTGTCGCGCGAAAGCGGTGACATCGACCGCGATGACCTGGCGCTGAGCTACAAGTCGCCCTACGGGCTGTTCAGTGGCGAGACCGAGCGCACCGCCACCGGCACCGACTGGCGCGCCGGTGCCCAGGGCGCGGTGACCTTGCTGGGCGGCCACTTGTTCGCCTCCAACACCATCGACGACGCCTTCGCCCTGGTGGACACCGACGGCCTGGCGGGCGTCACCGTGCGCCAGGAAAACCGCGACCTGGGCCGAACCGACCGCAACGGCCTGCTGTTCGTCGATCAACTGCGGGCGTTCGAGGACAACCATCTGTCCATCGAGCCCGGCGACGTGCCGCTGGACGTCGAGCTGGACACCGATCAACTGCACGTGATGCCGGGGGACCGCAGCGCCGTGCGCGCGCATTTCGCCGTGCAGCGCCGCCGCAGCGCCACCCTGCACCTGGTGGATGCCCGCCACAAGGCCCTGCCCGTGGCCGCCACCGCCACCTTGGTGGGCAGTGGCGAACAGGCGCCCCTGGGTTACGACGGCGAAGTGTTTTTCCAGCAGTTGGCCGCGCACAACCAGGTGCGCGTGCAGGCCGCAGGCCTCGAACCCTGCACCGCCACCTTCGATTACCACGCCGAGCCGGGGCGCATCCCCGACATCGGTACCGTTGTCTGCCAATGAGGACTCTGTGCCATGCGCCCTGTGTTTTTGCTGCTTTTGCTTCCCCTGAGCCCCGCCGCCCTGGCCTACAGTTGCTCGGTGGCGTCCACGCCGTTGCTGTTCGGTACCGTCGCCGGCATCGCCGACCAGGTGCGCAGCAGCACCGCCAGCGTCACCGTCACCTGCGAGGCGGGGGCCAGCGCCGCCAGCGTCCGCTATGGCCTGTACATGGACAACAGCGGCAGTGACAGCCATGATCTGCGCAATGGCAGCGGCACCGCTCAGTACCAGGTGTACACCGCCAACGGGCGCCAGCCGGTGCTCGGTGACCAGGCCTTCGCCAGTGACCGTTACACCCTGGCCGCCCACGCCAGCGTCACCCGTACCTACACCCTGTATGCGCGTATGCAGCCCGGGCGCCAGGGTTCACCCGGCACCTACCAGGCGGTCAATGCGATCCGGTTGGTGTACTGATGTTCAGGAGAATGTTCATGACCCCGCGCAAGCCCGTGTACCTGGCCGGCTTCGATGTGTTCCGCCGCGACGCGGTGGCCTGGGGGCAGTACCTCAAGCACCTGTGCTTCGAGCAGGGGCTGGACGGCCTGTACCCCTTTGACAATGAACTGCCGGCGGGCCTTCCGGGCGTGGAGGCGGCGCGCTGGATCTGCGCGCAGAACATCGCCATGATCCGCCGCTGCGACGCGGTGCTGGCCAACCTCAACGTCTTCCGTGGCCAGGAACCGGACTCCGGCACCGCCTTCGAAGTGGGCCTGGCCGTGGCCCTGGGCAAACCGGTGTGGGCCTACTTCGCCCCCGACCGCAGCCTGCGCGAACAGGTGCCGCACGATGCCCAGGGCTTTGATGCCGGCGGCTTTGCCGTGGAAGATTTCAACCTGCCACGCAATTTGATGTTGGCGGCCAGCTGGGCAGGGTACAGTGCTACGGTCGAACAGGCGGTTGGCGATCTGCGCCGGCACCTGGCATCGGCCCCTTGAGGAGGCAGGCGGCAATGGATGAAGTCCAGCAATTGGGCGAGATGCTCAAGCACTACGCCCAGAGCGAAGAACACAAAAAGCAGCAGTTCGAGGTCCAGTGCAGCCACTGGACCCTGAGCATCAATGCCTTGTTCGAGCGCATTGAACAGTGGCTGGCGCCCCTGAAGGAAAGCGGCTTGCTGGAGATCGCGCGCGAGCCGTACCTGGCCGCCAACGCCAGCTTCCCGGCCCCCGTGTCGCCGTTCGCCAGCCATAAGCTGACCATCACCCTGGCGCTGCGCAGTGTCGAGTTCGTGCCTGAGGTGATGGGCGCCAAGGGCGTGGTGTCGTTGGCGGTGATGGGCCTGACCTCGGACCGCTACGGCAGCATCAGCCTGGTGTCTACGCCGCCTTCCGAGGAGTGGCAATGGCGCAAGGACCGTGGCATCAAGGAGCCGGAGGTGCATGTGCTCACGGCCGATTACCTGGCCCAGCAACTGCAGGCGCTGATCCCTCGGCACCATCGGGACTGAGGCCGGCATGCTCGACCGACAGCCGTTGCTCGCCTGTGCCGACGACTATGCCAGCGGCGAAATCATCGCCCCCCATTGCCATGCCCAGATCCAGCTGATCCATGCCACCGTCGGGGTGATGCGCGTGACCACCGCCCAGGGCAGCTGGGTGGTACCGCCGGGGCACGCGTTGTGGGTGCCGGCGGCCATGGAGCACGAAATCCGCATGACCGGCGACGTGCAGATGCGCACGTTGTTCATCGCCCCCCACGCGTTGGGCTTTGCTGTGCCGGCCTGTCAGGTGGTGCAGGTGTCGGGGCTGGTGCGCGAATTGATCCTGGCGGCCATCGGTGGTTTGGGCGGCGTGCAGCGTGAGGTGCGCGACCAGCATCTGCTGGGCCTGCTGTTCGCCGAGTTGCAGGTGGCGCCTGCGGTGTCCACCCATGTGCCCTTGCCCAGCCAGCCACGGCTCAAGGCGCTGTGCGAAGCCTTTGTCGCCGACCCCGCGCAGGAGTCCAGCCTGCAGGACTGGGCTGACCAGAGCAACATGAGTTCGCGCACCCTGGCGCGCCTGTTCCAGCGTGAGCTGGGCATGACCTTCGGCGAATGGCGCACCCGCACGCGGCTGATTCTCAGCCTGCAGCGCCTGGCCAGTGGCGTGAGCATTCTGGAAGTGGCGCTGGAACATGGCTACCAGAGCCCCAGCGCGTTCAGCGCCATGTTCAAGCGCGAACTGGGGCACGCGCCCAGTCATTACCAGGTAGCCCTGTAAAATCTGACACACCGTGCCTGCTTCGCCGGTAGAAGCCGCTGTTACAGGGTGGCGCGCACCGGTTGTCCGCTTTGGAACGATGATTGTCCTGATCACTGGCGCGGCGCGTCAGTAGGATCCAATATCCTGCAACCCTTGTCTGCGCTGATGAAGGTTTGCGATGCGCCCATTCCCTCGATACTCCCGCGGCCTGATGCCCTGGTTGCTGCTGGCCGCGCTGCCGGCCTGCAGCCAATGGGCCAGCCACACGCCCGCGCATTCGTCGCTGGCCAGCGTCAACCCGCTGCAACAGCTGCCCGCCCACGTCAGTGATGCGCCGTTGCCGGCGCACTGGTGGCAGCTGTACCACGACGCGCAGCTGAACCGCTGGGTGCAGCAGGCGCTTGACCATAACCGTGACCTGGCGGCGGCCCAGGCCCATGTGCAGGCGTTGCTGGGCGGCCTGCGCGAGGCCGACGCCCAGCGCTGGCCGGCCACCGACGTGCAGCTGGGCGCCAGCTACGGCAAGACCGCTGACGATCAGACCCTGGCCCGCGCCACCGACAGCCACGCGCCGGCACAGTGGGCGTTCAACCCGGGGTTGGAACTGGCCTATCAAGTGGACGTGTGGGGCCAGGTGCAGCACGCCATCGAGCGCGCCCAGGCCAATGCCGACGCCGCGGCCGCAGCCGAGGACCAACTGCGTGTCACCGTAGCGGCCCAGACCACCCGCGCCTATGTGGATGCTTGCGCCCTGGCCGCCAGGGCTGCTGTGCAGCGTCAGTCACTGACGGTGCTGGGCGACAGCGTGCGGCTGCTGCAACGCCAGCGCCAGGCTGGCCTGGTCACTGATTTCGAAGTGTCCCGCATGCAGTCGCTGCAAGGTCAGACCCAGGCGTTGCTGCCGCAGCTGGAAGCACGGCGGCAGGCCGCTGCCTTTGAGCTGGCCACCTTGACCGGCACGGCGACGGCGGCGCCGGTGGCCTGTGAGCAGGTGCCGCAACTCGCTGCCGAACTGCCCACCGGCGATGGCTGGCAGTGGCTGGCCCGGCGTCCGGACATCCGCCAGGCCCAACGTGAACTGCAGGCGGCCAACCTGCAGGTGGACGTGGTGCAGGCCGACCTGTACCCCAAGGTCACTTTCGGTGCGTCGCTGACCTCGTCCAGCCACCCGCTCAACGAATTGGGCAGCAGCCAGTCGGTGATGTTCGGCATCGGTCCGCTGGTCAGCTGGCAGTTCCCCAACCGCGCCGCCAACCGGGCCCGCGTCGATCAGGCCAAGGCGCTGGAGCAGGGCGCCGTGGCGCACTTCGATGGGCAGGTGCTGGCAGCCCTTCAACAGGTGCGCCAGGCCCTGGTGCTGTACGACGGCGAACGCCAGCGCCATGTCGCGCTGGCCCAGGCGCTGGCCAGCAGCCGCCAAGCGTTCGACCTGGCCCAGCGCAACTACCGCGCCGGCGCCCTGGATTTTCTCGACGTGCTCGACAGCGAGCGTGAGCTGATCGCCCTGCAAGCCCGCGTTGCCGATGCCGACGGGCAACTGGCCCAGCGCCAGGTCAACCTGTTCGCTGCCCTGGGCGGCGGCTGGCAAACCACCGACACCCTTTCTGCCACCGCTGACGGAACCGCCCCATGAACATTGCCGCCAACCACATCGACCACAGCGAGCCGTTGACCGTTGCCCGCCGCCTGCAGCGCAAGCGCCGCCTGCAGTGGGGCGCTGGTGTGCTGGGCCTGTGCGTGGCCGTGGGCCTTGCGGCCAACTGGTGGGTGAGCGGTCGCTACCTGGAAAGCACCGACGACGCCTACGTGCGGGCTGACTGGGTGCCAATCAGTGCCCGCATCAGCGGCTATGTGGCCCAGGTGCTGGTGGCTGACGACCAGCCGGTGAAGGCCGGCCAAGTGCTGCTGCGCATCGACGACCTGGACTACCGGGCGCGCCTGGAACAGGCCCGCGCCAGCCTGGTGGAAGCTGACGCCGCCGTGCAGGCAGGGCAGGCCAGCGTCGCCGTGGCCCGGGACCGGGTCGCCGAGCAGCAGGCGGCCATCGCTCAGGCCGCGGCCCTGGCCCAAGGCGCGAAGGCCGAGTGGCAACGCGCCAGCCTCGACCGCCAGCGCTATCAGGGCCTGGTCCATGACCAGGCCGCCAGTGCCCAGCGCCTGGAAAGCGCAGAATCCAGTTTTGCCCAGGCCCGCGCCACCGTCGACGCCGCCCAGGCCCGCCAGCGTCAGCAGGACCTGGCGCTGAACGTGGCGCGCAGCCGCCAGCAACTGGCCGAGGCGGCGGTGCAGCAACAGGTGGCGCGCCAGGCCCAGGCCCGCGCGCAGCTGGCATTGGCCGAGCATGCCCTGGAGGACACGCTTATCCGTTCGCCCATCGACGGCGTGGTCGGCCAGCGCAAGGTGCGCGAGCGCCAGTACCTCGCTCCGGGCCTGGCCTTGTTGGCGGTGGTGCCGGTGCAGCAGGCCTACGTGGTGGCCAACTTCAAGGAAACCCAGTTGCAGCACATGCGCCCCAGGCAACCGGTGGAGGTGCGCGTCGACAGCTTCGGCGGTGCGCGCCTGCACGGCCATGTGGCGAGTTTCTCGCCGGGGTCGGGCGCGGTGTTCGCGCTGCTGCCCTCGGACAATGCCACCGGCAACTTCACCAAGATCGTCCAGCGCTTTCCAGTCCGCATCCTGCTGGACCGGCCCCTGGATGACACACCGATTCTGCCCGGTATGTCGGTGATCGCCACCGTGGACACCCGCGATGAGCGTTGAAGCACCCGTCTCCCTGCGTGCCTGGGTCGCGGTGCTCGGTGGCCTGTTCGGCTGTTTCATGGCCGGCATGAACGTGCACGTCACCAGCGCCGCGCTGCCGGAAATCGAGGGCGCGCTGGGTGCCAGTTTCCAGGAGGGCTCGTGGATTTCCACGGCCTACCTGGTGGCCGAAATCGTCATGATTCCGCTCACCGCCTGGCTCGTGGAGGTGTTCTCGCTGCGCCGGGTGATGCTGGTGGGCGCCTTTGTGTTCCTGGTGGCCTCGGTGGCGTGTTCGCTGGCACCCAACCTTGCGGTGATGATCGCCATTCGTGTGGTGCAGGGCGCGGCCGGCGCCGTGCTGATTCCCTTGTCGTTCCAGCTGATCATCACCCAGCTGCCGTCCAGCAAGGTGCCCATGGGCATGGCCCTGTTCAGCCTGGCCAACAGCGTGGCGCAGGCGGCGGGGCCCTCCATCGGCGGCTGGTTGACTGACCTGTACAGCTGGCGCTGGATCTTCTATCTGCAGTTGGCCCCGGGCATTTTGCTGTTGCTGGCGATCGCCTGGGCGATCGACCCCAGCCCGATGAAACTGGCGTTGCTCAAGCGCGGTGATTGGGCCGGCATCCTTGCGATGATCATTGGCCTGGGCGGGGCGCAGATTGTGCTGGAGGAGGGCGGTCGCGAGGACTGGTTCGGTTCGGATTTCATTGTCGCCATGAGCTGGGTCTCGGCGCTGTCGCTGGTCTATTTTGTCTGGTCACAGCTGTACGGCCGGCGCGCGTTCATCAACCTGCGCCTGCTCAAACGCTACAATTTCGGCGTCGCCAGCGTGGCCATGTTCATCTTCGGCGGCATGACCTTCGGCCTGGTGTTCCTGGTGCCCAACTACCTGTCCCAGCAGCAGGGCTATAGCGCCCGCGAGATTGGTGTCAGCCTGATCCTGTACGGTGTGGTGCAACTGTTGCTGGCGCCGTTGATGCCGGCGCTGATGAAGCGCCTGAACCTCAAGCTGATGGTCGCCAGCGGCTTTCTGATCATGGCGCTGGGCTGCTACCTGGGGGCCTTTCTCGATGCCGACAGCGCGGCCAACGTCATCGTGCCCTCGGTGGTGGTGCGCGGCATCGGCCAGCCGCTGATCATGGTGGCGTTGTCGGTGCTGGCGGTGGCCGGCCTGAGCAAGGCCGAGGCCGGTTCCGCCTCGGCGCTGTTCTCGATGCTGCGCAACCTCGGCGGCGCGGTGGTCACCGCAGGCCTGGCCCAGACGGTGGACCTGCGCGAGCGTTTTCACAGTGAACGCATTGGCGAAACGCTCAATGTGTTCATGGCCCCCGTGCAGCAGCGTCTCGGTGGCCCGCTTGACCCGTCGCTGCCCGACCAGCAGCAGACCCTGGCGCTGCTGGCCGGCAGCGTGCGCCACCAGGCGTATCTGATGGCGTACAGCGATGCGTTCTACCTGGCCTTCCTGGCGCTGGCCGCCTGCGCGGTAGCGGCACTGATGATGCGCCGCTGACGCTACGCTGGCAGGCCGCGGGCCTGCTCCAGCAGCCAGTCACGCAGCGCCAGCACCCGCGCATCGCTCGCGTCGCGGTGCACCAGCAGGTAGCGCCGCTCGGTGTTGGCGGTGACCGTCGAGAGCACCTGCAACAGGCCCAGGCGCAGGTCCTGCTGGATCAGCGCCACCGGGCACAACGCCACGCCGTGGCCGGCGATGGCGGCGGTGCTCATCATGTTGAAGTCCTCGAACACCAGGCCACCCGGGGGCACCGGGTCGGTCACGCCACTGCGGGCGAACCATTGCTGCCAGCCGCGGCTGTCGGCGTCATGCAGCAACTGCGCCTGCAGCAGGTCCTGGGGGCTGGCCAATGCCTGGCCGAGTTTCAACAGGGTAGGGCTGCACACTGGCACGGTGGCGCCGCTGAACAGCGGCCAGGCAGGCAGATCCCCGCAATAGGCACCGTCGCAATGGATGATCGCCAGGTCTACATCCTCAGCCTGGGCCTGGCTGTGGCGCGCGGCATACACCAGCCGCAACGGCACATCCGGGTGGGCGGCGGTGAACGCGGGCAGCAACGGGATCAGCCAGCGCGAGGCCACCGAGGCGATGCAGGCCACCACCAGTGGCGCCGGTGCATACCGGGCGTCGACTTTGGCGCAGGCGCTGTCGATGCGGCTGAACGCATCGGTCAATGAAACTGACAGTTGCTCACCGGCTTCGGTCAGGCGGATGCCGCGGCCCTGGCGTGTCAACAGCGGCGTGTCGAACCACGCTTCCAGCTGACGCAACTGATGGCTGATGGCCGGGTGGGTGACGTTCAGTGCGGTCGCGGCCTTGCTCACGCTGTTCAGGCGGGCGGTGGCTTCGAACGCGCGCAGCGCGATCAGGGGTGGCAGGCGGGCCATGGGAATACCTGAGGGGCAAAGCGTCAATATAACTGACTATTGCGTTGAATTTTGTTCAATTGTCGACCTGGCAGGCGGGGTTTAGATTCAAGGCCTCTTTACTGGAGGCTTGGCCATGTATAAAGATTACCCGGCGGCGTATCAGACCACCCAGGCCTCGGCCTTGCAGGTAGACACGGCATTCTATGAGCGCATTCGCCAGCAGCAGGGCGCACGCACGCTGGTCGAGCAGTTCGAGGTGCCGATTCGCACGGGCCGGGCCTGGAAGGTGCCGGCGGGTCACGTGTTTCGGGTGACCACGCCGGTCGGCCCGCAGGTGGGGGACTTCAACGTGTGGAACGCCAACGACCCGCGTGAACGGCTGTGGGCAGCGCGCACGCGGCAATTGCAGGGCGCCCACGTCAGTGTCCACGACCGTCTGTGGTCGAACCTGCCCTTCCTGCGGCCGCTGGTGACCATCACCGATGACAGCCTGGCCGGGTATGGCATCGACGAACATGGCGGGCGCGTCCACGACCTGCTGGGCACGCGCTGCGACCCGTACGTGAACAAACTGCTCACCGGAGAAGACTTCCACCACCACTGCCATTCCAACCTGACCCGCGCCGTGCTGCCCCATGGGCTGACCGAGTTCGACGTGCACGATGTGCTGAACATCTTCCAGTGCACGGGCTTGAACCATGACGACCTGTACTTCATGAAAGCCTGCCCGGCCAAGCGCGGCGACTACCTGGAGTTTTTCGCCGAAATCGACCTGCTGTGCGCCTTGTCCACCTGCCCGGGTGGCGACCTGTCCCTGCCCATGTGGGGCCCTGACGCCCAAGACCCGCTGAGCGTGTGTCGGCCACTGGGGGTGGAAGTCTACCGCCTGGACGAGGGCCTGCTGGCCGGCTGGACCTCCCCGGAACGGGCCAACTATAGCGGTATGCATGGCTTGAGCATCGGGCCGCAAACCTGGGAATGATCCCTGAGGTTTCGCGCGCCCGACGTGGGTGCCGGCATCCCGCCGTAGGGGGCGTCCGGCCGATGCGCGCGAGGCTTGATGCAGTGCGGCGAGTGCGGTCAAAGTTCAATTTTTCTCCCCACACCTACCAGATCAGGTAGTTGTTCCATTGCGCCATCACGCCGAGAATCACTTCCATTGGCAGCCAGTGTTTGCGCTGCCCTGCCTGCTTTGCAAAGCCCTCAGCTGTCACACAACAACAAGGACGAAATTTTTGCTCGCTGCGCCTGGTTCCCGGGCGCAGCCGGCTTCTATGCACGCATATGGATGATTCAAGTGGGAGGTGTGACATGCGACACGACAACTTCGTGGTCGATGGGCTGTACAAGGATTACCGAGTGTACGTGGAACGATTGGGCAATGACCCGCGTCGCAAAAACGTGTTGTGTGTCAACGGCGCCATGGCCACCACGACGTCGTTCGCGCGGGCCAGCAAGGTCATGGCCGAGCATTTCAACGTGTACCTGTTCGACCTGCCGTTCGCTGGCCGGTCGCGCGAGCACAACAGCCAGCAGCACCTGGTGACCAAGGACGACGAGGTGCAGATCCTGCTGGCATTGATCGATCGCTTTGACATCAACCACCTGGTCTCGGCCTCGTGGGGCGGCATCTCGACCTTGCTGGCGCTCAGCCACAACCCGCCGTCCATCGACAGTTCGGTGGTCATGGCCTTCGCCCCGAGCCTGAACACGTCGATGCTCGACTACGTGCAGAAGGCGCGCCTGCTGATTGAAAGCGACCGTAAATCAGACATCGGCCACCTGCTAAACGATACCGTCGGCCAGTACCTGCCGCCGCGCCTGAAAGCCAGCAACCACCAGCACATGGCGTCGCTGGCCACCGGCGAGTACCGCCAGGCCAAGTTCCACATCGAACAGGTGCTGCAACTGGGCACTGGCAACTACCTGCACCGTTTGCAGACCATCAGCAGTCATGTGCATTTCATCAATGGCCTGTGGGACGAATACACCAGCCCCGCCGACGCGCTGAATTTTGCCAAGCACGTGCCCAGCTGCAGTTTCGCGGTATTGGAGGGCACCGGGCACTTCCTTGACCTGGAATCACGCCTGGCCGCCGCACGGGTGCACCGTGCCTTGATGGGCCACCTGCTGTCCGTGCCATGGGCGCCCGCAGCCGCGCAGCCACGGTACGCCTGAGTGAATGGATTGAGTGAGGTACGAGCATGCAGGTAATCATGGTGGCCATCGGTTCGGCCGGTGACGTCTTTCCGTTCATCGGCCTGGGCAAGGCCCTGGTCGAACAGGGCCACGGGGTGACCTTGTGCAGCATGCCGGCCTTCCAGGCGGCCATCGAACAGCAGGGGCTGGCGTTCGTCCCGGTGTGCGACGAACAAACGTACCGCCAGGCCATGGACGACCCGCGCCTGTGGGAGCCCAAGACCTCATTCGCGACGTTATGGCAGGCCATCGCCGGTATGCTCGAACCGGTGTACCGCTACGTTGCCTCGCGGCGTTTCGAAGACATCGTGGTGGTTGGTTCGCTGTGGGCGCTGGGAGCACGCATTGCCCATGAGCGCTATGGCATTCCCTACCTTTCGGTGCAGGTCTCGCCCTCGACGCTGTTGTCGGCGCATGTGCCGCCGGTGCACCCCAAGTTCAACGTATCGCCGCGCATGCCGCTGTCGCTGCGCAAGTGGCTGTGGCGTGGCATCGAGTACTTGAGCCTGGACCGCACCTGCGCGCCGGCCATCGATGCGCTGCGCCACAAGGTCGGCCTGACCGGTACCGTGCAGCGGGTGTTCAGCCAGTGGCTGCATGCGCCGCAAGGGGTGTTGTGCCTGTTTCCGGACTGGTTCGCCGCGCCGCAGCCCGACTGGCCACGCCCGTTGAACATGGTGGGCTTTCCGTTGTTCGACGGAAGCCAAGGCGGTGTCCTGGACCCGCAGTTGCAGGCCTTTCTCGACGCCGGCAGTGCGCCCGTGGTCTTCACCCAGGGCTCTACCACGCACTTCGACCAGCGCTTCTATCGGCTGGCGGTCAGCGCGCTGGCCAAGCTCGGCGCCCGAGGCATATTCCTGACGGGCGACCGCGAGCCCATCGCCGACCTGCCCGCCAGCGTGTTGCAGTGCCGTTACGCGCCCATGTCTACCTTGCTGCCCCAGTGTGCGGCACTGGTGCATCCGGCTGGCATAGGGGCCATGAGCCTGGCCCTGGCGGCGGGCATTCCCCAGGTGGTGATGCCGGTGGCCCACGACCAGTTCGACAATGCCGAGCGCCTGGTGCGCTTGGGGGCCGGGGTGCGCCTGCGCTTGCCGCTGGGCGAGCACGACCTGCTGGAAGCCCTGGTGCACATTCGCAGCGATCGCACCGTGGCCCAGGCCTGCACCCTGGCGCACCAGCGATCGCTGGCCAGCGACGCCTGCGCACACACGGTGGAACTGATCGAGGACTGCCATGCGCGCCATGGCAGCCGGGCGCTGTCGCGCACTGCGTGACAGGCTGTCGCGTTTTTGACGCCGGTGACACAGACATTTCATTGACACACGGCGGCTGTGCGTTAGATTCCCCAGAGGGATGGGATATCGAGAGCAGAGTCATGGGCAAGGACAGCGATCTGGTGCAGTGGGCTAACGACCTGCGCACCGAGATGCTCGCACAACAGCACATCTGGCAGGTGCTGGCAGTGCTGGACCGTGAGGTGCATCGATTGGGTTTTGATTACTACGCCTGCGGCATCCGCCATCTGGTGCCGTTCACGCGGCCGATCACCGAGGTGATCGGCTCCTACCCTGACGACTGGCTGGAGCATTACCAGGCCAGGGACTACGCGCGGGTCGACCCTTCGATTCTGCATGGCCTGCGTTCCACCGACATGGTGGTGTGGGATGACAGCCTGTTTCGCGAATGCCGCCAGTTGTGGGGCGAGGCGCGCGACAGTGGCTTGCGGGTGGGCGCGACGTTGCCGCTGCGTACCACCAACCAGACCCTGACCGTGTTGTCGGTGGCCCGCCATGACGAAAAGATCGGCCAGGTGGAAAGTGAAGTGGTGCGCCTGCACCTGCGCTTCCTGATCGAACAGACCATGCAGCGCCTGGCCGAACTGGGCCACGCCATGCTGTCGCAACCCTCCATCAGCCTCAGTCAGCGCGAGCGCGAAATCCTGCAGTGGACTGCCGACGGCAAGAGCTCGGGCGAAATCGCGCTGATCCTCGATATCTCGATCAACACTGTCAACTTTCACCTCAAGGCCATCCTGAAAAAATTCAAGGCGACCAGCAAAACCCTGGCCGCGGCACATGCCGCGATGTTGGGGTTGCTTTAAGAAAAGGAAATCAACGCGATGGTCCAGATAATCAGCAAACGCTACAGCGAACTGTCGGCGCCGCTGCGCGATGCCCTAGGGCGCTACCGCCACGCCGTGTTCATCGAACAGATGGGCTGGGACGTGCGCAGCACCTCGGCGGTGGCGGGTCGCGAGTTCGACCAGTTCGACCACCCGGGCACCCGCTATATCATCGCCTTGGACAGCCATGGCCAGGTGCAGGGATGCGCACGGCTGTTGCCCACGGTGGAGCCCTACCTGCTGGGCGATGTGTTCGGCTACCTGTGCGACCAGCGCCCGCCGGCCAACCGTCACACGTGGGAAATATCGCGCTTCGCCGCCCAGGCCGAGCAGGACCCGAGACTGGCCATGCGCGTGTTCTGGACCACCCTGCACGCCGCCTGGGAGCTGGGTGCCAGCGCGGTGGTGGCGGTGACCACGGCGTCGCTGGAGCGCTATTTCCAGCGCAATGGCGTGGTTCAGCAGCGCCTGGGCGAGGCCCGCAAGGTCAAGGGCGAGCGCCTGGTGGCGCTGCATTTCGATGCCTGGCAGCCCAACGGCGTACGTGAGTTGGGGCTCAATGAAGTGGCCTAGCTGAAGACCAGCGCCGGGTGGTCAACGCGGCCCAGGCGATAGGTCAAGTAATCGAGCAGGTAATTCTGGCGTAACCGCCACGGCGCCCGCACGCCTTGCCGTGGCAGGCCGTCGAGGGCGCGCAGCACGTAGCCTGCGCGAATATCCAGGAGCGGTCGGCGCTCGCCGCTGGCGTCGTCCAGGCGCGGGCGGCACTGACGATAGCCGTGGCGCCGCATGTGGTTGAGCAGGCGGCACACGTGCCGCGATGACAGGTCGGCGCGCAGCGTCCACGAGGCATTGGTGTAGCCGACGCAGAACGCCAGGTTGGGCACGCCATCCAGTAACAGCCCCTGATACGCCACGCGTTGGCCCAGCGCCACGGGGGCGCCGTCGACACTCAGCGCCATGCCACCGCACGCCTGCAATTTCAGGCCTGTGGCAGTGATGATGATATCGGCGCACAGGTGGCGGCCCGACGCCAACCGCAGGCCGTCGGGCTCCACGCGGGCAATGTGGTCGGTCACCACCTCGGCCTTGTGGCTGGCGATGGCGGCGAACAAGTCGCCGTTGGGCACGATGCACAGGCGCTGGTCCCAAGGCGCATAGCGCGGGTTGAAGTGAGTGTCTACGGCATAGTCGCGGGGCAGGGCGCGCTTGACCCCCAGACGCAGCAGCCGGCGGGACAACTGCGGCAACCGCCGGCAGAACTGGAACAGCGCCTGCCCGGCCAGGGCGTTTTTCCAGCGTGCCAGGCTACCGGCGATGCTTGCCGGCAGGTAACGGCGCAGGGTGTCCGCCAGCCGATCGCGGGCCGGCAGGGCCAGCACGTAGCTGGGCGAGCGCTGCAGCAGGGTGACACGCCGCGCTACCTGCGCCAGCGCTGGCACCAGGGTCACGGCCGTGGCGCCACTGCCGATCACCACCACCTCGCGGTCGCGGCAGTCCAGGTCCGCGGGCCAATGCTGCGGGTGCACCCAGCGGCCGCTGAAGCACTGTTCATCGACGAAAGCGGGGCGATGGCCCTGGGCGTAATCGTAGTAACCGCAGCACAGGTAGAGAAAGGCGCACTGGTAGTGGTGGCGCAGGCCATCCACCTCGACGTCCAGGGTCCAGCGGGCCTGCGTGCTGTCCCAGGCGGCCGCCAGCACCCGCTGGCGAAAACGGATGTGGCGGTCGATTCCGCCAGCCCGGGCCGTGTCAGCCAGGTAGGCGGCGATGGCGGCCCCATCGGCGATCGACGCCGTGCCCTGCCAGGGGCGGAAGGGGTAGCTGAGGGTGAACATGTCCGAGTCCGAGCGGATGCCGGGGTAGCGGAACAGGTCCCAGGTGCCACCCAGCGTGTCCCGTGCTTCCAGCACGGCGTAGCGCTGCCCCGGGCACTCGCTCTGCAGGCGCCAGGCGGCACCGATGCCGGAGAGCCCGGCACCGACGATCAGTACGTCAAAGGTGTCGATTGTCATGATCTTCCTTGTCGTAACCTGTAATGATTGCGTCCCCGCGTAACAGTCATCAATGACATAAATTTGATAACTGTTCCCTGATAATGTGCGCGCTCCCAACAATAAACGGAATTGCTTCGATGGGTACCCGATTCGTCCAGTTGCTGTCGTTCCTCACCATCACCGGGCTGGTATTCCTGACCCTTACAGGAATAGCCAATGCTTGAGTTGTCTGCCAACGCTTCTCGTGGCGTGACCCGCCAGGCCTGGCTTGCCGGCTTGGTCGCTTTGGTGCTGTTCATGGCCGGAGCCTGGGGCCTGGCGCCCATCGGCTTCGACTCGCGTTTTTTCCTGTTCGCCCAGGAAATGTTGCGCCACGGTCCGACCTTCTATCCCACCACATACGGTGAGCCGTACGCCGACTACTCGGCGACTTCGACGTTTTTCATCTACCTGTTCTCGCTGCCGTTGGGCCAGGTTGGCAGTTTCAGTGCCTGGTTGCCCAGCGGTATCGCCGCGGCGGTGATCGTCGCCCTGCTGTACCGCCTGGTGGCGCCGTACTCGCGGCGTTGGGCGTTGATCAGCATTGCCCTGCTTGCACTCAGTGGCACCTTCATCATGGAAACCCGGGCCGTGTCCCAGGACCTGATGCTGGCGGCGGTGAGCCTGGCGGTGTTCTACCTGGGCTATGCCTGTGATCACTTTCACACGCCACGTCGGCTGTGGGCCCTGCTGGCCCTGGTGGTGCTGGGTTTCGCCATTCGCGGGCCGATCGGCCTGGTGGTGCCCACCGGCATGCTCAGCGCCTATTACCTGTTCAATGGCCAGTGGAAACGCCTGTTCGCCTTCGGTTTCAGCGCCCTGGTGCTGCTGGGGTTGGGCATTGGCGTGCTGCTGTGGGAGGCACGCGCGAGTGGCGGCGATGCCTTCGTCACGGACGTGATTCGCATGCAGGTGGTGGGCCGCATCGACGGCAGCGAAGGCGCCAGCGGGCCGCTCTACTACTTCATCAGCTCGCTGGGCAACTATGCCCTGGCGTACCCGTTGGCGCTGCTGGTGCTGGCCGGTGCCTGGTTCGCCGGCCCGGCGCGCCAGGGCCCGGGCCTGCAACTGCTCAAGTGCTGCGCGGTGGCGGGGCTGATCGTGCTGTTGGGGCTGTCGGTGCCGCAGGCCAAGAAGGCGCGCTACGTGCTGCCGATGCTGCCCATGGCCGCCGTGATCGCCGGCTATCCCTTCCACCGCCTGGGCGGCCGTGTGTTCGCCTGGCTACGGGGCCTGATGCAGGGCCTGTGGCTGGTGATGCCGGGCCTGTTGATGGTCGGTCTGCTGGTGGCCCATCACCGTTTCCCGCAATGGCTGGGGCAGGTGACGACGCCGGTGGTGGTGCTGGCGCTGATCCAGGGGGGGGCGGTGGCGCTGCTGTTCAAGGCCCGCGGGCGGGCGGTGGGGCTGGCGTTCTGCGCGGTGCTAGCACTGTGGGCCAGCTATATCCTGGTGTTCGAGCCAGTGGAACGGGTGATGTATGACACCCGTACCTTCAGCCAGGCGGTGGACCAGGCCGTGCAACACGACCCGGCGCCGCTGGTGCTGCATGGCATGGGCAAGGACGCCAAGGCGATCAAGTTCATGGTCAACGTGAATCGCGACCTGTTGCCGCAATTCACCGACACCCCGGCGCAACTGGCGGCGCTGCCGCCGGGGACCTGGGTGGTGATGGATGCCAAGGACCGCGAAGTGCTGGCAAGGCACGCCGCTGGGCAACGTGCCGCCGACGGTGGCGGGATCGTTCGACAAGGATCAGTACATACTGCTGCGGGTGCCTGCTGCTCCCTGACGCGGCCTGGCGGCCGCTGCTGCGGGGGCGTGGCAGCGGCCGCAACCTGCGGCCTAGTGGGCGCTGCCAGCCGGGTTGCCCTGAAACGCGGTCTGCCAACCTTCAGGGTTCATGATGCCCAGCGATTTGGCCTTGCCGTGGCTGTCGATGTGGATGAAGAACGCCGTCCCGTATTCGCTCGACTCGGCGTGCCCGTATTCCAGTTGCGCTTCGAGTTTGCTGATGCAGTCGCTATGGGCCACCAGCACCAGGTTGCGATCCGGGCGCTTGTGTGCGATTGCCTCCTGCAGCAAGGATTTGCGGTCGCATGTCCACAGCCATTGCTGCGGCTGGCTGACGCCGCCGAACATGAATTGGCCGGTCTGCACGGTGCGGGTGGCCGGGCTGGTCATCACGTCGCTGTTGGCCATGCCCAGGGTGCGGAAGCCTTCGCCGATACGAGTGGCCATATGGCTGCCATCCTGGGTGATGCCGTCGGCGTCGCCCAGGCAGGTGGCGTCCGAGCGGTCACAGCGCTCAACGTGGCGCACCACCACGATCACACTGCCGTGGGCCCAGTGCTTGAGCAGTTCGGCGCTGGCCACGTTAGCGCTTTCGCCCAGGTCCAGCGGCGAGCGCGGCCACACCGCGAAACCGGCGATCAGCGCGGGTGCCGCCAGCACGATCGAGCCGATCAGCATTTTCTTCAGCAAACTGAGGGGCGGGCGACGCGAAAGTACCGTCATGGAAGTTTCCGTTTGGGCAAGGTGGCCTAGGACACTATGGCTAGGAAAGTCGAGCTCTGGTGAAAACCATGTGAAAAATGTGAAAAGTCACACAGAGCGTCGCATTTGTTACCTTTACCGCAGCTGTCAGCCCCAGCGGATTTTGCCGTGCGGCTAATGGGCCAGCGGCGCCCCCGTGAGTTCGATAATGCAGCCCGGCGCGGCGTCTCGAACCTGCAGTTGCAGGTCGTGCAGGCGCGCCACCGCCGCCACCATGCTTAGCCCCAGGCCATTGCCCACCGTGTGGCGGCTACTTTCGGAGCGGTACAGGCGCCGAAACACAGCTTCGCGCTCCGCCTCAGGAATGCCGGGCCCCGTGTCGCTGACCTGCAGGCTCAGTTGCTGGCCATCGTTGGCCACCGTGACCACCACCCGGGCGCCGTCGGGGGAAAACTTGATGGCGTTGTCCAGCAGGTTGCAGGTGGCGTCGAACAGCAGTTGTGCGTCGCCTGCCAGCATGGCCGGGGCATCGCTTTCCAGCAGCGTGAGCCGTATGCCGCGGTCTTCGGCCAGCGGCTCGAAGAACTCCACCGCATCGGCGCCGATGCGGTTCAAGTCCACGGGAGCGAAATGGCTGCGGCGGGCGCTGTCCTCGATTTCGGAAATGCGCAGCAGCGCGCGAAAGGTCATCAGCAAGCCCTTGGCCTCGCCCAGCGCCGAATCGATGGTTTGCGCATAGTCCTCTTCGCGCAGGCCGCGCCGCTGGGCGCGTTCCAGGCCGGCTATCAGGCGGGTGAGGGGGGTGCGCAGATCGTGGGCGATGTCATCGCACACGCCCTTGACCTCGCTCATCAGCCGCTCCAGCTCGTCGAGCATGCCATTGACCACGCGGGCGATGCGGTCAATGTCGTCATGGCTGCCGCGCACCGGCAGGCGCCGGCTGAGGTCGCCTTCAACGATGCTCTTGATGGCGTTGCTCAAGCCGTTCAGGCGCAGGCGGGTTGAGTTGCCCAGCCAGATGGCGCCCAGCAGGCCGACCACCAGCAATAGCACACCGCCGGACACCATGGCATTGACCAGCAGTTCGTCGAACTCATGAATATCGTGCACGTCCTGGGCCACCAGCAGTTGCGTGTGGTCCTCCAGGCGGTGAACGATGAAGCGGATCGGCCGATGATGACCGTTGTCTTTCAGCCAGCGAAACTCCTGTGGCTTGTCGTAGCCGCTGATCGGCGGCAGTTGGTGGATGGCGCCGGCGATGTAATTGCCTTGGGGGTCGAACAACGAATGGGGCAGGCGCCCGTCGGCATCCTGGCGGTCGTGTTTGCGAATTTCCTCCACGCGCAGCGTCGGCGGTTGCTGGCTGCGGGTTTCCACCTGGCGGTAGAGGTTGGCGTCGGCCTCGGCTTTCAAGTACACCGCCGTTTGCCAGTACAGGTAGCCGAACAGGGCCAGGAACGAACAGCCGAACAGCGCCAGGAACAGCACGCCGATGCGAAAGCCGCTGGTGCGAGGGATCTCACTCAGGCGCACGGAGGACATAGCCGGCTCCCCGTATGGTATGCAGCATCGGCGCTTCGCCTTCGGCGTCGATCTTGCGGCGCAGGCGGCCGATGTGCACCTCGATGACATTGGTGCGTTCGTCGTAGCTGTAGTTCCAGACGGCCTCGAACAACATGGTACGGGTGACCACTTCGCCAGCGTGGCGGGTCAGGTGTTCCAGCAGCGCGTATTCGCGCGGCAGCAGTTCGACCTCGCGCTGGCCACGGTGCACACTGCGGCGTAGCAGGTCGATGCTCAGGTCGCCCACCTGCAGGCGGTTGACCTGCTCGCTGGGCAGCTGCGCGCCGCCGCGGCGCAGCAGGGCGTCCAGGCGCGCGGTGAGTTCGATGAACTCGAACGGCTTGGTCAGGTAGTCGTCGCCGCCGGCACGCAGCCCGCGCACCCGTTCGTCCAGTGCACTCAAGGCGCTGAGGATCAGCACCGGCGTGGTCACCCCGGCCGAGCGTACCGCCGCCAGCATGCCCAGCCCATCGGTGCTGCCCGGTAGCATGCGGTCCAGCACGATCAGGTCGAACGTGCTGCTCAGCGCCTGGACAATGCCTTGGCGGCCATCGGCGACGTGGGTCACGGTGAAACCATGATCGTGCAGGGCCGCTTCTATTTCGCGGGCGGTGGTGGGGTCGTCTTCGACGACCAGTACGTGGGTCATGGGCAGTGCCGCTCCGGGTGGCAGTGGGCAGGGCAGGGACAAGGCCGGTCCCCAGCTGGCATAGTGTGCCCATGCTCGGGCGAACGGCAGGTCGCCGCCAGCTAAATTTTATTTTAGGTAAGGTCTGGAGTCGCGGCAGTGCGCATATTGGTGATTGAAGACGACGCGACCGCGGCGGGCTACTTGGCCCGCGGCCTGGCCGAGAGTGGCCATGTCGCAGACATTGTCGACAACGGGCGCGATGGCTTGGGCATGGCCCTTGAGGGCATTTATGATGCGCTGATCGTCGACCGCAAACTGCCAGGGCTCGACGGCCTCGAGGTGGTTCGCCAATTACGCGCCGAGGGTGTGCATGTGCCGGTGCTGATGCTCAGCGCGCTGGCGTCGACCCAGCAGCGGGTGGAGGGCTTGCGTGCCGGGTGTGACGATTACCTGATCAAGCCCTATGCCTTTGTCGAGGTGATGGCGCGGCTCTACGCCTTGCTGCGCACAGCCGGCCAGGCGCCGGGCAGCGGTGAGCACTTGAAAGTGGGCGAGCTGGAGCTCGACTGCGCGGCACGCACAGCCCGCCGCCAGGGGCGCGAGATTCGCCTGCAATACCGGGAGTCGCTGTTGCTGGCCAAGCTGATGCGTCACAGTGGTGAAGTGGTGACCCGTGACATGCTGCTGGAAAGCGCCTGGGATTATGAGTTTGATCCTAACGACAATGTAATCGACAAGCATATTTACCGCCTGCGACGAAAGCTGGACGAAGGGTTCGAGACGTCGTTGATCCGGACGGTGACGGGGGCAGGGTATTTGCTGGAGGGTTAGAGGCCAGCCTAAATAAAAGTTTAGCTGCAGGCGAACGCGCTGCCAGCACCCCACCCGTACTGTCGCAGCCTATCCTAGGCTCGACGAGTAACCCCCACTCATGCCCGCTGCACCCAACCCTTTTCGCCCCTGGCTGTCATGCTTCGCCGCACTGTTGCTGGGCGGCTGTTCGCTGGTGCCGGCCTATCACACGCCCAGCGCGCCGGTCGACGGGCCCTGGAGCGCAGCGCAGCCATTGTCCACTGCGCCGGCGGCCGGTGGGCCGTGGTGGCAGGAGTTTCACAGTAATGAGCTGGACGCCCTGATCACGCGCGGCCTGGCCGGTAACTACACGCTGGCAGCCGCCGTGCAGCGCATTGACGAAGCCCGCGCCACAGCCCAGGTGGCCGGGGCATTGCAGTACCCGCAGTTATCGCTGGACGGCAATTTTCAGCGCGAGAACAACTACGGCACCACCGCCAAGCGCAGCGTGGCCCTGGGTGCCAGCTACGAGCTGGATTTCTGGGGCAAGCAGCGCGCCACCGCCGATTCCTCCCGGGCCCTGGCCGATGCCAGTGTGTTCGATGCACAGACCCTGCGCATGACCCTGGGCGCCAACATCGCCAACAGCTATTTCCAGGTGCTGTCGCTGGAAGATCGCCTCAAGCTGGCCCAGTCCATCGCTGACGATGCCCGGCAGGTGCTGGACCTGGTGCAAGTGCAGGCCAGCCAGGGCGCCGTGTCCAACCTGGAAGTGGCGCAACAGCGCAATGCCCTGCAGACGTTTGAAGCGGCGATGCCGCCATTACGCCAGCAGCGTGATCAGGCGCTGTATCAGCTGGCGGTGCTGGTGGGCGCGGCGCCGCAGGGTTTCACCCTGCAATCGGCAGGGCTGCAAGGCATCAAGGTGCCGATGCCTGATGCCGGGCTGCCGGTCGGCATCCTGCGTCAGCGTCCGGATATCCAGGCGGCCGAAGCACGTTTGCGGTCGGCCAATTTCGATGTCGGCGCGGCCCGTGCCGCCTTCCTGCCCAACCTGTCGCTGAACCTGTTGGGGGGTATCGATACCCTCGGTACCGGACAGATCTGGAGCGCCATCGGCAGCGTCAGCCAGCCGCTGTTCCAGGGTGGCCAGCTCAAGGGGCAATTGAATGTCGACAAGGCTCACGTCAAGGAGGGCATCGCCAATTACCGGGAATCGGTGATCGAGGCCCTGCAGGACGTGCAGACGCAACTGAGTGCCAGCCGTGAACTGGACAAGAGCTACGCCCTCAACCAGGCCGCGGTCGACTCGGCCCGTGAGGCCGCGCGCCTGGCCCAGGTGCGCTATCGCCTCGGCTCCACCGATTTCCAGACCCTGCTGATCGTCGAGCGCACCCAGTACCAGGCCGAAGACACCTTGCTGCAGGTGCGCCTGCAACACCTGCAGGCCGCCGTCGGCCTGTTCCGCGCCCTGGGGGGCGATTTCACCCCCGCGCCCGCCCTTGCCGCCAACTCCGTTACCCAGGACACCCAGCCATGAGCCTTTCGTCTTCCCCCCGTCGTCTGCGCCTGGCTGCCCTGGCCGTGGCCGTAATGGCCCTGGCCGGCGTCGGTCACTACAGTTGGGTGGCCCGTGCCCAGGCGGCCGCTCCCAAGGCTGCGGCCGCTGCCGTGCCGGTGCACCTGGCCGAGGCCAGCCGCATGGACGTGCCCGTGTGGCTGTCGGCCATCGGCAACGTGCAACCGCTCAACAGCGTCAACGTGCGGGTGCGCGCCGATGGCGAGCTGACCCAGGTGCTGTTCAACGAGGGCCAGATGGTCAGCGCCGGCAGCCTGCTGGCGCAGATCGACCCGCGCACCTACCAGGCCCAGGTGGCCCAGGCCCAGGCGCTGGTGGCCAAGGACCAGGCACAGCTGGCCAACCTGCGCATCAGCCTGGCCCGCGCCAGTAACCTGGCTGCGGCCAAGGCCGGGCCTACCCAGGACGTCGATACTTACAAGGCGCAGCTGGCGGCGCAGCAGGCCACGGTACAGGCTGACCAGGCGGCGCTGGACAACGCGCGCCTGCAATTGGGCTTCACCCAGGTGCGCGCGCCGTTTACCGGCCGTACCGGCCAGCGCCAGCAGGACGTAGGCGCCATCGTGCATGCCGCCGAGGCCACCGGCCTGGTGACCCTGACGCAGATGGACCCGATATCCGTGGCCTTTGCCGTGTCCCAGGACGACCTGGCGCAGATCCTCCAGCAGAACGCGCACCAGCCGCTGCAGGTGGTTGCCATGAGCCGCGACGGTAGCCATGAAATCGCCCGCGGCCAACTGAGCTTCATCGACAGCCAGGTGGCCACCGCCAGCGGCCAGGTGCAGCTCAAGGCGCAGTTCGACAACAGCCAGAACCAGCTGTGGCCGGGTCAACTGGTCAGTGCGCGGCTGCTGCTCGACACCCAGCGCGCCGCCGTGGTGGTGCCCGCCAGTGCCGTGCAACTGGGCCGCGAAGGAGACTATGTGTACGTGGTCAACGCCGACCAGCAGGTTGAGCCACGCCGGGTGCAGGCCTCGCCGATCGTGGTCGATGGCAATCAGTGGATTCGCGCGGGGCTGGCCCCGGGTGAGCGCGTGGTCACCGTTGGCCAGTCGCGCGTGGCGCCTGGGGTGAAAGTCTCGGCTATCAACGAACAGGCGGTGGCGTCCACTACCGTGAGCGTGCAGCCATGAATGCGCTCGCCAGCCTGATCCCGCGTCGCGTCGGCCTGAGCATGCTCGCCCTGGGGGTGATGCTGCTCGGTGTGTTCGCCTACTTCAAACTGCCAGTGTCGGCGTTGCCGACCGTGGATTTTCCGACCATCCAGGTCACCGCGCTGTTGTCCGGCGCCAACGCCGAAACCATGGCCAGCTCCGTGGCGACGCCCCTGGAACGAGCCTTTGCGGCGGTGCCGCAGGTTACGTCCATGACCTCGTCGAGTGCCACCGGCAAGACTCAGATCGTGTTGCAGTTCGACCTGTCGCGCAACATCGACGGTGCCGCCCAGGACGTGCAGACGGCCATCAACGCGGCGGCCTCCAACCTGCCCAAGACCATGACCAGCCAGCCGACCTTCAACAAGGTCAACCCGGCCGAGGCCACGGTGCTGTCCATCGCCCTGACGTCGCCGGTGCGCACGTTGCCGGAGCTCAACCAGTACGTCGATAACTACATGGCCCAGCAGCTGTCGCAGATGCCGGGCGTGGGCATGATCGACTTCCACGGCCAGCAGAAACCGGCCATGCGCATTCGTATCGACCCGGACCGCCTGGCCGCTCGCGGGCTGACCCTGGAGGACGTGCGCAGTATCATCGGCATCAGCACCCTGGACCAGCCCAAGGGCAACCTCGATGGCCCCAGCCGCTCCATCACCCTGGGGGCCACCGACCAGTTGCTCGATGCGCGGCACTACCGTGACCAGGTGGTGGCCTACAAGAGTGGCGTGCCGATCAAGGTCAGCGACATCGGCGATGTGGTCGCCGGTGCCGAGGACACCGAGCAATATGCCGCCTTGAATGGCCAGCCCACGGTGATCGCCGACATTCACAAGCAGCCGGGCTACAACGTGCTGCAAACCATCAACAACATCAAGGCGCGCCTGCCGTCGTTGATGGCGCAACTGCCGGCCGACGTGCAGGTGCACATCGTCGGCGACCGTACCCAGACCATCAGCGCCTCCATCGATGACGTGCAGTTCACCCTGCTGCTGTCCATCGCCCTGGTGGTCGTGGTGATCTTCCTGTTCCTGCGCAAGGCCACGGCCACGTTGATTCCGGCCATGACCATTCCGCTGTCGCTGGTGGCGACGTTCGCGGTGATGTACGTGCTGGGCTACAGCCTGGACAATTTGTCGATCATGGGCCTGGCCATCGCCGTGGGCTTCGTGGTGGACGACGCCATCGTGGTGATGGAGAACATCGTCCGCCACCTGGAAATGGGCAAGTCACGCTTGCAGGCGGCGGTAGAGGGTCTGCGCGAAGTGGGCTTCACCATTGTCTCGATGACCGTGTCATTGATCGCGGTGTTCCTGCCCATCCTGTTGATGAGCGGAATTGTCGGTCGGCTGATGCGCGAGTTCGCCGTCACGGTCAGCGTCGCCATCATCATGTCGTGCATTGTCTCGCTGACCATCACGCCGATGCTGTGCGCCTGGCTGCTCAAGCCCCATGCCGCGGATGAACCCGAGGGCCGCTTTGCCAGCGCCTGCGAGCGTGCGTTCATGGCGGTGCAGAATGGCTACCAGCGCAGCCTCGACTGGGTGCTTGAACACCAGCGCATGACCCTGGCGGTGGCCGTTGCCACCGTGGTGGTCACCGGGCTGTTGTACACCAGCATTCCCAAGGGCTTTTTCCCGCAACAGGACACCGGACTGATCACCGCCGTGGCCGAGGGCGCGCCGGACAGCTCGCCGCTGGCCATGCGCGCCCAGGTGGGCAAGCTGGCCGCCATCGTCGGCCAGGATCCGGCGGTGGACAAGGTGTACTACTGGGTCGGCCCTAACCCGACCATCAGTCAGGCCAAGATGATGATAGCGCTCAAGCCCTTCGCCCAGCGCACCGCCAGCGCCAGCCAGGTCATCGCCCGCTTGCAGGCACCGCTGGCCCAGGTGCCCGGCATCCGCCTGTTCATGCAGCCCAACCAGGACGTCGTGATTGGTGGCCGGGCCAGCAAGACCCAGTACCAGTACACCCTGCAGGACCCCGATACCACGCAGCTCAACCACTGGGCCGACATTCTGCTCAAGCGCTTGCAGGCGCTGCCGCAATTGCAGCACGTGACCTCCGACCAGCAGAACGCCGTGGCCCAGGCGACGTTGGACATTGACCGTGAGTCGGCGGCGCGCCTCGGGGTTTCGGTACAGGCCATCGACGACGTGCTCTACGACGCATTCGGCCAGCGCCAGGTGGCGACCATGTTCACCCAGTTGGACCAGAACCACGTGATCCTGGAGCTGGACCCGGCCTGGCAGGTGTCGCTGGCCACGCTGGAGCATCTGTACGTGCGCTCTACCAGCGGTGGCATGGTGCCGTTGAACATGCTCACCCAACTGAAGCGCGAGCTGGTGCCGATCGCCATCAACCACCAGGGCATTTTCCCGGCCATCACCCTGTCGTTCGACCTGGCGCCGGGCAAGGCCCTCAGCGACGCGGTCAACGCCATCAACCAGACGGCCCAGGCAGTCGGCCTGCCGGACAGCGTGCAGGGCAGCTTCCAGGGTACCGCCCAGGCGTTCCAGGATTCGCTGAAGTCGCAGCCCTGGCTGATCCTGGCGGCCATCGTCACGGTGTACATCGTACTGGGCGTGCTCTACGAGAACGCCATTCACCCGCTGACCATCATCTCCACCTTGCCGTCGGCAGGCTTCGGCGCCCTGGTGGCCTTGATGCTGGGCGGCCTGGACCTGTCGGTGCTGGGCATGATCGGTATCATTTTGCTCATCGGCATCGTCAAGAAGAACGCCATCATGATTGTCGACTTCACCCTGCAGGCCCGGGCTGAAGGCTGCACGCCCCGGGAAGCGGTGCGCGAAGCCTGCCTGCTGCGCCTGCGACCGATCCTGATGACCTCGCTGGCGGCGCTGCTGGGGGCCATTCCCCTGGCGTTCGGCCATGGCCCGGGCGCGGAATTGCGCCAGCCGCTGGGCGTGGCGATTGTCGGCGGCCTGCTGGTGTCGCAAGTGCTGACGCTGTACACCACGCCGGTGGTCTATCTTTGGTTCGAGCGTCTTCGTACCCGCAAGGCGGCCACCCGGGAAGCCGTGGCCGCGTGAACCCGCACACAGGCCAGCAGAACATGGAATTTCGTCACAGCCTCGGGCAACGGATCATGATTGTCTTCGCCCTGATGACGGCGCTGGTGGCCGGGGTATTTGCCCTGGGCATCGTCGCCACCATTCACGTGGTGGAGAAGCGCCTGGTGTCCACCAGCCTGGACGGCAGCCTGCAGCGCATCCTGCTGCTGGATGACCAGACCGCCTGGCGCCCGCAACCCGAGCGCGACGAACGCTTCTTTGCCGCCGATGGCGCCGGCGAACTGGCGTTGCCGGCGGACGTGGCACGGCTGCCGCCGGGCTTCAGCGAGGTGACGCGCGACGGCAAGGCGTGGTATGCCATGACCCGCGTGGTCAACGGCCGCACCTACGTGCTGTTGCGTGATCAGCAGGGTTTCGATCAGCGTGAGCGGGTGCTGTTCGCGGTGGTGATCACCGGTTTTGTGCTCAGTGTCGGCCTGGCGCTGCTGCTCGGCTGGGGCCTGGCGCGGCGGGTACTGGCACCGGTCACGCGGCTGGCGCGGCAGGTGCGGCACCGGGACCAGCTCTTGGCGCTGGCGCCGCCCCTGGCCCCGGATTACGCCGTGGACGAGGTCGGCGAGCTGGCGCGCTCGTTCGACCAGACCCTGGGCCGCCTGCGCACCGCCCTTGGCCGCGAGAAGCTGTTCACCGGTGACGTCAGCCACGAATTGCGTACGCCGCTGATGGTGCTGGCCAGCTCCAGTGAGCTGTTGCTGGCCAACCCGCGCCTGGGCCAGCGCGATCGTCAGCAGGTCATCGATATCGCTTGCGCGGTGCGCGACCTGCGCGAATTGGTGGAAAAACTGCTGCAGCGTGCGCGTTCCGATGGCGAGAATGCGTCAGCGGGGCCGAAGTCGCTTTGAGTTCCGGCGCAGGCCAGTGATACTGCCTGTACAAGAAAGTAACGCGATTTTGACGGTCGCAATGCTATAGGCCTTCCTGGATTCAGCGCAGTGCGTGCCGCCCTAGAGCAGTGGCAACGTTCTGCGCGTAGAAAGTACAAGAAAGTAGTGGGGAAGACTTATGCAAATTCTGGTGGTTGAGGACAATCGTGACATCCTCGATAACGTGACCGAGTACCTGCAATTGCGCGGTTGCGAGGTCACCCGTGCCGAGGACGGCCTCAGTGGCCTGCACCTGGCCGCCACGCGCACGTTCGACATGGTGATTCTGGACGTGATGTTGCCGGGCATGACCGGCACCCAGGTGTGCCAGCGCCTGCGCGAAAGCTCACGGGCCGACACGCCGGTGATCATGCTCACGGCCCGCGATGCCTTGTCCGATCGCCTGGACGGGTTCAAGGCCGGGGCCGATGACTACCTGATCAAACCATTCGCGCTGTCGGAACTGATGGCACGCATCGAAGCCTTGGTGTGGCGCTTCAAGCGCAAGAGTTCACGGGTGTTGAAGGTGCATGACCTGTCCTACGACCTGGACACCTTGCACATTACCCGCGCCGAGACCGCGCTGCGGCTCAACCCCACCAATTTGAAAATGCTGGAATTGCTGATGCGTCGCAGCCCGGCGGTGGTCACCCGGCGCGAACTGGAAGAGACGGTGTGGGGCGAGTACACGCCCAACAGCGACAGCCTGCGCAGTAACCTGCACCTGTTGCGGCGCATGGTCGACAAGCCCTTCGGCGTGCCGCTGATCCATACTATTCACGGTATCGGTTACCAGTTGATGTACAAGGGCGCCGAACAAGTGGCTGACCCCGAGGACAGCTGATTTGATTCGTGCCGTGAGCACTGCACTATCGCGCGGTCACGGCATCACGCAACGCCCTGATTCCACGGGTTTGTTTAAACAAAATTTTCATGTACCCGCATGTCCGATGGGCTATAAATAGAAATATTTTGTAAATATTTCAATGGATGCCCGTTTACCGCAGGAAGCGGGCATTTTTTCCATGTGTAGCATATGGATCTGCGTAGGCGAAATTTATGACTGAAGTTGTCAGCTTGCCCCTCACTGCCTGGAACGATGAGATTGATGCAGGGGTACAGGCCCGTGGAATCGCTGCGCTGGAGGCCGGCAACGTACTGGCGTTCCCCGGCCTACGTTTTGAAATCGGTGAACAGGAACGTGACCTGCTGACCCCGCGGGTAGGGGGTAAAAGCAAGAACATCAGCCTGTCGCCCAAGGGCGATGCGCTCAAGGGCGTGGAAGGCGATGAGGCACGGGCGCTGCAAATGCAGCAGATGGTCGGGCGCTTCGCCGATTATGCCGAAACCCTGGCCCGCACCCTGTTGAAACCCTATGCCGGTGCCCTGCAGCGTGCGCGCACCAGCTTCCGCCCCGAGGAAATTGCCGGCCGCCAGAGCTCCTGGCGCAAGGACGACACGCGCCTGCACGTGGACAATTTTCCTTCTTCGCCCACCCGTGGCAAGCGCATCCTGCGCGTGTTCGCCAACATCAACCCACAGGGCGAGCCGCGCTGCTGGCGCCTGGGCGAGCCATTCGAGCAATTGGCCGACCGCTACGCCACCGCGCTGCCCAAGCCGCTATGGGGTTCGGCGACGGTGCTCAATGCGCTGGGCATCACCAAGGCCCCGCGCAGCGCCTATGACCACTACATGCTGCACCTGCACGACCGCATGAAGGCCGACCAGGCCTACCAGCAGACGGCGCCGCAAAGCGTGTGGGATTTCCCGGCCGGCACCACGTGGATGGTGTTCACCGACCAGGTGTCCCATGCCGCGACGCGCGGCAAATGCGCCTTGGAGCAGACGTTCCTGCTGCCGGTGGAAGCCATGCAGGACATCGAACGCGCCCCGCTGCGCGTGCTCGAACGGTTGATGTCGCGCAAGCTGGCCTGACCCCGCGACGCGCCCGACCGCCGCGCATACGCAGCGTCAAGACAGGCGCTGCTACGCGACCAGTGCGTTGATGAGGGTGTCGAGCTCGGCCTCGGTGTTGTAGGCGTGCACCGATGCGCGCACGACGTGCTCAAGGCCGCGCTGTTGCATGTCCAGCCAGGTGGAGCCGGCGCTCGAGACGCTGACGTTGATGCGCGTGGGCTGCTGTGCCAGGCGCTGCCGGATGTCGGCAGGCGAGTAACGTTCGCTGGTGAAGGTCACCAGCCCTGACAGCGGGTAGCCGACGTCCTGGCACTGAATGCCCGGCAGTTGCGCCAGCGCGGTGCGCAGGTAATCCGCCAGGTGCTGGATGCGTGTACGCAGCCGATCCACGCCACAGTCCAAGGCATAATCCACGGCGGCACCGAAGCCCAACTTCGCCGCCACGTTACTTTCCCAGCTTTCGAAACGCCGTGCGTCGGCGCGTATCTCGAAGCGATCCGCGCCGACCAGCGAAGCCGCGTGCAGGTCCAGGAACGGCGGCTCCAGCCGCTGGCACAACGTTGGCTCGATGTACAGGAAACCCACACCACGCGGCCCGCGCAGGTACTTGCGGCTGGTGCCGGTGAGCAGGTGGCAGCCCATGGCCTTGACGTCCAGCGGCACCTGGCCGGCCGCCTGGCAGGCGTCCAGCAGGAACAGCACGCCAGCGGCCCGGCACAGAGCACCGATCGCCTGTACTGGCTGCACCGCGCCACCGTTGCTGGCAATCATCGGCAGCGACACCAAGGCCACGCCGGGGCGCTGCAGCCTGCCCTGCAACGCCGCCAGCGAAACCCGGCCATGGGCGTCGTTGGGCAGTACCTCGATCTCGATGCCGCAGCGGCGCTTGAGTTGCAGGTAGGGGATGTAGTTGCCGGCGTACTCGCTGAGTGAGGTCAGCACCACATCGCCAGGCTTGAAGGGCAGGGCGTAAAACAGCATGTCCCAGGCACGGGTGGCGTTGTCGACAATCGCGATGTCCCGGGCCTGGCCGTTGACCAGGCGCGCCACCGAGGCATACACGCCGGCCAGCCGCGCCTGCACGGCGTCGGCCGCTTCATAGCTGCCCAGCTGTACTTCCAGCTGCTGGTGGCGTTGCACCGTATCCAGGACGATGGTCGGGGCCAGCGCGGCGCCGCCGTTGTTGAGGTGGATCAGCTGGTCGCAGCCGGGAGTGTCGGCGCGCAGGCGGTCAATGTCGAGCATGGGACCTCATCACGGAACAGGTGCATGAAGCCCCACCTTAGCAGTCAGGGTTGGCGCTCGGCCACTGCTGGCGCGGTGGCTTTGGGAATGAAAGCGACGCTTTGGTTGTCATGGGCCCGGAACAGCCGTGCGCCATTGTTGGGCTGGGTCATGACCATGTCATGGTCCTCGGCCAGGTAGCGCAACGGCAACGCCTTGAGGGTCGGGTACTGAGCGAAGATGAGGGTGCGGGCCGGGTTCCAGGGGTGCCCGGTGCGTTTGGCCAACCAAGCCATGAAGTCGGCGCTGGTGCCGTCGCGTGGGTAGTCTTCACTCTCGGCGATGTAGGTGAACGGTTCGCCGTGGTTCTGCACGTACAAAGGCAGTTTGTTGTCCACCTCCAGCATCACCATGCGCCATTGGTCCCAGGGTGCCCGTTCGCTGGCACGGGCTTGTACATCCTGGGCGAAGCGGATGATGCCGCCATTGCCGTTGGTCCAAGGGTAGATTACGCCCACCACCAGTATCATCACCACCGCGCTGACGCCGATGCCACGTTGCCAGCGCCGGGCGCTGGCCGGGCGGCTGGCCAGGTACTGTGTCAACCACGCCGCGCCGAGCAACTGCGCGAACGGCACCAGTGGCAGCACGTAGTAGCTGCGGCGACTGCCGCAGGCGGTAAAGAAGGCGAACATCAGTCCCAGCCCGAGCACCAGCCAACGGGTGTTGGCATCGGTGCTGCGCCAATTGCGCACCGCCAGCCACAGGCCAATGATCCAGCAGGGCGCCCAAGGCAGGGTATAGACCGGCAGGTACACCAGGTAGGTGTAGATCGGGCCGAAGTTGTCGAAGGGCTTGAAGAAGCGCACCACGTTTTCACGCACCACCAGCGCCAGGCCGCTTTCACCGTAGGTGGGGGCGCCGTACAGGTGCGACAGCACGAACGGAATCATGTACACCAGCCCGGCCACCACCAGCGCGGCGAGCAGGCGCAGGTTAAGGTGACGCTTCCAGCGGCCCTCGCCCAGCAGGTGCGGCAACAGCATCAGCCCGGGCAGGATGAAGCCGATCAGGCCCTTGAGCAGCGACGTCAGGGCCAGGATCAGGAAGAACGCTGCATAGCGTGAAAAGCGCGTGTCCAGTGGGTCGCGAAAGTACCACCAGACGGCGGCCAGCACGCCGAACACGGTGAGCACGTCGGCGGTGGCGACCCGCGACCACACCAGGAAATAGAAAGTGGTCGCCAGCAGCCAGCCGGCGATCAGGCCGGTGCCCTTGCGAAACAACTGTTCGCCGAGCAGGTACACCAGCCAGATGCTCAGCCAGGCGGCGATCACCGAAGGCAGGCGCAACGTCCAGTGGCCCAGGCCACCAAACAGCCCGGCGGTGGCGGTGATCAGCCAGTAAGAGGGCAGCGGCTTGTCGTAGTACGGCGCGCCCTTGAGGTAGGGGTCGTAGTAATCGCCGCTTTGCAGCATCTGCAGGGCGATGTTGGCCCAGCGTGTCTCTGCGCCCCACAGTTCGCGCTGGCCCAGGCCCAGCAGCAAGGCAATGGCGGACACGGCCAGTAGCAGCATCAGTGCCCCACGGTCTGTCTTGAGGAAGTGCTTCACGGTGTCTTTCATCGGTCGATCAAGGCCTGGCCAGAGGTGTGCGGGGGGCTGGTCGCTCATCGACCATGGCCATGCAGGCTAGGCTGGCAGGCGTTGCGTTTGCGTGACCGAATTGAGAAAAAAGTGTTGATGAAGGCCAGGATGAAATCGTACGGGCTGGTGCGCGATTTCACTTGGTTTTGACTCACGGCCTTCCACAATGGCCAGCCGTTGTCGCCAAAACTGTTTGCGGATGTTGCCGGTTCATTGCATTGCCATGGCAGGCCCGTACAGTTTTTCTTTCCACTTCTCGGACCCGCCGGACATGACGTCGAAACGCCCTTTTTTATTATTGCTGGTGCTCACCGTCCTGCTATTTTTCGTTGCCCTGGGCAGCTACCAGTTGCAGGGTTCCACCGAAACGCGGGTGGGTGGGATTGCCATGGAAATGCACCTGCTCAAGGACTGGGTCACCCCCCGGCTCAATGGCGAACCGTTTCTGGAAAAACCGCCGCTGAGCCTGTGGCTGGACAGTGCGGCCTTGTCGGTGTTCGGGCCGCGTACCTTGTCAGTGCGCCTGGCTTCGGCAGTGGCCGGGTTGTGCAGTGTGCTGCTGTTGTTCGGTTTCCTGCGCCGCATCGGTCGGCCGGTGACCGTGGCCGTGACGGCGGGGCTGATGCTGGCGACCAGCGCCAGTTACTGGGCCAACGTGCGCCAGGTGGGCGAGGACTCGCTGCTCAGCCTGGGCGTGACCCTGGCCCTGCTGGCGTTCTACCTGGCCAGCCAGCGACGCAGCGTTGGCAGCGCGGTGCTGTTCGTGGTCGGCATTGCCATCGCCACCCTGAGCAAAGGCATGCTGGGCCTGGCCATGCCGGGCGTGGTGATCTTCGCCTGGCTGGTGGCTGAAACCCTGCAGCAGCGCCGCCTGCAGCTCGGGCGCTGGCTCTGGCCGGCAGCGTTGACCGTGGTGGGGCTGGTGCCCCTGATGGTGTGGCTGGGGTTCCTGTACCAGCAGGGCGGCATCGCGGCGCTCAAGGAGTTGCTGTGGACCAACAGCTTCGGGCGCTTTAGCGGCGACTTCACTGAAGCGGGGCACTACGAGCCGTTCTACTACTACTTGGGCAAGTTGCCGGAGTCCTTCCTGCCCTGGAACCTGTTGGTTTATGTGGGGCTGTGGCATTTTCGCAAGCAGTGGCGGGCGCAGCCGCACCTCATGTTCTTCAGCCTGTGGGTGCTGGCACAGTTCACCCTGCTGACCTTGGCGTCGAGCAAGCGCATGGTCTACCTGACCTCGCTGGCGCCTGCGGCAGCGGTGATCGGTACTGAGTACGCCATGTTGCTGTTGGCGCGGCTGCAGGCTTGGCGCTCTGGCGTGCAGTGGCATCGCGCGGCAGCGGCCGTCATGGGTGTGATCGTGGTGGTTTACTTGGGAGTGGCCGTCTGGGTGATGCCACGGGCGGATCGTGAGGAGTCGTTTCTGCCGGTCACTGACCAGATTCATGCGTTTCAGGCCCAAGGGCGCCATGTGGTACTGGCCATGCCCAGCGAGCGACTGGCGGGGGCGGGGGTGTTCTACAGTCAGAGCCTGTTGCCGGCGCTGCCGTCGGACGCAGCAGTGAGCCAGTTTCTGGCGCAAGCGCCGGGCAATGTGGTGGTCACGGAAGTCACCGATGAGCTACAGCCGGGCGTGGCGGTGCTGAACAAGGTGATGGTAGGGCGCAGGGCGTTTTATTTCATCACGGCGCAGTGAGAAAAAAGGGCGGCAACGCCGCCCTGTGCAGCACCGGCCGCAGGCCGGGTCGCGCCGTGCAAGCGGCGCTCGGTGTCAGGCTAGGATCAGGCCTCCCACTTCTGGTGCGGAATCGGCAGGTTGCACGACTCGCCGCGCCCGATCGGGAAGTAGGTGATGCCTTTCTGCGCCAGGCGCTCCACGTCGTACAGGTTGCGGCCGTCGAAGATCACCGGGGTGGCCAGGCGCTTCTGGATCAGGTCGAAGTCCGGGGCCTTGAACTGTTGCCACTCGGTGCAGATGATCAGCGCATCGGCACCGGTCAACGTCGACTCCGGGGTGCCCATCAGCATCAGGTTCGGCTGCTCGCCGTACAGCAGTTGGGTCTGTTGCATGGCTTCGGGGTCGAAGGCGCGTACCTGGGCGCCGGCGGCCCACAGGGCTTCCATCAGCTCGCGGCTCGGTGCGTCGCGCATGTCGTCGGTGTTGGGCTTGAAGGCCAGGCCCCAGACGGCGAAGGTACGGCCCTTGAGGTCACCCTTGAAGTAGGCCTTCACGCGTTCGAACAGCTTGTGCTTCTGGCGCTCGTTGATCGCTTCCACGGCCTGCAGCAGGTCGTTGGAGCAGTTGGCGGCCTCGGCGGTGTGGATCAGTGCACGCATGTCCTTGGGAAAGCACGAGCCACCATAGCCGCAGCCGGCGTAGATGAAGTCGTAGCCGATGCGCGGGTCGGCGCCCATGCCCAGGCGAATGGCCTCAATGTCGGCACCCAGGTGCTCGGCCAGCTCGGCGATCTGGTTGATGAAGCTGATCTTGGTCGCCAGCATGCAGTTGGCGGCGTACTTGGTCAGCTCGGCGCTGCGCAGGTCCATGAACAGGATGCGGTCGTGATTGCGGTTGAACGGGGCGTACAGCTCGCGCATCACGTCGCGCACTTCCTGGCGCTCGCAGCCGATGACGATACGGTCCGGGCGGCGGCAGTCGCGTACCGCCGAGCCTTCCTTGAGGAATTCGGGGTTGGAAACGATATCGAACTGCAGGGTGCGACCGGCCTTGGCCAGCGCTTCGTTGATGTGCTTTTGCAGGGCATCGCCGGTGCCCACCGGTACCGTCGACTTCTCGGCGACGATCAGCGGCTCCACCCGGTGACGGGCAATGGCATCACCCACCGAGAACACGTATTTCAAGTCGGCCGAGCCGTCATCGCCCGACGGCGTGCCCACAGCGATGAACAGCACTTCGCCGTGCTCGATGGCCAGCTTCTCGTTGCTGGTGAAGTGCAGGCGACCGTTGTCCAGGTTCTCGCGCACCAGCGCCGACAGGCCCGGTTCGAAGATGGTCACATGGCCTTTGGAAAGCTGATCGACCTTGTGCTGGTCGATGTCCATGCAGATCACGTCGTGACCCACTTCAGCCAGTACGGTGGCCTGTACCAGGCCTACGTAACCACTACCGATAACACTGATTTTCATTGCGCGGATCCTATGACTTGTTGCCGTGTATACGTCGCGAGTTGATGGTCAGCACGCCAAGGACGACCAAGGTCACCCCCAGGCTTTTCAACAGCGAAAAATGTTCTTGGAAAGCCGGCAGGCTGGCCGCCAGCAGATAAACCAATGCGTAACTGATGCTCAGCAGCGAGTAAGCGCGGCCCAGGGGCAGGTGCTGCAGCGCCCCCAGCCAGCACAGCATCGACAGGGCATAGGCGAAAATCGCCGCCATCACCATGCCCAGCGCCAGCCAGGGCAATGGGCCGTTCACCAGGGTGTCCAGCCACTGCGCTGGCAGCGGCAGGCGCGTCATGCTCCAGCGCATGCCCAGTTGCGCGGCGCTGACCAGCAGCACGCTGCCGCCGGCCAGGGCAAACCCCTGTGCGCGGCTCATGCCTGCCACCCCAGCAACAGCACGCCGGCCATCACCACCGCCACGCCCAGCCAGTGGCGGGCATCGACGTGTTCCTTGAAAACGAAGCGCGCCACCAGGGTGATCAGCACGAAGTTAAGGCTGAGCATGGGGTAGGCGATGCCCACTTCCAGGTGCTGCAGCACCAGCAGCCACAGCAGCAGGCCCAGGCCCAGGCACAGGAGGGCCAGCCACAACCAGGGCGTGGTCAGCTTGGCCAGGGCACCGGCGGGGGCGTCGCGCCAGGATTCGACCGCCATTTTCTGTGCGATCTGCCCCAGGCAGGTGAGGGTGCAGGCGGCCAGCAAGAGCAAGAAAATCATGGCGGCGTCTGGTCGAAAATGTAGATGTTCAGGTTGCCCTGCTCGTAGTGCTTGCCGTCCTTGGGCAGCAAGTCGACTTCGTGCACTTCATCATCGCTCTTGACCCGCATCACCACGCCCACGGTGCCCTGGCGGCGCTGTTCGGTCATCCACGCCTGCACGTGGTCCAGCTCCACCTGGCGGTACTGGGCGTCAGCATAGCCCTGGCCGTACTTGGTCTCGCCCACGGTGTTGTACAGGTACACCTCGGGGCGGGCGACGTGCCAGGCCAGCGCCGAGGCCGCGCCCAGGTCGTTGCTCAGCAGCGTATGGACGCCGCGCAGCTCATCGGTGTGCTCGGCAATGAACGCATCCGGGGTCTTGTTGTTGACGATGCTGTTGGGCAGCGCGGTGGGCAGCAGCGCCACAAGGAAGCCCATGCCGATGGCCGGGGCAACCCAGAAGCGCAGTGGGCGAACCAGCGCCAGCACGTTGGCCACGGCGACGCTGGCCAATGCCAGGATGGCCAGGGCCAGGTGCTGCGGTTCGTCGATGTACACCGGCTTCTTCACCTGCAGCCACGCCACCGCCGCCAGGCCGATGACGGCGATGGCGAGGTTGAGCGCGGCATTGCTGCGCAGCATCAGGGTTTTGCCCTCATCGAGCGCACGGTTCAGTACATGGCCGATCAGCAACGCCAGCGGCAGCATGCACGGCAGGATGTAGGTCGGCAGCTTGCCGCGGCTGAGGCTGAGGAAGGCCAGGGGCAGCAGCAACCACAGCAGCACGAAGACCATCTGCGGCTTGGCGCGCATCTGCCAGGCATGGCGGGCGGTCGCCGGCAGCAGCAGTGCCCACGGCACGCTCGACGCCACCAACAAGGGCAAGTAGAACCAGATTGGCTGGGCATGCTGGGCATCGTCACCGGCGAAGCGACGGATGTGCTCGTGCCAGAAGAAGAACGACCAGAAGTCCGACTCCTCATGGTTGACCAGCAGCGCCCAGGGCGCTGCCACCAACACGGCCACCAGCACGCCGAACAGGCCGTAGCGCACCAGTTCGAGAAAGCGCTTCTGCCAGATCATCCACGGCGCCGCGATCAGCACCGGGAACACCCAGGCCAGGAAACCCTTGGTCATGAAACCCATGCCGCAGGCCACGCCCAGCAGGCCCCAGTTAAGCAGCCGCTCACGGGGTGTGCGGCTGTCGATGGCGCCCCACAGGGCCACCAGGCTGAGGTTCACCCACAGGGTGAACTGCGGATCGAGGTTGGCGTAACCGGCCTGCCCGGCCACCAGGCCGAAGCTCATGTACAGCACCGCGCAGATCACGGCCTTGCGTTGATCGCCCCACAGGCGCTCGGCCACCCGGTACGTCAGCACCGCGCTGAGTCCCAGGCTCAGGGCCGAGGCCACGCGCACGCCGAACAGGTTCTGGCCGAACAGCCATTGGCCAATGGCAATGAACCAATAGCCAGCCGCCGGTTTTTCGAAATAGCGGAAACCCATGAAGTGCGGCGCGGCCCATTTGCCGGTCAGCAGCATTTCCTGGCTCATTTGCGCGTAGCGGGTTTCGTCGGGAATCCACAGGCCATGGAAGGGCAGTGGCAGCAGGTAGAAAAGCCCGAATGCCAGCAGCAAGACGGGCAGGGTCCAGCGCAGGCTCATGGTCGTTGAACCCCGAGCCAGCCCTCGCGCCCGTCCAGGACGCCGCGTGTCAGTTGTTCCACCGGCAGGCTACCCGTATCGTGGGGCAACAGCTCGCCCAGTGGTGTGAACTGTATCTGTCGCTCGCGTGCTGTGCTCAGCAGGCGGCGGAAATCGTCAGCCATCAGAATCCCTTCAACCTCGGCGTGAATGGTGTAGTTGTTCAAGCGTCCTGGCTTGAACCGGTCCAGAATGAAATCGTTGAAACCGGCGGCGCTTACCGTCGGCCCCACCACCTCGTCAAAAGTCGGCAGGTCCACGGGTATCTGCACGGTACCGGCCGAGCCATCGGCCAGGCGCGGCTGGAACAGGTGGGTGCCACGGCAGTCGCTGTTGTAGCGAAAGCCGAAGTCCTCCTTGGCCTGCACCACACGCTCGTCGGCACGCCAGCCAGCAGCAGCGGAGCAATCGATATGCTGCCCGAGGATATCGTTCAGGGTTTCGACGCCCCGGCGAATCTGCTCGTGCAACTGCGCGTCGCTCCAGCTTCCCGCGTTGGCCTGCCAGCCATGGTGGTCCCAGGCGTGCAGCCCGACTTCATGGCCGGCATCGCGGGCCTGACGCATCAGGTGCCCCAGGTCGCGGCCGATGGGCTTGCCGGGCCAGGCGGTGCCGGCCAGCAAGATGTCCCACCCGTACAGGCCGGCGGCGTTGGAGCGCAGCATCTTCCACAGGAACTGCGGGCGTATCAGGCGCCACAAGTGGCGCCCCATGTTGTCCGGCCCGACGCTGAAGAAGAACGTCGCTTTTACCTTGGCTTCGTCGAGCAGCTCCAGCAACCGCGGCACCCCTTCACGGGTGCCTCGGTAGGTGTCGACGTCGATGCGCAGACCTGCCTGCATTAACGCTTGCTCTCGATTTCAACCATGGCTTCGCGCAGGAAGAAGTCCAGCGTCTTGCCGATGGTTTCGCTCAACTCGATGGTTGGGGTCCAGTCGATCAGGCGACGGGCGTTCTCGATGCTCGGGGTGCGGTGGGTCACGTCCTGGTAGCCGTTGCCGTAGAACGCCTTGCTTTCGATTTCACGGAAACCGGCGAACGGTGGGAAGTTGCCACGCAGCGGGTGCGCTTCGAACTGACGCAGCAGCTCTTCACCCAACTGGCGGATGCTGGCTTCGTTGGTCGGGTTGCCGATGTTGATGATTTCGCCATCGCACTTGCCGTCGCGGTTTTCGATGATGCGCGCCAGGGCTTCGATGCCGTCGTCAACGTCGGTGAAGGTACGCTTCTGCTCGCCACCGTCGACCAGGCGGATCGGGGTGCCTTCGACCAGGTGCAGGATCAGTTGGGTGATGGCGCGCGAGCTGCCGATACGGGCCGAGTCCAGACGGTCCAGGCGCGGGCCCATCCAGTTGAACGGACGGAACAGGGTGAACTTCAGGCCCTTGTCGCCGTATGCCCAGATCACGCGGTCCAGCAGTTGCTTGGAGACCGAGTAGATCCAGCGCTGCTTGTTGATCGGGCCAACGATCAGGTTCGAGGTGTTCTCGTCGAAGTGGCTGTCCTGGCACATGCCATAGACTTCCGAGGTCGACGGGAAGATCACGCGCTTGTTGTACTTGACGCAGTGGCGGACAATTTTCAGGTTTTCTTCGAAGTCCAGTTCGAATACGCGCAGCGGGTTGCGGGTGTATTCGATCGGGGTAGCGATGGCCACCAGCGGCAGCACCACGTCGCACTTCTTGATGTGGTATTCGATCCACTCGGAGTGAATGCTGATGTCGCCTTCCACAAAGTGGAAACGCGGGTTGCCACGCAGGTGCTCGATGGCGTCGGAACCGATGTCCAGGCCGTAGATTTCATAGCGGTCGTCGCGCAGCAGGCGCTCGGACAGGTGGTTGCCGATGAAACCGTTGACGCCCAGGATCAGCACGCGGGTGCGACGTACAGGACGGCCGGCGGCTTTGCCCACCAGCTTGGAGCCTTCGACCAGGCCCAGTTCACGGGCCAGCTGCGGGCCGCTCAGGTACAGACCGTCATTGTTGCGCTGGCCAGCAGTGATCTGCAGGGCGTCGGTGCCGCAGGCAATGCGCAGCGGTTCAACGCTGATCACGTGGCCTGGCTCGAAGCCCTGGTTGCCGGCGACGACTTCGGCGCCCCACACAATCAGTTTGTGCTCGCCCACGGCGCAGAAAGCGCCCGGGTACGGTTGGGTCACGGCGCGGACCAGGTTGAACAGCTCTTCGGCAGGGCGGTTCCAGTCCAGCAGGCCGTCGGCCGGGGTGCGGCGACCGAATACGGTGGCCTGGCTTTCGTCCTGGGCGGTCTCGGTAACTTCGCCCTTGGCCAGCAGCGGCAGGGTTTCGTTCAGCAGGGTGCTGGCGGCTTCACGCAGCTTGGCGTGCAGGCTCAGGGCAGTGTCGGAGCGCTCGATGGCCACGCGCTGCTGGGCAATGATGGCGCCGGCGTCGGCGCGCTTGACCATGCGGTGCAGGGTAACGCCAGTCTCGGTTTCGCCCTTGACCAGCACCCAGTTGGCCGGTGCGCGGCCACGGTAGCGTGGCAGCAGCGAGCCGTGCAGGTTGAACGCGCCGTGCTTGGCGCTGGCCAGCACCGCCTCGCTCAGCAGGTTGCGGTAGTAGAAGGAGAAGATGAAATCGGCGTCGAGCTTGGCGATGCGCTCAACCCAGATCGGGTGGTTGGCGTCTTCAGGCGCGTGCACCGGGATACCCTTGCGGGCGCACAGCTGGGCAACCGAGCCGTAGAAGTTGTTTTCCTTGGGATCGTCGGCGTGGGTAAACACGGCGGCGATGTCATAGCCTGCCTCGAGCAGGGCGTTAATGCCGGCGCAGCCGATATCGTGGTAGGCGAAGACAACAGCTTTCTGGTTCATGAGGCAGCCTTGCTGGAAGAAATGGAAATCGATGTTTCAGGGTGAGGTTCGGTGGTGGCGGCAGATGAATCGCTGCTGCGCAGTACCTTCTCGATGAAGAACCGCGGGCGGGCGCGGACGTCGCTGTACATGCGGCCCAGGTATTCACCCAGAAGCCCCATGCCAATGAACTGACCACCGGTGAACACGAACAGCACGGCGAACAGCACGAAGCTGCCGTGGCCCGACCAGGCGGCGCCGTAGATCATGCGCAACACAATCAGCGCCAGGGCGAACAGCACGCCCAGGGCGGCCATGCCGATGCCGACCACGCTCAACAGGCGCAGCGGCGTGGTGGTCATGCAGGTGACCAGGTCGAACATCAGGCTGATCAGGCGCATGGGGCTGTATTTGGAGTCGCCGTGCTCGCGCTCGGCGTGCTGCACCAGCACCTCGGTGGTGTGGCGGGCGAAGCTGTTGGCCAGGATCGGGATGAAGGTGCTGCGTTCGCGGCACGCCAGCATCGCGTCGATGACGCTGCGGCGATAGGCGCGCAGCATGCAGCCATAGTCGCTCATGGCCACGCCGGTGGAGCGTTGCACAGCCAGGTTGATCAGCTTCGACGGCCAGCGGCGCAAGGCCGAGTCCTGGCGGTTGTTGCGCACGGTGCCGACCACGTCGTAGCCCAGCGCGGCCTGTTCGACCAGGCGCGGAATTTCCTCCGGCGGGTTCTGCAGGTCGGCGTCGAGGGTAATCACCAGGTCGCCGATGCATTGCTCGAAACCGGCCATGATTGCCGCGTGCTGGCCGTAGTTGCGGTTCAGGATCACCGCCACCACGGGGCTGCCCGGGCGCTCGGCGGCGTCTTGCAGAATGTCGGCCGAGGCGTCGCGGCTGCCATCGTCCACCAGCACGATCTCGTACTTCTGGGTCAACTGGGCACAGGCGGCCTCAGTGCGGCGCAGCAGTTCCGGCAGGCTCTCTTCTTCGTTGTACACCGGTATCACGATGGACACGGTGTTGATCGGGTAAGGTCTCACGGGCGGTGTTCCAGGGTGTTTTCAATGGCGCGGGCAACGCGTTCGACATCGTCGAGGGTCATGTCGGGGAACAGCGGGATAGAGCACAGGCGTGCCGAGTTCCATTCGGTGTTGGGCAACTGCACGTCCGGGAACGTCTGGCGGTACCAGGTGTGCAAGTGCGTGGCGATGAAATGGATACCGGTGCCAACGCCTTGATCCTGCAGGCCTTTCATGAAGGTTTCGCGATCCATGCCGCAACGCTCGGGATCAATGCGCAGGATGAACAGGTGCCAGGCGTGCTGTTGCGGCCAGGCGGGCTGGGTCAGCGGCAGCACCGGCAGGTGCTTGAGGCGTTCCAGGTAGGCCTGGGCCAGCTGTTCGCGCTTGGCGTTGATGGCGTCCACGCGTTCCAGTTGCACCAAGGCAATGGCAGCGTTGATGTCGGCCAGGTTGTACTTGAAGCCCGGCTCCTGAACCATCGCCTGCGGTTTGCGGCCATGGGTCATGCGGTCGTAGGCGTCCACGCCCAGGCCGTGGAACTTGAGCATGCGCACGCGGTTGGCAAAGGCTTCGTCATCGCTGACGAACATGCCGCCTTCGGCGCAGGTCATGTTCTTGATGGCGTGGAACGAGAAGATCGCGGTGCCCTGGGCGCCAATTTCGCGGCCACGGTAGCGGGTGCCCACGGCGTGGGCGGCGTCTTCGATCACGCGGATGCCATGGCGCTCGGCCAGGGCGTACAGCGGGTCGAGGTCAAAGGCGGCGCCGGCGTAGTGAACCGGGATGATCGCTTTGGTACGGGGGGTGATGGCGGCCTCGATGGCGGCCACGTCGGCCATCAGCGTGTCACGGTCGACATCGACGAATACCGGGGTGGCCCCCAGCAGGCAGATCATGTTGGCGGTCGACACCCAGGTTTGTGACGGGGTAATGACTTCGTCGCCCGGGCCGATGCCCAGTGCCAGCAGGGCGATGTGCATGGCGCCGGTGGCCGACGACAGGGCCACGGCGTGGGCACAGCCGACGCGGCGGGCGAATTCCTGTTCGAGTTCCTGGGCCTTGGGGCCGGTAGTGATCCAACCGCTGCGCAATACCTGCTCTACTGCAGCGATCTCCTGGTCACCCATGCTAGGACGGGAAAAGGGGAGAAAACTTTGATTCATGGCATCCTCGGAATCTGACAGGCTTATGCGCTTCGTGCGTCATACATGTCCCACTTTAGTTGCAGGACGATCCGTTATAGAGGGAGATTATTACCGTAGCAAGCTGAACGAACGCTTGCTGAACGAATCATTAATAAATTCGATACATAATCGTCGGCGATAAGGGTTCACGGAGTATTGAAGGTGACTTCTCCCGATTCGTATGTAGGAAATGTCTGATGGTTTCTGTGGAAAATCCGCTTCCTGGATTACCGCCGAACGTCGCGCCAAAGGTGCCTTCCCATGTGTCAAAAAAGAGTGAGTGCGGCATGAAAATGCCATCTCGTGGTGGCTTTTTCGTGTCTGAACAACTCTTTGACACCTGTTCAGGTAAAAGGGGCTGGTAGACTGCCCCTCGCGTTGTACTGACCGGACCTGTACGTTGAGCTGCCCGACCTTATGAATTCGATTTTTTCACGCTGGCGCACCAAGCGTTCACGACAAAGCCTGGCCCAACGCATCATTGTAGTCTTTGCCCTGATGACCTCCCTGGTAGCCGGCGTGTTCGCCGTGGGTATCGTCGCGACCGTGCACGTGGTGGAAAAGAAACTGACCACCGTGGGCCTGGGCGGCAACCTGCATCGCATGTTGATGATGGAGAACCGCGACGACTGGAACCACCGACCCGAAAAGGATGAGCTGTTCTTCGCCGAGGATGGCCAGGGCGATATGCTCATGCCGCCTGACCTGGCGGGGCTGGAGCCGGGTTTCCATGAGGTGCGGCGCCTGGAGCGCAGCTGGTACGCGATGGTCAAGGTGGTCAATGACCGCAAATACGTGTTGCTGCGTGACCAGCAAGGCTTCGAGGAGCGCGAGCGGTTGCTCTTCGGCGTGGTGATCACCGGTTTCGTGCTGTCACTGCTGGGGTCGATCCTGCTGGGCTGGCTGTTGTCGCGCAAGGTCATGGCGCCGGTCATCCGGCTGGCCGGGCAGGTGCGTCATCGCGACCAGTTGCTGGACCTTGCGCCCCCGCTGGCCCCTGACTATGCCACCGACGAAGTGGGCACGCTGGCCAAGTCCTTCGACGACACCCTGGGGCGCCTGCGCTCGGCGCTGGTGCGCGAGAAACTGTTTACCGGCGACGTCAGCCACGAGTTGCGCACGCCGCTCATGGTGCTGGCCAGCTCCAGCGAGCTGTTGCTGGAAAACCCGGCGCTTGACCCGCGCGCCCGCGAACAGGTGTCACGCATCGCCCGGGCCAGCAGTGCCATGCGCCAGTTGGTGGATACGTTCCTGTTGCTGGCGCGTGCCGAGAACGCCGAAGGCGGGCGAGGGCAGGGTGCCGGTATGCTGCAAGTGGCGCAGGAATTGATCGAGACCTGGCGTACGCCGATCGAGCAAAAGGGCCTGGAGCTGATCTACCTGCCCGAAGAGGGCGGCGACGGCGTGTTCAATCAGACGTTCCTCAGTGCGGTGATGGGCAATCTGTTGCGTAACGCCTGGCACTACACCGATCACGGGTTTATCCGGCTGACCCTGTTGCCCGGTGGTTTCAAGGTGGAGGATAGCGGCATCGGTATCCCGGAAGAAAAGCGCCTGGAGATGTTCCGGCCCTTTGTGCGCGGGGACGAACAGCGGGGCGAGGGCCTGGGGCTGGGCTTGTCGCTGGTGCAACGGATTTGCATCAACGAGGGCTGGTCAGTGACCTTGACCAGCCGCGAGCCCCATGGCTGTTGTTTCGAAGTGAGCCTGGGCGCTAGCCTTTAAGGCGGTGCAGCGTGCGTTTCCACTGCGAGGCATTGAGCGTCCCCATCACATGGGCGCCGCCCGTGGTCGGGTCGATGGTCACGAACAGCGCGCTGGCGTAGCCAGGGCCGGCACCGCCGCCCAAGCCGACCTGCTTCTCGAAGGCATCGATGCATTCGCTGTGAGTGACCAGCACCTGGTTGCGACCCGGCTGCTTGTGCGCTTTCACGTCCTGGAGCATGGTCTTGCGACAGTTCATCAGCCAGTCTTGCGGCGTTGCCGATTCGCCGAACATGAACATCGCGGTCTGCCGGGTGCGGGTCAACGGGCTGGTGAGTACCTGGGTCCGTTCCATGCCCAACGCCTGCAGGCCGTCACCGACATCGCTGGCCACGCGGCTGCCGTCCAGGGTGATGCCATCGGCATCGCCCAGGCAGGCCGCGGTGGATCGGTCACAACGCTCGCCGTGACGCACCAGCACCACCACATTGCCGGCTTTCCAGTTGGCCATCAGACCCGAATGGCGCAGGGTCTTGCCATCGCCCAGGTCTGCCGGCGCCTTGGCATGCAAAGCCCAGCCCGCCACCGACGCGGTTGCCGCCACGGCCACCAGGCCCAGGGCAAGGGTGCGACGACGCAGGCTGGACCACCGCGAGGGCAGGGGCTGGACGACAGACGGTAGCGGCATAATGGCTCCAGGGAGCAATGAAAGTGCCGGCACTATAGAAAGCGGCTGGTTAAGATGCGGTGAACGGAATGTGAAAATTTTAATGAGGGCGGGAGGCGCGATAGACGGCACCCATCGCAGCCAGTGGTACGCGTAAAAAGGCTGATGGGCGGGGCAGTGGCAGCGTCTGACCTGCTGAATCGATTTCCCTGAAACTCTCGTCGCCTGCCCGTTGCATGCCCCAATCACTGGGTATATACACTGGGTTTACAGCGCATTTGCGCGCCGAAACTGCCTGAGCGAGGACGTCGAAGATGATGACACTAGGGCTCTGTTCACTGGAACTTCGCAATATTATCGAGTGTGCTTTTCTACCCGCGCGTTGCTCGTGTTCGGTGGCACCGGACCAGTCGTTGACGGTGCAAGTCACCGATCCGATCACCGGCCACGTGGAACTGATGGTGACCGGTATATCGACCGATCGTCTCAGCAGCAGCCGTGCCATTTCCAACCTGATCGCCGAGCTGCGTGAAGACCTTGAGCATAATCGCCACACGTTTCCCCACGCCCTCGCCGGTTGAGGGCCTTGCCGGCGCCGCCCCGCGGCGCCGGGCGCAAGATGGCGTTTCGCCACTTTCCTAAATTTAGTTTCATGCGGTTTCATGGAACTTGTCTCTGAACTGTCATGTGTCCGATCCGTAATGGCGTCAGTTTTTTAACCGACGTAATCGAGACCCGTGATGATCAAGAAGATAGTCCGTCCCCTGGTAGGCGCGATGCTGGGCAGTGCCGCCCTGGCCGCCCACGCCGATTTCATCGACGACAGCCATGCCGACCTGACGCTCCTCAACCGTTACCTCAATCAGCAAGGCAGTGACGTGGTCGGCAGCAACAAGAAGGCCAACAGCGTGCGCGACTGGGGCCAGGGCTTCGAGTTCAATTTCAAGTCCGGCTACACCGAAGGCACCATCGGCCTGGGCCTTGACCTGCAAGCCTTCTACGGCGTCAAGCTCGACTCCAACTCGCAGCAGGGCAGTATGTTCCCGCTGGACGACGGCAAATCCGCCAATGATTTCGGCGTGCTGAGCCCCACGTTCAAGATGCGCTTCCTGAAGGATGAACTGCGCGTCGGTACCCTGACCCAGAACAACCCGATGCTGGCCAACACGGACGGTCGCTTGTACCAGCAGACCAACACCGGCGCGCAACTGGTGTCCAAGGATTTGGACAATTACACCTTCACCCTGGGCAACATCACCCAGACCAAGATCCGCAACGAAACCGGCGACCAGGACATGATCACCGGCGGCGGCGCCAAGGGCAGCAACCGTTTCAGCTACGGCGGCGCCGACTACACCGGCCTCAAGGACACCACCCTGAGCGGTTGGTACTCGAACCTGGCCGACTATTACCAGCAGTTCTACCTGGGCCTCAAGCACACCGATGCGCTGCCTGTGGGTAGCCTGGCCACGGACCTGCGCGCCTACCGCAGCCTGGGCGTGGGCGGCAACGGCGACGGCGACACGGAATACGGCGCCGCGGGCTACTACGGTGGCACCACCACCAAGGGCCGCATCAACCAGTCGACCTTCAGCCTGATGGAAAGCTACAGCCTGTACGGCCACACTCTCGGGCTGGGCGCGCAGAAGAACACCGGCGACAGTGACTTCCCGTACCTGGATTCGGGCCTCAACAGTGGTGACGCTCGCCAGGGCCCTGGCAGCGGCGCCGACACGCCGGCGCTGACCAACCTGCAGTTGAACAAATTCCAGCACGCAGGCGAGCGCACCTTCCTGGCCTTGTACAAGTACGACTTTGGTCAATTGGGCCTCAAGGGCCTGGCCTTCTCGGCCCTGTATGCCCACGGTGACCAGATCAAGGTGGCCAGTGGCGGTGACAGCGAATGGGAACGTGACCTGGCGCTCAGCTACGTGGTACCTGATGGCACGCTCAAGGGCCTCGGTGTGACCTGGAAGAATGCCCAGGCCAACCCTGAGATGACCGGCCAGACTCACCAAGACGAAAACCGCTTTTACGTCAGCTACGTAGTACCGCTCTGGTAGGAATTGGCTGCATTAACAGTGGGACCGGGCGCAGCCCGGGAAGGCAGCGCCGCAGGGCCCCCATCCTTTGCAGGGCGGTTTTCCCGGCTGCGCCCGGTCCCACAATCGTCTTGAAGCGTGCTGAAAATATTCGCGTTTGCTGATCAACTGATTCGTGGTTAACTTCGTCTCTTTACCCATCATCGAAGAAGGATTCCGTTCATGGCTCAAGTGACTCTCAAAGGCAACCCGGTCCACGTCAAGGGCGAACTGCCGAAGGTCGGCGCCAAGGCCCCGGCATTTTCGCTGGTCAGCGGCAGCTTGGCCGACGTCACCCTGGCAAGCTTTGCCGGCAAGCGCAAAATCCTCAACATTTTCCCAAGCGTTGATACCCCGACCTGCGCCACCTCCGTGCGCAAATTCAACGCCCAGGCCAGTGAGCTGGCAAACACCGTGGTGCTGTGCATCTCCGCCGACCTGCCATTCGCCCAGGCCCGCTTCTGCGGCGCCGAAGGCCTGGAAAACGTGCACAACCTGTCGACCCTGCGTGGCGCCGAGTTCAAGGAGGCCTACGGCGTCGCCCTGGCTGACGGCCCGCTGGCCGGCCTGACTGCCCGCGCCGTTGTGGTGCTGGACGAAAATGACAACGTGCTGCACACCGAGCTGGTCGGCGAAATCGCCGAAGAGCCGAACTACGAAGCAGCCCTTGCCGTACTGAAATAAACAACGCCCGTAGTCGCGCTCGCACAAGCCGATAGCAACTACCGCAGGCGATGTTTGTTTTACATGTGGTAACAAAGAGCGGCCTGGAAACTCCAGGCCGTTCTTGTTTGTGTGTTCTTCTTCCCGGCTGGACGAATTAAACGTAAATAGCCGGTAAAGGCGCTTTGCATTATTTGCAACAGTGATTATCGTTCAGCCTCCCAAAAAACGAACCTACCTTTCAATAAGGGTCGATCATCCCATGCAACCCGGTTCCCGCTCGTTTCCCCGTTGGCTGTTCGGCCTGCTGATTCTGGTCCTGCTGATGGCCGCCGCCCTTTACTGGCGCGCGCAGCACGCACCCGTTCAGCATGAAGCGGGGCCACCTGAGAAGGGCCGTGCCCACGGCGGGCGGCCGGGCGGTAACCCGATGCGACCAGGCTTCGGCCCCAGCAGTGGGCCGACGCCGGTGCGCGTGGCCCAGGCCACCGTGGGCGACTTCCCGGTCTATTACAAGGCACTGGGCACCGTGACCGCCACCAACACCATCAGCGTGCGCAGCCGGGTGGCGGGGGAGCTGGTGAAAGTGGCGTTCCAGGAAGGGCAGATGGTCAAGGCCGGTGACCTGCTGGCGGTGATCGACCCGCGCCCTTACGAAATCGCATTGCAACAGGCCCAAGGCACCCTGGCCCAAGACCAGGCGCAACTGAAGAACGCGCAAATGGACCTGCAACGCTATAAAGCCCTGTTCGCCCAGGACAGCATCGCCAAGCAGACCCTGGATACCTCGGTGGCGCTGGTCGGCCAGTATCAGGGCACGCTGCTCACCGACCAGGCCAACGTCAACAACGCCAAGCTCAACCTGGAGTTCACCCAGATCCGCGCGCCCATCAGCGGTCGCGTGGGCCTGCGCCAGCTGGACGTCGGCAACCTGGTGGCTGCCAATGACACCACCGCCCTGGCCGTGATCACCCAGGTGCAGCCGATCAGCGTTATCTTCACTTTGCCGGAAACCACCCTGGACCCGGTATTGGCCCGCGTGCGCGGCGGCGCCACCCTGCCGGTGGAAGCCTGGGACCGCGGCGACCGCGCCCAGCAGGCCACTGGCGTGCTGCACAGCATCGACAACCAGATCGACACCACCACCGGCACGTTGAAGTTCAAGGCCTACTTCGATAACAAGGACCTGGCCCTGTTCCCCAACCAGTTCGTCAACGTCCACCTGCTGTCCGACACCCTGCGCAACGTGGTGCTGGCGCCTTCCGCTGCCGTGCAGTTCGGCACCAACGGCACCTTCGTCTACGTCATGGACGGCAACGACAAGGTGCGTATCCGCCCCCTGAAAATCGGTGCTTCCGACGGTAACGTCACGGTGATCGAGGACGGCCTGGCCAAGGGCGACCGCGTGGTGCTGGAAGGCACTGACCGCCTGCGCGACGGCAGCAGCGTGGAAGTGGTCAATGACCCAGGCCAGCAGCCGGCCACCCCGGGCGAGCATCTCAAGGGCGAGCACCACAGAGGGCAAGACCAGGCCGCCAATGGCCACCGGAGCACGGCGGGCGTATGAATCTGTCGCGGCTGTTCATCCTGCGTCCGGTAGCGACCACGCTGAGCATGCTGGCCATTGTTTTGGCCGGCCTGATCGCCTACCGCCTGCTGCCGGTCTCGGCCTTGCCCCAGGTCGACTACCCGACCATCCGGGTCATGACCCTGTACCCCGGCGCCAGCCCGCAGGTGATGACCAGCGCCGTGACCGCGCCGCTGGAGCGCCAGTTCGGGCAAATGCCCGGCCTCACGCAAATGGCGTCCACCAGTTCCGGTGGCGCCTCGGTGCTGACCTTGCGCTTCAGCCTCGACATCAATATGGACGTGGCCGAACAGCAAGTGCAGGCCGCCATCAACGCCGCCACCAACCTGTTGCCCACCGACCTGCCGGCACCACCGGTGTACAACAAGGTCAACCCGGCCGACACGCCGGTGCTGACGTTGGCCATCAGCTCCAAGACCATGCTGCTGCCCAAGCTCAACGACCTGGTCGACACGCGCATGGCGCAGAAAATCGCCCAGATAACCGGCGTCGGCATGGTCTCCATCGCCGGCGGCCAGCGCCAGGCGGTGCGCATCAAGGTCAACCCCGAGGCACTGGCGGCCAACGGCTTGAACCTGGCCGACGTGCGCACCCTGATCGCCGCGTCCAACGTCAACCAGCCCAAGGGCAACTTCGACGGTCCCACCCGTGTGTCGATGCTTGATGCCAACGATCAGATGGTCTCGCCCGCGGAGTACGCCAACCTGATCCTCAGCTACCGCAACGGTGCGCCGCTGCGCCTCAAGGACGTGTCGACCATCGTCGACGGCGCCGAGAACGAGCGCCTGGCGGCCTGGGCCAACAAGAACCAGGCGGTGCTGCTCAACATTCAGCGCCAGCCCGGTGCCAACGTCATTGAGGTAGTGGACCGCATCAAGGCGGTGCTGCCATCGATCACCGACAACCTGCCGGCCGGGCTGGACGTGGCGGTGCTGACCGACCGTACCCAGACCATCCGTGCCTCGGTGACGGATGTGCAGCATGAACTGCTGTTCTCCATCGCCCTGGTGGTGCTGGTGACATTCCTGTTCCTGCGCCGCTTCAGCGCCACCATCATTCCCTCGGTGGCCGTGCCGCTGTCGCTGGTCGGCACGTTCGGCATCATGTACCTGGCCGGTTTCTCCATCAACAACCTGACGCTGATGGCCATGACCATTGCCACCGGTTTCGTGGTGGACGATGCGATTGTGATGCTGGAGAACATTTCCCGGCACATCGAGGAGGGCGAGACGCCCCTGCAGGCCGCGCTCAAGGGCGCCCGACAGATCGGCTTCACCCTGCTGTCGCTGACCTTCTCGCTGATCGCCGTGCTGATCCCGCTGCTGTTCATGGCCGACGTGGTGGGGCGCCTGTTCCGCGAGTTCGCCATCACCCTGGCGGTGGCCATCCTGATTTCGCTGGTGGTGTCGCTGACCCTGACGCCGATGATGTGCGCGCGCCTGCTCAAGCGCGAGCCCAAGCCCGAAGAGCAAACCCGTTTCTACCGCGCCAGCGGCGCCTGGATCGACTGGCTGATCGCCGCCTACGGGCGCAAGCTGCAGTGGGTGTTGCGCCATCAGCCGCTGACCCTGCTGGTGGCGGTGGCCACCCTGGGCCTGACCGTGTTCCTTTATATGGTGGTTCCCAAGGGCTTCTTCCCGGTGCAGGACACCGGGGTGATCCAGGGCATCACCGAGGCGCCGCAGTCGATTTCCTTCAGTGCCATGAGCCAGCGCCAGCAGGAAATGGCCAACGTGGTGCTGCAGAACCCCGACGTGGAAAGCCTGTCGTCCTACATCGGCGTGGATGGCGACAACGCCACCCTCAACAGCGGGCGCATGCTGATCAACCTCAAGCCCCTGGGCCAGCGCACCCTCACCGCCAGCCAGGTGATCGAGCGCATTCAGCCCGAGGCTGACAAGCTGGTGGGCATGCGCCTGTTCATGCAGCCGGTGCAGGACCTGACCATCGAAGACCGCGTCAGCCGCACCCAGTACCAGTTCAGCCTGTCGTCGCCTGACGCCGACCTGCTGGGCCAGTGGAGCGGCAAGCTGGTCGACGCCCTGCGCCAGCACCCGCAGCTCACCGACGTGGCCAGCGACCTGCAGGACAAGGGCCTGCAGGTGTACCTGGTGATTGATCGCGACCAGGCCAAGCGCCTGGGTGTCAACGTGTCCGATATCACCAACGCCCTGTATGACGCCTTCGGCCAACGGCAGATTTCCACCATCTACACCCAGGCCAGCCAGTACCGGGTGGTGTTGCAGGCCGCCAACGCCTCGGTGGTCGGCCCGCAGGCGCTGGAGCAGATCTATGTCAAGAGCACGCCCAGCGACAGCGCCATCAACCAGACCGTGTCCACCACCCTGACCGGCGCCGCCTCGTCGCTGCCCGTGACCAACAGCACCCAGGTACGCCTGTCGAGCCTGGCGCACATCGAGCAGCGCCAGGCTCAGCTGGCTATCTCGCACATCGGCCAGTTCCCGGCAGTGATGGTCTCGTTCAACCTGGCGCCAGGCGTGGCCTTGGGCCAGGCCGTCGAATTGATCGACCAGGTGCAAAAGGACATCGGCATGCCGATTGGCGTGCAAACTCAGTTCCAGGGCGCCGCCCAGGCGTTCCAGGCGTCGCTGTCGAGCACGCTGCTGTTGATTCTGGCGGCGGTGGTGACCATGTACATTGTGCTGGGCATTCTCTACGAGAGCTACATCCACCCCATCACCATCCTCTCCACGCTGCCGTCTGCGGCGGTGGGTGCCTTGCTGGCGTTGCTGCTCAGTGGCAATGACCTGGGCATGATCGCCATCATCGGCATCATCCTGCTGATCGGCATCGTCAAGAAGAATGCGATCATGATGATCGACTTCGCCCTGGACGCCGAACGCAACGAAGGCCTGGACCCGCAGACGGCGATCTACCAGGCGGCGCTGCTGCGCTTCCGGCCGATCCTGATGACCACCATGGCGGCGCTGTTCGGCGCCGTGCCGCTGATGCTGGCCGGTGGCTCGGGCGCCGAGCTGCGCCAACCGTTGGGCCTGGTGATGGTCGGCGGCCTGCTGGTGAGCCAGGTGCTGACCCTGTTCACCACGCCGGTGATCTACCTGTACTTCGACCGGCTGGCCCGCCGCTGGCGCAAGGCACCGGCCACTGAGCCGCAGGCCTCGGCATGAACCTGTCGGGCCCGTTCATTCGCCGTTCGGTGGCGACCATGCTGCTCAGCGTCGCGGTGATGCTGCTGGGCGGCCTCAGCTTCAACCTGCTGCCGGTGTCGCCGCTGCCGCAGATGGATTTCCCGGTGATCGTGGTGTCGGCCAACCTGGCCGGCGCCAGCCCCGAGGTCATGGCTTCCACCGTGGCCACGCCGCTGGAGCGCGCCTTCGGCAGCATCGCCGGGGTCACCACCATGAGCAGCCGCTCCAGCCAGGGCTCCACGCGGGTGATCCTGCAGTTCGACATGGACCGCGACATCAACGGCGCCGCTCGCGAAGTGCAGGCGGCCATCAATGCCTCGCGGCCGTTGCTGCCCAGCGGCATGCGCAGCATGCCCACCTACAAGAAGGTCAACCCGGCCCAGGCGCCGATCATGGTGCTGTCGTTGACCTCGGACGTGCTGGAAAAAGGCCAGCTCTACGACCTGGCCTCGACCATCCTGTCCCAGAGCCTGTCCCAGGTGGACGGGGTAGGGGAGGTGCAGATCGGCGGCAGTTCGCTGCCGGCCGTGCGCGTGGAGGTCGAGCCCAACCTGCTCAACCAGTACGGCGTGGCGCTGGACGAGGTGCGCACCACGATTGCCAACGCCAACGTGCGGCGGCCCAAGGGCTTCGTCGAGAACGGCGAGCACAACTGGCAGGTGCAGGCCAACGATCAGCTGGAAAAGGCCAAGGACTACGGCCCGCTGATCATCCGCTACCAGAACGGCTCGGCCCTGCGCCTGAGTGACGTGGCGCGCCTGACGGATGGCGTGGAGGACCGCTACAACGCCGGTTTCTTCAATGACGACGCCGCCGTGCTGTTGGTCATCAACCGTCAGGCCGGCGCCAACATCATCAAGACCGTGGCGCAGATCAAGGCGCAACTGCCGGCCCTGGAAGCCGTGCTGCCGGCCAGCGTGCGCCTGAACATCGCCATGGACCGCTCGCCGGTGATCACCGCCACCTTGCATGAGGCCGAGCGCACGCTGCTGATTGCCGTGGCCCTGGTGGTGCTGGTGGTGTACCTGTTCCTGGGCAACTGGCGCGCTTCCTTGATCCCCACCCTGGCGGTGCCGGTGTCGCTGGTGGGCACGTTCGCCATCATGTACCTGTGGGGCTTTTCGCTGAACAACCTGTCGCTGATGGCGCTGATCCTGGCCACGGGGCTTGTAGTGGACGATGCCATCGTGGTGCTGGAGAACATCTCCCGGCACATCGACCAGGGCATGGCGCCGATGAAGGCCGCCTACCGGGGGGCTCAGGAAGTAGGCTTCACCTTGCTGGCGATGAACGCCTCGCTGGTGGCGGTGTTCATGTCGATCCTGTTCATGGGCGGCATCATCGAGAAGTTGTTCCGCGAATTTTCCATTACCCTGTCGGCGGCCATCGTCGTCTCGCTGCTGGTGTCGCTGACCCTCACGCCCATGCTCTGCGCGCGCTGGCTCAAGCCCCACGTGCCGGGGCACGAGAACCGCCTGCAACGCTTCAGCAACCGGGTGCACGACGCCATGGTGCGCGGCTACGACCGCACCCTGGGCTGGGCCCTGGCGCACCGGCGCCTGACCCTGATCAGCCTGCTGCTGACCATCGGCGTCAACATCGCGCTGTACGTGGTGGTGCCCAAGACCTTCATGCCCCAGCAGGACACCGGCCAGCTGATGGGCTTCGTGCGCGGTGACGACGGCCTGTCGTTTACGGTGATGCAGCCGAAGATGGAAGCCTTCCGCCGGGCGATCATCGCCGACCCGGCGGTGCTCAGCGTCGCCGGCTTCATCGGCGGCAACAACGGCACCAACAACGCCACCATCCTGGTGCGGCTCAAGCCCATCAAGGAACGCGACGTCAACGCCCAGCAGGTGATCGAGCGCCTGCGCAAGGAGCTGCCCAAGGTGCCCGGCGCGCGGCTGATGCTGATGGCTGACCAGGACCTGCAGTTCGGCGGTGCCCGCGACCAGACCACCAACCCGTACCAGTACATCATCCAGAGTGGCGACCTGGCCGCGTTGCGCACCTGGTACCCGAAAATCACCGAGGCGTTCAAGAAGCTTCCCGAACTCACCTCGCTGGACGCCCGCGAAGGCCGCGGTGCGCCCCAGGTGACCCTGGTGGTGGACCGCGACCAGGCCAAGCGCCTGGGCATCGACATGAGTACCGTCACCGCAGTGCTCAACAACGCCTACAGCCAGCGCCAGATCTCCACCATCTACGACAGCCTGAACCAGTACGAAGTGGTGATGGAGATCAACCCCAAGTACGCCCAGGACCCGGTCACCCTCGACCAGGTGCAGGTGATCAACTCCGCCGGCGCGCGGGTGCCGCTGTCCAGCATCGCCCACTACGAAAACAGCCTGGCCGACGACAGCGTCAGCCACGAAGGCCAGTTTGCCTCGGAGAGCATCTCGTTCGACCTGGCCGAGGGCGTGCCCCTGGACCGCGCCACCGCGGCCATCGAGCGAGCCATTGCCTCGCTGGGGCTGCCTGAGGACATCATCGTCAAGGTCGCCGGCACCGGCGATGCCTTTGCCGCCGCGCAGAAGAGCCAGCCGTGGATGATCCTCGGCTCGCTGGTGCTGGTGTACCTGGTGCTGGGCATTCTCTATGAAAGCTACGTGCACCCGCTGACCATTCTGTCGACCCTGCCGTCGGCGGGCGTCGGCGCCTTGTTGAGCATTTACGTGACCGGCGGCGAGTTCAGCCTGATCTCGCTGCTGGGGCTGTTCCTGCTGATCGGCGTGGTGAAGAAGAACGCTATCCTGATGATCGACCTGGCGCTGCAACTGGAGCGCGAGCACGGCATGGGGCCCCTGGATTCGATCCGCCAGGCCTGCCTGCAGCGCCTGCGGCCGATCCTGATGACCACCCTGGCGGCCATCCTCGGCGCGCTGCCGCTGCTGATGGGCGGCACCGAGGGGGCCGAGATGCGCCAGCCGCTGGGCCTGGCCATTATCGGCGGGCTGATCTTCAGCCAGATCCTGACCCTGTACACCACGCCGGTGGTGTACCTCTACCTTGACCGCGCGCGCCACCGCGTCAACCGCTGGCGCGGCGTGCGTACCGATGCATCCCTGGAAACCCCGCTATGACCAAGCCGATCGTGCTGCGCCCCATGACCTGCCAGATGGCCACAGCCCGCGGTTCGCGGCTGCTCAACCTGAGCCTCAGCGCGCTGATGCTCAGTGGCCTGCTGCTGGGTGGTTGCGCCGTGGGCCCCGACTACAAGCGCCCGCCGGTGGCCGCGCCGGCGCAGTTCAAGCAAGCCCAGGGCTGGCGCCAGGCACAGCCGAGCGATGCGCTGGCCCGGGGCGCATGGTGGGAGGTGTACGGTGACGCCCAGCTTAACGGCCTGGTGGAGCGCCTGAACCATTCCAACCAGACCGTGGCCCAGTACGAAGCCCAGTACCGCCAGGCCCAGGCGCTGGTCAAGAGCGCGCGCGGGGCGTTCTTTCCCACCGTTGACCTCAGCGCCAGCAAAAGCCGCGCGGCCCAGGGCACCGGCAGCAGCAATTCCAGCCTGGGCAGCGCCGGCAGCGGTATTCGCAACACCTACACCGCCCAGGCCAATGTCAGCTGGGAAGCCGACGTGTGGGGCAAGCTGCGCCGTGGCCTGGAAGCCGACAAGGGCAGCGCCCAGGCCAGCCTCGCCGACCTGGCGGCCATGCGCCTGAGCCTGCAATCGGAGCTGGTGCAGAACTACCTGCAACTGCGGGTGATCGACGAGCAGAAACGCCTGCTGCAAGCCACGGTCGAGGCTTACCAGCGTTCGCTGACCATGACCCAGAACCAGTACAAGGTCGGTGTTTCCGGCGCCGATGCCGTGGCCCAGGCGCAAACCCAACTGCGCACCACCCAGGCCGACCTGGTGGACCTGGCCTGGCAGCGCGCCCAGTACGAAAATGCCATCGCCGTGCTGATGGGCGTACCGCCGGCCGACTTCGACCTGGCCGAGACCAAGTCCATCCCGGCCTTGCCGCAGATTCCCGTGCAAGTGCCGTCGCAATGGCTGGAGCGCCGCCCCGACATCGCCGCCGCCGAGCGCTCGGTGATGGCCGCCAACGCCAACATCGGCGTGGCCAAGAGCGCCTACTACCCGGACCTGACCCTGAGCATGGCCGGTGGCTACAGCAGCAGTACCTTCGCCAACTGGTTGACCCTGCCCAACCGCTTCTGGTCGGTGGGCCCGCAGCTGGCCGGCACGCTGTTCGACGGCGGCCAGCGTTCGGCGGAAGTGGAGCGCACCGAGGCAGTGTACGACCAGACCGTCGCGCAATACCGCCAGACCGTGCTCAACGGCTTCCAGGAGGTGGAAAACTACATGATCCAGCTCAAGGTGTATGAAGACGAGGCTCAGGTGCGCCAGCAGGCGCTGGAGTCGGCGCGCGAATCCCTGCGCCTTACCACCAACCAGTACAAGGCGGGGCTGATCGCCTACCTGGACGTGGTCACCGTGCAGGCGACGGCCCTGAACAATGAGCGCACTGTGCTCAACGTGCTGCAAAGCCGCCTGGTGGCCAGCGTGCAGCTGATCGCAGCGCTGGGCGGTGGCTGGGATGGGCAGATGGATTTATCGCGCGCTCCTTGATGCCGTCCGTCTGAAAGGTTAAGGTCAGCCCCGGCCCTGTACAGCGCTGTACAGCGCCAGGACCCTTGTAGAAGCTGGGCTCAATAGTGGCATAGCGATATCTCGCCAAAGTCCCGTAGTCAGGCGCTCTTCGCAAGCAAACAAACGTTTAATTGCGTACAATCGCGTCTCGATTACAGGCAGGGAACGCGTCGGATTTGCAGGTGTAGAGAGTCGCATGCTGATTGGAAGTTATTCCCCCTCACTGGTCGTGATCTCGCTGTGCGTCGCCATGCTGGCGGCGTATACCGCGCTGGATCTGGTCGGCCGCATTGCCACCGCCAAGGGCAAAGCGGTGTACTTCTGGATGGCTGGCGGTTCCCTTTCCATGGGCGTCGGTATCTGGTCGATGCATTTTATCGGCATGCTTGCCTTCAGCCTGCCCATTGAGCTGGGTTACGACCTCAACCTCACGGGGCTGTCACTGCTCATCGCGGTGCTGTCCTCCGGCTTCGCCTTGTGGCTGGTCAGCCAGCCGCGCCTGCCCATGGAGCAACTGGCGCTCGGTGCGCTGATCATGGGCGCCGGTATCGCCACCATGCATTACACCGGCATGGCTGCCATGCGCATGACCCCGGCTATCCAGTACGACACCGTGCTGTTCATCGATTCGCTGATCATTGCCATCGGTGCCTCCGCCGCCGCCTTGTACATTGCCTTTCGCCTGCGCCACGCCGCGCCCCATGTGGTGCTGGCCCGCGGCGTGGCTTCAGTGGTAATGGGCGTGGCCATCGTCGGCATGCACTACACCGGCATGGCCGCGGCCATGTTCCCCGAGGGCACTGTGTGCGGCGCGGCGGGTGGCGGCCTGACCGGCAAGGGCCTGGACTATCTGGTGCTGATCACCAGCCTGGCGGTGCTGGGCATCACCTTGCTGACCTCGGTGCTGGATGCGCGCATGGAGGCACGCACCGCGGACCTGGCCAACTCGTTGCGCGTGGCCAACCGCGAGCTGACCCAGCTGGCCCTGCACGACAACCTCACCGGCCTGCCCAACCGCGTGCTGCTGGCCGACCGTATCGACCAGGCGATTCAAATGGTCGACGAGAACGGTGGCTGCTTCGCGTTGATGTTCATTGACCTGGACGGCTTCAAACCGGTCAATGACGCCTTTGGCCACTACACCGGCGACGAACTGTTGCGGGCCGTGGGCCTGCGCCTGCGGGCCAACCTGCACGGCCAGGACACCCTGGCGCGCATCGGCGGCGACGAGTTCGTGCTGCTGGTGGCCCTCAACGAACCTGATGATGCGCCCACGGTGGCGGCCCGCCAGGTCAGCCTGATCGCCCAGCCATTTCGCGTGGCCGAGCACACCCTGCAGGTGACGGCCAGCATCGGCATTGCCCTTTACCCCGGCAATGGCACCGACCAGCACGGCCTGCTGATGAACGCCGACGCGGCCATGTACCACGCCAAGAGTGCGGGCAAGAACGGCTACAGCTTTTTCGACGGCTCGATGAACACCAACGCGCGCAAGCAACTGCAACTGTTGCAGGACCTGCGTGGGGCGGTGGAGCAGGGCCAGCTGCGCCTGTACTACCAGCCCAAGTTCGACGCCGCCACCGGCCAGCCGGTGGGCGCCGAGGCGTTGCTGCGCTGGCAGCATCCGGAATGGGGGCTGCTGGGGCCGGACCGCTTTATCGACCTGGCGGAAAAGACCGGCCTGATCATCGGCATCGGTGATTGGGTGCTCAACGAGGCCTGCGCGCAAATGCGTGAGTGGGCGCTGCAGGGCTATGGTCATTGGCGTGTGGCGGTCAATCTCTCGGCGTTGCAGTTTTGCCACGTGGGCCTGGTGGCCAGCGTCGCCGCGGCGCTGGAACGGCATCAACTGGCCGCCAATAACCTGACCCTGGAAATCACCGAAACCACCGCCATGAATGACGCCGACGCCAGCATGAACGTGCTGCGCGCGCTGTCGGACATGGGCGTGGACCTGTCCATCGATGATTTCGGCACCGGCTATTCGAGCCTGATGTACCTCAAACGCCTGCCGGCCAACGAGCTGAAAATTGACCGTGGCTTTGTCCGTGACCTGGAACAGGACAGCGATGACGCCGCGATTGTCTCGGCCATTGTCGCCCTGGGCCAGGCGTTGGGCTTGCGCATTGTCGCCGAAGGTGTGGAGACCGATAACCAGCAGAGTTTCCTCACGCGCCTGGGATGTGACTCGCTGCAGGGGTTCCTGCTCGGGCACCCCTTGCCAGCAGAGCGGTTCATGGCCGATATTCACGCTGCCGAAAGGCAAGTGCGAACAATCGGCGTTTGACCAGCCCGCACGATTACACGGCGTTGCCCTGCATCTGATCATTCATGAGGAGTGCCCCGAGGTCCATGGATAAAGTCATCGTTATCACCGGCGGCAGCCGCGGCATCGGCGCCGCGACGGCGCGCCTCGCGGCCCGCCAGGGTTATCGGGTGTGCATCAACTACCTGTCCGACGAGCAGGCCGCCCAGGCGACACTGGCCGAGGTGCGCGAACTGGGCGCCCAGGCCATCGCCGTGCGCGCCGATGTCAGCGTCGAGGACGAAGTGGTGCATCTGTTCAACCGCGTTGACGCCGAACTGGGCACGGTGACCGTGCTGGTCAACAATGCGGCCACGGTGGGGCATACCTCGCGGGTGGACGAAATGTCGGAGTTCCGCCTGCTCAAGTTGCTCAAGAGCAACGTCGCCGGGCCGATCTTGTGCGCCAAGCACGCGATTCTGCGCATGTCCAGCCGCCATGGCGGCCAGGGTGGGAGCATCGTCAACGTTTCCTCGGTGGCCGCGCGCCTGGGGTCGCCGGGCGAGTACGTCGACTATGCGGCGTCCAAGGGCGCGCTGGACACCTTCACCATTGGTTTGGCCAAGGAGCTGGCGGGTGAGGGCGTGCGGGTCAACGCCGTGCGGCCTGGCTATATCTTCACCGAATTCCACGCCCTGAGCGGCGACCCTGACCGGGTCAGCAAGCTGGAGCCGGGCATTCCGATGGGTCGCGGCGGGCAGCCCCATGAAGTGGCGGAAGCGATTTTGTGGCTGGCTTCGGAGCAGGCCAGTTATACCACGGGCAGTTTTCTGGATCTGGGTGGTGGTCGGTAGGTAGCCGAAAGCGAGCAGCTACCGTCTCGCCCGGTCCCTTTAGCACCGGCCGCCAGGCCGGGTCGAGGCCCCCCGGACAAAAAGGGGTTCTTCACGGAACCCCGAAAAAGACAGAAACAAGAACACCGGTTTTGGCTTCCTGCTTTTGATCCTGCTTTTGATCTTGATTGTGTGCCGCAGAAAGCGCCAGGGCCGACTGGAGGTGTCGATCAACGGGCTGCCCGAAGGGCCGAGGCCGCAGGCCGAAGAGACGGTAGCCCGCCCGCTTCTATAGCGGGTGCCGTCTGCCCGTTGATCGGCGCCGGAAGGAGGGGACCCGTAGCGAAGCGGAGGGCCCAAGCAGCGGCAAGCGTTTTTTGGTTACTTTTTTTGGCGTTTGAGAAAAAAGTGACCCGCCGTAAGGGCGGAAAGGTGATTTTGCATCACCCGTAAAAATGGATATGCCCGTGACATTTGTATCCCGCTTTTGAGGTTGCGGACATATCCATTGCCGCAGGTGCGACCACTGACCGTTTCGCCCTTACGGCGAGTCACTTTTTGGCAGTCGCCCCGGTGTGCCGGCCCAGCAAAAAGTAACCAAAAAAGTCTCGCCCCTGCTTGGGCCCTCCGCTGCGCTACGGGTCCCCTCCTTCCGGTGCCGATCAAGGGGCAGACGGCACCCGCTATAGAAGCTTGCGGGCTACCGTCTCGTCGGCCTGCGGCCTCGGCCCTTCGGGCAGCCCCTTGCTCGACACCTCCAGTCGGCCCTGGCGCTTTATGGGGCATACAATCAAAAGCAAGATCAAAAACCACATCAAAAGCAGAGTCAAAAACAGGATCAAAAGCAGAGGCAAAAACAGGATCAAAAGCAGAGGCAAAACCGGGATCAACAGCAACGGCAACGGCAACGGCAACGGCAACGGCAACGGCAGGCGCAAAGGTCTGGGCGTAGCCGGTTTAGAAAGGCAAAAAAAAGCCCCGGCATCACTGCCGGGGCTTTTTCATTCGGCGCGAAGCGTTTACTTCACGGCCTGCATGCGCATCTGCAGGTAGTCACTCTTCGCCACTTCCTTGGCATCGCGCTTGCCCAGGTCCGCCATCGGAATCCGGTAGGTTTCCTTGGCAGCGTAGGCGGCGAGGGCGGCGATCACGGTGATGCCGAAGGCCAGGGCGCCGACGGTCACCGGGATGTTGTCCGAACCCGGCGGGGCCACGGCGGCGAACAGCGCCGGCAGCAGCGCGGTGATCATGGTGCCCACGTTCTGCGAGATGGCCATGGCCGACACGCGGTAGCGGGTCTGGAACAGCTCCGGGTAGAAGCTGGGGAAAATCGCGTTGTAGCCCTGGTAGATCACGCCCCACATCAGCAGCGACATGGTGAACGCCAGCGGCACGCTGTGAATGCTGATCGCGTACAGGTAACCGAAGGCCAGCAGGCCCGACCCCAGGGCGCCGCCGATGATCATCGGGCGACGGCCGATCTTGTCAGACCAGTTGCCCACGAACGGAATCACCACCACCGCGACGATGTTGCCGATCACCGGAATCCACAGGTACACGCTCTTGGAGAAACCGATGCCGTAGGCCGGCTGCACCGCGTACGCCGCGCCGAAGATGGTGGCGATCACCGGGATCACGTTCATCAGCGCCATGCAGGTCACCAGGCACATGTTGCGCCAGTTGTGCTGGAAGGCTTCGACGATCGGTGCCTTCGGCAGGGCGGTCTTGGCTTCTTCGTTGACGAAGGCCGGTGTCTCGTGGACTTCCTTGCGGATGATGTAACCGGCGATCAGCACGATGGCGCTGAGCAGGAACGGGATGCGCCAGCCCCAGGCGTTGAAGGCGTCATCGGGCATGAAGTACGCCAGGGGCAGAAAGATCGCCGCGGCGAAAATCTGCCCGGCCTGTACGCCCTGCAAGGTGAAACTGGCGTAGATAGCCCCTTCTGCCGAAGGGCGCGTGCTCCATGATCATGGAGCTGGCCCCGGAGATTTCCCCGGCCACCGCGAAGCCCTGGATCAGGCGCAGGACCACCAGCAGGATCGGCGCCAGCATGCCCACTTGCCCATAGGTAGGCAGCAGGCCGACGGCCATGGTGGCGAAGCCCATCAGGAACATGCACAGCAGCAACACGTTCTTGCGCCCGCGGGTGTCACCCCAGTGGCCCAGGAACGCGGCACCGATGGGGCGCGCAATGTAACCCACGCCATACGTGGCCAGGGAGGCGACAATAGCGATCTTGGGGTTTTCGGAGGGGAAGAATATTTGCGGGAATATCAGCGCCGCAGCCTGGGCGTAGATAAAGAAGTCATAGTATTCGAGCGCCGAGCCGATCCAGCCGCTGGCGGTCGCTTTTTTGGTTTGTCTTGAGCCGTGGGACTCGTTGGATACTTGATCCATGGGTGTCTCCGTTGTTTTTATTATAGAGCAATATCGTTTTTGTTAACGCTGACAGCCAGTGGCCAAGGCCAAAACTAACTGGATAGTTAACAAATATCAGCCGTCATGATCTGTGTCAATACAGGGTGATGCGGCTCGGTGCGAACCTGTGCGATTGCCGGTCATTATTATGGCATCAGTGAAAAAGTTTGTGCACTGAAAAGCCGTCGCGTTGCGTCTGGCGCAACACTTTGCCGATTACTGGCCAAGCGGCCCTTGCGTCCAGTGGTGGCACCGCGCTATATGTTTGCCTCGGCCTGCCGATAACCGGTTCATGCGACGGTCTGTAGTGGTGGAGCACCTCCTTGAATTTCCCCCTTTTGCCTGATGATTCACCCGTGCCGCCGGCTGACCAGGCAGGGGGTTCGATTGATGCATTGCTAGCCGCGGCGCGGGCCTGGCCGAAGGCATGCGCGTGGGTGTGGTACCGCGAAGGCGAACCACTGCACCGCGCCGCCCAAGGCGGCGCCTTCTGCCAGTGGCCGGCCAGCCTGGCCAAGCGCGATTTCGATGGCTTCTGCCGCGCCGAAGGCCTGCATCGTTGGGCGACCGGCGAAGGCGAGCATGCCTTGGGCTGGCTGCTGGCGGCGCGCAGCGAGGCGCACAACCCGCAGTTGGCGCAGTTGGCCAGTGACCTGGGGGTGCGGGTGCAGAGCGAAGCACTGGCCCGGGCGCAGATCACCCAGCGGGTGCTGTACGAAATCACCTACCTGGCCAGTTCGACCCGCGACCGCGCCGAATTCCTCGAAGGCGTGCACCGCCAACTCGGCGACGCTGATCGACGCCGAAAACTTCTACTTGGCGCTGTATGACCGCCAGGCCGGCAAGGTTTCCTATCCTTATTACGTCGACATCATCGACAACGACGCCATCGAGGCCGAGGCCCACGAATACCTCAACCCGGATTGCCTGTCGTTGACCGGTCACGTGCTCACCACCGGCCAGCCGTTGATGGTTGACGCCGGCGCCATGCGTCGTGCCGAGCAGGAAGGGCGATTCGCCCCGTGGGCCACCGCCCCGAGTTCTGGATGGGCGCGCCGCTGAAGAACGCCTCGGACGAGGTGTTCGGCATGCTGGCCATGCAGGTGTACGAGGTGTCGCGCATTTACAGCGCCGAGGACCGCGAGCTGTTCCTGGTGGTGGCGCGGCATGTGGCCATGGCCCTGGACCGCATCCTGCACCGGGTCGGCCTGGAGGAAACCGTGTCGCGGCGCACCCAGGAGCTCTCCGAACTCAACGACGCCCTGCGCCTGGAGGTGATCGAGCGCGAGCGCGCCGAGCACCTGCACAGCGCGCTGTTCCAGATAGCTGAGCTGTCCAGTCAGCAGGGCGAGATGGCTGAGCTGTTCCAGAGCCTGCACATGATCGTCGGCGACCTGCTGTTTGCACGCAACTTCTATATCGCGCTGTTCGAGGTGATCACCGGCGAAGTCACCTTCCCCTATTACGTTGACGAGCAGAGCGCCGCCAACCCGGCGCCACGACGGGGTCGGCGCGGCTTGACCGAGTACGTGATCCGCCAGCGCCGCCCGTGCCTGATCGACTACGACGATGCCACGGCGCTGATGGCCAGCGGCGAGATCGCCACCAACCCGGAACCGATTCGCGCGCAGTCCTGGCTCGGCATCCCGCTGTTCGAGGGTAGCCAGGTGCGCGGGGTGCTGGTGGTGCAAAGCTACTCGCCGATGATCCGCTACAGCCAGCGCGACCAGGAACTGTTGACCTTCGTCTCTCGGCACATCGATACCGCGCTGTCACGGCGCAGCGCCGCCGAGGCCGTGCAGGCGGCCAACCTGATGTTGGAGGCTCGGGTGCAGAGCCGCACGCGTGAACTGGACCATGCCAACGCCAAATTGCAGCATGAAAATGCCCACGATGCGCTGACCGGGCTGCCCAACCGCAGCCAGTTGCAGCAGCGCCTGCAGCAGGCCTGGGGTGATTTCTGCGCCGAGCAGCAATCACTGGTGGTGATGTTCATCGACCTGGACCGCTTCAAGATCGTCAACGACAGCCTCGGCCATCACTTCGGCGACTTGCTGCTGACCCAGGCGGCCGACGCGCTTGCGCAACTGCCTGCGCCAGGACGACCTGCTGGCGCGCCTGGGCGGCGACGAGTTCGCCGTGCTGGCACCCGATGCCGACCTGGACGTGGCGGCGGAGATCGCCGAGCGCATCCTGCAGGCCTTCGACCTGCCGTTCAACATTGATGGTCATGGGGTGTTTTCGTCCTGCAGCATCGGCATCGTCAGCGCCGACGCGCAGTTTCATGTTGAGCCGGCGGACCTGCTGCGTGACGCCGACACGGCCATGTATCGGGTCAAGAACGCCGGGCGCGACAGTTATGCAGTGTTCAACCAGCAGGTGCGCCGTGAAGTCAGCGACCAGGTGGAACGCGAGGGCGCCCTGCGCAATGCGCTCAAGCGCGATGATGAATTGCTGGCCTATTTCCAGCCCATTGTCAGCGTCGAGACTGGCGCGGTGGTGGCGCTGGAGGCGCTGATCCGCTGGCGCCAGCCGGACGGACGCATCACCGCCCCGGGCGAATTCCTGCCCGCCCTGGAGGGCTTGCGCCTGATCGGCCGGCTGGACCTGTACATGCTCACCCGCATCGCTGAAATCCTCGCGCGACCCGAACATGCCCATTGGCCGCCGGTGCACGTCAACTGTTCCAGCTACAGCATCACCCGCCCGGAATTTGCCAGTGAAGTGCTGGACCTGCTGCAGCGCCACGGCATCGGCGCCCATCGCTTGTGCCTGGAATTGACTGAAGGCGGCCTGGTGGCCGAGCCTGAGCGCGCCCGCCAGACCATGCAGCAACTGGCCGAGCAACGGCTTGAGCGTGATGCTGGATGATTTTGGTGCCGGCTTTTCGTCGCTGAGCTATGTGCACCAGTACACGTTCAGCGGGCTGAAGATCGACAAGTCCTTCATCCTTGAGCTGACCGCCAGCGAACGCAGCCGCGCCATCGTCCGCGCCATCGTGCGCATGGCTGATTCGCTGGGGCTGCCGGTGGTGGCCGAGGGGGTGGAAGATGAAGCGACCTTGCAGCTGTTGCGGGAAATGGGCGCCGGTCAGGCGCAGGGCTACTATTTCGCGCGGCCAATGGCGATGGAACAGCTGGCGTTAGGGTAGCGGTCGGCGCGGTCAGATCACCGAACCCGGCACACTGGCCTTCAGGTGGCGGCGCCCATCCACCGCGCCCGCCACGGTCAACGCGTCGGCCTGCGCTTCAGTGATGGGCACGCGGTGCCCATTGAGCTCGGCGATGGACATGCGCAGCTGTTCGTCAGTGCTGATACGCACATCGGCGGCGGCGCCTTCACAACGCATGTCGTTATCGATCAGCGTGCAGCGATCGGCAGTGATTTCCACGGTCATGACTCCTCTCCCGTTGGTTGGGATGTACAGGGTTAGACAACAGTGGCGCGCCCACGGTGGGGCGAGCTGATCAGCGGTCGAGTTGATTGATTAAAGGTTCTTCAGGCTCGACGCAGCCGGCGCGCCCCGTGCCTACACTGATGAAGTGCCGATGACAGTCAGCGGGGGTTCTGCTGGCCGGGGGAATCAACGGCACCTGCCTGGTGGTGGCGCTCTTCAAGCGTTTGTCTGTCGTGTGCACGGATAACACCCATGCTCGGAATTGTGCGCGTTGCGCTGAATCGGCCGTATACCTTCGTGGTGCTGGCTATCTTCATTCTGATCGTCGGCCCCTTGGCGGCGTGGCGGACCCCCACGGACATTTTTCCGGAAATCCGCATTCCAGTCATCGCCGTGATCTGGCAGTACACCGGCCTGCCGCCGGACCAGATGGCCGGCCGTATTACGTCGCCCTTCGAGCGGGTGCTGACCACCACGGTGAACGACGTGCGGCACATCGATGCCGAGTCAGTGAACGGCTTTGGCATCGTCAAGGTGTACTTTCAGCCCAACGTCAACATCAGTACGGCCAACGCCCAGCTGACCTCCGTGGCCCAGGTCATTCTGCGCCAGTTGCCGCCCGGCACCACGCCGCCGCTGATCCTCAACTACAGCGCTTCCACCGTGCCCATCGTGCAGCTGGCGCTGTCGGGCCAGGGCCTGAGCGAGCAGCGCCTGGGTGACCTGGGCCTCAACAGCGTGCGCCTGCTGCTGACTTCGGTGGCCGGCGCGGCCATGCCGTACCCCTTCGGCGGCAAGACCCGCCAGGTGCAGATCGACATCGATTCGGCGGCCCTGCAGGCGCGCGGGTTGTCGGCCCAGGACGTGGCCAATGCGCTGGCCGGGCAGAACCTGATCACGCCGGTGGGCACCGAAAAGATCGGCCGCTACGAATACGTGATGCAACTGAACAACGCGCCTTCGGCCATTGCCGACCTGGAAACCCTGCCTATCAAGGCCGCCGATGGCACCACGGTGCTGATGCGCGATGTGGCCAGCGTGCGGGACGGCGCGCCGCCGCAGACCAACATCGTCCACGTCAACGGCAGCCGCTCGGTGTTGATCACCGTGCTCAAGACCGGCTCGGCCTCCACCCTGGGGGTGATCGCCGGTATCAAGGACAAGCTGGTCGAGTCCAAGGCGGCGCTGCCTGACAACCTGAAGATCGACTTCATCGGCGACCAGTCGCTGTTCGTCCGCGCGGCCATCAACAGCGTGGCCCGCGAAGCGGTGATCGCCGCGGCACTGACCAGCCTGATGATCCTGTTGTTCCTGGGCAGCTGGCGCTCTACGGTGATCATCGCCATTTCCATCCCCCTGGCCATCCTGGCGTCCATCGCCACCCTGGCGGCGCTGGGCGAAACCCTCAACATCATGACCCTGGGCGGCCTGGCGCTGGCCGTGGGTATCCTGGTGGACGACGCCACGGTGACCATCGAGAACATCAACTGGCACCTGGAGCAGGGCAAACAGGTGCGCGAGGCCATCCTCGACGGCGCCGCGCAGATTGTCACCCCGGCATTCGTGTCGCTGCTGTGCATTTGCATTGTGTTCGTGCCGATGTTCTTTCTCGACGGCATCGCCCGTTTCCTGTTCGTGCCCATGGCCGAGGCGGTGATGTTCGCCATGATCGCCTCGTTCATCCTCTCGCGAACGCTGGTGCCGACCATGGCCAACTTTCTTCTCAAACCCCATGAAGAGGAGAAGGAAGACGAGCACAAGGCGCCCTCGCGCAACCCGCTGGTGCGATTTCAGAAAGGCTTCGAGGCACGCTTCGAGCAGATCCGCGAGGGCTATCACGGCATGCTGGAGGCGGTGCTGCATCGGCGTGTACTGTTTTTGGTGGTGTTTTTCGCCTTCGTGCTGTTGTCGTTCGGCCTGGCGCCGTTCCTGGGCCGGGACTTTTTCCCCAGCGTCGATTCCGGGCAGATCCTGATGCATGTGCGGGTGCCGGTGGGCACGCGCATCGAGGACACCGCCGAGGTGATCTACCGGGTCGAGCAGGCGGTGCATCACATTATTCCGCCCGAAGAGCTGGGGGCGGTGGTCGACAACATCGGCCTGTCCGTCAGCGGTATCAACACCGCCTACAACAACACCGGCACCGTGGGGTCCCAGGACAGCGACGTGCAGATCTCGCTGAACGAAGGGCACCGGCCCACTGCCGAGTACATTCGCCAGATGCGTGAACAACTGCCCCGGGCCTTTCCCGGCGTGGTGTTCTCCTTCCCGCCCTCGGATATCGTCGGCCAGATCCTCAACTTCGGCTCGGCCGCGCCCATCGACCTGCAAGTCTCGGGGGCCAACCTGGCCGCCAACTTCGCCTATGCCGGCAGCCTGCTGCGTGAGATCCGCCGGGTGCCGGGCGTGGTGGACGCGCGCCTGCAGCAGTCGCGGCAACTGCCCAGCTTCAAGATCAACGTCGACCGAACCCGGGCGCAACTGGTGGGCATCACCGAGCGCGACATCACCAACAGCCTGGTGGTCAACCTGGCCGGTTCCAGCCAGGTGGCGCCTACCTACTGGCTGAACAACGCCAACGGCATTTCCTACCCCATCGTGCTGCAAACCCCGCAGTACAAGCTCGACACCCTGGGTGCGCTGCATGACCTGCCCTTGAGCGCCAGTGGCCAGGGCGCCAACGGCCAGTTGCTGGGCGGCCTGGCCACCTTCGAGCGCAGCCAGAGCAACTCGGTGCTGACCCAGTCCGACATCCAGCCGGTGGTCGAGGTGTATGCCTCCATCCAGGGGCGCGACCTGGGCGCGGTGGCGGCGGACATTCAGGCGATCATGGACGCCCACGCCAAGGACCTGCCCAAAGGCTCCAAGGCGGTGCTGCAAGGCCAGGTGCAAACCATGAACAGCGCGTTCAACGGCATGTTCTTTGGCCTGCTGGGGGCCGTGGTGCTGATCTACCTGCTGATCGTGGTCAACTTCCAGTCCTGGCTGGACCCCTTCGTGATCATCACGGCTTTGCCGGCGGCGCTGGCGGGCATCGTCTGGATGCTGTTCGCCACCCACACCACGCTGTCGGTGCCGGCGTTGACCGGGGCGATCATGTGCATGGGCGTGGCCACGGCCAACTCGATCCTGGTGGTGAGTTTCTGCCGTGAGCGCCTGCAAGAGCATGGCGATTCGCTGAAGGCGGCGCTGGAGGCGGGGTACACGCGGTTCCGCCCGGTGCTGATGACTGCCCTGTCGATGATCATCGGCATGGCGCCCATGGCCCTGAGCCTGGGCGAGGGCGGTGAGCAGAACGCACCGCTGGGCCGCGCAGTGATTGGCGGCCTGGCGTTTGCCACCTGCGCCACACTGTTCCTGGTGCCGGCCATTTTCAGTATTGTCCATGCCCGTGATGGGCGCGAAACCGTTGCCGAGCGCAGCGGCCAGGAGGCCTGACATGTCAGCGCACCGTTCAGGGCGGTTACGGCGTGGGCGCCTGGCCCTCATCATCGGGGTGGTGCTGGTGATCCTCGTGGTGGTCGCCGGGGTGACTACCCGGGCCACCGAGTCGCGCATCCTCAAGACCTGGACCGACACACAGGCCATGCCCACGGTGGTGCTGGTGGCGCCCAGCCGTCCCGACAAGGGGCCGGTGCTGAACCTGCCTGGGCGCCTGGAGGCCTGGTCGCGGGCCTCGATTTTCGCCCGCGTCAGCGGTTACCTGAAATCCTGGACCGTGGACATCGGTGGCCGGGTCAAGGCCGGCCAGTTGCTGGCCGAGATCGATGCGCCCGAGCTGGACCAGCAACTGCTGCAGGCCCGCGCCCAGCTCGCCACCAGCCAGGCCAACGCGCAACTGGCGGCCACCACGGCCCATCGCTGGCAGGTGATGCTGGCGTCCGACTCGGTGTCGCGCCAGGATGTCGATCAACGCGTCGGTGATCTGGCTGCCAAGCAGGCGGAGGTGGCCTCGGCCAAGGCCAATGTCGACCGCCTGGTCGCCACCAAGGGCTTCCAGCATCTGGTGGCGCCGTTCGATGGCGTGGTCACAGCGCGGGCCACCGACGTCGGCGCGCTGATCAACGCCGGCAGCGGCGGTACCGGGCCGGAGCTGTTCGCCGTGTCGGACATCAGTCGCCTGCGCGTGTACGTGCAGGTGCCCCAGGCCTTCGCCGCGCAGGTGCGCGAAGGCACCAGCGCCAGCCTCACCGTGCCGGAATATCCCAAGGACAGCTTTTCCGCCAAGGTCGTGGCCCGGGCGGACTCCATCAACCCGGCCTCCGGCGCCACGCTGGTGCAACTGATGGTCGACAACAAGGCTGCACGGCTGATGCCCGGGGCGTTCGCCACTGTGCAGTTCAACCTGCCGACGCAGCCCGACACCCTGCGCCTGCCCGCCAGCGCCTTGATGTTCGACGACAAGGGCTTGCGGGTGGCAACCCTGGATGGCAATGACAAGGTCAAATTCAAGACCGTGACCATCGCCCGCGACTTTGGTGATTCCGTGGAAATCGGCTCGGGCCTGGCGCCCAACGACCGGGTCATCGACACCCCGCCCGATGGCCTGGCCGACGATGACACGGTAAAAATCAGCCCGCCGCCCCAACAGGGCAATAACAACGCACCCCAAGGCACCAATCATGGTTAGGGCCCTGACACCCCTGGCCCTGGCGTTGCTGAGCGCCTGCTCCCTGGCACCGCCTTACACGGTGCCGCCCATCGAAGCGGCCGCCCAGTACCGCACGGTGGGGCCCTGGACGCCTGCGCAACCGGCCGACCGACTCAACCGCGACGGCTGGTGGACGATTTACCACGACAACCGCCTGAACGCCCTGCAGCAGCAATTGGCTGCCAACAACCCGGATCTCAGTGCCGCCCTGGCCCACTACGCCCAGGCCCAAGCGTACCTGGCCCAGGTGCGTTCCGACCTGTTCCCGGTGCTCAAGGGCTTCGCCAACCCCCAACGCATTCGCCAGTCCGATACCCGGCCGCTGCGTGCCGTCGGCGGTCCCAGCGACTACAACTCGGTGACCGTGGGCGTGGAAGTGGACTACGAAGTGGACCTGTGGGGGCGGGTACGCAACTCTGTCAATGCCGGTGCCGATGAGGCCCAGGCCGCTGCGGCCGACCTGGCGTCTGCGCGCCTGAGCCTGCAAACGCAATTGACCGACAACTACATCCGCCTGCGCGGGATGGACCAGCAAACCCAACTGCTGACCGCCACCACCGAGGCGTTCGGCAAGGCCCTGAGCCTGACCGAGGGCCTGCACGGCGGCGGCATCGTCTCCGGCCTCGATGTGGCGCGGGCCCGCACGCAATTGTCGTCGGCCAAGTCGCAACTGTCGCAGAACCAGACCCAGCGGGCGCTCATGGAGCACGCCATCGCCGCCCTGGTGGGGGCGCAACCGGCGCAGTTCAGCCTGCCCATGGACACCGCGCGCATCGACCTGCCTGTGGTGCCCACCGGCGTGCCCTCGGCGCTGTTGCAACGGCGCCCGGATATCGCCGCCGCCGAGCGGCGGGTGGCGGAAGCCAACGCCAAGATCGGCATTGCCCGCGCCGCCTATTTCCCCACCATCACCCTCAGCCCGCAGATCGGCTACCAGAGCGACCAGTACGCCGGCCTGCTGGCTGCGCCCAACCTGTTCTGGTCCATCGGCCCGTCGCTGGTGGCCACGCTGCTGGACGGCGGCAAGCGCAAGGCCGGCGTCGACGCTGCCCGCGCCGCCACCGACGAAGCTGCCAGCCACTACCGCAGCACCGTGCTGGGTGCCTTCCAGCAGGTGGAAGACAACCTCACCCTGATCGCCGGCCTGGGCAGCGCCCTGCAAGACCAGCGCGATGCCGCCAGCGCCGCCCACGACTCGGAAACCCTGGCGCTGTCGCGCTACAAGGACGGCGCCGTGGGCTACCTCGACGTCGTCGAAGCCCAAACCGCCGCCTTGCAGGCGCAAAGCGGCGTGCTGGACCTGCAGACACGGCAGTTGAGTGCCAACGTGCAGTTGGTGAAGGCCCTTGGCGGCGGTTGGTCCACGGAGCAGAATGCCCAGGCCGAGCGGTGACGCGGGCCTCGTGCGCTGCCGCGGTTCCCTGGGAGCTGGCTGTCGCAGGCTGCAAAGTCCCCGCGCCTTCGCAAAGGTTTCCAGCGTTGACCAGGCCCAGCGCAGCCTGGCGGAAGCCGCTACAGCTATAGCCAAAGGCTTACACACGCTACCAGCAATCTCCTCTGCCGCGCCGAAGTGCACTGGCCTAATCTGACTACACAGGTGAAGCGCAGGAAGCGCTTCAGTCACGGAAGACAGGCCAGTAAGGACGCGCTCCGACAGGACGTTGGAAGGCCATCAAAGAACCCGCTTCGGCGGGTTTTTTATTATCTTGCGTTTTACGTTCCTTACGTCTGTAGCCGCGGCAGAAGCGGCTATGGGGGATGTGATTGCTTGAATGGCAGGCTGAATCCTCTTATAGTTCGCCCCGTCGCTGCACATCAGCGATCGGATTTGGCGATCCGGAATCAAGTTAGGCGCAAATGGCGTCATCGAACTGTTGCGGGTGCAATTCTTGCCCTTGCAGCAGCGCTCAATGGTAGCTGTGCGCGGGAGACCTTCGGGTCTGCCGGGTTTTCTAACTTACCGGTTCGCCAACCTGCGTACAGCTGCCACCCCGCTCGTTTGGCGACGAGCAGGCTGGTTCAATTCACAAGTTAGGAATAAACCATGACTCGATTTCTCGCGTTGAACGCCAATTTTGCTGATGCTTCCGTCTTGCACATCGACACCGATGCACCGGTGACAGCGTTGGCTGATTGTGCGCTATATCGCATTGCCGCAGGCACCGACCTTCTTGATAGTTTGACGACCATCAAGTTGGAAGGAGTTGATGATATCGACCTTAAACGAATTGCTACGGCAGCGTATCTGCTGTTTCGCGATGGGGTGGATGTGTTAGAGGTAGTGAGAAAGCGATTGGGGTAGAAACGGCGAGGAGAGAGGAGACGCGTTGCCGTGCGCCGCGTACTGAGCCTTGGGGAAGTTTTTTATTCAGGGAATATTCCCCTTATCGCTCAGCCACCCTTTTCGCGTTTCTCTACCAAGAAAGCCGCGCGTGGATTGTGGATGCGCTCTGTAGACAAGCGTTTCATTCCATATTTAGGGAAGCAGGCTGCTTGGCAGATCATGCTAATGAAGGCGATCCATTTGACGGCTTCGTTTTCTTTAAATGCCTCTATCGGGGTGTGGGAGAAAATGTGAGAGCCGTCATGCGATCTGTCAGCTGGCTCGCGGCCCACAAAATTGACGTTGCGAGATAGGAGATATACACATTTTTTTTGCAGGCCGTTTCTCGCTATTTTTTTCTGCCGTGAGGCGAAAAATCATCAAACTATGAGTGATCCTGAGAAGAAAAGTAAAGGAATCATGTGTCAGTCATCCATGTCTAGATATCTTCTTGCTGGGGCCAGAAGAGGTGATGGGGTCGAGGCGGCGAATTTGCTGATTGACCTAAGATTCTGAGGAATGATGTATTTCACCGAAATTTATGTAACCATTTTCTTGGTTTGCTTCTGTCTGGCGTGATTCCGGTATGGAAAAATATGCTAAGGAATGCTATCCATTTAACGCTCTCGTTATTATTCAAGAGTGGTATGGATTCGTCTTGCAAAAGCATGTGCCCGTACATCGAGACGGACAGTTGGGAGGCGGCCCATGAAACGGAGAGGATGAGATAGGTCCATAGCCAGATCGGACGAAATTTTTTCCCTGAAAAATAGCTGGCAAATGCACGGAATGTCAAAAATACTATTATTGATCCCAGTAGGTATAATGCAGCCACGATACGAGGGTGATTGCTCATCTTTTGTCTGTATCCGATTTTATATATCTAAAAGTCGGCCAAGCCTCCGGTTTTAGGGCCCATCTCGCTGTTGCAGAATCAAAGTTCCTGACGTTTTTTGCCCACGCGCCACGCTCGTGCCTTCCTTTCAGGTAGGCAGAATCCTTGAAAGAAAACACTGATGAATGCAATCCATTTTATGGCTTCGTTCGTACTCAGACACGTGAGTGGGGTACTAAAAAACAAGGGTGTCCCGGTATTTGAAATTTGCAGTTGTGACATCCCCCACGTCATCGCGATTCCGAAACACAATATAAATGAAGGTAATTTAAGATTGGGGCCTGAAAAATAGCAGCTGATCATGCGGCAGGCTAGAAATCCTATCGATGATATCAGAAGAAAAATGGTAGCAGCGATGTATTGGCTAATTGTCATTCTCGTCGGTGTCATGTATTGATTTTAGTGTTATACCACCCGATATCGCATCAATCGTCAGAGATGTGGCACCGCTCGTCTTATAGGCGCGTATATAGTCGGATTGTAAGTATCGGAATAGACGCCACGCGTCCGGTTTCAGTAGTAAGCGGCTGGCGCCATATACCGACATGCCGATGTCCACCGCTCCATAGGCCATGTCGCCTTCAGTCTCGCTCCTGCCCATGGCCTGTGCAGTCTTTTGGTAAAGTTTTCTAACGGGTCCTTGAGTATCGGATCGGCCTTCTGCCAAGTTTCGTCCATTTTCGTAGATGTTATTTGCTCCGTGCATCATCATTGGCAGACCGAAGGTCGGACACAACCAGCCGGCCGACGCGAAGCAGATTCCTGCTCCAGCGCGTAGTTGGTAAGCGCCTGCCACTACTCCAATGCCTTTAAAACTAATTTCCTTGGCTTGGCTCAGCAAACTGCGCTGCTCATTTTCCAACGCCGCCATGCCTTCGTCTGGCGTTTTTCCTGCCTTGGTCCACATCGTGGACAATTCCGCGGGCGTAGTAAGCCACCTTACGATTGAAGCTGGAGCGAAGCGAACCGTCCCGTAAATGCCGTCCGCTGAGCGTGCATGCTTGGTTGACTAAATAGCTGGCTGCCTGCGATACATCCCAGAAGTCACAGCCACTGCGCTTATGTTCTGGGGGCAGTGACTTCATTCGTGCTCTCCCCAGGAAGTGGAGCCTGTGGTGCCAGCGATGTGGTGGGTCCACCGGATGTCGCGATAGCGGAATGCAATATGTTCTTGAGCATCGTCGCCATCTTGTTTCAAGGCATGTGGCATGTCGAAATGCAAATAAGCCAGTTGACAACCATTCAGCTCTAGCGAGAAAAATTTTTCCTGCATGCCAGAGGCTGACACACGATAGAAAGCAATTACGCAGTCGAGTACTTCGCGGTTAGTCAGCGCTTGTGCCAAGAGTGGGGATGATTTATCGACGTTTTTGGTAATTAAAATTGGTTCGTGAGTAGCGCGGGTAAGATTATCGACATTGGACATGCTGTGCTGGAATGACAGCACCATGATTTCATCCAGATGCGTCGTTTGACACTTGTTGCCGATGGAGTCCTGGCTCGAACAGCCTGCAGAGATCAGCCCTTGCTGGCGGCCAGTGATGGTCATGTAGCTGGGATGGGCCATGGTGCAATCGTTCCTATTGAGAGTAATTGCACAGGTTAGGAAGCCACTAAGGTTTGATATACCGGCTTATTCCCAAGGTTTTGTGGGATTTTTCTGAGAGTGGTGAACGTCGCTGCTTCATCGGGGGAGTTCGGCACTCTTCGGCGCTGCCAGGGTCCACTGGTCATCCCCCAGCAGAGGACCCACCCAATGAACGCCTGGTGGCATGAAGCCTGGACCACCCTGCAAGACGAATTCGCCGACATCACCGACGCCTCGCAGCTCACCCGTGTAGCCGTGCGCCTGCTGATGGCGGCGGTGCTGGGGGGTGTGCTCGGTTTCGAGCGTGAGCAGAAGGGCAAGGCCGCCGGGGTGCGCACGCACATGCTGGTGTCCCTGGGGGCGGCGCTGTTCATTTTGGTGCCGCAGATGGCCGGCGCCGACCCGGCGGCGATCAGCCGGGTGGTGCAGGGGTTGGTGGCAGGGATTGGCTTTCTGGGCGCGGGCACGATTCTCAAGGGCAATGCCCAGGATGCCCATCATGTGAAGGGGCTGACCACAGCGGCGGGGCTGTGGATGACGGCGGCCATTGGCGTGGCGGCAGGGATGGGGCGCGAGGCCACGGCGGTGTTGAGCACGGTGCTGGCGTTGCTGGTGCTGGGGGTGATGCCGTTGATTGTGGAGCGTTTCGAACGGGAAGGGGATGGCGATAGGTAACAGAGCCGCGCCTGGCGGCCGTTACCGCGCACTGTTTTGCCGACAAACGCCGGGAAAAAAATTCATGACGCTTCAGTCACGCTTATTCCCGGCGCATCTATGCTCTGTGAGCGCTATCGCGAAAAAATCCCTACAACTGCGCCGGCGGTTCCTGGCTGGGCGGGTCGCCCACAGTGGGAGGCACCGTCGGCTTGACCGGCAATTCGTCCGGTTCAGTCTCCGGGTTGGGCGGCGGCAGGGTCGGATCGTCGATGTTCGGGTCCGGCGTTTCGGCGGGGATAGGGATATTCATGGGAGTTCCTCGCAGGTTTCGGGGACAGTCAAGGATCTGGACAGCAACCCGCGACTGATGATTCCCGAACGTCATCGCTGCTGAACTTTCACCACCCCCATGGCTCGGAACTTAAAGCAGGCGCCGGCTCGGTCGAGCGGGTGCGTCAGTCACTGAATGAGCGTCCTTGGGGCGTGTAGGAGATGCTCGATGACCGCGGATCAACCTTTCGAAACCGGCCAGGCGGCCGAGCAGAGCAACGAGCAGCCACTGAGCCTGTCCCAGGCGCTGTTGCTGCCACGCATCGTGATCGAGGACACCCGCCCGGCGATTGATGGCGGCCAGTTCGCGGTCAAGGCCGTGGTGGGCCAGACGCTGATCGTCGACAGCAAGGTGTACGCCGACGGCCACGACAAATTGGCCGTGGTGCTGCGTTGGCGGGCGTTGGGGTCCAACAGCTGGCACAGCGTGGGCATGAAGGACCTGGGCAATGACAGCTGGCAAGGCCAGTTCAGCGTCGACCAGGTTGGCCGTCACGTGTTCAGCATCGAGGCATGGATCGACCAGTTCGCCACCTACCGCTACGAGCTGGAAAAGAAATACGCCGCCGGCGTGCCCATCGGCCTGGAGCTGGAAGAGGGCCGCCTGCACTTGGTCAACAGCGCCGAGAAAAGCGAAGAGGGCCTGCGTCGGCAGTTGCTGCACCTGCATGAAGAATTTCAGCGCCTGGACCAGGACGGCCAGGTCGCGCTGTTGCTGCAGAAGGACACCGCGGCGCTGATGAACCTCGCCGACCCCCAGGCCTACCTCAGCAAAAGCCAGTTGTTCCCGGTGGAAGTGGAGCGTGAGCGCGCGCAGTTCGCCAGCTGGTATGAGTTGTTTCCGCGCTCGATCACGGATGACCCGGCTCGCCATGGCACCTTCAACGATGTGCACGGGCGCTTGCCGATGATCCGCGACATGGGCTTCGACGTGCTGTATTTCCCGCCCATCCATCCCATCGGCCGCAAGCACCGCAAGGGCCGCAACAACTCCCTGGAAGCGGGCGCCGACGATCCGGGCAGCCCGTATGCAATCGGCAGCGCCGACGGCGGTCACGACGCCATTCACCCGCAGCTGGGCAGCCGCGAGGATTTCCGCCGGCTGGTGGCCGCCGCCGCAGACCATGGCCTGGAAATCGCCCTGGATTTCGCCATCCAGTGCTCCCAAGACCATCCCTGGCTGGTGGAGCACCCGGGCTGGTTCAGTTGGCGTCCGGACGGCACCATTCGCTACGCGGAAAACCCACCGAAGAAATACCAGGACATCGTCAACGTCGACTTCTATGCCGCCGACGCCGTGCCCAGCCTGTGGCTGGCCCTGCGTGACGTGGTGGTGGGGTGGGTGGAGGAGGGCGTGAAGATCTTCCGCGTCGACAACCCGCACACCAAACCGTTGCCGTTCTGGCAGTGGTTGATCGAAGACGTGCGCCGCGAATACCCCGAGGTGATGTTCCTCGCCGAGGCCTTCACCAAGCCGGCGATGATGGCGCGCCTGGGCAAGGTCGGCTATTCCCAGAGTTACACCTACTTCACCTGGCGCAACACCAAGGCGGAATTGACCGAGTATTTCACCCAGCTCAACCAGCCGCCGTGGTCGGACTGCTACCGCCCGAATTTTTTCGTCAATACCCCAGACATCAACCCGTTTTTTCTGCACGATAACGGGCGCGCCGGATTCCTCATCCGCGCGGCGCTGGCGACCATGGGTTCGGGCCTGTGGGGCATGTATTCGGGTTTCGAATTGTGCGAGGCCGCGCCCATCCCCGGCAAGGAGGAGTACCTGGATTCCGAGAAATACGAGATCCGCGTACGCGACTTCACGGCCCCCGGCAACATCATCGCCGAGATCGCCCAGCTCAACCGCATCCGCCGACAGAATCCGGCGCTGCAAACCCACCTGGGGCTGGCGTTCTTCCAGTGCTGGAACGACAACATTGTCTATTTCGCTAAACGCACTGCCGACCGTAGCAATTTCATTCTCGTAGCCATCAGCCTCGACCCGCACAACGTGCAGGAAGCCAGCTTCGAGCTGCCGCTGTGGGAATTGGGCCTGGACGACAACGCCGCCACCCAGGGCGAGGACCTGATGACCGGCCACCGCTGGACCTGGTACGGCAAGACCCAATGGATGCGTATCGACCCGGCCTACCAGCCCTTCGGTATCTGGCGCATCAGCGCGGCGCTCTGAAAAGGACCTGACCCATGGCGAAAAAACCTCGCACCGCCGCGTTCATCAATGACCCCCTGTGGTACAAGGACGCGGTGATCTACCAGGTACACGTGAAGTCGTTCTTCGACTCCAACAATGACGGGATCGGCGATTTTCCCGGCCTGATCGCCAAGCTTGACTACATTGCCGAGCTGGGCGTGAACACCATCTGGCTGTTGCCGTTCTACCCGTCGCCACGCCGTGACGACGGCTATGACATCGCCGAATACAAGGCCGTCAGCCCCGACTACGGGACCATGGCCGACGCCCGTCGCTTCATCGCCGAAGCCCACGATCGCGGCCTGCGGGTGATCACCGAACTGGTCATCAACCACACCTCCGACCAGCACCCCTGGTTCCAGCGTGCTCGCCGCGCCAAGCCGGGATCACGGGCACGGGACTTCTACGTGTGGTCTGACACCGAGCAGAAATACGACGGCACCCGCATCATTTTCCTCGACACCGAGAAGTCCAACTGGACCTGGGACCCGGTGGCCGGCCAATACTTCTGGCACCGCTTCTACTCGCACCAGCCGGACCTCAACTTCGACAACCCGCAGGTGATGAAAGCGGTGATCGGTGTGATGCGTTATTGGCTGGACATGGGCATCGACGGCCTGCGCCTGGACGCCATTCCCTACCTGATCGAACGTGACGGCACCAACAACGAGAACCTGCCCGAGACCCACCAGGTGCTCAAGCAGATCCGTGCCGAGATCGACGCCAACTACCCCGACCGCATGCTGCTGGCCGAGGCCAACCAGTGGCCGGAAGACACCCAGCTGTATTTCGGTGACACCCACGGCGATAACGGCGACGAATGCCACATGGCCTTCCACTTTCCGCTGATGCCGCGCATGTACATGGCCGTGGCCCAGGAAGACCGCTTCCCGATCACCGACATCCTGCGCCAGACGCCGGAGATTCCGGCCAACTGCCAGTGGGCGATCTTCTTGCGCAACCACGATGAATTGACCCTGGAAATGGTCACCGACCGTGAGCGCGATTACCTGTGGAATTACTACGCTGCCGACCGCCGCGCGCGCATCAACCTGGGCATTCGCCGGCGCCTGGCGCCGCTGCTGGAGCGCGACCGCCGGCGCATCGAACTGCTCAACAGCCTGCTGCTGTCCATGCCCGGCACGCCCACCCTGTATTACGGCGACGAGATCGGCATGGGCGACAACATCTACCTGGGCGACCGTGACGGCGTACGCACACCCATGCAATGGTCCATCGACCGCAACGGCGGTTTCTCCCGCGCCGATCCGGCCAGCCTGGTGCTGCCACCGATCCAGGACCCGCTGTATGGCTACTTGTCGGTGAACGTCGAAACCCAGTCCAACGACCCCCATTCCTTGCTGAACTGGACGCGCCGCCTGCTGGCCGTGCGCAAGCAATCCAAGGCCTTTGGCCGAGGCTCGCTGAAGATGCTCTCGCCCAGCAACCGGCGCATTCTGGCCTACATCCGCGAGTACACCGGGGGCGACGGCAAGACCGAGTTGATTCTGTGCGTGGCCAACGTCTCCCGCGCGGCCCAGGCCGCCGAGCTGGACCTGTCCCAGTACGCCGGCATGGTGCCAGTGGAAATGCTCGGCGGCAGTGCGTTCCCGCCCATAGGCCAACTGAACTTTCTGCTCACGCTGCCGCCCTATGGTTTCTACTGGTTCCTGTTGGCGACCGAGGCGCAGATGCCCAGCTGGCATGTGGAACCGGCTCAGCCGCTGCCCGACTTCCTCACCCTGGTGTTGAAAAAACGTATGGAAGAGCTTCTTGAAGAACCGTCGCGCAGCAGCCTGGAGATCAGCGCGCTGCCGCAATACCTGCCCAAACGCCGCTGGTTCGCCGGCAAGGACACCGCCATCGATCAAGTTCGCATTGCCTACGGCGTACGTTTCGGCACGCCCACCAGCCCGGTGCTGCTCAGCGAAATCGAAGTGCGCAGCGGCGGCCAGGTCAGCCGCTACCAGTTCCCGTTCGGCCTGCTGGGCGAGGACCAACCCAGCAGCGCCTTGCCGCACCAACTGGCCCTGTCGCGGGTACGCCGCAACCGCCAGGTGGGGCTGATCACGGACGCCTTCGTGCTCGAAAGCTTTATCCGCGCGGTGGTGCAGGGCCTGAAAAACGCCACCGTGCTGACCTGCGACGAAGGCCAGATTCAGTTCGTCGCGACGCCGGAACTGGCGCGCCTGAACCTGGCCGCCGAGCCGGAGATCCGCTACCTGTCCGCCGAGCAGTCCAACAGCTCGGTGGTGGTGGGCGGCAGCATGGTGCTGAAGATGATCCGCAAGGTCAGCGGCGGCGTGCACCCGGAACTGGAAATGGGCGCCTACCTGACCGCCGCCGGTTTCGCCAATATTTCACCGCTGCTGGGCTCGGTCAGCCGCGTCGACGCCCAGGGCACGCCGCACCTGCTGATGATTGCCCAAGGCTATCTGAACAATCAGGGCGACGCCTGGGCCTGGACGCAGAACAACTTGGAACGGGCCATTCGCGACGAGATGACCTGGGGGCGCTCCGATCAGGAACACCGCTACAACGCCCTGGGCGAGTTGGCGGATTTCGCCGGCCTGCTGGGCCAGCGCCTCGGTGAGATGCACCAGGTGTTGGCCGCGCCCACCGACAACCCCGACTTCAACGCCAGCCCCAGTGGCAAGAAGGATGGCCAGGCCTGGAGCAAGAGCGTCAGCGCCCAACTTGAGCGCGCACTGACCCTGCTGGAACAGCATTACCAGGAACTGGTGCCCGAGGACCGCGACCTGGTGGACGACCTGCTCCAGCAGCGCACGTCGCTGCTGGCGCACATCGACAGCCTCAGCAAGCAGGCCGTGGGCGGGCTGATCATGCGCGTGCATGGCGACCTGCACCTGGGCCAGGTGCTGGTGGTGCAGGGCGATGCCTACATCATCGACTTCGAGGGTGAGCCGGCACGACCGCTGGACGAGCGCCGGGGCAAATACAGCCCCTACAAGGACGTCAGTGGCGTGCTGCGCTCGTTCGACTACGCTGCCGCCATGGCCATGCGCAACGCCCAGGGCGTGGATGATTCGCCCGAGGCCGACCAGGCCCGCCAGCGCGTGGCCAAGCGCTACCTGCATGAAGCCCGCCACGCCTTTATCGAGGCCTATGGGCTGGCCACCGCCAGCCTGGCCCACGCCTGGCAGGACGCTGACGGCGAACGCGCCGCACTGGAGTTGTTCAGCCTGGAGAAGGCTTGCTACGAAATCGCATACGAAGCCGAGAATCGCCCGAACTGGCTGGCCGTGCCTTTGCATGGGCTATTCGGGTTACTGAGTACCAGGGGAGAGTAGTCAATGAACGCGCACAAGGAACAGGGCAAGGTCGGGGCTTTTCCGCCCAAGGCGGACATCGAGGCGCTGATCCGTGCCGACCATCGCGACCCGTTCGCGGTACTGGGCCCGCACGCTGATGGTGCGGGCGGGCAATATATTCGCGCCTACCTGCCAAATGCCCTTAACGTGCAAGTGCTCGACAAGGACAGCCAGGCGCTGCGCGGCACGTTGGAGCAGGGCGAAGTGCCGGGGCTCTACGTGGGCCATTTCAACGACCAGCGCCCGTACCTGTTGAAGGTACAATGGGCGGGCGGCGAGCAGATCAGTGAAGACCCTTACAGCTATGGCGAGTTGCTGGGCGAGATGGACCTGTACTTGTTCGCCGAGGGCAACCACCGCGACCTCAGCGGCGCCCTGGGTGCACAGTGCATGAACATCGACGGTGTCGACGGCGTGCGCTTCGCCGTGTGGGCACCGAATGCGCGGCGGGTGTCGGTGGTCGGCGACTTCAACATCTGGGACGGCCGTCGCCACCCCATGCGCCTGCGCCATCCATCGGGGGTGTGGGAAATTTTCGTGCCGCGCCTGCAGCCTGGCGAAACCTACAAGTACGAGGTGCTCAGCCACGAAGGTGTGCTGCCGCTCAAGGCCGACCCAGTGGCCCTGCGCACCGAACTGCCGCCGTCCACCGCATCCAAGGTCGCCCGGCCCCTGAGCCATTCCTGGGGTGACGAGGCGTGGATGCAGGCGCGCGGCGAGCAGCATGGCATCGACAAACCGCTGTCGATCTATGAACTGCACGCCGGTTCCTGGCAGTGCGAGGTCAACGAAGAAGGCGACATCCGCACCTACAACTGGCACGAACTGGCCGAACGCCTGGTGCCCTACGTTCAGCAACTGGGCTTCACCCACATTGAGCTGATGCCGATCATGGAGCACCCGTTCGGCGGCTCTTGGGGCTACCAGCCGCTGTCGCAGTTCGCGCCCTCGGCACGCTACGGCTCGCCGGACGACTTCGCCGCCTTCGTCGACGCCTGTCACCGCGGTGGCATTGGCGTGATCCTGGACTGGGTGCCGGCGCACTTTCCCACCGACACCCACGGCCTGGCCCGCTTTGACGGCACCGCGCTGTACGAATACGACAACCCGCTGGAAGGCTTCCACCAGGATTGGGACACGCTGATCTACAACCTGGGCCGCACCGAGGTGCACGGTTTCATGCTGGCCTCGGCGCTGCACTGGCTCAAGCATTTCCACATCGATGGTTTGCGCGTGGATGCGGTGGCCTCGATGCTGTACCGCGATTATTCGCGCAAGGCCGGCGAATGGATTCCCAACCGCTACGGCGGCCGCGAGAACCTGGAAGCCATCGACTTCCTGCGTCACCTCAACGACGTGGTGGCCCTGGAGGCCCCCGGTGCGCTGGTGATCGCTGAGGAATCCACGGCCTGGCCGGGCGTGAGCCAGCCGACCCAGCAGGGCGGCCTGGGCTTTTCGTACAAGTGGAACATGGGCTGGATGCACGACACCCTGCATTACATCCAGAACGACCCGATTCACCGTACCCACCACCACAACGAGATGAGCTTCGGGCTGATCTATGCCTATTCCGAGCACTTCATCCTGCCCATTTCCCACGACGAAGTGGTGCACGGCAAGCACTCGTTGATCGACAAAATGCCCGGCGACAGGTGGCAGAAATTCGCCAACCTGCGGGCCTATCTGACGTTCATGTGGGCGCACCCGGGCAAGAAGCTGTTGTTCATGGGGTGCGAATTCGGCCAGTGGCGCGAGTGGAACCACGACAGCGAGCTGGACTGGTATTTGCTCAAATACACCGAGCACTTGGGTGTGCAGAAACTGGTCAGCGATCTCAACCGGGTGTACCGCCAATACCCGGCGTTGCATGAGCAGGACTGCCTGCCCCAGGGCTTCCAGTGGCTGATCGGTGACGACGCGGCCAATAGTGTGTTTGCCTGGTTGCGCTGGAGCAAGGCCGGTGAGCCTTTGCTGGTGGTGGCCAACTTCACCCCAGTGCCGCGCGAGGGTTACCGCATTGGCGTGCCGTTCGCCGAGCGTTGGGAAGAGGTGCTCAACAGTGATGCGGAGATCTACGCAGGTTCCAACGTCGGCAACGGCGGCGCGGTGGCCACTGAAGCCGTGCAAAGCCATGGCCAGCCGTTGTCGTTGTCGCTGAACTTGCCGCCGCTGGCCGTGTTGATCCTGCGCCCGCAGGCGTGACCGGAAGGGCCCTCGGCCCTTCTCGCAGCCTGTCGGCAGCTTCGAGGATGAACCGCAGGAGATGCCGACAGGCTGCGATGGCGCGCGACGCGCGCCCAGCCTGGCCAAAGATCCGGCGGCTACCAGCGGACTTTCACGCCCACATCGCCAATCAATCCATTCAGGTCGTTCTGGTCGCTGGGGCTGCTGTAATCAGCCGTCATGAACAGGCTTACCGTGGGCGTCATGCGCGCCACCAGGCCCAAGCCCACTTCGATGGTTGACGAATTGCGGCTGCTGGTGATTTTGTCCACCGGCGCCAGGGCGATGGCGTTGTCGTTGCTGAACGTGTAGGTCAGGCTGGTGCGCAAAAACGGTTCGAATGGCATGCCCGCCACTTCGTAGTGCCCCGCCAACCGTGCACCGACCCGGCCGCTCCAGCTGGGCTGGCTGTCTTCACTCAACAGGCGTGGGCCCTGGCCCGCCGCACCCGGTAGCAATTGCTGGTTGATCAACTGCGCCTGCGGTTCGAACGACCAGTTCTCTCCGAGCACGAACGCCACCGCTCCGCCCAAGGCCACCGCCATGGAGCGGGCGTTATCCGGGCGGCCGCTGTCCTGCACCTGGGAGCTGACACTCCAGGCCACACCGCCGCCGCGGGCGAACACCGTGAACAGGCCGGCGCTGCTCGCCGGGTTGGAAACGCCGCTGCTGGTGTACGTGCGGTTGCTCAGGTCCAACGGGCCCAACGGGTCTTCGGCCGGGTCCGCAGCCGTGGCCTTGACGGGCACGGCCAACAGCAGGGAGGCGCAGGCGGTGTAGCAGAGGCGGGTGTGGAGGGTGTTCATGGCGTGGCTCCTGTGTTGTGAGCTGGCAGGGAGTACGCCGTGTGCGTCGCATCGAGGGCGGCCGAAGCCAGCGGCCCGAGCCTGGCCAAGCGCTGAAAGGCGCGGGCCAGAGGCTTGGGTCGGTGTTTTTTATTGTGTTGTGCAGTGTTATCTGTAGCTAAGAAGACGCTCGCGCACGCGTCAAGAAAGTACCCTTTCGCCGACAGGGCGCCAACGGGGTTTACAAGTGGTTGAAAAGCGGTGGCTATTGCCAGTGATTAGCAGGGGCGTATCTATGCGCGCCCCAGGCTATTCCAAAACGATCCCTACAGGTGCACTTCCACGGTCAGCGGCAGGTGATCGGACAGGTGGGTCCAGGGCTTGTTGCCAAGAATCGTCGGCGCATGGCTGGTGGCGTTGCGCAGGTAGACGCGGTCCAGGCGCAGCAGCGGAAAGCGTGCCGGGTAGGTCCGGGCCAAGGCGCCGTAGTGATGCTCGAACGCTTCGTGCAGGTCACGGGCGCTGGTCAGTGTGGTGTTGCCGCGCAGTTTCCAGTCGTTGAAGTCGCCGGCGATGATCACCGGGGCGTCGTCGGCCAGGGAGTCGAGCAACTGGCGCAGCAGACCCAATTGCTGCTGGCGATGGCTTTCCAGCAGTGACAAGTGCACGCAGATGGCGTGCACTTCATCGTGCCCCGGCACCTGCAGCACACAGTGCAGCAGGCCACGGCGCTCGGGGCCGGTGATGGACACGTCGAGGTTGCGGTAACGCAGTATCGGGTATTTGGACAGCAGGGCGTTGCCATGGTGGCCGTCGGGGTACACCGCGTTGCGACCGTAGGCGTAGTCGCTCCACATACTGTCGGCGAGGAATTCGTACTGGGAGGTCTGGGGCCAGTTGTGATGGCGTTCGGCGTGGCCGTCGTGCTCGCCCAGCACCTCCTGCAAAAACACCAGGTCGGCACCGGTGCTGCGTACCGCTTCGCGCAGCTCGGGCAGGATGAAGCGGCGGTTGAAGGCGGTGAAGCCCTTGTGCGTGTTGACGGTCAGGATGCGCATGCGGTGCACCGCCAGCGGGTGTTCGGGTGGGCGGCGGCTGGCCTGGCCGGTGGGATCGGCGGTCACGATCGCTCCTTGAAACGGGTGGGCTTACAGGGTGGGACCGATGGCCGGCGCCATCGGTTCCCCCTTATCGCAGGCCCTCGTGCTCGGCCACCGAGCGCGGGTCGCGGCTCCATACTTGCAGCAGGAAGTCCTTCTCGTGGTGCTGCAGCAGCGAGGTCATGCCCAGGCCGGCGTCCAGTTGGCGGTGCACGGCGTCACCGTCCAGGGTGCAACCGTCGATGGCTGCGCGCCAGTGGCAGGCCAGCACCTGGCCGTCGTCGGTGAGGCTGCGACGGCAGGCGTCGATCAGCGCGGCGAGGTCGTCGGCGCTGAGGTAGTAACACAATTCGTTGAGCACGATCAGGTCAAAACGCTGCGCCGGCCACTGCTCGGGCAGGCGCCGCTGTTCGACTTGGGCATGGGGCGCATCGGCCAGGGCTTCGCGGGTCAGGGCCACGGCGCGTTCGGCGGTGTCGCAGCAGGTCAGCCGCTCGCAGCGCCCGGCCAGCACCTGGCTGGTGGCGCCGTTGGCGCAGCCCGGTTCGAACACGCTGGCGTAGCGCGCACGGGGCAGGCAGGCCGCGAGCAGGGCGCGCTTGCGCTGTTCGTACCAGCGCTGGTGCATGGCCCAGGGGTCGTCGTTGCCGTCGAACAAGCGGTCGAACACCGCGTTGTCGACGCTCACAGGAACACCACTTCGTAGGGTTGCAACAGGCGCTCGAGCACGTCCGGCGGCAGCACCGGCGCCAGGCCGGCCTCGGCGTCGCCCTCCAGCTGGCTGGTGAACGCCTGGGCAGCATGGCGCTTGCGCGCCAGCATGGCCGGGCTGAGGCTGATCTTGCGCGCCCGTTGCCATGGCACGCGCGGGTCCTGCGGGCGGGCCCAGTGCCAGGTCCAGATCGGCAATTCGTGCACGCAGGCGCCCACGGCTTCGGCGGCGGCGCGGCTGGCGCGGCCAACAGCTTCGTGGTCGCAGTGGCCGTCCTCGCTCCAGGTGGCGAACACCACGTCGTCGGCGTGCAGGTGCGCGTGCAGGAAGGCTTGCAGGCGCGTCTGCGCCGCAGGCACCTGGCTGTCTGCCAGGCCCACGCGCAGCCACTGTACCTGGCCGGCTTCCGCGCCCAGGCGTCGCAGTGCCTCCGCACTCTCCTGGGGCCGTTCGGCGGTCAGCCGTTCCACCGGCCAGCGCCGCGAGCCGGGGTGGCTGGCGGTGCCGTCAGTGACGGCGATCAACAGCACGGGGCGGCCCAGGGCCAGCAGGTGCTGCAACAGGCCGCCGCTGCCCAGCACTTCGTCGTCCGGGTGCGGGGCGACAATCACCGCGCGGGCGCCGGCGGGCACCAGGCGATCCACTTCAATGCGTGGCAGGTCTGCCAACAGCGGGCACGCTTGCCAGGCCTGCACGGGCGTGCCGTGGCCGACAATGGGGTTGGCTTTCATAGGTTCCACTCGCTGAAAGGGGCATGGCAGGCCAGGGCACCGAGGGCCGCCAGGTCGCGCTCGGCATGGCTTTGGCGCAGAAACACCGGCAGGTCGGCGGCCAGCCGCGCGAAAACCGCGTCGGTGCAGTAAGGCGCGGCGCCCAGGGCATGGCCGACGTGGTTGAGCACCTGCTCGCAGCCCAGTTCCACCGTCGCCCGCACACGGCAGGCCAGGGCCTGGCAGTCGGCGCTGGGGTGCGCATCGATGTGCGCGGCGGCGTGTTGCAGCAGCGCGCGCAGGCCGTGCAGGGCGGCGTCCACGGCGCCCAGGTGGGCGAGTGCGTGGGGTTCGTCGCGGTGCTGGCAATGTTGGTGCAGGCGCAGCGCCAGTTGCTGCGCGGCGCCATACCAGCAGGCGGCGATGCCGATGCCGCCCTGCCAGAAACCGGCCCGCGTCAGGTACTGGCCGGGGCCGCCGACCGGGGTGCCCTGTACGTGATTGAAGTGCACGTGGACACTGGCGGTGGCGCCCATGCCCACGGCGTTCCAGCCCTGGTCGCTGACGGTGACGCCGGGTTGGTGCAAGGCCACGGCCACCAGTTGCTGCTGGCCCTGTTCATTCCAGGCGGTGAGCAACGCATGGCTGAGCTGCGCGGCGCCGGAGCACCAGGCCTTGCTGCCGTCCAGCCAGTAGCTGCCATGGCCCTGACTGACCGTGACGCGCGCCGTGGGCGGCTCGGCCGCCCAGGTGCCCCAGGTGCTGTCGATGGGCGGCCGCACGGCCGCCAGTTCAGCCATGATCGCCAAGGCGTCGGTGTGGCCTTCGTAGAATTTGCACAGGCCCAGGTCATGACCGCCGACCACCGCCAGAGCGCGCCAGCGCTCAAGCGTATGACCGCTGCCGGGCAATGGCAGCTGGTCCAAGCCATCGTCCACCAGGGCCTGCAAAGCCCCGTGCAAGGCCTCGGCGTCGGGGTAGCCCGCTGCCGGCCGTTTCAGCGTGGCCGCCAGCACCCGGTTCATTCTTCGACTTCCCGGTGCAGCTCAAACAGCAGCAGCGAGCGGCCCGTGACCAGGAAATCGCTGCCGAACGCCAGTGGCTCACGGTCGCGCAGCTCCGGCCGGTTGGTGTCGATCAGGCACGTCCAGTATTCGCCTTCCGGCACCTGCGGCAGCACGAAGTTGACCACGTCGTGGTGGGCGTTGACTATCAGCAGCAGCGTGGCATCGGCGCCCGGCTTGCGAATGCCGGTGGATTGCGCGCGGCCATCGAGCAGCATGCCCAGGCAGCGCCCGTGGCTGTCCTGCCATTGTTCGGTGCTCATCTCGCTGCCATCCGGGGCCAGCCAGGTGACGTCCTTGACGCCGATGTCCTCGTTGTAGGTGCCGACCAGGAAGCGGTTGCGGCGCAGGATGGGGTGGGACATGCGCAGGCGGATCAGCCGGCGCACGAAACGCAGCAGGCCCTTGCCGTCTTCGTCGAGGTCCCAGTTGACCCAGCCGATCTCGCTGTCCTGGCAGTAGGCGTTGTTGTTGCCGTTCTGGGTGCGGGCGAACTCGTCGCCGGCAACGATCATTGGCGTGCCCTGGGAGAACAGCAGGGTGGCGAAGAAGTTGCGCATCTGGCGCAAGCGCAGCTCGACGATCTCGCGGTCATCGGTGGGGCCTTCCACACCGTGGTTCCAGGACAGGTTGTTGTTGCTGCCGTCCTGGTTGTTCTCGTCATTGTCCTCGTTGTGCTTGTCGTTGTACGACACCAGGTCACGCAGGGTGAAACCATCATGGGCGGTGATGAAGTTCACTGAGGTGTAAGGCCGGCGGCCGCGTTGGTTGAACAGTTCGCCGGAGCCGGTCAGGCGCCCGGCGAAATCCGCCAGCTGGCCGTCGTCGCCTTTCCAGAACGCCCGCGCGGTGTCACGGAAGCGGTCGTTCCATTCCGCCCAGCCCGGCGCGAAGCCGCCCACCTGGTAGCCGCCGGGGCCGCAGTCCCACGGTTCGGCGATGAGTTTGACCTGGCGCAGCACCGGGTCCTGGCGGCAGGCCACCAGAAAACTGTGACGCTCATCGAAGCCCTCGTGGTAGCGGCCAAGAATGGTCGCCAGGTCGAAGCGGAAGCCGTCCACGTGCATCTCGGTGGCCCAGTAGCGCAGCGAGTCGGTGACCATTTGCAGCACGCAGGGGTGGCTCAGGTCCAGGGTGTTGCCGGTGCCAGAGTCGTTGATGTAGAAGCGTTTGTTGTCCGGCATCAAGCGGTAGTAGCTGGCGTTGTCGATGCCGCGCATGGACAGGGTAGGGCCCTGTTCGTTGCCTTCGGCGGTGTGGTTGTAGACCACGTCGAGAATCACCTCCAGCCCGGCGTCGTGCAGGTGCGCGACCATTTCCTTGAATTCGGCGATCTTGCCATTGGACAGGTAGCGCGGGTGCGGGGCGAAGAACGTGATGGTGTTGTAGCCCCAGTAGTTGTTCAGGCCTTTTTGCAGCAGGTGCTGGTCGTTGACGAAACCGTGAATGGGCAGCAGCTCGATGGAGGTGACACCGAGCTTTTTGATGTGGTCCACCACGTCCGGCACCATCAGCCCGGCGAAGGTGCCGCGCACGTTCTCGGGCACCGAGGGGTGGCGCATGCTGATGCCGCGGGTGTGAGTTTCGTAGAAGATGGTTTTGTCCCAAGGCACGTTGACGCGCTGGTCGCGGCCCCAGGTGTAGGCCGGGTCGATCACCCGGCACTTGGGCACGAAGGGCGCGCTGTCGCGTTCGTCAAAACTGAGGTCGCCGTCGGGGTGGCCGATGGTGTAGCCGAACAGCGATTCGGACCATTTCAGCTCGCCGACCATCTGCTTGGCGTAGGGGTCGATCAACAGCTTGTTGTGGTTGAAACGGTGGCCGTTCTCTGGGTCGTATGGCCCGTACACACGGTAGCCGTACGTCAGCCCGGGGTGGGCGTCGGGCAGGTAGCCGTGGAAGATCTCATCGGTGTATTCGGGCAGCTCGATGCGTTCCAGCTCGGTCTCGCCACTGGAGTCGAACAGGCACAGCTCGACTTTGGTGGCGTTGGCGGAAAACAGCGCGAAGTTGACGCCAAGGCCGTCCCAGGTGGCGCCCAGGGGGAACGGCAGGCCTTCGCGAATGCGCGATGGATCAGTGCCAGGGGCAGGGGTGAATTTCTTTTGGCGCGTCATGGGCGAGTTCCTTGTACGGCAAAGTAGTACGGCAAATTCAGGGCGATGGCAGGCCGTGCCGGTGCACAGCCCGGTGAACGGAGGCGTTGGGGTGCGGGCGCACGAGCCCCCGGGCTGCGCCTGGGCGCAGGCCGGGGGCCGGGAGCGTTGCGTGGATCAGCTGGCGGGCGGCTTCTTCACGCTGGTGCGTGGCTTTTTGTCGGCGGCGGGCTTGTCGGCCGCGGCTTTCGGCGCAGGCGCTGGCTTGGGCTTGGCGGCCGAAGCGGCAGCTGGTTTGCTGGCGGCCGGCTTGGCCGCAGGCGCAGGCTTGGCCTTGGCTTCGGTGGCGCTGCCAGCCTTGGGCTTGGCCGTGGCGGCCTTGGCCTTGCCCGGCTTGCTGGGGGCCAGGGCTTCGGCTTCGGCGAGCTTGCGCGCCATCTCCCAGTGGCGGTCTTCATGGCCTTCGGGTTTGCCTTCCGATTCCCAGATTTGATAAGCAAATTCGCGTATACGTTTATCGTCGGCACTCATTTCAACGCTCCTGATCACAAGTCACTTTGTACTAAGAGATTGACGGGAAAATCCTTCAACGCAGCGTTAAGCCACAGTTCCTTATTGGGTGTGACTGCTACGTCTGAAAAAAGTCCCTTAAATGTAGGCAGAGTGTAGTTGTTAGGTAGCACGATGCGGGTGTCTCCCCACTTGTGTGCCTCGATAAGCGGGCTGGGGGCGTCCCCCAGCAGATCGCTGGCCAGGCGTGGCACGATGACGATGGCCAGTTCGTCAGCGTCGATTCGGGCGAAGGCCAGCACGTGGTCGGCCTGTTCGCCCTGCACGGGCAAGGGTTCATAGGCGCCGCGGGCAAACAGCGCGACGTGCTCGGCACGCCGGTGCAGGGTGCGCGCGATCAGTTGCTGCTTGATGTGCCCGTCCTGCCAGTTGGCCAGCAGTTCGGCGGGGCTGCGCGGCGTCTGCAATGCCTGCTCTCGGGCAGCGTAGTCCACCGGGCGGCGGTTGTCCGGGTCGACCAGGCTCAGGTCCCAGAATTCGGCGCCCTGATAGAGGTCGGGAATGCCCGGCACGGTCATGCGCAACAGGCACTGGACCAGGCTGTTGAGGGCGCCGGCAACGCTGATGCGCTGCACCGCGACCGCCAGCGACGCGCGCAGTTGCTGGCACTGCGGGTCGAGCAGCAGCTGTTCCAGGTAGCGACGGCAGGCCTGTTCGTAGGGCTCGTTGGGCGCGCTCCAGCTGCTGGCCAGCTTGGCTTCGCGCAGGGCCTTCTGCTGCCACTGGTACAGGCGTTCGGCGTAGGCTTGCAGGCCTGTGGCATCGTCGCTGGCCAACGCCAGCGGCCAACTGCCCAACAGCGCCTGGAACAGGATCAGCTCGTCGCCCGGGGACGGTGCGACGGTATCGCCCACCTGGCGGCGCAAGGGCTCGGCCAGCTCCTGCCAGTGATTGACGCGGCCCGGGTACCAGCTGCTGCGCTCGCTGAGCACCGCCAGGCGTGCGCGCGTGTCTTCGCCGCGCTTGTGGTCGTGGGTGGCGGTGGCCAGCAGGTTGTCGGGGAAATGCGCCAGGCGCTGCTCGCAGGCCTGGTGGAAGAACTCGGGTGGCGCGCTGAAGTGCTCGGCGTCAAAGCCCACGTCGTTACGTGACAGCAGCACGGCCGAGCGGTAGAACGCGGTGTCTTCCACGGCCTTGGCGGCCGTGGGCGAGGTCAGTTGCTGGAAGCGCACGCAGGCATGGCGCAGCAGTTTGCGCGGGCGCCCGGGGGGCAGCTTGCGCCAGGGGTCGCCCCCGAGCCAGCGGGCCAAATAGTCCAGCACCGGCCAGTCGGCTTCGCTCAAGGCGTCGCGGGCGCCCGCCAGTGCTTGCTGGAAGAAGCTTTCGTCCTCGGCCGGCCGCCCGCAGGCATTGATGTAGGTGCGATACACCGGGTAATGCACCACCAGCGCCTGCAGGGCGCGGCGGATGGCGCCCAGGGTGAGGTCGCGGCTCATCAGGTCGCCACGGGCCACTTGCAGCAGTGCCTGGGCCACGGACTCGAAGTCGCCGGCCAGGGTGCCGTTGATCACCAGGTGGCGAGCGGCGTGGGCCTCTTCCTCGAACACTGGGGGGCGGCCGCTGAGGCTGCTCCACAGTTCGGCCAGCGGCTCGGCGCCGGCCGGGTCGTGCTGCAGGCGCGAGACCTGGTTCATGAACTCGTAGCCGGTGGTACCGTCCACCTGCCAGTCGCGGTGCAGCTGCTCGTCGGCACCGAGGATTTTTTCCACATAGATCGGGAAGTGCTCCACGGCCGCGCTTGGCGGGCGCGCCGGCAGCAGCGCCTGTACCCGGCGGCGCAGCTTGCGGCAGTAACCGCGCGGATCGGCCAGGCCATCCACGTGGTCGATACGCAGGCCATCGATCAGCCCTTGTTCAATCAGCTCGAAGATTTTCGCGTGGGTGGCTTCGAACACGGCGGCGCGCTCCACGCGCAGGCCACCCAGCTCATTGACGTCGAAGAAGCGCCGCCAGTTGATGTCGTCGGCCGCCGTGCGCCAGCTGGCCAGGCGGTAGTGTTGCTTTTCCAGCAGCCGGTGCAGGCGCTGCATGCCCTGTTCGGTGGTGGCGTCGAAACGCGCCAGCAGGGCGTCCAGGGCGGCCTTGTGGCTGTGGCTCAGGGCGGCCAGCTCGGCCCGCAGCGCGCCGGCCTTGTCGTAGGCATGCGGATCCTGCTCCAGGGCACCGAAGCGTCCGCCCAGCTTGCTTAGCAGCGGGTCATCGGAAGGGCTGAGGATGTCGGCGTAGTCGGGCGGGGACACCGGGAAACGGTGCTCGTAATGCTCGATGAAGAAGCTGCCGGTACTGGCGTCCAGGCGCAGGGGAATCTCGCCGGCGTGCAGGCAGGCCCCGTAGTCGTTGCCCAGGAACGGCAACAGCAACTGACCTTCGAGCAACGGGTCGGGAGAGTGCCACTGAATGTCGAAGAACTCCGCGTAGGGGCTGCGCCGCCCCCACTCCAGCAGGTCAAGCCACCAGGGGTTATGCCCGCCGCCGACGGCCATGTGGTTGGAGACAATGTCCAACACCAGGCCCATGCCGTGCTCGCGCAGGGTCTTGACCAGGCGCCGCAGGGCCGGTTCGCCGCCAAGTTCAGGGTTGATGCGCGTCGGGTCGACCACGTCGTAGCCGTGCATGGAGCCCGGGCGGGCCTTGAGGATGGGCGAGGCGTAGACGTGGCTGATGCCCAGTTGCTTGAAATACGGCACACGTGCCGCCGCGTCATCGAGGGTGAAGTCCTTGTGAAACTGCAGCCGAACGCTGCCGGTCATTGCCTTCATCGGTCACGCTCACTGGCTTGTTGGCGGGCGCAGGCCAGCAGTTCAAGGCGCCGGGCGGCGTCCTCATCGTCAAGCAGGGTCTGGCTGTCGCCGGTGAAGCGGCGGCGCCAGTTGGGGTGGCTGTCGATAGTGCCGGGCAGGTTGGGTTGCTCTTCCACGCCCAGGGCGTCCTCCAGCGGCAACAGCACCAGGGGCGCACGGGTATGGCCGAGGAAGCGCACGCAGGCGTCGATCACCTGGTCGGTTTCTTCGCCGCCTTCGGGGAAGTTCTGGCTGTCCTGGGCCAGCACATGGCGCAGGCCGCGACGTTCGTGCTCGCGGGTCTCGCGCCAGTGGTGCTCGGTGTGTTCGTCGATCAGCCCCAGTTTGTGGTTCCAATCGATATCGCGGGCTTTCCACCAGCCATGCAGGGTGGGCAGGTCGTGGGTGGTGCTGGTGGCCAGGGCGTTGTCGGGCCAGTTCAGCACGGGGTGGAAGTGCCCCGGATGGGCTTGTTCGAACAGCAGCACGCGCATGCCCAGCATGTGCCGCGCCACCAGTTTCTCGCGCAGGCCCTCAGGCACGGTGCCCAGGTCCTCACCCAGGACAATGGCCTGGTGACGGTGGGACTCCAGCGTCAGCAGGCGCAGCATGTCGTCGATGGGATAATGCAAGTAGGCGCCTTCGGCGGGCGGCGACCCCATGGGGATCACCCACAGCCGTTGCAGGCCCATCACGTGGTCGATGCGCAGGCCGCCGGCATGGGCGAAGTTGGCCCGCAGCATTTCGATGAAGGCGCGAAAACCGTTGCGCACCAGGCCTTCGGGGGCGAAGGCGGAAATGCCCCAGCCTTGCCCGGCCCGGTTGAGAATATCCGGTGGCGCGCCCACGGTGAGGTCGGCGAGCAGTTCGTCCTGGCGGCTCCACGCCTGGCTGCCGGCACCGTCGGCACCCACGGCCAGGTCGGCGATCAGGCCGATGCGCATGCCGCTGCTTTTCGCGGCATTCTGCGCGCGCTCCAGGCTGCGGGCCACCAGCCACTGGCAGAAGGCGTAGAAGCCGACTTCGTTGGCATGTTCACGGGCGAATTCGGCAATGGCCGGGCTGCGTGGGTCGTGCCATTCGGGCGGCCACTGGCGCCAGTCCTGGCTGGCCTCGCGTGCCGCGCAATCGGCCTGCAGGGCTTCGAAACGACAGTGGTTTTCCAGGGCTTCGCCGCCGGCGTGGCGGAAGCTGGCGAAGTCGGCGGTGAGCGGGTGGTCGCCGTGGCTGAAGCCATTGTAGAGCGAGCGCAGCAGGCGGAACTTGGCGTCGGCGGCGGCCGGCCAGTCGATCAGCGGCAACTGCTCCAACTGCGTCAGGGCTTCACCCAGGCCGATGTCGTCGAGCGCCACGCGCAACGCGCGTTCACCAAGGATGGCGCCCGGCGAGGCGTACAGGCAATTGAGGAACAGCCGGCTGGAGGGCGAATAAGGGCTGTAGCGGTGCGCATCGCTGCTGAACATGGCGTGCATGGGGCTGATGGCCAGCGCGTCGCAGCCGCGTTCACCGGCACTGCGGGCGAAGGCTTCCAGTGCCTGGGTGTCACCGAAGCCACCGTCGCCGGGTCGGCGCAGGCTGTACAGCTGCACGCTCAGGCCCCAGGCCCGTGGCGCCGCTTCGCCCAGGGCATCGCCGACGCTGTAGCAGCGCCCTGGCGCTACCGCCAGGGTGAACTGCTGGCCGTCGATGCGCACGTCCTGGTAACCCACCGGCAGCAGGCCGGGCAGGGCGGCGTGAGCGTCCAGGCGCAGGTCCAGAGTAGCGCCGTCTTCCAAGTGCACCTGGCACGGGGTGTGCGCGGGGAAATAGCGCGCCAGGTTCAGCGGGTGGCCGTGGTCGGCCGTCAACAACGGCGGCAGGTGCGTGTCACGCCGCACCCGATTCAAGTCTTCAAGGCTGGCGTCGACTTCCTCGGCGCTGTTCGCCGCATGGCCAAGGCCGGCCAGCACTTTGCGCAGCACCGGGTCGGCCACGGTCTGCGGGCGGCCATTGGCGTCGGTCCAGTGCACGGCCAGGCCGGCGTGTTGCGCCAATGTCCGCAGTCGCTCATCACTCATGCATCGTCTCCGGCGGGGGTCAGGCTGACCAGGGCGCTATAAGGGGGAAGGGTGTCCAGTGCCGGGCTGTCGGCGGCCACGCGGCTGTCGAACAGGCGGTGGCGAATGTCGGGCAGGGCCAGCGGCAGCGCCTGCGCACTCAGGTTCAGGTCAATGCGCAGTTGGCTGCCGTCGCCCAGTTGCCAGCGCGCGCTCAGCGCGCCGTCCGCCAGCACCTGCGCGCCCAGCGAGCGAGCGCCGGTCAGGTGTTGGGTAAGGTGCTGGCGGCGCAGCCTCAGCAGCGTGCGGTGGAACACCGCCCACGGCGCGTCGTCGGCGGGGAAGCCGGGGCGCGAGGCGTCGAACGTGGATGCGGCATTGGGGTCGGGTATGCGGGCGCGCTGTTGGGCATCGGTGAAGGCCGCGAACGCGGCGAATTCGCCCCGTCGGCCTTCGCGCACGGCCTCGGCCAGCTCGCCGTGGTGGCTGGTGAAGAACAGGAACGGCTCGCGGGCGGCCCCTTCGTCGCCCATGAACAACAGTGGCACCATGGGCGACAGCAGTAACAGTGTGGTGGCGGCGCGCAGCGCCTCGGTGCTGCACAAGCTGGACAAGCGCTCGCCGAAGGCGCGGTTGCCGATCTGGTCGTGATTCTGCAGGAACAGCACGAAGGCGTTCGGCGGCAGGTGCGCGCTGGGCTCGCCGCGCGGTTCGCCGTGGCGGTTGCGCTCGCCCTGGTAAATGAAACCTTCGCTCAGGCAACGCGCCAGCTTCGCCGTGGGGTTTTCGGCAAAGTCGCCGTAATAGGCTTCGGTCTCGCCGGTCAGCAGCACGTGCAGGGCGTTATGGCCATCGTCGTTCCACTGGGCGTCGTAACCTTCTTCCAGCAGGTGCGCCTGGTTCAGCTCGTTTTCCAGGGTCAGCCATACGTGACGGCTTGGGTCGACCTGCTGGCGAATGCGCGCGGCCATCTGCTTGAGGAAGTCCGGGTCTTCGATGGCGTGCACGGCGTCGAAACGCAGGCCGTCGAAGCGGTACTCCAGCAACCACATCAGCGCGTTGTCGATGAAGAAATCGCGCACCTGGGGGCGGCGGAAGTCGATGGCATCGCCCCACGGGGTTTTCTGGTCGTGGCGAAAGAAGCCCTTGGCGTAGCGACCCAGGTAGTTGCCGTCAGGGCCGAAGTGGTTATAGACCACGTCGAGGATCACCATCAGACCGTGGCCGTGGGCGCAGTCGATCAGGTGCTTGAGCTGCTCCGGGGTGCCGTAGGAAGACTGTGGGGCGTAGGGCAGTACGCCGTCGTAGCCCCAGTTGCGGTCGCCGGGAAATTGGGCGATGGGCATCAGTTCGATGGCGGTCACGCCCAGTTCGGCCAGGCGCCCCAAGTGCTTTTCGACGGCAGTGAAGCCGCCCAGCACGCCCACGTGCAGTTCATAGATGACGGCTTCGTGCCAGGGCCGGCCCTGCCATTGTGCGAACTGCCAGTGATAGGCATTGGGGTTCACCACAATGCTGGGCCCGTGCACGTCACCCCGCTGGGCACGCGACGCAGGATCGGGCACCCGCAGTTCGCCGTCGATCAGGTACTGGTAGGCGGTGCCGGGCGGGCAGGGCGACTTGATCACGAACCAGCCGTCGTCCTGGGCCAGCATGGGCAGGGACTGGCCGTCTTCCAACTCAACGCTTGCGTGGAAGGCATCCGGTGCCCACAGCGCAAAGCGCGTAAGCCCCGAATCCAGTGGATGTGCACCGTGTTGCCAGGTTTCAGGTGTCGGTAGCGGCATCGATGAAACCTCTTCCGTTAGGGTCTACCTGATACGGCCACCGATTTGCTCACGAGTTCCTCGTAAAGTTTGGCGTAGGGTTCCACGGCCTGGCTCCAGTTGAACGGCTGGGTCATGGACAGGCAGCGCATGGCATTGAGCAGGTCGGGCTTGCTGTACACATAGAAGGCGCGGCTGAGGGCCTCCTCGTAGCTTTCAACGGTGGATTCGTTGAACAGGAAACCCGTGACGCCGTCTTCGATGGTGTCAGCCAGGCCGCCGGTGTTGCGCGCCACCGGCAGCGAGCCGAAGCGCTGGGCGTACATCTGGCTGAGGCCGCACGGCTCGTAGCGCGAGGGCATGAGCAGGAAGTCGCTGCCGGCGAACATGCGGCGCGCGTCGGTCTCGTTGAAGCCGATGCGCACACTGATACGGCCGGGGAAGCGCTGGGCCAGCTCGCGCATGGCCTGTTCTTCTTCCGGTTCGCCACGGCCGATGATTGCAATCTGGCCGCCATTGTTGACGATGTACTCGGCCACGCCCTGGGTCAGGTCCAGGCCTTTCTGGTAGACCAGGCGCGAGACCACGGCAAACAGCGGGCCGTCGGAATCGTCCAGGCCGAACAGGTTACGCACGTGGTCGGCGTTGACCTTCTTGCCGTCCCAGTCGTTGAGGCTGAACGGGCACACCAGGTGCGAGTCGGTGGCTGAGTCCCAGCTTTCGTCGATGCCGTTGGGGATGCCGCTGAGCAGGCCCTGGTAGGCTTTGCTGCTGAGGAAACCGTCCAGGCCGCAGCCAAATTCCGGCGTGGTGATTTCCTCGGCGTAGGTGGCGCTGACCGTGGTGATGTGGCTGGAATAGGCCATGCCGGCCTTGAGGAACGACAGCTTGCCGTAGAACTCCATGCCTTCCTGTTGCAGGGCGTGCTCGGGCACCCCCAGTTCCGGGCAGCAGGCGCGGCTGACCACGCCCTGGTAGGCCAGGTTGTGGATGGTGAACAGGGTCGGGGTGCTCAGGCCGCGCCAGTGCATATAGGCCGGGGCCATGCCCGCAGGCCAGTCGTGGGCGTGCACCAGGTCCGGCTTCCAGTGCACCATGCCCAGCCCTGCGGCAATGTCGGCGGCGGCCAGGCCCAGGCGGGCGAAGCGGATATGGTTGTCGGGCCAGTCACGGCCATTGTTGGCACCGTAAGGGGTGCCGTCACGTTCATACAGCTCAGGGCAGATCAGCACGTAGATGACCAGGCCATCGCGCAGGTCCATGCGGCCGATCTTGCACGGCGGCAGGGCTGCGTGGCCGCCCAGTTCGCCGACGATGTGAATGGGGTTTTCACTGTTGAGTACTTGCGGGTAGCCAGGAATCAGCACCCGCACGTCGTGCAGCGGGCTCATGGCCCGTGGCAGCGCCTGGGACACGTCACCCAGCCCACCGGTCTTGACCAGGTCGGCGATCTCGGACGTCACGAACAACACTTTCTGGCGGTTCGGATTATGCCGTGCATCGGCTTGCAGTACCTTGCCCGTCGAAGCGATCTGCACCAATTCGGTCGGCTCGCTTTCCTGCTTGTTAAAACGCTCTCCATGGGTTTCGACAGCGGCACTGATCATTGTTCTCTCCCGTGCATTAATGCATATGTGGCAAGCACCTGATTTTTCATCGCGACCCCACGGTCAAGCGCGCAAGCGCAACGCCGACCGGCGCTCCTGCCGGTGGCGAATTGACGGAGTGGGGTGGGGTAGCCGCTGCGACGGACTTCATTGCCGCGGCTTACCTTTAACCTGACCTGCCGCATTTTCAGAAGTTTCGACTAATTTCAGGCGAAGCGTCCGAGCGGTGTGCGGGCTGAGTTTTGAGTGTAGAAAATAAATCGGACTCCGTGGTCACGGCGCGACTGACGGACGGTCGAGGCTCTGGAACGGGGGTGCCAGCTGAGGCGGCAGGCCTTGATTTACAAGGGCTGCAGGAACATGACGGTTAGAGTGAAATTTCTAGAAACATGTTATGACACGGCGCGGCGGCCCTGAGGCATCTATGTGTAGGCACAGGCCGTGTCAGGGCCCAAGGGTTACAACGCTTCCGGCATCAACGAGGAATGGTGGCTGCTGATCAGCCAGCCATCGCCATCGCGCCTGTAGGTGTAGCTGTAGCGCGCCAGCACGGTCTTGCCGGTGGCGGCAAAGGTGAATTCATAGATCCCGGCATCCAGCGCGCTATCGCAACCTGTCTGAATGCTGCGGCTGACGATGCGCCCGCTTGGCCGGTCACCCACGAAGTGGCGGAAATAATCCAGGCGTTGCTCCGGGGTCACGCGTACCTGGTTGGACAAGGTGGGCAGCAACACGGCATCGGTTCGGTACGTGGCGGCCACCTGGGCAGCGTCGCCGCTGCGCAGGGCATCGTTCCAGCGTTCGAACAGGCCGGCGATTTCCGCTTCGCTGGCCGGGGCGCAGGGAAGGGCAGCCTGGGCCAGCAGCGGCATCGACAACAGGGCAATGAGGGTAAGTCGTTTCACGGGCAGGCTCTTGGCAATGGCGACCGCGAAAGGCGGCGCTCAGGCAAGGCACCCTAGGGGCAAACGCTCGCAAGGGGGAGCAGGAAGGATTTCAACGTGAGCCGGCAGGCGACCGCCTGCCGGTACGGGAGGGACAGAAGATCAGGCGATTCGTGCCTGGGCACCACCGGCCACGCCGGTTTCCTGCTGGGACTGCAAGAGCATCATGGTCAGGTGGGCGACCTTTTTCTGCAACTGATCGCGTTCTTCCTTCAATTCGCGCAGCTCGTCACGACGCACCGTGACATAGAGGGTTTGGGGGGGTGTTGCTGGCAGTAAAGTTCCCATTGCTCACCTCGCAAATGGCATGTCTCACAGTGAGGATAGCCGACCTTGAGCGTTTGCCACTCGGTTCTGTACCTCTGTCGGCGCGGATTCTGATTTCTTTTGCCAGGCATGGGAACTTTTTTATTTTTCACGGTCTGCGTGTCTTTTTCTTCATGTGCCAGCAAGTGCCCGTCAGCGTTGAAGAAGCCTTGATGACAGGGCCATGGATGAAAAAAAGCCACCGACGAACGGCTAAAGTCGAAACTAACTCTGGCAACCCTGTACTAAGCTTTGAGACCATTAGTGTTTTGAAGGTGTGACACACCTATTTACGCATCAGTGGAGCACCGGCATGCAATTGGGAATCGTGGGACTGGGCCGCATGGGCGGCAATATTTCGAGAAGACTGATGCGCGGGGGCCACACCACCGTGGTGTGGGACCGCAATCAGGATTCAGTGGCAAAACTGGGTGAAGAGGGTGCCGTGACCGCGGCCGACCTGGCTTCCCTGGTGCGTCAGATGGACGCGCCCCGTGCCGTATGGGTCATGCTGCCCGCAGGCGCGCCAACCGAGGAAACCATCCAGCAACTGGCTGACCTGCTGGAGCCCGATGACGTGATCATCGACGGCGGCAACACCTTCTACAAGGATGACATCCGTCGTTCCAAGGAACTGGCCGAGCGCCAGATCCACTACGTCGACGTCGGTACCTCCGGCGGCGTGTGGGGCCTGGATCGCGGTTTCTGCATGATGATCGGCGGCGAAGCACACATCTTCGAGCGCCTGGATCCGCTGTTTGCCTGCCTGGCGCCGGGCGTGGGCGAGATTCCGCGTACCCTGGGCCGCGAAGGTGAGCACAACTCCGCCGAACATGGCTACATCCACGCAGGCCCGGCCGGTTCTGGCCACTTTGTGAAGATGATCCACAACGGCATCGAGTACGGCATGATGCAAGCCTTCGCTGAAGGCTTCGACATCCTGAAGACCAAGAACAGCACCGCGCTGCCCGAAGACCAGCGCTTTGACCTGAACCTGGCCGAGATCGCCGAAGTATGGCGTCGTGGCAGCGTGGTGTCGTCCTGGCTGCTGGACCTGACCGCCGACGCGCTGGTCAGCGACCCTGCGCTGGACGGCTACTCGGGCTCGGTGTCGGACAGCGGTGAAGGTCGCTGGACCATTGACGCGGCAGTGGAGCAGGCAGTACCGGTACCGGTACTGGCAGGTTCGCTGTTCGCACGTTTCCGTTCCCGCCAGGAAAGCACCTACGGCGACAAACTGTTGTCGGCGATGCGCTTTGGTTTCGGCGGCCATATCGAGGTTCCTAAATGACACGGGCAAAGTCCAAGGTAGACGCAGCACCCCCCACCACGCTGTTTCTCTTTGGCGCTCATGGCGACCTGGTCAAGCGCCTGCTCATGCCGGCGCTGTACAACCTGAGTCGCGACGGTCTGTTGGACAATGGCCTGCATATCGTCGGTGTCGACCACAACGAAGTCAGCGACGCTGACTTCGCCGCCAAGCTGCACGATTTCATCGTCGAGCAGGCCAAGGCGAAGAACCCGGAGGGGGCCGACAAGGCCCTCGACCCGGCCTTGTGGGCGAAACTGGCGAAACGCATCAGCTATATCAGTGGTGATTTTCTCGACGATGGCACCTACGAGGCCATCGGCGAGAAAATCGCCGCCAACCTTACCGGCAACGCCGTGTTCTACCTGGCCACCTCGCCGCGCTTCTTCAGTGAAGTGGCGCAGCGCCTGGGCCATGCGGGGTTGCTCGAAGAGCAGCCCGACGCTTTCCGCCGCGTAGTGATCGAAAAACCCTTCGGTTCCGACCTGCCCACCGCCGAGGCGCTCAACGCCTGCCTGTTGAGCGTGATGAGCGAGAAGCAGATCTACCGGATCGACCACTACCTGGGCAAGGAAACCGTGCAGAACATCCTCATCAGCCGTTTCTCCAACGGCATTTTCGAGGCGTTCTGGAACAACCATTACATTGACCACGTGCAGATCACCGCGGCGGAAACCGTCGGGGTGGAAACACGGGGCAACTTCTACGACAGCACCGGCGCCCTGCGCGACATGGTGCCCAACCACCTGTTCCAGTTGCTGGCCATGGTCGCCATGGAGCCACCCGCTGCCTTCGGTGCCGACGCCGTGCGCGGCGAAAAAGCCAAGGTGGTGGGTGCCATTCGCCCCTGGTCCAAGGCCGATGCGCTGAAGAACTCGGTGCGCGGCCAGTACACGGCAGGCGGGGGCGACAAGCCTGGCTACCGTGAGGAACCCAAGGTGGACCCCGACAGCCGCACCGAGACCTTCGTGGCGCTGAAGGTGATGATCGACAACTGGCGCTGGGTGGGCGTGCCGTTCTATCTGCGCACTGGCAAGCGCATGAGCGTGCGCGACACCGAGATTGCCATCTGCTTCAAGCAGGCGCCCTACGCGCAGTTTCGCGACACCGAGGTGGAACGCCTGCAGCCCAACTACCTGCGCATCCAGATCCAGCCCAACGAGGGCATGTGGTTCGACCTGATGGCCAAGCGCCCGGGGCCGGCCCTGGTGATGGAGAATGTGGAGCTGGGTTTCGCTTACAAGGACTTCTTCCAGATGCAGCCCTCCACGGGCTATGAGACGCTGATCTACGACTGCCTGACCGGTGACCAGACGCTGTTCCAGCGCGCGGACAACATCGAGAACGGCTGGCGTGCGGTGCAGCCGTTCCTCGACGCCTGGCGCGATGGTGGCAAGATTGACAGCTACGCCGCCGGCGAAGACGGTCCCGAGTCGGCCGACGAGTTGCTGGCCCGCGACGGCCGTTCGTGGCACAGCCTGGGATGAGTGGGCCAGCGCCCGACCTCATTCGCCTGGTGCTCAGCGACATGGACGGCACGTTGCTGCTGCCCGACCACACGGTGGGCGATCGGGTGCTGGCCGGCCTGGCGCAGTTGCGCGAGGCTGACGTCGAATTCACCCTGGCCAGCGCCCGGCCACCCCGGGCCATGCTGCCGATCATTCGGGAACTGGGCATCGACGTGCCGTTTGCCGCCTTCAATGGCGGCACCCTGGCCCATCCCGATGGCAGTGTGCTGAAGCGTCACAGCGTGGACCGTCGCGCGGTGGACACCAGCCTGGCGCTGTTCGCCCGCCACCCCGTGGCCATCTGGCTGTTCGCGGATGATGAGTGGTACCTGACCGACCCGAACACCGAATACCTGCAGGCCGAGCTCGACGCTCTGGGCTACCGCTACGTGCAGGTCAAGGACTTCACGCCTTATCTGGACCGGGTCGACAAGATTGTCGCCACCTGCGCCGATTTCGACCTGCTGGCGCGTCTTGAGCACGAACTGAGCGGGCTGATCGACGGCCAGGCCCTGGCCGCGCGGTCGCAGAACTATTACCTGGACGTGACCGCGCTGCTGGCCAACAAGGGCGAAGCCCTGGCCGCGCTGGCCGCGCACCTGCACATACCGTTGGCGCAGACTGCGGCGCTGGGTGATGGCGGCAACGACGTGGCGATGTTCCGCCGCGCCGGCCTGTCGGTTGCCATGGGCCAGGCCGAGGCCTCGGTCAAAGCCCATGCCGATCACGTCACCGCCAGCAATCGCGAGCAGGGCGTGGCCGATGCCATCGCCCGGCTGATCCTGCCGAGGGCGCCGCGCACCCCCTGAATTCCTCCGCACAAGGTTGACCGCACCATGGCCGCATTGATTGAAGACTATGCCTTGCTCGGCAATTGCAGAACTGCCGCGCTGGTCGACAAACAGGGCTCGCTGGACTGGTTGTGTTTTCCGCGCTTCGACGCTCCCGCCTGTTTTGCCGCCTTGCTCGGCGATGAGCATAACGGCCGCTGGCAACTGGCGCCGCGCGAGCCTGCCGAGGTCAGCCGCCGTTACCGAGAGGGCACGCTGATTCTGGAAACCACCTTCCGTACCGCCAGCGGGACGGCCTTGCTGATCGACTTCATGCCACCGGGCGAGCACAGCAGCGTGGTGCGCATTGTCGAGGGCGTGAGCGGGCAGGTGGCGTTCGACATGGACCTGACCATCCGCTTCGATTACGGCAGCAGCGTGCCCTGGGTCGAACAGGCCCATTCACAGATCCTCACCGCCGTGGCCGGCCCGGAGATGCTGGTACTGCACAGCGCCACGGAGCTGGAGGCCGTGGACCATGCCACCGGCAGTCGCTTCAGCGTGGCCCCGGGCGAGCGTCGAATGTTCGTGCTGACCTACCAGGACTCCAACCAGCCGTTGCGCGAGGCGTTCGACGGCGAGGAGGCGCTGACCGAAACCGAGACCTTCTGGCGTATCTTCTCCGACCGTTGCCCGGACGTGGGGCCCTACACCGAGCAGGTCAAGCGTTCGCTGATCGTGCTCAAGGCCCTGACCTACGAGCCCACCGGCGGCATCGTCGCCGCGGTAACCACCTCGTTGCCAGAGTGCCTCGGCGGCGAGCGCAACTGGGACTACCGCTACTGCTGGCTGCGCGACGCCACCATGACCCTGCTGGCGTTCATGAACCTGGGGTATTTCGAGGAAGCCAGCGCCTGGCGCGAATGGCTGATGCGCTCGGTGGCCGGCAACCCCGAGCAGATGCAGATCATGTACGGCCTGGGCGGTGAGCGCCGGCTGCCGGAATACACCTTGCCGTGGCTGAGCGGTTACGAAGGCTCCACGCCTGTGCGCATCGGCAACGCCGCGGCCACGCAGTTGCAGTTGGACGTGTACGGCGAAGTCGCCGACGCCATGACCCAGGCCATTCGCGGTGGCCTGCCGCGCCACCCCCGCAGCCGGGCGATTTTCCAGGTGATCATGCCGTACCTGGAAAGCATCTGGCAGCAGCCCGATGAAGGCCTGTGGGAGATCCGTGGCGAGCCGCGGCACTTCGTGCACTCCAAAGTCATGGCCTGGGTGGCGTTCGACCGCTCAGCCAAACTGCAGGCCAGCGATGGCGGCGATGCCGAACGAGCCAAGCATTCCCGCACGGTGGCCGACCTTATCCATGCCGACGTCTGCGCCCATGGCGTCGACCCGCACCTGGGCTGCTTCACCCAGGCCTACGGCTCGACCCAGACCGACGCCAGTCTGCTGCAGATCGCCCTGACCGGCTTCCTGCCTGCCGATGACCCGCGCTTCCTGGCCACCCTGGCGCAGATCGAACAGCGCCTGCTGCGTGATGGCCTGCTGCTGCGCTACGACACCGAGACCGGCTGCGATGGCCTGGAGCCGGGCGAGGGCACCTTCCTGGTGTGTTCGTTCTGGCTGGCCGATGTGTACGCGATGCTGGGCCGCATGGACGACGCGCAGCGCCTGTTCCAGCGCCTCAGCGGCCTGTGCAACGACGTCGGCCTGCTGGCCGAGCAATACGACCCGCGTGGCGCGCGCATGCTCGGCAACTTCCCCCAGGCCTTCAGTCATATCGGCATCATCAACACCGCCCTCAACCTGCACCGCGCTCAATGCCCGGCCCAGGAGCGCGCCAAAACCGGTTGATTGTGGCGGTGCGGCTGGCCTCTCGCGGGCAAGCATTGCTCCCACGGGTTGTGGTGTGGGAGCAAAGGTTGCTCGCGGGAGGCCCTTGAGCACAGCGCAAAAATAATCATTGCATGGCATTTCGGCCAACGTTGGGAGCTTGCTTTCCCTGTAGCCTGACCTTGGTATAGTCCCGCCATCGCCCATTTCAACAACAAGGACCCGCGCCATGACCGACTACCAGGCCTTCCACGTCGAACTCAAGGACCACATCGCCCACGTGCAGATCAACCGCCCGGACAAGGTCAACGCCATGAACGCGGCATTCTGGCGCGAAATCGTCGATATTTTCCACTGGGTCGACGACACCGAGGCGGTGCGCGTGGTGGTGCTCAGCGGCGCCGGCAAACACTTCAGCGCCGGCATCGACCTGAGCCTGTTGGCCTCGGTGGCCAGCGAGCTGGGCAAGGACATCGGCCGCAATGCCCGCGCCCTGCGGCGCAAGATCCTCGAGATGCAAGCCTCGTTCAACGCCGTGGATAACTGCCGCAAGCCGGTGCTGGCCGCGGTGCAGGGCTACTGCATCGGCGGCGCCATCGACCTGATCGCCGCCTGCGACATGCGCTATGCCGCCGCCGATGCGCATTTCTCCATCAAGGAAGTGGACATGGGCATGGCGGCCGATGTCGGCACCTTGCAACGTTTGCCACGTATCATCGGCGATGGCATTCTGAGAGAGCTGGCCTACACCGGCCGCAAGGTCGACGCCGAAGAGGCGCGCAGCATTGGCCTGGTCAACCGCGTGTACGCCGACCACGCAGCGCTGCTCGATGGCGTATTGGCCATTGCTGCCGACATCGCCGGCAAATCACCGATTGCGGTCAGCGGCACCAAGACCATGATCAGCTACATGCGCGATCACAGCATCGCCGACGGCCTGGAATACATCGCCACCTGGAACGCGGCGATGCTGCAAAGCACTGACCTGCGCGTGGCCATGGCCGCGAGCATGAGCAAACAGACAGCGCAATTCGATGACTGACATTATTTGAAAAGGAGCCCCTGATGTCTCAACGCTGGACCACCGCTGTACTGGACACCAGCCTGACCGGGGGCTGGGCCGTGGCCCACTGCGCCCAGGGCTTTCTCTACGACGCCAATGGCGTGCTGTTTCCCCGTGAATGGCTGAAAAAGCAGGGCCTGGATGTGCTGGCCGAGCACGGCATCGGCCACTTCGATGGCGAACCGGTGTACCTGCTGGAGCTGCACGGCCCGGCCGACATCGACGGCGGCCAGTGGCAGGGGCTGCGCCAGTTCATGCTGCAGGACGACTTTGACGTCTACACGCTGCTGGCCTACGCCGCGCAGATCGGCACCTGGGCCCGCGAGCACCGCTTCTGCGGCAGCTGTGGCCAGGCCATGAGCCAGATTCACTGGGAGCGGGCCATGTACTGCCAGGCTTGCGACCTGCGCAGCTACCCGCGCATCTCGCCGAGCATGATCGTACTCATCACCCGTGGCGACGAGATTCTCCTGGCCCGCTCACCGCGCTTCGTCACCGGCGTCTACAGCACCCTGGCCGGCTTCGCCGAACCGGGCGAATCGGCCGAGGACTGCGTGCGCCGGGAAGTGATGGAGGAAGTGCAGGTCACGGTCCGCAACATCCGCTACATGGGCAGCCAATGCTGGCCGTTCCCGCACTCGATGATGCTCGGCTTTCACGCCGAATACGAAAGCGGCGAGATCGTGCCCCAGGTCGACGAGATCGAAGACGCGCAGTGGTTCAGCGTGCATGACTTACCGCCGTTGCCGGCGTCGCGGTCGATTGCGCGGTACCTCATTGACCACTATGTGGCGCAGCGTCTAGGCCTGGCTGAACCAGTGCTGCCAGGCTAGCCGCACCGTCAGCCCCAGCACCACGGTGATGAACACCGGGCGAATGAACTTCGCCCCACCACTGATGGCGCTGCGGGCACCGAAGAAGGCGCCTACCATCAGGCAGGTGCCCATGCTCAGGCCGATCAGCCAATCCACGCTGCCATTGATGATGAACACCATCAACGCCGCGGCGTTGCTGACGAAGTTCATGGTGCGTGCCACGCCGCTGGCGCGGACCAGGTCGATGGGGTACATCAGCATCGAGGTTACGGTCCAGAACGCACCGGTGCCGGGGCCGGCCACACCGTCGTAGAAGCCCAGCGCCAGGCCCTGGGGGATCTGCCGTTTCTGTTTGATTACTGCGTGGCTGTCCACCGGGCCTTTCGGTGTGCCGCCGAACAGCAAGTACACGCCGCAGGCGAAGACGATCACCGGTAGCATCTTGTTCAACCATTCCGAGGGCATGTAGTGCGCCGCCACGGCGCCCAGCAGCGAGCCCACCAGGGTGAAGACAATGGCAGGCCACCATTCTTGCGGGTGGAACAGCTTGCGGCGGATGAAGGTGAAACTGGCGGTGGCCGAACCGAAGGTGGAACTCAGCTTGTTGGTGCCCAGCACCAGGTGCGGCGGCAGGCCGGCGGTGAGCAGCGCCGGCGTGGTCAACAGCCCACCGCCACCGGCGATGGCATCGATGAACCCGGCGACGAAGGCAACGATGGCGAGAATGACGAGGGTGGTGGGGTCGGTGCTGAGTTCGAAAGGCATGGGGCAAATCGTTGTTTTTGGCAGGGCGCGCATTTTAGCCCGAAGCCTTGCCGAAAAGGCAGGGCTTCGTTATGTGGGAGCGTCAGGACAGGAACCCGCCGTCCACGTTCAGCGCCACGCCGGTGGTGTAGCTGGACGCATCGCTGGCCAGATACAGCACGGTGCCGGCCATTTCGCTGGGGGCGGCCACGCGTTTGAGCGGGATTTGCGCCAGGGCGGTGTTGAGGATGGCGTCATTCTTGACCAGTGCCGAGGCGAATTTGGTGTCGGTGAGGCCCGGCAGCAGGGCGTTGCAGCGGATGCCGAACTGCGCGCACTCCTTGGCGAACACTTTGGTCATGTTGATCACGGCGGCCTTGGTCACCGAGTAGATGCCCTGGAACACGCCCGGCGACACGCCGTTGATGGATGCCACATTGATGATGCTGCCGCCGCCGTGCTCGCGCATCAGCTTGCCGGCTTCCACCGACATAAAGAAGTAGCCGCGGATATTCACGTCCACGGTCTTCTGGAAGGCACCCAGGTCGGTGTCCAGCACGTTGCAGAACTGCGGGTTGGTGGCGGCGTTGTTGACCAGGATATCCAGGCGGCCGAATTCATCGCGGATGCGCGCGAACACCTGAGTGATCTGTTCCATTTCACCGATGTGGCAGGCAATGGCGGTGGCTTTGCCGCCCTCGGCGATGATGGCGTCGGCCACTTGCTGGCAGCCGTCCAGCTTGCGGCTGGAAACGATCACGTGGGCGCCCTGTTGGGCCAGCAGCTTGGCGATGGCCTCGCCAATGCCGCGGCTGGCGCCGGAGACGAAGGCGATTTTGCCGTCGAGGTCGAACAATTGCGTCTTGGACATCTCGGTTTCCTTACAGGGTGGAGTGCTTGATGACGTTCAGGCTCATCTGTTCCAGCAGCTTGTTCATGTGGATGAACTGCGCGAACCGCTTGTCCTGGGTCTGGCCGTGGAAGAAGCGGTAGTAGATCTGCTGCACGATACCGGCCAGGCGGAACAGGCCGTAGGTGTAGTAGAAATCGAAGTTGTCCATGCGAATGCCCGCACGTTCCGCGTAGTAGTCCACGAATTCACGGCGGGTGAGCATGCCCGGCGCATGGCTGGGCTGGCGGCGCATCAGTTGCACCGGTGCCGGGTCATCGGCCTGCACCCAGTAGGCCAGGGTGTTGCCCAGGTCCATCAGCGGGTCGCCGAGGGTGGTCAGCTCCCAATCCAGCACGCCGATGATCTGCATCGGGTCGCGGGCGTCGAGAATCACGTTGTCGAAGCGGTAGTCGTTGTGAACGATGGCAGGCTTGGGGTGGTCGGCCGGCTGCTTGTCGGCCAGCCACGCCTTGACCGTGTCCCAGGCCGGCGCGTCCGGGGTGCGTGCCTTGTCGTAACGGTCGCTCCAGCCGCTGATCTGGCGGGCCACGTAGCCCTCGGGCTTGCCCAGGTCACCCAGGCCGCAGGCCTGGTAGTCCACCTGGTGCAGGTCGACGAACTTGTCGATGAAGTTCTGGCACAGGGCGCGGGTCTTGTCGGCGTCCAGGCCCAGTTCGGGCGGTAGCTCCGAGCGCAGAATGATGCCTTCCACCCGTTCCATCACGTAGAACTCGGCACCGATCACCGCGTCATCGGTGCAGTGCACGTACGCCTTGGGGCAGTAGGGGAAACCGGCGTTGAGCTGGTTGAGGATGCGGTATTCGCGGCCCATGTCATGGGCGGACTTGGCCTTGTGGCCGAAGGGCGGCCGGCGCAGCACGAATTCCTGTTCGGGGTATTTCACCAGGTAGGTCAGGTTCGAAGCGCCACCGGGGAACTGGCTGATCTCGGGGGTGCCGCTGAGCCCGGGAATGTGCGCCTTGAGGTAGGGGTCGATGCGCACGGCATCGAGCTCTTCACCGTTGCGGACCTGGGTGGACTGGTCGGTAAGCGCCATGTTTATCCCTTTTGCTTATTCTGGAGGCGTCAGATCATTGAACAATCTAATGCGCGGCAGGGCAGGGGACAAGTGCGAGGGGGTGTTATTGGTGGGGGTGTTGCAGGGGGATCAGTGCTGCGCATGAAGCTTGATGGTAAGTTGGGGGCTGGCATGCCAGCTCCCATAATGCCCCTCCCCCAGGGGGAGAGGCACCTGCAGGGCCTTAGTTCAGGCCCAGCTTGCCACGCAGGGTGGACAGGTCTTCAGCCAGGGTGTTGACCGGGCCGATCAGCGCCTTGCGGTCAGCATCCTTGACCTTGTCATAGGTCTCGTAGCCGCCGTCCTTGGTCTTGTACTTGGCCAGGATCTTGTCCACGGTAGCGAAGTTTTTCTCGACCTTGGTCACGAAGGCAGCGTCTTTCTTCTGCACTTGTGGCTTGAACAGTTCGAAGATTTTCTTCGCGCCGTCAACGTTGCCCTGGAAGTCATACAGGTCGGTGTGGCTGTAACGGTCTTCTTCACCGCTGACCTTGGTGGCCGCCACTTCTTCCATCAGTGCGGCAGCGCCGCCCACGACTTTCTCAGGCGGGAAGGTCAGGCCGGCAACGCGGGTTTGCAGGTCCTTGACGTCGCCGTTCAGCTTGTCAGCCAGGGCTTCCAGGCCTTTGGTGGTCTTCTCCGAGTACAGGGTGTACTCGATGCGGTGGAAACCGGTGAAGTCTTCGGCAGTCACGCCTTTTTCGTGGTCGTCGACGCGGGAGTCGATCGAGGCGTCCAGGTCGCTGAACAGCTCGGCGATGGGCTCGATGGATTCATAGTGCACGCGAGTCGGGGCGTACAGCTTCTTGGCCGCTTCCAGGTCGCCTTTCTTGATGGCGTCGGTGAAAGCCTGGGTCTGGGTGCCCAGCTTGTCCAACTCTTCAGTCACGTAGATCTTGTAGTCCGAGATCGGCTGTACCAGGTCCAGTGCGGAGTTATCGGCGGCGAAGGCCGATACCGGTGCGTGGAGCAGGCCAAGGGTCAGCAGCAAAGCGAGTGGCGACTTCTTCATTAAAGGATCCCCGAATTGTCAAAAGTGACTAAGCGTTTTTGGTTTTAGAAGCTTGCAGCAATGAACGACCGATAAAGTCCTGGTCGTCTTTTACCCCCGGCAGGGTGAAGAAATAACCGCCGCCCATAGGCTTGAGGTATTCCTCCAGCGGCTCGCCGTTAAGGCGGGTCTGCACGGTGATGAAACCTTTTTCCAGGTTGGCCTGGTAACAGATGAACAGCAGGCCCATGTCCAACTGGCCATTCTTGTTCACGCCGTTGGAGTAGTTGAACGGACGGCGCAGGATCAGGTTGGCCTGGGATTCCGGCGTGCGCGGGTTAGCCAGGCGGATGTGCGAATCCAGGCGGGTGAGCTTGCCTTCCGGGTCCTTGTGGTAGTCCGGCACGTCATGCTCGGTGGCACCATCGAACGGCGCGCCGGTGATTTTCTTGCGACCGAAAATGCTTTCCTGTTCCTGCAGCGGGGTGCGGTCCCAGCGCTCGACGAAGTTGCGGATCAGGCGCACGGCCTGATAGCTGCCATTGGCGGCCCAGGCTGGCTCTTCGCTGCCCGGTTGCACCCAGACGATAGCGTCCATGGTCTTGTTGTCGTTGGAGTCCGGGTTGGCCGAGCCGTCACGGAAACCCAGGAAGTTGCGCGCGCTTTCAGCGGGCTGGTCGGCCTTTTTCGGCGCCTGGGGCGGCACGGTGCCTTCCTGCTTCCAGCGCACCAGCAGCAGGTCGGGCATGTTCTTGACGATGTCACGCAGGGCGTGAATGTTGGTGTCCGGCGTGTTGGAGCAGAACTGCAGGGTCAGGTCGCCGTGGCACAGGGCTGGCTCCAGGGCGTCGTTGGGGAAACCGACCATCTGGATCAGGTGCTTGGGCTTGGCGTGTTCCAGGCCGAAGCGCTCGTCGAACAGCGAGGCGCCCACCGAGACGGTGATGGTCAGGTTGTCCGGGGTCACCACCGGGCCAAGAATGCCCGAGTCCACCGGTGGCAGTTTCGGGTCTACCTGGACGACTTCGCCGCCGGTCATCAGGAACTTGATGCGCGTGTCCAGCAGCTTGAACAGGCGCTCCAGGTCCTTGCGGTCGGCCGCCAGCACGTCGAAGGCGACCATCATGCCGGCCGCCGGGCGCGGCGTGACGATGCCGCTCTGGTGCTGGCCGTGGTAGTCGTGACGGTCTTCGGTCTTGTCGCTTTTCGGCGCTTCGGCGACCTGCGCCTGGGCGCTGGCCATGGCCGGGCAGCTCAGGGCGCTGCCGGCCAGGGCGACGCCGGCGGCGCCCATGCCCATCAGGACACGGCGGCGCTGGGCGTCGACAGGGGTGTTGCTGTTTTTCGAGTCGCTCATGTGTGTCTGTCGTCTGTCTTACAGGGCCGAAAGGCCAAGGGCGGGATCGATTCCATCGAGTGCGTCGGCCAGTGCCTTGGCCTTGTCGGCGATCTGCTTGCGCTGATCCGGGCCGACCTTGTCATACGAGAGATAGCTGTCGCCGTCGCGCAGGCTGTTGAGCTGGGTGTCCAGGTCGGTCAGCGCCGCGTCGATTTTCGCCAGCAGGTCGGCCGCCGACTTGGCCAGCAGAGGGCGCAGCAGGTCGACCACTTTGCGCGCGCCGGCCAGGTTGGCGGCAAAACCGTTCAGGTCGGCGTGGCTGTAGCGCTCTTCCTCGCCATTGGTGCGGACCTCGGCCAGGCTGCGCAGGTTGCGCGCGACAATGCCCACCAGTTGCTCGGGCGGCAGGTTCTGCGCCAGCAGCTGGGTCTTGAGGGTGGCGACGTCGGTGGCCAGCTTCTGCGCCACCGGCGCCAGGCCGTCGACGCTCTGCTGCTGGAACAGGCCGTATTCAATGCGGTGGAAGCCGCCGAAGCCCGGGTCCTGCTCGCGTTTTTCGTAGTAGTCGGCGCGGGCGTTGATGGCGTTGTCCAGCTCGGAGAAGCGCTGGGCCGCGGCCGCCAGGCTCTGGTAGGCCGCGCGGGCCGGCACGTAGGCGGCGCGGGCCTGGGCCAGGTCGCCGGCGGCGATGGCCTGGTTCAGCGCATCCACGTTACGCGCCAGGGCGCTGCCCTGAATGCTCAGGTATACGCGGTACTCGGACAGCGGGCCGATGAAGTTGACCATGGCCGGGCGGGCCTTGGCATTGGCCTCGGACTCGGCCGTAGGCGTCACTTTCAGGGTGCCGCGCGGGTTGCTCAACAGGCCGCAGGTGATGGCGTAGTCGCCGGGTGCCAGGTTGGCGTTGATCACCTGGCTCATGCCGGGCGTGATGTTCTCGCGCTCTTCGACCACCAGCACGCCATCGAGAATTTCCCACTCCACCGCGCGCTCGGACTTGTTGACGATACGAAAGCTGGCGTGCCCGGCCGGAATGGTCAGGGCGTTGGGCTCGCAACTGTGCGGGTGGATGTTGACGACGATTTCATCGTGGTTGGCCTGACGCTTGGTCGAGGCCACCTGAGAGGCGTAGTAGAACAGTGCACCGGCGGCGAGCATCACCACCACGGAGCCGGCCACGGCCACGCGCAGCACGCGTGGCGACAGGCCTGGGGCTTGATTGGACATTGACGGAAAAAGCCTTAGGAGTGAGTAGCGGGAGCCGGCTTGCGGCCAACGGGGGCGCTGGCCGGCAAGAAGAACATGATCAGGGCGAACACCAGGTACAGCAGGTAGGCGCCCAAGGTGCTGACGGTCGGGGCGTCCTGGTAGCCGAACATGCCGGCCAGCACGGAGCCGGTCGGGCCGTCCATGGGCAGGATGGTGCTGATGTCGAATACCACTTCCTGCAGCGAATTCCACAGGCCGGCTTCATGCAGGGCCTGCACCGAATTGGCCAGGATGCCGGCGGCCACCACCAGGATGAACAGGCCGGTCCAGCGGAAGAACGCCGACAGGTTCAGGCGCATGCTGCCGGTGTAGATGCCGAAACCGATGGCCACGGCCAGGATCAGGCCCAGCAGGGCGCCCAGCGGCGCGCCGGCGCCTTCACTCTGCTGGAACACGGCCAGCAGGAAGAACACGGTTTCCAGGCCTTCACGGGCCACGGCGAAGAACACCATGGCGATCAGTGCGATCACCTGGTGATTGGAGTTGGCCAGGGCGCGGTCCATGGACTCGTGCAGCGAATGCTTGATGGAACGGGCCACTTTGCGCATCCAGAACACCATGGAACTGAGAATGACCACCGCCACCAGGCCCACGGCGCCTTCGAACAGCTCTTGCTGTTTCTGCGGGAATTCGGCGCTCACCAGTTCCAGCCCGCCGCCGACCAGCAGGGCGATGGCCGCTGCCAGGAACACGCCGATCCACACGGCAGGCATCCACTGACCACGTCCGGTCTGCTTCAGGTAACTGGCAATGATGCCAACGATGAGCGCGGCTTCAATCCCTTCGCGCAGCATGATCAAGAATGGAACCAGCACGTCGCACCACAATCTTAAGAAGGATGCTAACTTGTAACATAATGAGACTTATTATTGAATACAGGGGCCATCATTTTGAATTGTTTTTCGCAGAAATTATTTTCGAAAACTGGCAAACCCCTTGCATCACAGATAGGCGCGTAACGGCGGCCGTCAGGTCGCATCCTCCTGCCCAAACACCGGCATTACCGACGCGAACCCCGCCCGCCAGGAAAACCCACTGGCGTTCGTGATCGCCATTCACCCGACAAAAAGAACCCGGCAAAGGCGCCGGGTGCTTTTTTGTTACCAGAGATGTATCAGCCAGGAAACAGCTCGCTCAGCTTCATCGCCAGCATCATGTCGCCTTCGGCGCGCAGTTTGCCGCCCATGAAGGCCTGCATGCCGTCGGTTTCGCCGCTGACGATGCCTTTCATGGTCTCGCTATCCATCACCAGGGTGACCTGGGCGTCAGGGTTCTCGCCTTCCAGCAGTTGGCACGTCTGGTCTTTGACAACCAACGAGAAGTTCTGGGTGTCATCAATGCGGAAGCCGAACACCAGATCCAGGCCGGCGGCAGCGGCAGGGTTGAATTTGGCCTTCATTTCTTCTACGGCTTTGGCTACGTCGGTCATGTCTTGATCCTTGTTCAATAGGGCTAACGACAGGTATTACACAGTCCGCTTTCATCGGTAGGTGATGAAATGCGGCGCCTTCAGCAGTTGCAGGTGAGTGTGACTGTTGAAGGAAGCCAGGGCCACCTCGCGGCCGCGGAACTTTAGCTGGCTGAGCGAGGTGTTGACGATCTGCCAGTTCAGCTCGAAGGCCTGGGCGGGCGAGATGCCGGTGATCAGGTGCAGCAGGGCGGTGATGGTGCCGCCCGAGGTAAAAACGGCGATGTTGGCACCGCTGCCGGCCTGGTCCAGCAGGCGCAGCAGGCCCGCCTCGACACGGGCGACGAAAGCGGCCCAGCTTTCGGTTTCCGGGGTAGGGTGCTGGCCACCGTGCCAGCGGCCGATCAGCAGCGCGAACAGGCGCTGGAACTCGCTGCGGTTGTGCGCGGCATTGCGCAGTATGTGCAGCGCTTCGGGCTCATCGGGCAGCAGGTCGGGCACCAGCGCGCGGATCACCGCTTCGGCATCGAACTCATTGAACGCCTCGTCGGTGTCCACCGCAAGGTCGCTGCGGCCCATGGCTTCCAGCGCCAGGTGCGCGGTGGCCTGCTGGCGGCGCAGGTTGCCGGCCACGCAGCGGTCCAGCACCAGGCCCAGGTCGGCCAGGTGCGCGCCCAGTACCTGCGCCTGGCGCATGCCCAGCGGCGACAACACGTCGTAGTCGTCGGCACCGAAGCTGGCCTGGCCATGTCGAATCAGATAGATGCTGCCCACGTCCGCGTCGTCCCGGTACGTTGAAGGTGCCTTGGAGGTTATGGGCAGCAAGGGTGCCTGTCAATGAAAAAACATACGCTTGTTTGAATTCCCTGACATGACCTGTAAGTCACGCAGGCTGGCAGGCGCAGGGGCGCACCGGTATGCTGGAGTTCTGTCCTGGCCCTTCACTCACGAAGGGCGCAATGCACGTAAGGAGTCACCGTGGAGTTTCTCTCCGAGTACGCGAGTTTTCTCGCCAAGACCGTCACCCTGGTCCTGGCGATCATCGTGGTATTGACCGCCATCGCCGCCCAGCGCGGCAAGGGCCGGCGCAAGACGGCCGGTCAACTGCAGGTCAGCAAGCTCAACGATTTCTACAAGGGCCTGCGCGAGCGCCTGGAATCGACCCTGCTGGACAAGGACCAGCTCAAGGCCCTGCGCAAGCAGGAAGCCAAGGCCGAGAAGAAGGGCAAGAAGAAAGCCGAGGCCAAGCCCCGCGTGTTCGTGCTGGATTTCGACGGTGACATCAAGGCTTCGGCCACCGAGAGCCTGCGCCATGAAATCACCGCGTTGCTGACCCTGGCCACGGCCAAGGACGAAGTGGTGCTGCGCCTGGAAAGCGGCGGCGGCATGGTGCACAGCTACGGCCTGGCCAGCTCGCAGCTGGCGCGCATTCGCCAGGCGGGCGTGCCGCTGACGATATGCATCGACAAGGTTGCCGCCAGTGGCGGCTACATGATGGCGTGCATCGGCGAAAAGATCATCAGCGCACCGTTCGCCATCCTCGGTTCCATCGGCGTGGTGGCGCAACTGCCCAACGTCAACAAGCTGCTGAAGAAGCATGACATCGATTTCGAAGTGCTGACCGCCGGCGAGTACAAACGCACCCTCACCGTGTTCGGCGAGAACACCGAGAAGGGCCGGGAAAAATTCCAGGAAGACCTGGACATCACCCACCGGCTGTTCAAGAACTTCGTGGCGCGCTACCGGCCGCAGCTGCCCATCGATGAAGTCGCCACCGGCGAAGTCTGGCTGGGCGTGGCGGCGCTGGACAAGCAATTGGTCGACGAACTGAAGACCAGCGATGAGTACCTGGCCGAGCGCGCCCAGCAGGCCGAGGTGTACCACCTGCACTACGCCGAGCGCAAAAGCCTGCAGGAGCGCGTTGGCCTGGCCGCCAGCCATTCGGTCGAAACCCTGGCCGGCAAGGCCTGGGAGAAAATCAGCCAGCAGCGTTTCTGGTAGCTGCGGCGCGCCTCATAGCGCGCCCTGCAGCAACTATGTAGCCCCCGTACACTCCTCGCGCTCGCTCCAATAAGGCGGCCCAGGCACCCGGTGCATCGCCCGGTGCCGCCTTTCACAGGAGTGACGCGCATGTCCGATTCCCCTTCCACGACCGCCGCCGACTTGGCGGTGCACGATGACCTGATTGCCGCGGCGCTGCCCGGCTGGTTCACCCAGGCCGACCCCGGGTTGCTGGCCGATTACCTGGCGGCTGCCGCCCGCAGTGAGGTGTCGGCGGCGCAGGCGCGCCAGGTGCTGGACGGCCTGCAGAGCCCAGAGGCGTTCGTGCGGCCATTGCTGGAGGCCCAGCTCAAGCGCCAGTACAACGTGCAGGTCGATACCACGGCGTATGAGCTGGTGAATGCCGAGCCGTCGAACCATCCGCTGTTCGACTTCCTGGTGCTGAACGACTCGACCTTGCTCGCCGCCGCCCTGAACAACTTCAGCGCCGAGCAGGCCGCCGGCGAAGGCTTCGCGGATGGTGCGGCGTTGCTGCCGGTGGGGGTGTTGCGCTACGAGCTGCCTGCCGGCGGCAAGGCGCTTGTCGACTATCAATACCGCTACGATCGCCGCCAGCGGCTGAGCATTACCCCTGCGCAGTTCGCCAAGCTATGCCGCGAGCTGGACGCGGGCAAGGCCTACCTTGCGCATTTCCACGCCCATGTCCAGCCGCTGTCCAGCCGTGTGCCTGCCCGCGACGCTGCCCAGGGTGATGTCGCGGCAGCCCTGTTTTTCAGCGAACAGGACCGCTTGGAAGCGGCGGCTCACCTGGCCCTGCTAAAAGGCGACATCGAACGCGACAGTTTCGACATGCTCATCAGCGCCGCCGCCAACCGGCAGGGTGTCGCCCAGTGGGGCGGCCGCCCGGCGCGTTATGCGTGGCTGCGCATTCTGAACACGGCGTCGCGCACGGGGGTTGCCTTATGGCATATACGCGTGTTCGAGCGCAGTGACAGTGATCGCCGCTGCGTGGTCTACCGGCCCGGCGACAATGACAACCCGTTGAAGGAGTACCCTTCATTCGAGGCGTTCACCGACACGCTGCGTGAGCAACTGCGCGACAGCCGACAACGCGACGCGTTCGAGCGCTATATCAGCCTGCGCGACCGCCCTGATTACAACCGGCGCCTGAGTGCCACCCTGGCGCCAGCCCCCCTGCATGTGCTGATTCCCCAACCAGGTGTGCCCGACGCCAATGCGGACATCGGGCTTGAGCGCGTACCGTTCGAACTGCCGCTGGTGCGCTCGCTGTACGACGACCTGGTGACGCGCCTGGGCGAGGACGCACGCGCCCGTGTGGTGCCCACGGCCGATCAAGACAGTCGCTCGCGCGAGGCACGCATTCGCCGTTGGCTGGCCATGGAAATGAACCTGGTCAACCTGGCCGCGTTCCTGGTGCCCGGCGTGGGGGAGGTGATGGCCGCCGTGGGAGCGGTGCAACTGTTGGGCGAGGTGTTTGTGGGGGTGGACGACTGGCGCCACGGCCAACGCACCGAAGCCCTGCTGCACGTGGCCGGGGTGGTGCAGAACCTGGCGATGATGGCCGCCGCGGCGCCGGTGGTCAGCGCCGTGGGCTCACGCTTGAAAGCGGCGCGCTCCCAATGGGTAGCCCGGATGGCGCCCGTCACCGATGCGGCCGGGCGCCGTCGGTTGTGGGACGGCGATCTGCAAGGCTATGCCGCCGATGTGGTGCTTCCCGAGAGCCTGGAGGCCAATGCCCGAGGGCAGTACAGCCATGGGGGCAAGACCTATATCAAACTCCAGGGGCGCTTGCATGAACAACGCTACGACCCTGCCAGCGGTGAATGGACGCTGCGCCACCCGGATGAACGCAACGGCTACCACCCATCCATGACCGACAACGCTGCCGGCGCCTGGCGTCACGCTCATGAAGACCCGCTGGCCTGGTCCGCCGACCAGTTGGTGGAACGCCTTGGGCCCCGCGCCGAGGGTTTCGACCCACAAACGCTTACCCGTATCCGACAATGCAGCGGCATCAGCGAGGACGCGTTGCGCGGGGTGCATGAGGCGCGGCGTCCGATTCCGGCGTTGCTTGACGACACTCTGCGTCTGTTTTCGGCGCGGCGCCAGGTCGATTTGTTCATCAGCCAATTGCGCGCCGGGCAGCCCCACCCGCCTGCTTACCTGCATGGGCCGGCCTTGATGGTGCGCATGCCGCGCTGGCCACGGCAGGTGGCGGTCCAGGTCGTCGACCCCGCGGTGCCTGGGCAGGCTGTGCGCTATGAAGCACCGGGCGCGATCGAGCCGGTCACACTGGCAGTGACGCGCGAAGGTGTGCTGCAAGGGCGCCTGGCCGATGAAGTGGTGACTGGCCTCAGTGGCGCGCAGTTGGACGCGCTGCTGGGTGACGATGTCGGCTCCCGTGTCGACCAACGCGTGACCGCGCTGCGCGAGCAGTTGGCCGATTTCAGCGAGGGTGAACGCGCCGAGTTGGTCGCCAGCGTGCTGAACGACGCCGACCAGGCGCGTTCGCGAAACCCCTTGGCCCAGGTGTTGTTGCGTGACTTCCCGGGTCTGGGCAGGGTGGCGGCCGAAGAGGTCGCTGCCCAGGCGAGCGCCGCCGAACGCACGCGGCTTGGCAGTGCCGGCAAAATACCCGTGCGCCTGGCCGAGATCGCCACCCTGTACCTGCGCGACCTGCGCTTGAACCGGGCCTTGAGCGGTCTGTTTGCCGGCGCGCCAGTGCCCTTGGACAGTGACCGCCTGCTGTTCAACCTGCTTGAGCACCTGCCAGGTTGGGCGGGTGAACAGCACCTGAAGCTGTCTCGCGGCAACCTTGATGTGGCGCTGGGCGATACCCGTCAGCCTGCGCGGCAGATCAGCTGGCGCAACGGCCTTTACCAGAGTGAGGACGCGGCCGGCAACAGCCTGCGCGGCGGGCCGCGGCTGGCGGATGCGGTGTTGGGCGCCTTGCCCGACAGCGCGCGCCTGCGCTTGGGCTTCGATATCCACGAAGGCGAGCGCCTGCAGCAACGCCTCATCCAGTTGGCGCTGAGCGATCGCCCGCGCGCGGCGCGCGCCCTTGGCCAGCGCAGCCCCCAGCCGTTGTTTCGTCTACCCGTGCGCCAGCCCAGCGGGCTGATCGGCTATGAGCTGAGCGGACGCTTGAGTGGCCTGTTGCGCACGCCGGCCCAGCGGCGCCTGGCCAAGCTCTACCCTGACCTGGATACCGGTGAGCTCAGGGCCATGCTCGCCGACTTTGGCGACCAGGCCACCCTCACGCTTGCCCAGCGCGAAGCCGATTTTGCCGTGCTGGAAAAGACCCTCGCACAATGGCAGGCCGCGCCCGGCGCCAACGAACAGCACGCGCAGATCGCCGCCCGCATCAAGGCTGCCTGGCAGCGCCGCGGGCGACGCTGGGTACACAACGACGGGCAACGCGGTTATGAACTGAATCTGGCGGGCCTGCAGGTGCCGCGCTTGCCGACCCTGATCGCGGACATGCAGCACGTGACCGTGCTGGACATGTCCCGCATGCAACTGGCGCAGGACCCCAGCACCTTCTTGAGTGCATTTCCCGGCGTGCGCCACCTGGACCTTACCGCCAACCGCCTGACCCAGGTGCCGGTGCAGATCGGCAGCATGGAGGCGCTGGTAGCCTTGAACCTGGGCAGCAATCAGCTGGTGGGCAGCGACACCCTGCTGCAGCCCCTGGCCGGCCTGGCACGGCTGCGCCTGTTGCGCCTCAGCGATAATCCGCTGGCCTTGCCCAGCGCCGCCATCGAGCACATCGGCGGTCTGCGGGCGTTGGAATACCTGTACTTGCAGCGCACCGAGCTGACCCTCAATGAAGCTGATTGCGCGCAACTGGCCCGGCTGCGCAACCTGGTGGAGCTGGATCTGGAGGACAACCACGTAGAGTTGACCCGCGCCGCGGCAACCAAGCTGGAGTTGCTATGGCACTTGAGCTACCTCAACCTGGCGCGCAACCCGCTGGGTGAGTTGCCGCTGTTCAGCAGATTTGACGAGCTGTGCAACCTGGCCTTGAACCAGACCGGCATCACCCATTGGCCCGAAGGGCTGCGGGAATTAATGGACCAAGCGCCGCTGCGGCTGGAGGGGGTGGAGTTGAGCGGTAACCGCATCGGTTATGTGCCGGCCCTGCGCGACACCGCGTTCGGCCGTGCCAGCGTGCGCTCGGCGACCCCGCAGAAAATCACCCTCAGCCTGGATGAGCTCAATGCTGCCGGGCGGGACAACGCGCAGCAGATGGGTGCCATCAACAGCCCGCTGGTGCGCACGCCGGGCAGCTGGCTGGAAGGCAGTTCGCCCGCTGTGCAGGAACTGGTGGCGCGCCTGCGCGCCGATGTGCATTCCAGGGCCTTCTTCCGCGCCCTTGACCGTGCCCACGACGCGGCCTGTTACCACGCTGACCCGGACGCGTTCCGCCGCCGGCTGGTGCGCCTGGTCAAGGACATGGCCGAGCCTGAGCGCGGCGACGACGTGCTGGGCATGACCGACCTGCGCGACCAGCTCTATGACATGGCGTCGAGCGAGGAGGCGACGTGCGGCGATGCGGTGTCGCTGGTGCTGGACCGTTACGAAACGGCGATCCTGCTCTACAAGACTGCGCGCAGCTTGGGGCCGGCGAATGCCAAGCAGACGATGGATTTCCTGGCGCCGATGGCCAACCAGCTGTACACCGCCGCCCTGCTGGACCAGACCGCCGCCGACCTGACGCTGGCGCGCACGCTCAGGCGCCGGGTGCTGTTTCCTGACGCCGTCAGCGGCAACCTGGAACCCTCGGCCATGACCCAGGACCCTGCGCTGATCGCCAAGGCACCGCCCCTGCACCGCCTCGACCATCTGGGCCCGCTGGCGGCGTCGGATGACAGCCTGTTGGCCATCGCGCCTGACGAGGTGGAAATTCGCCTGCGCCTGCGCAATGAGTTGGCCGAATACCTGGCATTGCTGCCCCAGCCGCCGCGCCTGTATGACGTGGAACTGCAACCGCAGGTGATCAGGCGCATCGGCGCCGACGTCAAGGCCAGGCTGTCCACCGTCGATCGGCTTGACTGGCTGGCAGAGCAGCCCTATTGGCAGCGCATCCTGCAACGCTGTTATCCCGAACGTTTTGCCGCGCTGAATGAGCGCTGGGCCCCGGGCTTCGCCTACCTGCAAGCGCTGGAAGCCGGGGAGGGGACGAGTGCCCTGGCGGTGCTGCCTGACGAAGTGTTGGTCACCCTCAGGCAAGCGTTTCCAGCGTCGGCCTGGGTCAGCGATGGGGTGATGCAGCCGGTGGCGCTGGGCAGTGACGACACCGCATTGAGCTTTTATACCCTCAACCAAGTATTGCTGTCGGGCAGGAACGCTGCCGAGCATCAGTTGGTGATGGACCTCACCCGCCCGGCGCTGGCGCACGTGGCGCTGGGTACCTGAGTGGTCAGCATTATGTAACACCGGCCAGCCTGCCCTTGGCGTTTCACTGTGGCGGCGCGGTAATCACGCCGCGCCGCTACAGTGGAACCTACAGCCCATGTCTATTCTTACCCCTGAAGGCAACCCGGCGATCCATGCCGCGTTAATTGCTCGCCACCTGCCCGATTGGTTGGTGAGTGCCAGCGCCGCCGACCGCGAGGATTACCATCAACGCCTGCGCCGCAGCCTGGCTTCAGCCGCGCGCGCCAGCGCCATTCACCGTCGCCTGCAAACGCCGGCGGCCTTTTGCGAACCCTTGTTGCGCCAGGCGCTGCTGGACGGCTTCAATGTGGACGTTGACGTCACGGCTGCGGCGTTGTTGCGCTACCGCATGGAAGGCAGGGTTTTGCAGGGCCACGTTCAGCCTTTACTGGCGGCCGCCATGGCCAACTTTGAAGCCGAGGAAGCGTTCGATTCGGCGTCAATGATCCTGCCCCAGGCACTTCACCATTGGCATGTGAAGTCCTATGATGGCTATACCGCCGACGCTGAACGCGCTTTGCCGATCACTCCCCAGGCGTTCGCCGAAACGTGCCGCAACCTGGACCTGGGCCAACGCTACCAGGCCCACGTGCAGGCAGTATTCGCACCGGGCGCACAGGCCGGTGACGTTCAGGCCTGGACCCAGGACAGCCTGCGCGCCAGCCTGAGCGATGCATTCGCGGTGCAAGTGCGCCGCGCTGCCTTGATGCGCGACATTACCGCCGACACCGCAGTTCAGCTTGACGCTTTGCTGGCGGACACGTCGCCGCAGCCGGCGCTGGAGACGTGCACGTTGCGGGCGCTGGTCACCTGGTTCCATGGCGGCACGAGCCTGCGGGGCATCGTGTTGATTCGCCGCCGGGACCAGGCCGATGACACCTGCGTCGTTTACATGCCCGAATCGCCGAACCAGCCGCTCAAGCAACACCCGTCGCTGCAGGCGTTCGCCGATGACTTGCGCGAACAGCTGCGCGATGCCGACTTCTGCCGCTACTTCCAGCGCTTTGTGCCCCAGGCATATCAGCATGAATTTCAGCAGCGCCTGCTCGATACCCTCAGCCCGTTGCCCTTGGGCGAAGGCTGGCGCATGAGGGTACCCGATGCGACCGCCGATATTGGCGTGCGTGCCGACCCGGGCGACCTGGGCGTGGTGGCGCTTTTGCAACGCCACCTGCTGGACAAAGCCTGCGGCGATGCGCGCGCCTGGGTGGTGCCCACCGATGATGAGGACGCCAAAAGCCGCGAGCAACGCCTGGCCCGCTACCTGGCAGTGGGGCTGGGGGTGCTCAACGGCGCGGCGTTGTTCGTGCCCGGTGTGGGCGCGTTGATGGCGGTGGCCGGTGTGGGCCAACTGCTCGGCGAATTGTTCATTGGCATTGACGATTGGCGTCACGGCCAGACAGAAGACGCCATGGCGCATTTTTTCAGCGTCAGCAGCGCAGTCATGCTGGTGGCCGGTGCGGTGGGCGTGACCGCTGCGGTGCAGGCCTCGGCGTTCGTCGACGAGATGCTGCCGGTGATTGACCACGAAGGCCGCACGCAGTTGTGGAGCACGCCATTGTCCAGCTTCCGCACGTCCCGGATATTGCCTGATGACGCGGTGGCCAATGCACTGGGGCAATTCAGCCTGGGCGACCAGACGTGCGTGCGTATCGAGGGCGAAGTGTACCCGGTGCAGTTCGACAGCGCGCGGCAGCAGTGGTACCTGCAACACCCGGACACCGCCCGCGATACGCGTGTGCTGCTTGCTCACAACGGCCAGGGCGCCTGGCGCGGTGCCCACGAACAGCCCGCGCGCTGGAGCGCGCTGCACGCGTTGCGTCGCCTGGGGCCGCTGACCGATGGGCTTGATGATGACACCCTGATGCGCCTGCGCCAGACCTGCGGCTTGAGCGACGACGGGTTGCAGGCCCTGCACTTGCGCAGCCGACCACTGCCGGCCCTGTTGCGCCTGAGCGTGGCGGATGTGCGCGCCCAGGCGCAGGTCATGGAGCTGCCCGTACAACAGCGCGGCGCCGCGTTCGCACAGCTGCGCGATGTTCAGCCGGTGTTGACCAGCGACCATCCGGCGTTCGCCATCCGCCGCGATTTTTCCGGCCTGCCGGTTATCCTCGCCGAGGAAATCGCGGCTGGCGCCAACGAAGCCGAGCAGGCGTTACTGTTATCCGGCCGTGTGCCCATGCGCCTGGCCGAGCACGCCCGTGCGGCGTTGCGCCAGGTGCAGTTGACCCGCGCCTGCTTGGGCCTGCTGCTGGCGGACAGCGCATGGCCGCAGACCGCGCGCTTGCGCGCCGCGCTGCTGGCCATGCCCGGCCAGGCCAGCGATGACGCGGCCTTGTTTGCCCGCGCCGTGAGTGCCCCGGCGCAGACCGCGCGCGCCATCGGTCAGCGCCCTACCCAGGTCTGGTTGAGGGGCCCCGAACGCCAGGGCGATGGCCGTCTGGGTTACGCCCTGAGCGGGCGGCGGCCGCGCGGCGCGCGCACGGCCAGGGAGCGCCTGGTGGCGTTGTACCCGCGTTTGAACGACGACCAATTGCAGGCCATTGAGCAGGGGCTTGGGCAAGGGGCGGCGCAGGAAACCGCGTTACGGGCGCTGGAACAACAGTACCGCACCCTGTATGCCAGCCTCATGGACTGGGCCGATGAAGCACCGGCCCCCGGTGCTTTGCCCGCTCGCCACGCGGTGGCCCGCAACGCGCGCAATCGCGTGATGGAGCGCCTGCTTGGCGCTTGGCGCCGTTATCCTGATTACCTGGGCGTTGGCTTCGATGACGTCGAGGGTATTCACGTTGACTTGGCGGGCTATGCCGTCGGTTCGTTGCCGACGCTGACCGCCGATTTTTCCCATGTGCTCGCCCTGTCGCTGGACGAATGTGACCTGGCCCAGGACCCTTCGCCGTTTCTGTCACGTTTCACGGGGCTGAGAACCCTTGAGTTGCAGAACAACCACTTGCAGAGCATACCCTCGGCGGTCGCGCAGATGCCGCGCCTGGGCGAACTGTTCCTGGACAATAACGAACTACGCCCCGCTGACACTGTGTTCCAGCACCTGGCCGGGCTTGCCGAGCTGGAGCTGCTGAGCTTGCACAGCAACCCGCTGGAACTCTCGCCCGCGCTGGTCAGGCAGTTGCGCGAGGTGCCGTCGTTGACCGAGCTGAACCTGGGCGGCACCACCCTGGCGATCACCACCGAGACTGTGCGAGAACTGGCCGCCTTGCCGCAGTTGGTCGATCTGTGGCTGCGCAACACCGGGCTGGTGTGGAGCGCCGAGCGCGGGCAACTGCTGGGGGCGATGAGGAACCTGCGCTGGTTGGACGTGTCGCGCAACCCGCTGGGCGCCGAGCTGGACGTCAGCCCCCTGACGCAGCTACGCAGTGCGGACTTCAGTGACTGTAACCTGCAGCAATGGCCCGCCGGGCTGACCAGCCTGATGGCGGCGCAACCCCGGCATTTGTTCAGTGTAGCCCTGGATGACAACCCCATCAGCGAGGTGCCAGCGCTGCAGGGTTTGGGTATGTTCGACAACCCACCTTACGAGGTACCGCCGTTGCGCATCAGCCGCGCTGGCTTGAGTGACGCGAGCGTTGCGCGCTTGCAAGCCGTGGGCATCGAGCCGCTGGGACCGCGCAATGCAGTAGGGCCTGACTGGCTAATCGACAGCTCCGCTGCGGTGCGCGCGCGGGTCACCGAGCTTCGCGCCATGCCCGAGGCGGGCCACTTTCTGGACGCCCTGGACCGCTCGGAGGAAACCGCCGACTACCGGGCGTCACGCCCGGCCGGCCGCTTGCGCTTGCAGACGTTAATCAGTGCGCTGGGTGACGCGGGCGAGCAGGGTGAGGACCGCGCGGCGTTGCGCCAGCAACTGTTCGATATTGGCGAAGAAGTGATGACCACCTGTGGTGACGGCGTGCAATTGTTCCTGCGCCGCAGCGAAACCCTGGTACTGGCTTTCGAGGCCGCCCATCAGGCACTGGACGCCGATGCCGGCCTGGCGCGGCTGGCGGAACTGGGGCGGCAAATGCACCGCGAATCGCTGCTCGACGGTTTTGTCGCCGAACTGTACCAGGCGCGGGTCAACCGCCGCGCGGTACTGTTTCCACAGGCTGCGGCGCGCGACGCCGACGACGCCGAGTTGGCGGCGGTGACGGCTGAGCTTGAGCGCGATGCGCCGGCGCTCAGTGCCCTGGACGATGCCGACAATAGCGAGCTGGCGCCCCAGCCGGATGAGGCCGAGCTGCGGTTACGGTTGCGCATTGATTTGCACACCCGCCTGGCCCTGCCGCCGCAGCCAGGTACGATGCGCTACTTCCAGGCGTTGTCCACCACGGTGACCCAGCGCGTGGAAGCCGCCGTGCGAGCTGCCGACACGGTGGCCCACCAGCTCGACTGGCTGATTGAGCAACCATGGTGGCGCCAGTACGTGCAGCGGCGCTGGCCCGAGCGTTTCGCCGCGCTGCGCGAGCACTGGTACACCGGCCATGCCTACCTGCTGGCGTTGGATGATCCGGATGCCGCGCTGGAAAGTGTGCCCGCCGATGTGATGGCGTCGTTGCAAGACTTTCTGCCGGCCCACACCTGGCAGGTGGAAGGCCAACCCCAACGCGTCACGCTCAGCCCCGCTGATGCCGAAGCAGCTCGCCAGGTCTTGAATACTGCCGAGCGCCTGGCTCGCGCCGCTCTGGTCCGGGCCTTGAGCGCAACGGTGCTGGCCCCCTGACGGGGCTTTTTCCCACGCTGGGCGTGGGCGGCTTTCCTGCCTGCGCACTACTTAGTTAGGTCAGCTACGGCCCCCGCAATTGTTTCACTGCCAACCCCGCCCGCCACTTGCCGTGGCGGGTTTCTGGCAGATGGAGCTTCACGCATGACCCTCGATTCGACAGATCTTGACTATTACCCCGACGACCAAAGCCCACACCAGGGCTTGATCCAGGCCGCGCTTCCTGATTGGTTGATCAGTGCCCCGCCAGCCCTGCGCGAACGCTACTTCAAGAGTTCGCGCACCAGTCTGTACAGCAACGTTCAGGCCATGAAGGTGACCGGCGCGCTGCAAACCCCTCAGGCGTTCTGCGCGCCGCTGTTGCAGGCCGAGCTCGATCGGCGCTACCCACAGCTCAAGCTGGACGTGAATAAATATGAGCTGGTGCGCATGGTGCGTGACGCCGACCCGCTCTATGTGCGCCTCAACCCGGTCAGCCAGACCCTGCTGGAAGCGGCGCTGCAGAACTTCGACGCCGACGAGGCAAGCCCCGGTGGCATCGAGGCGGGCTCGGTGATCTTGCCCGTCGGGGTATTCACCTACGCGATCAATGACGACGGCACCTTGCGCTACATCGTCGACCAGGCGCAGGTAGTGGACCTGGCGCCTCATGACTTCGCGGCCCTGTGCCGGCAACTGGATTTGGGCAAGCGTTACCAGGCGCACGTCGTCGAAGCCTTCGGCATTGGCAGTTTCAAGGCGCCGACCCGTGATTTGACCCCGGAGCGCAAGCGCATGCTGCTTGAATTCCAGCTGCGCGACCGCCTTGAGGTAGAGGCTGTGACGGCCCGCATCAAAGGGCACCTGTACGAAGATGCCTACCGCATGGTTCTGCAGATTACTCAACCCCAGCAGGCAGGCGAGGTGCCGCTATGGGCCAACCGCCCAGTGGCGTTCCACCAGTTGCGCCTGCTGCGTACCACGTTTCGCAGTGGCTTGCGCCTGGGCGGTGCCCTGTTGATCGCTCCGCTCGGCAACCCGGGCGAGTGCCTGGTGTACCTGCCGGGTGAGCCCGATGCGCCGCTCAAGTGCTACTCGTCGTTGCAGGCGTTCGCCGACCAATTGCGCGAGAAGCTGCGTTCACCGGCGTACCAGCAATACTTTCTGCGCTTTGTGCCGCACCGCGATGCCGCCGACTTCATTCGGCGCCTGAACAACACCCTGAGCCCAACCCCGCCGACCTGGCCGCTGCAAATTCAACCCAGCGTGCCGCAGCGTGACCCCAATGCCGACATTGGTGTGCGCAGTGATCCGTACCCCATCACCCTGACGCGCCTCATGTTCTGGCATCACGTGCAAATGATCCAGCGTAACGCCAAGGCCCTGGTGGTGCCCACCAGTGAGCAGGACCGCCGCGCCCGTGCCCGGCGTCTGGCCTGGTGGGAAAGCGCTGGTTTGTCGGTGCTCAACCTGGCGGCCTTCAGCGTGCCTGGCGTGGGTGAGCTGATGGCGGTGGTGGGAGCGGTGGAGTTGGTCAAGGACGTGTGCCTGGGCGTGGATGATTGGACGCACGGCCAGACCGCCGAAGCCATGGAGCACTTTGCCAGCGTCGCGCAGAACGTGGCGATGATTGGGGCCGGTGTGGTGGGGGGTGTCGCCCTGGCACGCTCGCCGTTTGTCGAGGCACTGGTGCCGGTCACCGATGCCCGCGGCGCCACCCGCCTGGTGCACCCGGACCTGTCCGCCTACGCCAGTGACGTGGTGCTGCCCGAGGGCCTGGAGCCCAACGCCGCCGGCCAATATGTGGTGGATGGCAAGCACTACGTGAGCCTGGACGGGCGCCTGTTCGAGCAGCAGTTGGACCCCGCCAGCGGCCAATGGACCCTGCAGCATCCGCGTTTGGCCGCCGATTACCAGCCGCTGCTGCACGATAACGGCGCGGGGGCCTGGCAGCATGTGCATGAGCGGCCGCTGGAATGGGAGGGCTCAAGCCTGATGCGCCGGTTTGGCGCGGTCACCGACGGCCTGGCCGACCACGAACTGGTGCGCCTGCGCCAGGCCTGTGGCTTCAGCGAAGCGCAGCTGCGCCAATTGCAGGTCAATCGCCAGTCCATGCCCCCGGTGCTGGAAGAGGTGCTGGAGCGTGTGCGTGCCCAGCGCAGTGTCGATGCCCTGGCCACCGGGCTGCGCGAGCAGCTGCCGTTGGCGGAGGGTGCCGATTATGCATTGCCGTTGCTGGCCCGCTTGCCGCGCTGGCCGGAAGGCCTGGGCCTGCGGGTACTGGGCGAGGATGGCAGCGTCAGGGATTTCCTGCCGGGGCGTGACGGCCAACGCATCGAACTTACCCGTGATGATTGGCGCAGCGGCCGCCTTGGCGAACGGGTGGTGCAGCAGTTGCGTGCGCGGCACAAAGCTGAGCTGTTTGCTGACAACGTGGGCAGCACTGAGCGCGCCCAGGCGCAGGCCTTGGCCGAGGCCCTGGCCGAGCAAGTGGGCGCGGTGCGCGATGAGATCGCCGGCGGGCTGATCGCCCGCCGCCAACCGACGCTGGACCCCGCAGCCTTGCCGTTGCAGCGCGACTTTCCCGGGCTGTCCAACCGTGTGGCCAACGACCTGCTGACGCTGGCCAGCGACCGCGACCTGGAGCGCTTGCTCGACGGCAAAGTGCCCCTGCGCCTGGCCGAGGCCGCGCGCCTGCAGGTGCGCGACCTGCGGCTGAATACCGCCACCGCGGCCCTGATGGACGCTGCCCGCACCTCGCCCGACCGTGATCTGCTGGCGCTGGGCCTGATGGAACATTTGCCCGGCTGGGACGCGCGCACGCGTATCGAACTGGTGGCCGATTACGTGGGCGGTCCGACGCTGGCGGCGGCTGGCAGCGAAACCGCCGCCGAGGTCAAGTTCGTGGTGCGTCGTGATGGCCTGTACCAGGCGTTCGATGCGCGCGAGCAGGAACTGTCGGCGCAGGTCGACCTGTTCACGGCCATCAACCGAGCGTTACCGGATTCCACCCGTGCGTCCCTGTCGCTGCCCAGCAACGGCGGTGAGGCCCTGCGCGATGGCCTGTTGCGCTTAGCCGTGGCCGATCGTGACCGTGCCCGGCTGTTGCTTGGCCAGCGCCTGGTGGAGCCGTGGTTCCGCGTGCCCACCGTGGTCAACGGGGTACTCGGTTACGAGCTCAGTGGCCGTGGGCGACTGTTCGGCGGCAACACCGCCCGCCTGCAAGACCTTTACCCTAGCCTGGACAACGCCGCGCTGCGGCGGGTACTCAACGCGGTGCGGCGGCCTGGCGAGAGCGACTCGCTGGCAATCACTCGGCTGGAAACCGAATTTAGGGTGCTCGACCGCAGCCTGAACGAATGGGCTCGCCAAGGCAGCCCGGCCCAGGTGGTGGCGCGCCGCACCGTGCGCAACCGCCTGCTCGCTGCCTGGCGCCGCGAAGGCGCCACGCTGGTACTGTCCGGCGGCGAGGTGGGTGCGTTGCCGGTGATCACCGCTGACTTCAGTCATATCGACTCGCTCACGCTCACCGGCATGGGCCCGCAAGAGGATCTCTCGGCCTTCATCGCGCAATTTCCCCTGCTGGGCCGGCTCAACCTGCAGGACAACGTGCTAACGCAAATCCCCGCAGCCATCGGGCAGTTGGCCCACCTCAAGATTCTCAAGTTGGGCAAAAACAACCTGGCCGTCAGCGACACCATGTTCGAGGCGTTGACGGTGGAGGAGGGGTTTGGCTCCAACCTCGTGCAGTTGGAACTGCCCGACGCGTTCAGTGTCTACCCCAGTTTCCCCGAGGCGAACCCATTGAGTGCCGCGGCGCTGGCCACCCTGCGCGACCTGGGCAGCCTGCGCCGGCTGGACCTGTCTTCCAATACTATCTCGCTGGATGACGCCGCCTTTGCGGTGCTCGGGCAAATGGACCACCTGCGAGAGCTTCGCTTGCGCGGCACGCGTGTGGAACTCAACGCGGTTCGCCAGGCGTCGCTGGCCCGGTTGGACCAGTTGCACACCTTGGACCTGAGTGAGACCCGCCTCGGCATCCCGCCGGATGTCACCCGCATGGGACGTCTGCAAACTCTCGGCCTGTTCGACGCGGGCATCGCAGCGTGGCCCCCGGGGCTGACCGAGTTGTTGATGCCACCGGCGGGCGACACGATAGGCGTGGTCAGGGTCAATTTGGACCAGAACGCCATTGTCGAGCTGCCGAATTTCACTGCCGCGCAGATGGAGGAGCTCAGTTGGGAAGTCGAGTTGACCCTGGATGGCAATCCGTTGTCGCCACGCAGCCGTGAACTGTTGCGCAATACCGACTTTATCTATATTCCACCGAGGGGAGCGCCAGTGGACGCGCTGGTCGCCGCCCCCCCGGACTTGGCCGCGCGGATTGCCGCCGACCGTCTTCAGCCTGCCGCCGAGGCGTTTTATCAAGTGATGGAGCAGTTCCGCACAACCGCCGCCTACCAGCGCGCCCCGGACGTCTTCAACCAGCGCATGTGGACATTGCTGGAGGTCATCGTGCCGCCGGTAGAGCGCCCCGTAGGCGACGGCCTTGGGTTGGACGATCTACGAGCCCAGGTGTTCGAGCAGGCTAACAATGCGCAGCAAACCTGCGGCGATGGCATCATCACCCTGATCGATCAGTTTGAAACCACCGTATTGGCGTGGCAGGCAGCGTCTTCGGTGCCCGAGGGTGGGATAAGCATGATCCAACCGTTACGCGACCTTGGCTGGCAACTGCTGGCGGCGTCGATGACCGATGAATACGGCGCGGCCATTGCCCGGGCGCGCACCGGGCGACGCAACTGGTTACAGGGCAACGGGCCGGAGGTTCTGAGGCACCCGCTGGATGATCTGAGCGATGCCGAACTGGCGGCCGACCCCCTGGAACCCGACGAAGTGGAAATCCGCTTGAGGCTGCGTGAGCTGGTGCAGCCGAAGCTGGGGTTGCTTCCTCAGCCTGTTCGTCTCTTCGCGGAAAAAATCAGCAACGCCACTGCTACGAAAGTGGCCCGTGAAGTCAAGGTGCTCACCGGCCAGCGTCTGCCTGAATGGTTGGTGGCGCAGCCTTTCTGGCAGCGTTACTGGAAGCGAGTTGCCCCTGAGGCGTTCGAGGCGGTGCAGGCGCACTGGGACGATGTGAGTAACGTGTTCGAAGATGTCATCGACCGCCCCAAACCTTTCGACCTGAGCGGCAAGCGCTTGGAGGCCGCCATCGACCAATTGAGCCAGTTCACCTCGGCCACCGAGCCAACGCCTATCCCATGGCGCGACAGCGCTGGCAAGCCTCAGCAGGTGCAACTGTCCGAAGGCGTGAGGTGGCAGATTTTCACCTGGTACAAGCTCGAGTTGGAAAAAGCGATCACTGCGGTGGTGCGCGAGAAGACCCTCGAGCAGTTCCGCCTCAACCCTTCCTGATAGCGTGCGCTGCACTGCCCGGCCCGTGACGGCGTCGCGGGTTGGGCTTCTCTGGAGTTTCACCATGCAGATTTCCCCCGCCGCCGAGGCGGCACTGGCCCAGACGTGGCATGAGCTGGGCCTTCTCACTGATGACGTGGACAGCGCCTGGCTCGACCGGGCCCGGCGCTTGAGCGGCGTCACTAACGCGCAGCTGCACCATGCGGCGGCGTTTCACTTGCCGGTGCCGGCGGCGATGCAGGAGGTGCTGGCGGACATGCGCGTCGCCCGCCAAGCCCTTGAATTGGCGCCGCCGCAGCGCGCGGCGGCACTGACGCGACTGCACGGCGAACCGCTGCCGCTGTCGGCGCAGGCCGCTACGGTGCGTCGCGATTTTCCCGGGCTGTCGCCGCGTGCCGCGCACTTGATTGCCGACGGCGCCAGCACCGCCGAGCACCAGCGGCTGACGGCTGGGCGGGTGCCCTTGCGCTTGGGCGAGCAGGCGCGCCTGGCGCTGCGCGAGGCTCAGTTGAACCGCGCTTGCATCGACCTCTACCTGCCGGCGGCGCGCCTGCCTGACGCCGAGCGCCTGCTGATGGCCGGGGTCGCGCGTTTGCCGCGCTGGCCGCGGCAACTGGCGGTGGAGCTACGCGATGGCAGCGAGCGCGGCCCGCTGCTGGCGCGCATGGGGCCGGCCGACGCTCCGGCGCCGCGCATCATCGTGCGCCAGGCTCATGATTACCGCTTGCTGGCGGCGGCAGGGCGCAGCGAAGTGGTGCGCGACGAGCTGTCCGAGGTGCTGGTCCACACCCTGACGCCGGCGCAGTGGGTGGCGCTGGACATGGACGATGCCGCCTGGATGCGACAGCAGGTGTTCGACGCGCTGGCCGCCGATCGACCGCTGGCCGCACGGCTACTCGGCCAGCGCCGCGAGCTGCCGTGGCTGCGCCCACCGGTGCGCCAAGCCGAGGGCCTGGCCGGTTATGCCCTGAGTGGCGAAGGCGCGGGGCAGATCGGCTCGTTGCGCCTGCAAGTCAGGCTGCGGCTGAGGCGCCTTTACCCGCTTATGGACATTGCGCAGGTGCGCGCCTTGCAAGCCAGTTTCGGCGTCGAGCCGCTGGCGCCTCTGGAGCGTCTTGAAGCGCAGTACAGCGAGCTGCACGCTAGCCTTGATACCTGGGTGGCCGAAGAAGGGGCGGCGCGCGACGAGCACGGCAACGTGGTGATCGTCACCCCGCAGCAGCGTCGCGCCGCGGCTGATGGGCTGCTGGCGGCCTGGCGCCGCGAAACGCTCATGGCTCCGGTGGCTGAACTGGCTGTGCCGCGCTATCAACTGGTGTTGAGTGATTATCTGGTAGGGGAGTTGCCGGAATTGACCGCCGACTTCAGGCACGTTTCCGTGCTGAAGCTGCGACGTCTGGGCCTGCGCTTCGACCCTTCCGAATTCTTGCGTGCCTTCCCCCGCCTGGAGGAGCTGGACCTGCAAGGCAATCACCTCACCGAACTGCCAACCGCCATCGCCGGCATGGCTGACCTGCGGGCATTGAACCTGCGCCACAACCGATTGCGGCCTGCCGACACACTGTTCGAACCGCTGGCGGGCTTGCACCGCCTGGATTCGCTGATTCTCAGCCACAACCCTATGCGCCTGCCCCTACCCGCGTTGGAGGCCCTTGGCGGCTTGCAGGCGTTGACCGAACTGCGTTTGAACAACACCTGTCATGGCCTGGATGCCCAGGGTTTCGAGCAACTGGGGCGTTTGTCGCAGTTGGAGGAGTTGAGCCTGGAAGACAACGGCATCGTGCTGCCCGTGAGGGGGCTGGGGCCTTTGCGTCAGTTGCCTGCCTTGCGTGGCCTGTCGCTGGCGGGCAACCCCTTGGGCGAGCAGATTGACCTCACGCCGTTACTCCAGGTGCGTTACCTGGACGTCAGCGACGCTGGCCTGCATGCCTGGCCAGCGGGGTTGTCGACGTTGATGGCAGGCTTGAACCTGCGCTGGGTGTCGCTTCGCGATAACCCGCTGGTGGACGTGCCGCGCTTGCAAGGGTTGCATTTCTTCCAAGGCGCCCCTGGGCTCGGGCATCAGCGGCTGGAAATTTCCGCTCAGGGTTTGAGCGCCGTCAGCCTGGCGCGCCTGCACCAGGTGCAGGTCGAGCCCGTGGTGCACTGGCCGCCGGACCATGCTGCGCAAGGGCCAATGCTACGCCTGATCCACCCGGGACGGCACTGGGCGGGGGCGCTCGATGCGGTGCAGCGTGAGTACGTGGCGCAGTTCAATGAGCAGGCCGACGTGGATGGCCTGGTGGACGCCCTGGATCGCTTTAGCGCCAGTGCCACGTACCGCCGAGATCCTCACGCCTGTCAGCAGCGCATCGCCGCGCTGATTCGTGCCTGCTGCGAGCCGTCGGCCGACGACCCTGGCATCGGCCAGCATCAGCTGCGGGACGACCTGCTGGAGCACATGACCTGCGGCGGCGAAGGGGGTCAACGGCTGCTGGATGAGGCTGAAAACCGCGTGCTGTTTCATCGCCTGGCGCACGTCGCCGAAGGCGCTGTGGAGCCGTTGCGCGCATTGGCCGAAGGCGTGCGGCGGTCGGTGACGGGGCAGGGTGACACCCTCGACGACGAAGCGTTGTGCGCCTGGCTGGTGCGCCAGGCAGGTTGGCGTCAGTGCCTGGCTCGGCATTCCCCCGAGGCGTTTGCGCAGGTGCACGCGCCGTGGCTTGACGGTGGGCGTTACTTGGTGGAAACCGGCCGCGAGTACTTGAACCACAGCGCTGTACCGGCGTTGAGCGCCGAGGTGCTGGCCAGCCTGTTCAGCGACGCACGGGTGCAGGGGCAGGCATTGGGGGTGATACCGGGTCGCAGCATGGATGCGCGCCAGCGCTTGCAGGCGCATGCGCGCCTGAAAGCCGCCCGGATTCAGGCCAGCGATGCGTTGGTGGAAACGTTGACACGGGTGGTGCTGGCCCTGCCAGCGTGAGCCGGGCAGGGTAGCGGCCCCTGCGCCCGGGCGGGCGCGGGGGCGGCGGTCAGCGACGACGGAACAGCGGCAGCGGTTCGTCGGTGGCGGCCTGGTAGGTCACCGAAAAGTCTTTCAGGCTTTCCAGTGCTTCGTACGGGTCCTTGTCGGCGCGCAGGGCGAAGGCATCGAAACCGCAGCGGTGCAGGTAGAACAACTGGTCGCGCAGCACGTCGCCGATGGCGCGCAGCTCGCCCTTGAAGCCGTAGCGATCACGCAGCAGGCGGGCGTTGGAGTAGTTGCGGCCGTCGGTGAACGCCGGGAAGTTCAGGGCAATGACCTGGAACTGGTTGGCGTCCTCACCGATTTCCTCGGCTTCCTCGTCGCTGTCCAGCCACACGCCCAGGCCGCCGTCGCGGGCTTTCAGGGCGTGGGCGTGTTCGCGCCACAGGGCCAGCGGCACGATCAGGTCGTCGCAGTTGCTGATGCCGTCCAGGGTCGCGTCCTTGGGCAGCAGGTGCCAGGTCTCGTCGACGACCGCGTTGTTCTTAATGATTCGCTGCATAGACGCGCTCCTTGAAGGGCTCGATACCAATGCGCTGGTAGGTGTCGATGAAACGTTCATCTTCAGTGCGCTTTTCCACGTACACGTCAATCAGCTTGCTGATCACGTCGGGCATGGCGTCCTGGGCGAAGGAAGGGCCGAGGATCTTGCCCAGGCTGGCGTCGCGGCTGGCGCTGCCACCCAGGGATACTTGGTAGAACTCTTCGCCTTTCTTGTCCACGCCCAGGATGCCGATGTGGCCCACGTGGTGGTGACCACAGGCGTTCATGCAGCCGGAAATGTTCAGGTCCAGCTCGCCGATGTCGAACAGGTAGTCCAGGTCGTCGAAACGGCGCTGGATGGATTCGGCGATCGGGATCGACTTGGCGTTGGCCAGCGAGCAGAAATCACCGCCCGGGCAGCAGATGATGTCGGTGAGCAGACCGATGTTCGGGGTGGCGAAGCCGCTCTCGCGCAGTTCCAGCCACAGGGCGTGCAGGCGGCTCTGTTCGACGTCGGCCAGAATGATGTTCTGTTCGTGGGAGGTGCGCAGTTGGCCGAAGCTGTAGCGGTCGGCCAGGTCGGCGACGGCGTCCAGTTGCTTGTCGGTCAGGTCGCCGGGGGCCACGCCAGTGGGTTTCAGCGACAGGGTCACGGCCACGTAGCCCGGCTTCTTGTGGGCCAGGGTGTTGCGCGTGCGCCAGCGGGCGAAACCGGGGTGTTCGGCGTCCAGGGCGGTCAGTTCGGCGGCGAAGTCAGGCAGGACCTTGTAGTCCGGGTCGACGAAGTGCTTGGCCACGCGCTGCAGCTCGGCCTCGGTCAGCGTGGTGCTGCCGCCGCGCAGGTGTTCCATTTCGGCGTCGACTTTCTGGGCAAACACCTCGGGGGTGAGGGCCTTGACCAGGATCTTGATGCGCGCCTTGTACTTGTTGTCCCGGCGGCCATAGCGGTTGTACACGCGCAGGATGGCGTCCAGGTAGCTGAGCAGGTCTTGCCACGGCAGGAATTCGTTGATGAACGAACCCACCACCGGGGTACGGCCCAGGCCGCCACCCACCAGCACGCGGAAACCCAGTTCGCCGGCGGCGTTGTGCACTGGCTCAAGGCCGATGTCGTGCACTTCGATGGCGGCACGGTCAGTGCTGGCACCGTTGACGGCGATCTTGAACTTGCGCGGCAGGTAGGCGAATTCGGGGTGGAAGGTGGTCCACTGACGCACGATTTCGCACCACGGGCGCGGGTCGATGACTTCGTCCGCGGCAACGCCGGCGAACTGGTCGGTGGTGACGTTGCGCAGGCAGTTGCCGCTGGTCTGGATGGCGTGCATCTGCACGGTGGCCAGCTCAGCCAGGATGTCCGGGATATCTTCCACCGCCGGCCAGTTGAACTGTACGTTCTGGCGAGTACTGATGTGGGCGTAGCCCTTGTCGTAGTCGCGAGCGATCTTGGCCATCATTCGCGTCTGGCGCGAAGTCAGCTGGCCATAAGGCACGGCCACGCGCAGCATCGGCGCGAAGCGTTGAATGTAGAGGCCATTTTGCAGGCGCAGCGGGCGGAACTCTTCTTCGCTGAGCTCCCCGGCCAGGTAGCGTCGGGTCTGGTCACGGAACTGCTTGACGCGGTCCTCGATGATCCGTTGATCGTACTCGTCGTAAACGTACATAGGTGTCCTGTTCTCAGGCTGCTTACAGCAAATCTGCGCGCACGGCCGCGCACTCCCAGCGGAGCCGACGAAAGATACCAGTTTAGGGTTATGTTCAAAAGTGATGTTTGAATATAAGGAAAGAACTAAACGTACTAACTCCGCTACTTTAGTCGTAATTCCTTACTTGCCGAGGGGGCATGGCTGAACTTTACTCACAGGGCGTCCTGATAAAAACCATAAAGAGGCGAACGCACCATGAGCAATCCCGTGAAAAGCCGCAAACCCGACAGCAGCGTCGATGCCTGGGCCATTCTGTTCCTCATCATTCTGGTGGTGTCTGCCGCCGTGTTCTGGGTCAGTCACCAATAAGTTCACACCCCGGCCAGGTGAACCACCAGCTTCACCACCCCGAACAGCAACAGCGCGAACACCGCGGTGCAGAGAATACCGAGCACGACGAAGTGCGCGGGCTTGCCGTGGGTGAAGTCGCGTTCGCGGTTTCGCTGGCTTTGCACGCCGAAGGCGGCGGCCAGGATGCTGTGCAGCATCTGCCAGAGGGTAGGGGGCTTGGGGTCGGGCATGTTGGGCATTTCCGCACGGATATGCCCAAGCGTAGCAGCTACCGCCCTGTGGGAGCGGGCAGAGCCCGCTCCCACATAAACAATCGCTGCAGGGGGGCTTACGCGTCGTAACCCAGGTTCGGCGCCAGCCAGCGTTCGCTGATGGTCAAGTCCTGGCGCTTGCGCTCGCTGTACGCCTGCACCTGGTCCTTGTCCACCTTGCCCACGGCGAAGTACTGCGCCTGCGGGTGGGCGAAGTACCAGCCGCTGACGGCCGCGGCCGGGAACATGGCGAAGTGCTCGGTCAAGGTCACGCCGCTCTGGCCGTTGTGGTCCAGCAGCTCGAACAACGTGCCTTTCTCGGTGTGATCCGGGCAGGCCGGGTAGCCAGGCGCCGGGCGGATGCCCTTGTACTGCTCCTTGATCAGCGCTTCGTTGTCCAGCGCCTCATCCTTGTCGTAGCCCCAGTGCTGCTTGCGCACCTGCTGGTGCAGCCACTCGGCGCAGGCCTCGGCCAGGCGGTCGGCCAGGGCCTTGACCATGATCGAGTTGTAGTCGTCGCCCTTGTCCTGATAGGCCTTGGCCACTTCCTCGGCACCGATGCCGGCGGTGGTGATGAAACCACCCACGTAGTCGGTGACGCCGCTGTCTTTGGGCGCGACGAAGTCGGCCAGGCTGAAGTTCGGCTTGCCGTCGGGCTTGATGGTCTGCTGGCGCAGGTGGTGCAGGCGCGCCAGGGGACGACCGTCGTCGGCGTACACTTCGATGTCGTCGTGGTCCACCTGGTTGGCCGGCCAGAAACCGAACACCGCGCGGGCACTGATCAGCTTTTCGTCGATCAGCTTGCGCAGCATCGCCCGGGCGTCCTCGTACAGCGCGGTGGCCGCTTCGCCCACCACCTCGTCGGTGAGAATGCGCGGGAACTTGCCGGCCAAATCCCAGGAAATGAAGAACGGCGTCCAGTCGATGTACTCGGCCAGCACGTTCAGGTCGATGTCATCCAGCACCTTGGCGCCGGTGAAGGTCGGTTTCACCGGGGCATAGCCGGTCCAGTCGAAGCTGGCCTTGGCGGCGATCGCCTGCGGGTAGCTCAGGCGCTCGGTGCGTGCGCTGCGGTTGGCGGTGCGCTCGCGCACGTCAATGTATTCCAGGCGGGTACGCTCGACAAAGGCCGGCTTGAGCTCCTTGGACAGCAGCTGGGTGGCCACGCCCACGGCACGCGAGGCGTCGGTGACGTAGATCACCGCGTCGTTGCTGTACTTGGGCTCGATCTTCACCGCCGTGTGCGCCTTGGAGGTGGTGGCGCCACCGATCATCAGCGGCAGGTGGAAGCCCTGGCGCTGCATCTCGCGGGCCACGTGGACCATTTCGTCCAGCGACGGGGTGATCAGCCCGGACAGGCCGATGATGTCGCACCGCTCCTCCTTGGCCACCTGCAGGATTTTTTCCGCCGGCACCATCACGCCCAGGTCGACAATGTCATAGCCGTTGCAACCCAGCACCACGCCGACAATGTTCTTGCCGATGTCGTGCACGTCGCCTTTCACCGTGGCCATCAGGATCTTGCCCTTGGCCTCCGGCTTGTCGCCCTTTTCCTCTTCGATAAAGGGAATCAGGTGGGCCACGGCCTGTTTCATCACGCGAGCGGATTTCACCACCTGGGGCAGGAACATCTTGCCCGAGCCGAACAGGTCACCCACGATGTTCATGCCCGACATCAGCGGGCCTTCGATCACCTCGATGGGGCGCTTGAACGACTGCCGCGACTCTTCGGTGTCCTCGACGATGTGGGTGGTGATGCCCTTGACCAGTGCGTGTTCCAGGCGCTTGTTGACCTCCCAGGTGCGCCATTCCTCAGTCTCGGCTTCCTTGACGCTGCCATCGCCCTTGTACTTGTCGGCGATGGCCAGCAGGGCGTCGGTGCCTTCCGGGGTGCGGTTGAGCACCACGTCTTCCACGGCATCGCGCAGTTCCTGGGGGATCTGGTCGTAGATTTCCAGCTGGCCGGCGTTGACGATACCCATGGTCAGGCCGTTGCGAATCGCGTACAGCAGGAACACCGAGTGAATGGCCTCGCGCACCGGGTTGTTGCCGCGGAACGAGAACGACACGTTGGACACGCCGCCGCTGCTCAGGGCATAGGGCAGTTCGTCACGGATGAAGGCGCAGGCGTTGATGAAGTCGACTGCGTAGTTGTTATGTTCCTCGATGCCGGTGGCCACGGCGAAAATGTTCGGGTCGAAGATGATGTCTTCCGGCGGGAAGCCCACCACGTTCACCAGGATGTCGTAGCTGCGCTTGCAGATTTCCTTCTTGCGCGCCTCGGTATCGGCCTGGCCGGCTTCGTCGAAAGCCATCACCACCACGGCGGCGCCGTAGCGCTTGCACAGCTTGGCGTGGTGAATGAAGGCGTCCACGCCTTCCTTCATGCTGATGGAGTTGACGATGCCCTTGCCCTGGATGCACTTGAGGCCGGCTTCGATCACTTCCCACTTGGAGGAGTCGATCATGATCGGCACGCGGGAAATGTCCGGCTCGCCCGCGATCAGGTTGAGGAAGGTGACCATCGCCTTCTTCGAATCGAGCATGCCCTCGTCCATGTTGATGTCGATCACCTGGGCGCCGGCTTCCACTTGCTGCAGGGCCACTTCCAGTGCTTCGGTGTAGTTCTCTTCGCGGATCAGGCGGGCGAACTTGGCCGAGCCGGTGATGTTGGTGCGCTCGCCGACGTTGACGAACAGCGAGCTGCGGTCGATGGTGAACGGCTCCAGGCCCGACAGTCGGCAGGCCTTGGGGATGTCCGGGATCGGCCGCGGTGGGTACTTGGCCACGGCCTCGGCGATGGCCTGGATGTGGCCCGGGGTGGTGCCGCAGCAACCGCCGATGATGTTCAGGAAGCCGCTGGCCGCGAACTCTTCGACCACCACGGCCATTTGCGCCGGGGTTTCGTCGTATTCACCGAAGGCATTCGGCAGGCCGGCGTTGGGGTGCGCGGACACGTGGGTGCCGGCCTTGTTGGACAGCTCTTCCAGGTAGGGGCGCAGGTCGCTGGCGCCCAGGGCGCAGTTCAGGCCGACCGAGATCGGCTTGGCGTGCGCCACCGAGTTCCAGAAGGCTTCGGTGGTCTGGCCCGACAGGGTACGGCCGGAGGCGTCGGTGATGGTGCCAGAGATCATGATCGGCAATTCGAAGCCGATTTTCTCGAACACGCCCTGCACGGCGAAAATCGCCGCCTTGGCGTTGAGGGTGTCGAAAATGGTTTCGATCAGGATCAGGTCGGCGCCGCCCTCGATCAGGCCTTCGGTGGCCTCGGTGTAGTTTTCCACCAACTCGTCGAAGGTGACGTTGCGGTAGCCGGGGTCGTTGACGTCCGGGGAAATGGAGCAGGTTCGGCTGGTAGGGCCCAGCACGCCGGCGACGAAGCGCGGCTTGTTCGGGGTTTCGCGGGTCTTGGCGTCGCACACTTCACGGGCGATGCGCGCGCCTTCCACGTTCAGTTCATACACCAGCGACTCCATGCCGTAATCGGCCTGGGACACCTGGGTAGCGTTGAAGGTGTTGGTCTCGAGAATGTCTGCGCCGGCGTCCAGGTAGGCCTTTTCGATGGCGGCGATCACGTCCGGGCGGCTCAGCAGCAGCAGGTCGTTGTTGCCCTTGACGTCGCTCGGCCAGTCGGCGAAGCGCGTGCCACGATAGTCGGATTCCTCCAGACGGTAGCTCTGGATCATAGTACCCATGCCGCCATCGAGAATCAGAATGCGCTCTTTGAGGGCTTGCTGAAGTGCTTGGAGACGAGCGCTGCGGTCAGACATAGGGCTACCTGTCGAGACAAAAACAAAAATGAAGAAGCGAAACTGAAGAGGCGGAATAATAACAAACCTGCGCGCTTTTAAACGCTTCCTTCGTTTACATGAATTCGGCTCATGTTGAGGGCGCACGGCCACAGGTAGAATCAACACTGCTTATTACACAATCAGGACACCGCCACATGGTGCATCGCTTCCTTGCCGCCGCAGTCATATTGTTTGCCTGCCTGACTGCCCACGCGCAAGACCCCGTCGCCAGCCCGGCGATTTCGTATACCCGAGATATCCAGCCCATCCTTACCGAAAAGTGCGTGGCCTGCCATGCCTGCAACGACGCCGCCTGCCAGCTCAACCTGGGCAGCGCCGAGGGCGCGACCCGCGGCGCCAGCAAGGTGCCCGTGTACCAGGGCGAGCGCAGCACCGCGGTAGACCCCACGCGCATCTTTTATGACGCTTTCGGCCAGGACGCCTGGCGCCGCAAGGGCTTCTATTCGGTGCTGGACGCCCAAGGCAGCCAGGCCGCGCTGATGGCGCGCATGCTCGAGCTGGGGCACGACAACCCGCTGCCGCCCAACTCGAAACTGCCTGACAACATTGCCTTGGGCCTGAACCGCACCAACATGTGCCCCATGCCCGGCGAATTCGACGCCTACGCCGCCGCCCACGTGCATGAAGGCATGCCCCTGGGCGTGACGGGTCTCACCGACGCCCAGTACGCCACCGTGCGCCGCTGGATCGCCGCCGGCGCGCCGGTCGACCAGCAGGCCATCAAGGCCAGCCCGAAAGAGGCCGCGCAAATCGCCGAGTGGGAAGCGCTGTTCAACCGCCCGGGTTCTACCGAGGCCCTGGTGGCGCGCTGGCTGTACGAGCACCTGTTCCTGGCGCACATCTATTTTGTCGGTGGCGAGCCGGGGCACTTCTTCCAGTGGGTGCGCTCGCGCACGCCCAGTGGCCAGCCCATCGACCTGATCGCCACCCGCCGCCCCGATGATGACCCCGGCGCGGTGTTCTATTACCGGCTGATGGCGGTGCAGGGCGTGATCGTGCACAAGACCCACATCACCTATCCCATGGGGCCGGCCAAGCTCAAGCGCGTCAAGCAGCTGTTCTACAGCGGTGACTGGCACGCCACGGCGCTGCCCGGCTACGGCCCGCGCCACCGCGCCAACCCGTTCGAGACCTTCCAGGCCATCCCGGCGGTGGCGCGCTACCAGTTCATGCTGGATAACGCCGAATACTTCGTGCGCACCTTCATCCGTGGCCCGGTGTGCCGCGGGCAGATCGCCACCGATGTGATCCGCGACCACTTCTGGGCACTGTTCCAGGAGCCGGCCCACGACCGCTACGTCACCGATGCCGCCTACCGCGCCAAGGCCACGCCGTTGCTGGAAATGCCTGGCCAGGACGACAATGTCGGCAGCATCCTGACCCTGTGGCTGGCCTATCGCGACAAGCGCAACGCCTATGAGGACCTGCGCCGCGATGCCTACGCCGACATGCCGCCACCCAGCTGGGCGACCCTGTGGGCCGGCAATGACAACGCGCTGCTGACCATCTTCCGCCACTTCGACAGCGCCTCGGTGAACAAGGGCCTGATCGGTGACGTGCCCACCACGATGTGGCTGTTCGACTACCCGCTGCTGGAGCGCACGTACTATCAGTTGGCGGTGAACTTCGACGTGTACGGCAACGTGGCGCACCAAGCGCAGACGCGCCTGTACTTCGACTTGATCCGCAATGGTGCGGAAATCAACTTCCTGCGCCTGATGCCGGCCGACAAGCGCGGCAAGATCCTGGACAGCTGGTACCAGAACAGCGGCAAGGTGAAGATGTGGCTCGATTACCAGAAAATCGACACCAGCACGCCTAGCGCCATGCAGCTCAACGCACATGACCCCAAGCGCGACTTTGGCCTCAAGCTGATCCAGCGCGCCGGCGACGCTCAACGCCAGCCCCGACCCGATCAACCGCTGCACGGGCGCCTACTGCTCGCGCGACGGCATCAGCGAAGAGTTCAAGAACGTCGAGCAGTCGCTCAGCCGCCTGGTGTCGCGACCCCAGGCCGGGCTCAAGGTGATCGAGCACATGCCCGAGGCGACCATGCTGCGCATACAGGGCAAAAGCGGGCGCATGGTCTACAGCCTGCTGCGCAACCGTGCGCACACCAACGTGGCGTTCCTGCTGGGCGAGGCCTACCGCTACATCCCGGGGCTGGACAGCCTGACCCTGTACCCCGGCGTGCTCAGCAGCTACCCCAACTTCATGTTCAACATCCCGGCCGACGAAGTGCCGCAGTTTGTTGACGCCCTGCAACAGTCCAAGGACCAGGCCAGCTTCGACAAGATCGTCGAGCGCTGGGGCGTGCGCCGCACCAACCCGCAGTTCTGGGACTTCTTCCATGACCTGACGCGCTACATCCAGGAGACCGAACCGCAAGAGGCGGGCGTGCTGGACATGAACCGCTACGAGAACCTGTAAGCGCGTGCAGGCGATAGAAGCGGTCAGTGTGGGAGCTGGATAGCCAGCTCCCACGCAACGTTGTAAACCGTTTATCAATCCGGATGACCTTTGCCCCTTTTTTACAGTCGGACCCTGTGAGAGTGCACCGAAAGTGCGCACGGTCAGGTTTCAGAAAAGGCGGTAAACATGCTGATTTCGCTTCAAGCCCTCCGGGCCCTGGCAGCCTGGACGGTTGTCTGCCATCACTTCATGCAAATTTTTTTCGACTTCCATGCCAGTGGCCCCATCGGTCAATTCTTCGTTGACCGGGGCGCCGTCGGCGTTGATATTTTCTTCGTCATCAGCGGCCTGGTGATTTACCTCTCCACCCAGGACAAGGACATGCCCGCCGGGCGCTTCCTGCTCAACCGCGCCATTCGTATCGTGCCCGCCTACTGGTTCTACACACTGCTCATGGGCCTGATGATCGTCGCCGTGGGCCAGCAGATGCCGCACCAGGTGGTGGACCTGCCGCACTTCATTCTCTCGCTGCTGTTCATCCCTTCGGAAAACCCCGGCGGCTACGGCCTGTACCCGACGTTGAACGTAGGCTGGACGCTGAACTATGAAATGTTCTTCTACCTGATGTTCTCGCTGGTGTTCGTGGTGCCCAAGCGGCATCGTCCTTTAGTCGTAGGCGTGGCCCTGTTCGCGGTGTGCGAGATGGTGAGCACCTACGGCGTGCTCAGCCGCTTCTACGCCAACAACATCATCTATGAGTTCCTGCTGGGCATCGGCATTGGCTGGGCCTACCGTCGCGGCTGGGTGCCTCAGGCACTGTGGGTGCCGCTGCTGATCATTGGCGTCTCGCTGGTGACCATTTATAACCTGCCGGCCAGCGATCGCCTGCTGAACTGGGGTGTGCCCAGCGCCATGATCGTGCTGGCCTGCGTGGCCATGGAGCCGTGGTTCAAGGGCAATCGCCTGCTCAAGACCCTGGGCGACTGCTCTTATTCGGTGTACCTGATTCACGTGCTGGTACTGTACACCGGCTGGTTCGCCAGCGAGCGCCTGAACCTCAACCCCTACCTGGTGTTCGCCGTATGCGTGCCGGTCATCGCCCTGATGTCCTGGGCCAGTTACATCTGGATCGAAACGCGCCTGTACCGGCGCATGAAGGGCTGGGCCGAGGCGCGCCTGGCGCCGGTGCCGAAGCGTTCCATAACCTGACAAAAATACTGGGACTTTGTGCCGCGCGCGGTTTGGCGTAAACTGCGGGCAAGTCTGTGAGGAACTTCCATGAGCGCCATAACGATTACCGACGCCGCACACGATTACCTGGCTGATCTGCTGGAAAAGCAGAACACCCCGGGTATCGGCATTCGCATTTTCATCACCCAGCCGGGCACTACTTACGCCGAAACCTGCATTGCCTACTGCAAGCCGGGCGAAGAGAAGCCGGAAGACAGCGCCATCGGCCTGAAAAGCTTCACGGCCTACCTGGACGCGGTCAGCGTGCCGTTCCTGGAAGACGCCGTGGTCGACTACGCCACCGACCGCATGGGTGGCCAGTTGACCATCAAGGCGCCGAACGCCAAGGTGCCGATGGTCAATGAAGACAGCCCGATCAACGAGCGCATCAACTACTACCTGCAGACCGAGATCAACCCCGGTCTGGCCAGCCATGGCGGCCAGGTCACCTTGATCGAAGTGGTCGAGGATGGTGTTGCCGTGCTGCAGTTCGGTGGCGGCTGCCAGGGCTGCGGCCAGGCCGACGTGACCTTGAAGGAAGGCATCGAGCGCACCTTGCTCGAGCGCATCCCGGAGCTTAAAGGCGTGCGCGACGTGACCGACCACTCGCAGAAAGAAAACGCCTACTACTAAGGCGTTCGCTGCGAACTGAAAAACGGCGCCCCGTGAGCGCCGTTTTTTTATGCCTGAATCAGCCAAACCGCTCGGCATAATGCTGCGGGCTTACCCCCAGCGCCTTCTGAAAACTGCGCCGCAGGCTCTCCGGGTGGCCAAAGCCGCACAGCCGCGCCACGCTCTGCACCGAGGCCTGGCCGCCGTGCAACAAAGCCCGCGCCGAGGCCAGGCGCACCTGTTCCACATAACGCGCCGGGGTGATGCCCAGTTCGGCCATGAACACCCGGTACAGCGTGCGTGGCGCCATGCACGCGCGCTCCGCCAGGGCTTCCAGCGACAGGTCCTCGCCCAGGTGCGCGGGCAGCCATTCCAGCAGCGCCGCCAGGCGTGGTGCGCGACCGGCCTCGGGGGCCAGGTGCGGGCTGAACTGCGCCTGGTCGCCGGGGCGCTTGAGAAACATCACCAGCCGCCGCGCCACCGCCAGCGCCACCGGGCGGCCCAGGTCGTCTTCCACCAGCGCCAGCGCCAGGTCGATGCCGGCGGTCACGCCAGCCGAGGTGAACAGGTGCGGCGCCTGCGGGCGGTAGGTGTGTAGGCGCTCGCCCTGCACGTGGATGCGCGTGAAGGCCTTCAGCGCGTCCACATCGGCCCAGTGCGTGGTGGCGGCCTGGCCGTCCAGCAGGCCGGCGTGGGCGAGAATCAAGGCGCCGGAGCAGACCGAGCCCAGGCGCCGCACCTGCGGTTCGGCGGCGCGCAGCCATTGCAGCAGAGGCTGATTGGCATATTGCGATGATTCGCCCTGGCCGCCGGGAATCAGCAGGGTGTCCAGGCTCGCCGGGTCGCTGTCGGCGAACCCCTGCTCGGCTTGCAGGGCAAACCCTGCCGAGGTGGCGACCGGGCCGGGCTGTTCGGCCAGCAGGTGCAAGGCATAGGCGGCGGGCAGGCCCAGGCGGGCGCGCTCCTCGTTGGCCGAAGCGAACACCTGCAATGGCCCGGTGACGTCCAGGCTCATGACGCCGGGGTAGATCAGGCAAGCGATGTGGCGCATGGTCCAGGTTCCTCGGCTACGTGACGGGGGTTGGCATCAGGGCCGATACAGGTGCGCATGCCCGGCGCGATACAGCGCCGACTCACCAAAGCAATCGGTATCCAGCACCCGCCCGACCAGAATCAGTGCCGTGCGCCGAAACCCCTTGGCGGCCACCTTAGTTTCAATGTCGCCCAACGTGCCGGTCACCCAGTCCTGATCCGGCCAGCTGGCCTTGTGAATCACGGCAATCGGGCAGTCGGCGCCGTAATGGGGCAACAGTTCCAGCACAATTTTCGGCAAATGCTGCACCCCCAGGTGAATGGCCATGGTCGCGCCGTGGCGGGCCAGGTCATGCAGGGCTTCGCCTTCCGGCATCGGCGATTTGTCCGCATAGCGGGTCAATATCACTGTTTGCGACACGCCCGGCAAGGTCAGTTCGGCGCCCAGCAGGGCGGCACAGGCGGCGGTGGCGGTGACGCCCGGGACAATCTCGAACGCGATGCCAAGCTCGCGCAGGCAACGGATTTGCTCGCCGATGGCGCCATAGAGGCTGGGGTCGCCGGAATGCACCCGGGCCACGTCCTGGCCACGGGCGTCGGCGGCGGCGATCAGCTCGATGATCTGCGCCAGGTGCAGCTCGGCGCTGTTGACCACCTGTTCGGCCTGGTGGCCTTCGAGCACGGCGGCGGGCACCAGGGAGCCGGCGTAGATGATCACCGGGCACTGGCGTATCAGCCGTTGGCCTTTGACGGTGATCAGCTCGGGGTCGCCAGGGCCGGCGCCGATGAAATAGACAGTCATGGAAAATCCTGAAAACGAGCGCTGCTTGAATGACGTTCAAATACGGGGCGTACGATAAAACACGATTATCCGGCAAACGGCCCGGCTTGCGCCAATGCCAGGGTCGACTGGACGTTTTTTTGCCGGGGGACGCGCAACCGCGAGTCGACGCCGGCCAGTGCCAGGGCGGCGCTTTCGGCCACGCCGTGGCAGCCCGTGCGGGCGAAAGCCAAGGACGAGCGGTGAGTCAATTGCGCCTCGAAGGGCGCCAATTGCGCGGCGCTGAAAAACACCAGGGGCACGCCCAGCTCGGTTGCCAGTTGGCGCAGGCCCGGCTCGTCGGCCTTCAGGTCGATACTGGCCACACCCGCGAGATCACTGCGCGCCAGCCCATGGGCCAGCAGTGTGGCCTCCAGCAACGCGGCCAGCACTGTGGCGGGGCAGCCTCGCTGGCAGCCGATGCCGGCAAATAAATCACCCATCAACATCCCTCACGCCAAATCAACCCATCATACCCGTAGCGGCGGCCGCCGGGCCGCGTCCCGGCTTGTCGATTGACCTTGGCCCGTACTCTGCGTAGCCTTGCACCTTCGAGGTTCTCCGCCCAGCGGAGCCAAGATGGGAATGCGGTTCAAGCCGCAGCTGCCCCCGCAACTGTAAGCGGTGTGCGTCCCGGCAATGCCACTGCGCCAGGCGCGGGAAGGCGCCGGGGTTGGCCTTGGGCCACGCCGCAAGCCAGGAGACCTGCCTCGATACAGACTTCCACTTCAACCGGGCGGGGTGATCCGGTGGCGAATGCACCCGCGTGCCTGGCACCCGCGGTTCTCGTCCCGTATGCCCGCCATCCTGCCAAGGGCATCCGATGAAAACACTGGCCAAGCTTCCCGTCACAATCGTTACCGGCTTCCTCGGCTCGGGCAAGACCACCTTGCTGCGCCACATGCTGGACAATGCCCAGGGCCGCCGCATCGCGGTCATCGTCAACGAATTCGGCGAACTGGGCATCGATGGTGAAATCCTCAAGCAGTGCACCATCGGCTGCACCGAGGAAGAAGCCACCGGCCGTGTCTACGAACTGGCCAACGGCTGCCTGTGCTGCACCGTGCAGGAAGAATTCTTCCCGGTGATGCGCGAACTGGTGGCCCGCCGTGGCGACCTGGACCACATCCTCATCGAAACCAGCGGCCTGGCCCTGCCCAAGCCGCTGGTGCAAGCCTTCCAGTGGCCGGAAATCCGCAGCGCCTGCACCGTCGACGCGGTGATCACCGTGGTCGACAGCCCGGCCGTGGCCGCTGGCACCTTCGCCGCCTTCCCTGACCAGGTTGATGCCCAGCGCAAGCTGGACCCCAACCTGGACCACGAGTCGCCGCTGCACGAGCTGTTCGCCGATCAGTTGGCCAGTGCCGACCTGGTGATCCTCAACAAAGCCGACCTGATCGAGCCCGAGGCCCTGGCGGCCGTGCGCCGCGAAGTCGCCGAAGAACTGCCGCCGGCGGTCAAGGTGATCGAAGCCAGCAGCGGCCGCCTGCCGCTGGACGTGCTGCTGGGCCTGGGCGCCGAGTCGGAAGAGCACATCGACGGCCGCCTGACCCACCACGACCATCATCACGGCGATGATGATCACGACGATCACGACCACGATGCCTTCGACTCCATCTCCATCGAGCTGCCACAAGCCGAAGAAGCGCGCCTGCTGGACGCCCTGAGCACCCTGGTGGTCAAGCACGGCATCCTGCGGGTCAAGGGCTTCGCCGCCATTCCGGGCAAGCCGATGCGTTTGCTGATCCAGGGTGTGGGCACCCGTTTCGACAAGCATTATGACCGCGCCTGGGGCGCCGACGAAGTGCGCAGCACGCGCCTAGTGCTGATCGGCCAGGAACTGGACGCCGCCCTGCTGGAAAGCCAGCTGCGCGCCGCGCTGAACGGCTAAGCCATGCACCTGCTGAGAACCCAGCCCGGCGGTTTTGTGCCGGACGACAGCATCGCCGACCTGGGCCAGACACCGGCCGAGCTGGTGATTCTCTGCAGCGGTGATTCCCACCTGGCACTGCTGGCCGAAGCGGCCACGCAGTTGCCGGACGATTTCCCCACGCTGCGCCTGGCCAACCCCATGCAGGTGCAGAACCATGCCTCGGTCGACCTGTATGTGGACCAGGTGCTGCGCCACGCCAAGGTCATCCTGATTTCGCTGCACGGCGGCATCGGTTACTGGCGCTACGGCGTCGAGCAACTGGTGGCCCTGGCCGAGCGCGGCGTGCAATTGATTCTGGTGCCGGGCGACGACCGTCCCGACCCGGAGCTGAGCGACCTGAGCACGGTGGCAGCCGCAGACCGCGAACGCCTGTGGCACTTCCTGCGCCAGGGCGGCATGGCCAACGCACTGTCGCTGTTCAACTGCCTGGCCAACCGCTTCCTGGGCCGCGACTACGACTGGGACGAACCCCAGGCGCTGCCGCGCACGGCGATTTATCACCCGACTGAGCACAATGCCAGCCTGGCCCACTGGCAAGCCCAGTGGCTACCCGGGCAGGCCGTGGTGCCGCTGATGTTCTACCGTTCGCACCTGCAGGCAGCCAACACCGGCTTTGTCGACGTGTTCTGCCAGCGCCTTCAGGCGGCCGGGCTCAACCCGCTGCCCATCGCGGTGGCCAGCCTCAAGGAGGCCGGTTGCCTGGCCCAGGTCGAGGACTGGCTGGACGAGGTGGGCGCGGCGGTGATCCTCAACACCACCGGTTTTGCCCAGTCCAGCCCGGAAGCCCCGCACGTGCGGCCGTTTCGGCGCGACATCCCGGTGATCCAGGCCATCTGCGCCCAGGACAACCAGCCCGGCTGGCAGGCCAGCGAGCAGGGCCTGGGCCCGCGCGACCTGGCCATGCACATCGCGCTGCCGGAGCTGGACGGGCGCATCATCAGCCGACCCATCAGTTTCAAGGACCTGGCCTGGCGCAGCGAACGCAGCCAGTCTGACGTGGTCTGCTACCGTCCGCACCCGGAACGCATGGACTTCGTCGCCGAACTGGCGCGGCGCTGGAGCGAACTGGCGCGCCTGCCCAACGCGCAGAAACGCATTGCGCTGATCCTCGCCAACTACCCGACCCGTGACGGCCGCATCGGCAACGGCGTGGGCCTGGACACTCCGGCGGCGGCGCTGAATATCCTCGCCGCACTGCAACGGCAGGGCTACCCGGTGCAGGACCTGCCAGCCAGCGGCACGGCGCTGATCCAGGCCCTGCTGGGCGGGGTCAGCAACGACCTGGACAGCCTCGACCTGCGGCCCTGTGCCCAGAGCATGGCCATGGACGACTACCTGGCCGCCTTCGCGCGCCTGCCCCAGGCCAACCAGCAGGCCGTGCGCGAGCGCTGGGGCGAGCCGAGCGCCGACCCCATGTGCCGCAGCGGCCGGATGATGGTCGCCGGCCTGCGCTTTGGCCTGACCTTCGTCGGCATCCAGCCGGCCCGTGGCTACCAGTTGGACCCCAGCGCGGTGTACCACGACCCCGACCTGGTGCCGCCCCATGGCTACCTGGCGTTCTACTTCTGGCTGCGCCATGCCTACGGCGCCGACGCCGTGGTGCACGTGGGCAAGCACGGCAACCTGGAGTGGCTGCCCGGCAAGGGCGTGGGCCTGTCTGCCGAATGCTGGCCCGACGCGCTATTGGGGCCGATGCCCAACGTCTACCCCTTCATCGTCAATGACCCGGGGGAGGGCGCCCAGGCCAAGCGCCGCACCCAGGCGGTGATCATCGACCACCTGATGCCGCCGCTGACCCGCGCCGAAACCTACGGGCCGCTGCGCGACCTGGAGCGCCTGGCCGACGAATACTACGACGCGCAACTGCTGGACCCGCGCCGCGCCCGCGAGCTGCAGCGCGAGATTCTGGCCCTGGTGCGCGACGCGCAGATCGACCGCGAGCTGCAACTGGACGCCGGCTGGGACAGCGACGCCGACGCGGCACTGTGGTTGCCGCGCCTGGACACCTACCTGTGTGACCTGAAGGAATCGCAGATTCGCGACGGCCTGCATATTTTCGGCGAGTCGCCCAGCGGCCGCCTGCGCATCGACACCCTGGCGGCGCTGCTGCGCATTCCCCGGGGCGACGGCCGTGGCGCCCATGCCAGTCTGATTCGGGCCCTGGGGCGTGCGCTGCAACTGGGCTTTGACCCGCTGGACTGCGCCCTCGGCGATGCCTGGCAAGGGCCGCGCCCCGCGTGCCTGCTGGCTGTCAGTGATGAGAGCTGGCGCACCGCCGGCGACAGCCGTGAACGCCTGGAACTGTACGCCGCGCAGCTGATTGAGCAGGCGCTGGCCAACCCCGTGACCACCGGCTGGGCCGATGTCGACCTGATTCTCCAGGGCCTGCGCGACACCGTGGCGCCACGCCTGGACGCCTGCGGCCCGGCCGAGATCGACGGCTTGCTGGCTGCCCTGGGCGGGCGTTTCGTGCCGGCCGGTGCCAGCGGCGCGCCCAGTCGCGGGCGCCTGGACGTGCTGCCCACAGGCCGCAATTTCTTCTCGGTGGACGTGCGCAACCTGCCCACCACCACGGCGTGGCGCATTGGCTTTGCCTCGGCCAGCCTGATCCTCGAGCGCCACCTGCAGGACCACGGCGACCACTTGCGCCAGCTCGGCCTGTCGGTGTGGGGCACGGCCACCATGCGCACCGGTGGTGACGACATCGCCCAGGCCATGGCGCTGATGGGGGTGCGTCCGGTGTGGGCCACCGGCAGCCAGCGCGTTGATGATTTCGAAATTCTGCCGTTGAGCCTGCTAGACCGCCCGCGCGTGGACGTGACCTTGCGGGTGTCGGGGTTCTTCCGCGACGCCTTTGCCAACCTGCTGCGCCTGTTTGACGCCGCCGTGCAGGCCGTCGCTGCCCTGGACGAGCCCGACGACCTCAACCCGCTGGCAGCCAAGGTGCGCAACGAACGCGAGGCCTTGCTGGCCCAGGGTGTTGCTGCCGAGCAGGCCCGGCGCGAAGCCGGCTGGCGGATTTTCGGCGCCAAGCCGGGCAGCTACGGCGCCGGGGTGCAGGGCGCCATCGACGGGCGCCTGTGGCAGACCCGCGAGGACCTGGCCCAGGCCTACCTGAACTGGGGCGGCTACGCCTATGGCGCGGCCGACGATGGCACCCCGGCGCGGGCCCAGTTCGCCCAGCGCCTGGGGCAGGTGCAGGCGGTGGTGCAGAACCAGGACAACCGCGAGCACGACCTGCTCGACTCCAATGACTACTATCAATTCCAGGGCGGCATGCTCGCCGCCGTCGAGACCCTCGGCGGCAAGGCAGCGGCCAGTTACCATGGTGACCACAGCCAGCCCGACGTGCCGCGCGTGCGCACGTTGAAGGAAGAGCTGAACCGTGTGGTGCGCGCGCGGGCGGTCAATCCGAAATGGATCGACGGCGCCAAGCGCCACGGCTATAAAGGCGCCTTCGAGCTGGCCGCGACCGTGGACAACCTGTTTGCCTTCGACGCCACCACCCATTTGATCGACGACCACCAGTACGCGATGCTCGCCGATGCCTATGTACTGGACGCCGACACCCGAGGTTTCATGCAGCAGCACAACCCCCATGCCCTGCGCGACATCACCGAGCGCCTGATCGAGGCGCAGCAGCGCGGCCTGTGGGGCGAGCCGGGCGAGTACCGCCAGGCGCTGGAAGAATTGCTGCTGGATATAGAAGAAGATGCCTGACATGCGCGACACCCCGCACTTCCCCCTGGCCGCCGTGGTTGGCGCCGACTCGCTGAAGCTGGCGCTGTGCCTGAGCGCCATCGACCCGAAAATCGGCGGCGTGCTCATCGAAGGCCCGCGCGGCATGGCCAAGAGCACCCTGGCCCGTGGCCTGGCCGACCTGCTGGCCAGCGGCCAGTTCGTCACCTTGCCCCTGGGCACCACCGAAGAACGCCTGGTGGGCACCCTGGACCTGGATGCGGCGCTGGGCGAAGGCCGCGCGCAGTTCTCCCCGGGGGTGTTGGCCAAGGCCGACGGTGGCGTGCTGTACGTGGATGAAGTCAACCTGCTGCCCGACCATCTGGTCGATTTGCTGCTGGATGTGGCGGCCAGCGGCGTCAACCGCGTGGAGCGCGATGGCATTTCCCATCGGCATGCCGCGCGCTTCGTGCTGATTGGCACCATGAACCCGGAAGAGGGCGAGTTGCGGCCGCAGCTGCTCGACCGCTTTGGTCTCAACGTCGCCCTGGACAGCCAGCCACAGCCGCAAGAGCGCAGCCAGATCATCCGTCGGCGCCTGGCGTTCGATGCCGATCCCTATGCGTTCTGCGAAGCATGGGCCAGCCGCCAGCAGGGCTTGAGCAGCCGTTGCCAGCAGGCCCGCGAGATCCTTGACGAGGTGCCGCTGGACGACGCGGCGCTGGCCAGTATCACCGAGCGCTGTTACGCCGCCGGCGTCGATGGCCTGCGTGCCGACCTGGTCTGGCTGCGCGCCGCGCGCGCCCATGCCGCCTGGCGCGGTGCCTTGAGCATCGAGGCGGCGGACATTGACGCGGTGGCCGAATTCGCCTTGCGCCATCGCCGTCGGAATACTCCCGAAGCCCCTGCGGCCCAGCCGCCGACCCAGCAGGCGCCCCAGCCAGCGTCGCAGCCTGCCGCCGGCACCGGTGACTGGGGCAGCTTGCCGCCCCAGGCGGCGCCCATGGGCCAGCGCCGTGATGTGCCGAGCTGGCCAAAAAAGCCCTGAGCACCCGCCCACGCCCCGGCGCGGGTGCCAAGGCCAGGCCCGGGCAGCAGCCGGGGCGTCGTGGCGCCGCGCGGGCCAGTGCGACGGGCACCGTGAACTGGCCGGCGACGCTGTTGCACGGGCGCCCACGCCAGGCTGTCGACCTGCGCTGGCAGCAGCGCCGGGCCAGCGCCCATGAGCTATGGCTGGTGATTGTCGATGCGTCGGCCTCGACCCGCCGCAACAATGCCCTGGCCGACACCAAGGGCCTGCTGGCTGAACTGTTCGACCAGGCTTATCGCCGCCGGGCGCGCTTGGCCCTGTTGACCGCCAGCGGCGACCGCCCGACCTGGCAGCGCCATGGCCTGAAAGCCTCCCAGGCGTTGCAGCCCTGGTTGCTGCAACTGGGCGCTGGTGGCGGCACACCCCTGGTGGCGGCGTTGCACGAGGCCGGGCACTGGCTGGCACGCCGGGCCAAGGCGTTCCCGAACGAAACGCGCCGCTGCCTGATCATCACCGACGGGCGGATCAAGCGCGCAGGCGCTATCGAGCCGCTGCCGTGCCCGGCCGTGTTGATTGATGTGGAACGGGGAGGTGTTCGCCTAGGCCGCGCCATGGAATTGGCGAATCAGCTAGGCGCGGAGTACCGGCATATAGACACTTTGCCAGGGACCGTATAAATACTGCGCTGTTATGCCGCAGGCCAGGGCAACTCGGCATTCATTAATTAGCCAGCTATCCGAAGTTGCCACTATGGCGCGATGGGCAATGGCCACTTATTGCTGTGGCATGCTCCAGGGTTGCAGGTCATAACCACCTTGGCGCAGTTCGGCGCGTACTTCTTCGAGCAAGTGTGCCCATTGTGCCGGGTCGGAATAAGTGCTGCTTGGCACTTGTTTGCGGCCAATGCGGTTACGGGTGCGGTCGACCACCGTCAGGCTCAGTTCGCCATTGCCGTCCTGTGGGGCCCAAGCCACGCACTGGAAGGGTTCAAAGGCATTGCCGGCGATCAGAAGTGCTTCGTTGACACGCAGCGGGGCGTTCATGGGTTCAGTCTCTCTAGTGTGCCCAAAAATGTGTGCGAGGCGCCGCGCAGGTCGTGCGCGTTTACGCTTGCATGTTTGTACTGATGCTGCCAACCCGCCAACAAGTCACACACGGGCAGAAAAATGATCAAACTTTTTTTCTCATGAGTTCCCTGCGTCGTTTGCGCGTTGATAAATCAGCGGAATTGCGCGAGGTAAAAGTATGTAACAGTTTTGTAGACCAACGGTCGTGGGCGCCGTCAAGTTCGTTGCTACTGTTACAGACGCGGTCGCCAACGTGCTGTTTCTAATAACTTTTATATTATTGGCGCCAAGGAGTCGGTCATGCTCGAGCTGGCAAACACGCGACGCCTGTTAATTGTCGATCCGTGTGACGACTGTCACCAATTGCTGCCTGGCCTGCGTACCGTGGGCTGGGAGGTGGACAGTTGCGAGCTCGACGAGGCCTGCGACCACCCCTGTGACGTCGGCCTGCTGCGCCTGCAGCCGTTTCACCTGGAGCGGCCCGAAGCGGTGAAGGAGTTGATCAGCCGCAGCAATACCGAGTGGATCGCCGTGCTCAACCAGGATGTGTTGCGCCTGCAGAACGTCGGGGATTTTGTCTGCGAGTGGTTTTTTGACTTCCATACCCTGCCGTTCGATGTGTCGCGGGTGCAGGTCACCCTCGGCCGTGCCTTCGGCATGGCGCGCCTGCGCGGGCAGGGGGCGGTGCATGTGCATCAGCCCGAGCATGAGCTGCTGGGTGACAGCCGGCCGATCCGCGACCTGCGCAAGTTGCTCAGCAAGCTGGCGCCTACCGAATCACCGGTGCTGATCCGCGGCGAAAGCGGCACGGGCAAGGAGTTGGTGGCGCGTACCCTGCATCGCCAGTCCCAGCGCCACGCCAAGCCGTTCGTGGCGATCAACTGCGGGGCGATTCCCGAGCATCTGATTCAGTCGGAGTTGTTTGGCCATGAGAAGGGGGCGTTCACCGGCGCCCACCAGCGCAAGGTCGGGCGTATCGAAGCGGCCAATGGCGGGACGCTGTTCCTCGATGAAATCGGCGACCTGCCGCTGGAGTTGCAGGCCAACCTGCTGCGTTTCCTGCAGGAAAAACACATCGAGCGCGTAGGCGGCAGCCAGCCCATCGCGGTGGACGTGCGGGTGCTGGCGGCCACCCACGTCAACCTGGAGTCGGCGATCAGTGCCGGACGGTTCCGCGAGGACCTGTACTACCGCCTCAATGTGCTGCAAGTGGTGACCGCGCCGCTGCGCGAGCGCCATGGTGATCTGTCGATGCTGGCCAACCACTTTTCCCACTTCTACAGCCAGGAAACCGGACGCCGGCCGCGCAGTTTCAGCGAGGACGCGCTGATTGCCATGGGCAAGCACGACTGGCCGGGCAACGTCCGTGAACTCGCCAACCGCGTACGTCGCGGGCTGGTGCTGGCCGAAGGGCGGCAAATCGAAGCCCAGGACCTGGGCCTGCTCAGCCAGTCGACGGCGGTGGTGCCCATGGGCACTCTGGAAGACTACAAACACCGCGCCGAGCGCCAGGCCCTGTGCGACGTGCTCAACCGTCACTCCGACAACCTCAGCATCGCCGCACGGGTGCTGGGCATCTCTCGCCCCACCTTTTACCGCCTGCTGCACAAGCACCAGATCCGCTGATCCACAGCGGCGCCTGCGACGCGGCCGGGCGGCCGCTGCAGGGCGTGGCGCGTACCAGCGGCCGTCAGGCCGCGTCCGCGGTCAGAAGTAGTACGGGAATTTCAGGCTGAAGGTGAAGTCCGGCGCGTCGTCGGTCATGCCGATGGACAGGTTCGGCACGATGGTCAGCGAGTCGGTGGCGGCGATGGTCATGCCGATGTTGAAGTAACCGGCGTTGGCATCGCTGGCCGGCACGCCCTGCCAGTCGCCACCGTCCTGTTTGATCTTGGCGCGGCGCTGGATCAGGTCCGACAGCGAAAACGACATACTCATCTTCTCGTTGAGGGCGAAGGCCACGCCCATGCCTACCTGGAAGCTGTCGCCCAGGTCGACCTTGCCGCCAATGTCGCTGCCGACGTTGGGGTCGATGTCGCCGAAGCTGTTCTGGAAGTTGTGGGTGTAGGAGAAACTGCCGAACAGTACCGCCGGGTCGAAGCTCTTGATCAGCGAGATACCCGGAGTGATCGCCCACATGCCGTTACCGGTCGGCAGCGAGTCAGGCACGGCCAGGTTGTCGTTGCCCGGCGATTTTATCAACTTGATGCCGTACGGGTCCTTGCCGGTCGGCGCCTTCACGCGCAGGCTGACCACCGCGTCCGGACGGTAGGGGCCTTCGTCCATGAACTTGTAGGCCACGCCGGCGTTGATGTCGCCGATGGTCGGGTCACGGTGCACCGATTCCTGCGAGATAACGGTGGTGGAGCCGCCTGCGCCGGCGGACTGGAATTCGGAGTCGCGGTAAATCACCGGCACGTTAACGTCGAACTGCCAGCGGTTGTTGATGTTGTAGCGCCCGGTCACGTCCAGGGTCCAGCTGTCGGCCTTGATGCGGTCGATGTTGATGTTGCCCAGGAAAATCGAGTCTAGCGCCAGGAAGCCGTTGAGCACCAGTTGGCGGGTGTCGTAGTGCGAATAGGTGATGCCGGTTTCGAGGCTGAACTTGCCGCCACCGAAAAAGCCGGTGTTTTCGTCGTAGAGGTTGTTCACGCTCTGCGCCGGGGTGGAGTCGTCTTTCAGCGACTGGCCATAGGAAGCCCCGCCCGCAGCGCCGCCGCTGCTGGTGCCGGGAGCGCCGGTGGCAACGGTCTGCGCCTTGCTGGGCTCGGCCGGTGACTTGCTCAACCGCTTGGGCGGTGGCGTGGTCGGTGTTTCTTCTACTTGCTTGACCCGCTGTTCAAGCACCATCAAGGCCTGTTGCTGCTGATCGTAACGCTGTTTGAGCTGTTGCAGTTCTGCCTTCAATTCCTCGACCTGGGGGTCGGGGGCTGCCTGCAAAAGCGTTGCCGGAAGCAGAGCGCTAAGGCAGACAACCGTATTCAACGTAAACGATCGTTGCATGGTGAGCCGTCCCTTCTGACTGCATTTATATTTTGAGACGAAGCGTAGTCCAGATTTTCAGGCAATGTGGTTCAGTACCCCATATTACGCAGGCCTTTGAGTTGGCTAAGACCGGCATCGATGGACCCTGCGGCTGGCAGGTTGTTACGCATGACTACGTTCAACTGGGTCAGGTTGCTGACCTGGTTGGCGCCCCCCAGCAGCGTGGTCAGTTGCGACAGGCCACCCTGGCCCAGCGATTGGCTGGTGGTGCCCTGGTTGTTGTTGGCCTGGATCTGCATCTGCACGCCATTGCCGGTGCTCGCCACGGTCAGGCTGCCCGCGCCATTGGTCCCGGTAATGCTGGCGCCAGGGGCCAGTACCTGGCCCTGCGGCGCGGCCGTGGCAGGCGCGGCGCTGGCCTGGGTGACGTTGATGTCGACGTTGTTGTAGGCGGTATTGTTGTCGCCGGCGGCGCGCACCGACTGGGTCACGCCTTGAGTGGTGGTCAGGCCGGCGCCCCCGGTGATGATGCCGGTGCCCTGGTTTTGCGCCAGGTTGGCAGTGCCGCTGCCTTTCTGATTGATGGTCTGTACGTAGAATTGCGGGGTAATGGTGGTGGACTGCACTTGCAGGTCGGCGCGTGCGCCGAGTACGTCGCCGTTGGCGTTCTGCCAGGTGGTGGACATCACCACGCCGAAACTGATGATGCGCCCAGGCATCACGAAGCGGCCACGCAGTGTCGAAAGCTCGGAGTCCTTGACCTCTATCGGTTGGAATGCCGGTGCGGCGTGCACGGGCACACTGGCAGCCAGGCACACGGCCAGCAGCCACTGTTGAGTATTCATCGGGTGCTCCTGGAGCTTCGTGCTCCTTTTTTATTTAAAAGAAATCACTCTGGATGAAGCCGAAGTCCATGAGGTCCGCGTCCTGCACGGGCTTGAACTGATCCAGCTGGCCCTTGGCGGTCAACGGTACAGGCGGGGCGAGCAAGGCGTTGGTCTTGTCGTAGCCCTGGCCGATGACGGCGAAAATGATCCCGTTCCAGCCTTTGACGAAATCTTCGCGGGTGTAGCGCTTGTGCCCCAGCACCGGGTCACCGACATAGACCCAGTCGCGCTGGACGCGTTGCAACACCACGAAATGCTTGTAGCCACGAATCTCCATCAGTACCACGACAGGGATGTTGACCTTGTCCAGGCTGTCGGCGGGAATACGGTAGCCACGGGCGCGCATGCCAATGCTTTCCACGTATTTCTTCATGTCCAGCATGGAGAAGCCCTGCACCTTGACGGTGTCCTGGTCGGAATGGGCCAGCATGCCTTCGATCACCTGCTTCTCGTCAACGTCCAGCCAGTAGGCTTGGCGCAGTACCGTGGCCAGCGCGGCGGCGCCGCAGCTGAAGTCGGTCTTCTGTTGTACCAGGTCCTGGAAGTGCCGTTCGCGGATGCTTTCCACATGCTTGTAGATCACTGTTCCGCCAGGCAGGGCGGGGACGGACATGTTCGCGCCCCACACGGGGCCAGCCAGCAGCAGCAACAGCGGGAAGAGGGCAGAGGTGCGCATGGTCGAGTCGCCTTGCTTGGTGGTGCTGAAAAAGAGCCCCCTGGCGGGGGCTCTCAAGACGTCGCGATTACATGCTGGTTTTGCCGGCAGCAATGGACAGCGAGTTGCTTTGCTGGTTGCCGATGCCCGAGGCCACGTTGGCGCCGACGTTGCCCGACACGCCGTTAAGCGAGTTGTTCAGCGATGCGCTGTTGGTCACAGGGTTGGCCCAGCCGCTGGGGGTCAGCACTTGATAGGAAGCTACGCCGCCCAGTTCGAAGCTGCCGCTTTCCTTGAATTGCAGCGGTTGGGTGGGATCCTGATGGCCGCCACCTTGGTTGCCGCCTTTGTTGTTGGCCAGGCTGTCTTGATGGCCGCCGCCAGGTTGACCACCATGGGAGTCGCCGCCACCGACTGTGCCGGTACCGGTGCCTTTGTAGGAACCCGTGGCGTAGAAGGAGGAGTACAGGGTGTCTTTGCTGTAGGTACGGTCGGCGACGTTGCTCACGGTATTGCCGGTGGAGGTCTGGTCGGCCGAGGCGCTGGCGCCGGCTACGCGACCACCCGAAACGGCGATGCCCAGGTTGTTTTTCTGTTGGTTGTAGTCGCCGGAGGCAACGTTGACACCGATATTGCCCGAGCTGTTGTTGGCGGTGCTGTTCAAGCTGGTGTTGGTGCTGGTGGAGTAGTTTTTGACGGTGTTGGCGGTGTTGGACTGATTCGCCGTGGTTTGCGAGTAGGCGCTGCCGAAAATGAAGCTTTCATCGGCGGTGGCAATGGCGGCGGCGTTGTCTTGTTGGTTGGCGTCGCCGCCAGCCACGTTCACGCCCAGATTGCCGTTGGAACCACCGGCGGAAGAGTTCACCGATGCCGAGTTTTTCGTGCCTTCGTTCACTACCGAGTTGTTGTGGCTGGTCTGCGTATCGCCGACGACAGCCGCGGCGCCTGCGGTCAGTTGGATTTGGAGCATGGGATCAGGTTGCTGTTGACCACCGCCATGGTGCGGATCGCCATGGCCCCCCTTGTTGTTGTCATCGCCAGCGTGAGCGGCGACAGCCATGACGGCAGCGAGGGCAAAGACCAGAGGCTTGAGTGCCAATGTAGGTTTCATGGTGTTTCTCCGTACTTTTTTTGATTTTTTAGTTAAGTGTCGTTGCGTTTTCCCAGGGTCAATCAGCGACCCTTACGCTCAGGGTGTTACCCATGCGGTTCCCCACCCCGGCGCTCTGGTTCAGCTGGATCAGTCCGCGGCTACCGGTGAAGGCCTGGTCATCGGTGTTGACCTGGCGGCTGCCGTTTGTCGAACCTGCTGAGTCGGAGCTTCTTGCCAGCGCCACGTTCTGTTGGGACAGGGCGCTGTCGTCAACGCTGAGCGGCTGCGCACTGGTGGTCAGGCGCATGGCGTTGGCTTGTTGGTTGTTGGCCCCGGCGGACTGGTTGATGCCCAGTGCGCCGCTGCCGTTGCTGAAGGCGTTACCCTGGATCGACGACCGGGCGTTCATCACCGGGTCGACCACGGCCTTGGAAACCTGTTTGATGTGCGTGGTGGCGCTGGCCTGGCCGCCGCTAGCGATGGCGCGGGCGTTGGCCTGCTGCTGCTGATCGCCCGCGGCCTGGTTGATGCTGACGTTGCCCACGTAGCCTTGAGCCGAACTGTCGATGACGGCGTTGTTGACCACCGGCACGCTGCTGTCGGCGAAGGCGCCGGTGCAGCCCAGCAGGGTGATGACGAGCAGGGTGCGTTTCATCTCACTTGCCTCCCGTCATCATCTGCAGCGGTGCCAGGCCTTGGCTCAACGCTGAGTTCACGGTGTTCGAGATGCCGGCACCGGAGCCACCGGAATGGCCGGCGGCCATGCTGGGCAGCGCACTGCCGGTGGTGGCGCTGAGGCCGCGCAGGTTGCCGTCAGGCATCAACAGGTGGGTGATGCTGTTGCCACTGCTGATGCCGGCGATGTCACCGTCGCTCAATTCGGTATTGACGGCGGCATTGACCATGCTTGCCGGGTTGGTGTTGACGGTCAGCGGGTGGGGGTCTGGGCGCATGGTGGGACGGTCGGCCATGCGTGGCTGCACATCGCGCTGTATGACGATGGTGCCATCACCGGCGGCCTGGGCCGCCAGGCTGTAGCAGCAGCCCATCAGCAGCAGGCAGGCAATGCCGTGTTTGGTTGTCCCGATCATGGCCATCCCTCTTCTTGTGTTCGCCGGCCTTGTTGGCGTTGCGAGGAAGAGAGCAGGGGCTGTGCCAGTTTTTACAATGCGTATGGAATCAAGGGCTTGGCCGGTGAGATGGCAGGGTGCCTGATAACCGCTGTAACACCGCCGAGACAGTGTCGGCGATGACACACGGAACAACGGTGGCCGGTCGCTGTCTGCGCCACCTGGCATGGCTGTAACGCCAGCCTAACAACTCAGGCAGCCGACATGGTCAGGCCCTCCAGAGGGGCGTTGGCGCCGGTGCAGGTGTTTCAGGAATGGACACTTTCGCGGTTCAGGCCAGCACTTCGGCGACTCGGGCGATGGCTGCCGCACGGCGCTGTGCCCAGTCACCGTCGAGAATGCGCAGGGGCTGGCGGTGGCCTTCCAGCCAATCCCGGCACTGATGGAAAAAGCCCAGGCGCTCTTCCAGGGCCGGTTGGCAGCGCTGGCCGTCATTCAGCCATGGCATGCCTTCGGGGGACAGCAGCAGGTGCAGGTCATAGTGGCGGTTAAGCAACGCGGCTTCGATCCACGCGGGGCAGTCGCCGAACAGTGTGCGGCTCCACAGCAGGTTGCTGAGCAAGTGGGTGTCGAGCATCAGCAGCGGCGGCTGTTGCCTACGCGCGTGGTCCTCCCACGCCAGTTGGCCCCGAGCGATGGCCGGGATGTCGGCGTAACAGGTGTCGCGCCCGTGGCTGTCGATGAAGTGGCGCACGAACTCGCCCACCAGCAGGCCGCCAAAGTGCGCTTGCAGCACCTGTGCCAGTGCGCTCTTGCCGCTGGACTCCGGGCCGGTGAGTACCACGACTTTCATGGGGGAGGTGGCCTTGGAGTTTGAGTGTTGGGGAACATTTCGGCTTTCCGTGAGACAAACGTGCCGATTGTAAACGGCTGGCAGCGCGTTGCTGGCGCTTTGATACACGAAAAGTGCCGAGGCAGTGAGGTTTTCATGGTTTTGTCAGCGAGCGGCGCTAATCTGTACTGATAGCATTTCGCCGCCTTCACTGTGTATTTGTTTCAAGCCGTTGTTTTCACATAATTTTCACGGTTTGCAATCGATCTTTGGCACGCCTTGCAGTCGCCACTGCGGTCACGATTAAAAGAAAATCAGGGGCCTGCCCACGAGCAGTGTCCCATCAGGGGAAAATTGATGGATGTTTGGACCGCCGCGCAGGCATTGATGCTAGGGATAGTCGAGGGGCTCACGGAGTTTTTGCCCATTTCCAGTACCGGACACCAGATCATTGTCGCGGATTTGCTCAATTTCGGCGGTGAACGGGCCATGGCCTTCAACATCATCATCCAGTTGGGCGCCATCCTGGCGGTGGTGTGGGAGTTTCGCCAGAAGATCCTCGAGATTGTCACCGGCTTGCCTACTCGGCCTCAGGCACGGCGCTTCACGGCGAACCTGCTGATCGCCTTCCTGCCTGCCGTGGTGTTGGGGGTGATCTTCGCCGATGCCATCCACGAGTACTTGTTCAACCCCATCACCGTGGCCGTGGCGCTGGTGGCGGGCGGTATCGTCATGCTCTGGGCCGAGGAACGTGAGCACGTGGTGCGTGTGGAGAACGTCGACGACATGCGCTGGCACGATGCCCTGAAAATCGGTTTTGCCCAGTGCCTGGCCATGATTCCCGGTACTTCGCGCTCCGGCTCGACCATTATCGGCGGCCTGGTGTTCGGCCTGTCGCGCAAGGCGGCCACCGAGTTCTCGTTCTTCCTGGCGATGCCGACCATGGTCGGCGCGGCGGTGTATTCGGGGTTCAAGTACCGCCACCTGTTTCAGGCCAGCGACTTGCCGGTGTTCGCGGTGGGTTTCATCACCGCCTTCGTGTTCGCCATGATCGCGGTGAAGGCGTTGCTGAAATTCATCGCCAACCACACTTATGACCTGTTCGCCTGGTATCGCATCGGTTTCGGCATGCTGATCCTGGCCACCTGGTGGTTCGGCTGGATCGATTGGGACCATGTCCAGCCGTAACGCCGGCGCCGCGAGGGCGTCGCAGGGTGGGGTGCGCTACCTCAAGCTGAAGTTAGTGATATGGCTGGTGCTGTGCGCACTGCCCATGGCGGGCGTGGTCATGCAGTTCATGCGTGGCGGCCGTCCGGTGGTGCTGCTGGTGTACGTGCTGGCGAGCCTGGTGACGTTCGGGCTGTACTGGCGCGACAAGCGCCAGGCCCGCACCGACGGCCGGCGCACGCCGGAGAATGTACTGCACCTGGCCGAACTGCTGGGCGGCTGGCCCGGGGCGCTGCTGGCCCAGCAGGCGTTTCGGCACAAGACCCGCAAGGTCGGTTACCAGGTGGTGTTCTGGTTGATTGTGCTGGTGCATGAGCTGGGCTGGCTGTATGGGTTCACCCAGCACGCGTTGTGATGCGGCAGAATCGGGCGTAGCAGTGGCCCCAAGGCTGCGTCCCGCGCATCAACCCATCACAGGTCCAGCAGCAACCCCACCTGCGCCTTCTTCGCCAACCGCCGCACCACCTGTTGATGCGAGCGGCGCAGCAGGTCCTGCACTTCGTCATCGCTGATCGGCAGTGGCAAATCCAGGCTTATCCAATGTGCCCGCGCCAGGTAAGGGGCGGGGCGCATGCCCGGGCGGTCGACATAGCCCAGGAACAGGTCCTTATCGACCTTCAGCGACAGGCTGTCGCTCGCCAGGCCAAACACCGCGAACATCTTTGTCTGGGCAATCGACAGCACCCGAATGCCGCCCCATTTATAATCCTCCCGGGCACCGGGCAGGCTCAGGCAGAAGTCGGCCAGTTGCTGTTCATCCATCATATATAGCGCTCTCCGCATTCTTCCAGGCTTTTGACCAGGTGGTCGATCCACGCCCGCACCGCGGGCAGCACGCCGCGCCGGTGCGGGTACACCGCTTGCAGCCAGCCATTGCTCAGCGACCAGTCCGGCAACAGTTGCACCAGTTCGCCACTGGCCAGCTCCGCTTCGCAGTGCATGATGGGCAGCAAGGTAAAGCCCAGCCCGGCGATAGCGGTGGCCTTGCGCACCACGAAGTCCTCGATGCCCAGGCGTGCTTCCAGCACCAGGTCGCGCTTGTTGCCTTGTTCGTCCAGCAGGCGCAGATGCACCATGCGATCGGCTTCCAGCGCGCCCAGCACGGGCAGCACCACCAGGTCGTCCGGGCTGGCGATGGTATTACCGGCCAGCAGGGCGGGGCTGGCCACCAGGACCGTGCGCGCCTCGCGCAGGCGACGGGTGACCAGCCCCGGTTCTTCGTCGCCCACTTCACGCACGCGCAGGGCCACGTCGATGCCCTCGGTGATCAGGTCGACACGGCGGTTGAGCAGTACCATGTCCAGCTGCACGTGGGGGTACTCACGCAGAAAATTGCTGATGACCATGGGCAGGAATTCATGGGCCAGGCCCACGGGGCACGACACCCGCAAGCGTCCGCGCGGTTCGCTGGACAGGCTGGCCACCACTTCGTCGGCCATTTCCGCTTCCAGCAGCATGGCCTGGCAATGACGCAGGTAGCGCTCGCCGACGCTGGTCAACTTCAGCTGGCGAGTGGTGCGTTGCAGCAGGCGCGCGCCCAGGCGCTCCTCCAGCTCGGCGATGCGCCGCGACAGCCGTGACTTGGGTACGCCCAGCTGGCGGCCGGCGGCGGCGAAGCCACCGGCTTCGACCACCTTGGCGAAGTAATACAGGTCGTTGAGGTCTTGCATGGGGAGGCGCCTACTGTCTCATGTATAGGACAATCTAACGCAAACGGGCTGACTAATCATCCATTCCATGTCCCGGTAGGATGATCACCATTCCAGCTGCTTGAGCGGCTTAATAGACCGGAGATTTCCATGAAACTGTTGCACATCGATTCCAGCATTCTCGGCGACAATTCCGCTTCCCGTCAGCTGAGCCGCGCCGTGGTCCAGTCCTTCGCCGGTGCCGACGTTACTTACCGTGACCTGGCTGCCGAAGCGCTGACCCATTTCTCCTCCGCTACCCTGGCGGGCGGTGAAGTGGAAGCCAAACTGTCGGCTGACACCCTGAACGAATTCCTCGCCTCGGACGTCGTGGTCATCGGCGCGCCGATGTACAACTTCTCCATCCCGACCCAACTGAAGGCCTGGATCGACCGCATCTGTGTCGCCGGCAAAACCTTCCAGTACTCGGCCAACGGCCCAGAAGGCCTGTGCGGCGGCAAGAAAGTGGTGATTGTTTCCACTTCCGGCGGCATCCATGCTGGCCAGCCTACCGGCATCGCCCATGAAGAGTTCCTGAAAGTGCTGCTGGGCTTCATCGGGATCACTGACATCGAGATCGTTCGCGCTGAAGGCCTGGCCTACGGTGACGAAGTGCGCACCAAGGCCCTGGCCGGTGCCCAGGCTAAGATCGATTCGAAGCTGTTCGCTGCCTGATAGATCGAAATAGCCTGAACTCGCGCCGCCCGTGGCTGCTCCAAGCAGTCACGGGCGGCGTTTTTCTGTGTGGGAGAAACCTTGGCCCGGCTTATGCTTGTGCATAGCTGACTAACCTTTCATTCGGTGAACGGGGCGTACACGACGTACACTGGATGCACTGCACTAGCAGGGAAAGGTTCCTATTCAGGCGGGTAGCAAAGGTGGGCATCCCATGATGCGTCTTTGTGCAAATCTCCTCATGTGTCTGGCCCTCGGCCTGATTTCAGTGCAAGCCACTGCGGCGCCGCCTGTGCACTGGAGCGTGGGCTTCCATCGCCTGACGTTCCTCGACCCCCTCGATCACCAGCCCATGCAGGCGCTGGCATTCTACCCGTCGAACCAGCGTGAGCAGGTGACCAAGGTGGAGGGCTACAAGCTCGAAGCCACTGAAGACGCGCGCATTGCCATGGGCCGCTACCCCATGCTGATGTTGTCCCATGGCAACGCCGGCACGCCCCTGGCCCTGCACGACCTGATCACATCGCTGACGCGCCAGGGTTTTGTGGTGGTCGCTGTCTATCACCCCGGTGACAACTACAAGGACCACAGCCGCCTGGGCGCCCTCAGCAACCTGTACGGCCGGCCGTTGCAGATTTCCGAAGCCATCACCTCGGCCCTCGCCGAGCCGATGCTGTCGCCCTTTATCGACCCCGACCAGATCGGCGTGATTGGCTATTCGGCCGGCGGCGAGACAGCGCTGATCCTGTCCGGCGCGCAACCGAGCCTGGAACGCCTGCGCAAGTACTGCGCTGAATTCCCCAACGATGCCGATGCCTGCAAGACCGGCGGCGAGCTGGTGGCCGACCGTGCCGACCTGCACGCGGCCGCCGACCCGCGGGTCAAGTCACTGCTGCTGATGGCGCCGCTGGGCTTGATGTTCAACCGACAGGCGCTGTCCCAGGTGCACGTGCCCACGCTGATCTACAGCGGCGACAGCGACAAACTGCTGGCCCTGGACAAGAATGCCGCCGCTCTGGCGCGCAAGCTGCCCATGGTTTCCGACTACAAGTTGTTGGCAGGTGCCGGGCACTTCGTGTTCATGGCGCCGTGCGATGACGAGCAGAAAGCCGCCATGCCCGGCCTGTGCAATGACGCCGATGGCGTCAACCGTGTCGACATCCACCGCGATCTGGTGCGCCAGGCGGGGCACTTCTTCGCCCAGACCCTCAGCGAACCGAGCCACGCCGGCATGCAGACCGCCGATCAGTGAAGCTGGGTGTCTGGCTTGGAGCGCCGCGACAGCAACAACACCAGGCCCAGGCCGCTCAGCGATAGCAGCGCGGCGCAGAAGAAAATCCACGGGTAGCCCAAGTGCAGGGCTACCGTGCCCATCAAGGGCCCGGCCACGGCCAGGGCCAGGTCAAAAAACACCGCGAACGCACTCAACCCCGCGCCCCGGCTGGTGGCCGGCACCTGCCGGATGGCCAGCACGCCCAGTGCCGGGTACACCAGTGACAGGCCGAAGCCGGCCAGGCTGGCGCCCACCAACGTGATGGTCGTTGAGGGGGCCAACCACACCAGCGACAGGCCCAGGGTTTCGATGGCCATGCAACTGACCGCCACGGTAAAGCCGCCCAGGCGGTTGATGGCATTGATAAATACCAGCCGCGAAACAATGAAGCTCAGGCCAAACGCCGTCAGGCAGAAGGCCGCGCCGTGCCAGCCGCGGTCCAGGTAATACAGGGTGATGAAGGTGGTCAGGGTGCCGTAGCCGATGGACGCCAGCGTCAGGGCGACACCATAGGGCGCCACCCGGCCGAACGCCGCCCAGAACGGCAGCCGTTCCCCGCGTACCACCGGCGCCGAGGGCTTGCGGCGGATGCACAGCAAGGCCAGCACCGCCAGGGTCATCAAGGCGATGCCCACGGTATTGAACCCCGCCGCATCCACCATCAGCACCCCCAGCGGTGCCCCCAGGGCGATGGCCCCGTAGGAAGCGATGCCGTTCCAGGAAATCATCCGCGCGGTCTGTTCGGCGCCCACCTGGCTGATGCCCCAACTGATGGTAGCGACGCCGATCAGGCCCTGGGCGATGCCCAGCAGCAGGCGGGCGATGATCAATATCACCAGGCTGGCCAGCGGCAGGCTCTGCAGCAACGTCGACACCAGGGTCAACACACCGCTGGCGGCGATGCCGATCAGCCCCAGCACGATCGCCCGCTTTGTGCCCAGGCCATCAGCAGCTCGCCCCGCCATGGGGCGGCTGAGCAGGGTGGCCAGGTACTGCGAACCGATGGTCAGGCCCGCCACCACCGCGCTGAAACCCAGCTGGTCATGGACATAACCGGGCAACACCGCAATCGGCAGGCCGATGCAGAGGAAGGCGATGAAGGTATAGAAAACGATCGAGACGATCTTCAGGGTGATGCTGAAAGTGCTGGACGAAGGCGGCAGTTCGACGGCAGTCATGGCAACTCGTTCGCGGGCGGGCGGTGAGAGAGTGTGGCCATGATGGCGGGGGTTGCGGGGAATTGGAAGCCTGCTAATGATTACCCGGCGCAGGCCCCATGACGCGGCCTGGCGGCCGCTGCTACACAGAAAACCTGTAGCAGCTGCCGCCGGCGGCGTCCCGCCGTTACGCGGTGATCAGAACGTTACGCCCTGGCTGCGCAGGTAGTCGTCGTAGGTGCCGCTGAAGTCCACCACGCCGCTTTCGCTCAGCTCGATGATGCGGGTCGCCAGGGACGATACGAACTCGCGGTCGTGGCTGACGAAAATCAGCGTGCCCGGGTAGTTCTCCAGCGCCAGGTTCAGCGCCTCGATCGACTCCATGTCCAAGTGGTTGGTCGGTTCGTCCATGATCAGCACGTTAGGCTTTTGCAGGATCAGCTTGCCGAACAGCATGCGGCCTTGCTCACCACCGGAAATCACCTTCACCGACTTCTGGATCTCGTCGTTGGAGAACAGCATGCGGCCCAAGGTGCCGCGAATCATCTGCTCGCCCTGGGTCCACTGGCCCATCCAGTCGAACAGGGTGACATCGTCTTCAAAATCGTGGGCATGGTCCTGGGCGTAGTAGCCCAGCTCTGCGCTCTCGGTCCACTTCACCGCACCGGCGTCCGGCGCCAGCTCGCCCACCAGGGTGCGCAGCAGGGTGGTCTTGCCGATACCGTTCGGGCCGATGATCGCCACGCGCTCGCCGGCTTCGACGGTGAAGCTGAAGTTCTTGAACAGGGTCTTGCCGTCGAAACCCTTGGACACGTGCTCCAGGGTCACCGCCTGGCGGTGCAGCTTCTTGTTCTGTTCAAAGCGGATGAACGGGCTCACGCGGCTCGATGGCTTGACCTCGGCCAGCTGGATCTTGTCGATCTGCTTGGCGCGGGAGGTGGCCTGCTTGGCTTTCGAGGCGTTGGCCGAGAAGCGGCTGACGAAGGTCTGCAGCTCGGCGATCTGGGCTTTCTTCTTGGCGTTGTCCGACAGCAGCTGCTCGCGCGACTGGGTGGCAGCGGTCATGTACTCATCGTAGTTGCCCGGGAACAGGCGCAGCTCACCGTAGTCCAGGTCGGCCATGTGGGTGCAGACGCTGTTGAGGAAGTGCCGGTCGTGGGAAATGATGATCATGGTGCTGTTACGCGCCGTGAGAATGGTTTCCAGCCAGCGAATGGTGTTGATGTCCAGGTGGTTGGTCGGTTCGTCCAGCAGCAGCACTTCCGGGTCCGAGAACAGCGCCTGCGCCAACAGCACGCGCAGCTTCCAGCCTGGCGCCACTTCCGTCATCGGGCCGAAATGCTGTTCCAGGGGAATACCCAGGCCCAGCAGCAACTCGCCGGCACGGGATTCGGCGGTGTAGCCGTCCATCTCGGCGAATTCGGTTTCCAGCTCGGCGACGGCCATGCCGTCCTCTTCGCTCATTTCCGGCAGCGAGTAGATACGGTCGCGCTCGGCCTTGACCTTCCACAGCTCCTCGTGGCCCATGATCACGGTGTCGATAACGGTGAACTGCTCGTAGGCGAACTGATCCTGGCGCAATTTACCCAGGCGCACGTTCGGCTCCAGCATCACCTGGCCACCGGACGGCTCCAGATCGCCACCCAGGATCTTCATGAAGGTCGACTTGCCGCAACCGTTGGCGCCGATCAGGCCGTAACGGTTGCCACCGTTGAACTTGACCGAGACGTTCTCGAACAGCGGCTTGGCGCCGAACTGCATGGTGATATTAGCTGTGGAGATCAAAGGACTTACCTATCAATAACTTGGGGCGCAACCGTCGACAGCAGCATCGGGCCGTGAGGTCGAGCTGCGGGGAAGGTGTATGCGGGAGACAAACCGGACATTGCGGCTATTGTCTCATAGCTACGCCAGCAGTGCAGCGCCCGATCTGCAAAGTGGCCGTTGCCTGTCGCCGCAGCCACCCAACGGCAGCCACGGCGCAGCCAGCGGGGTCAGACGTGCAGTTGCACGCCAGCGACGCCACGGGGCAGGCGGCACAGGTTTGGCTGGGCCGCCAGGCGTTCACGCCAGTTGGCCTTGAAGCAGAAACCGGTGGCAACCGGAGCAGGCGTGGCAGCGGCCTTGGCCTGCTGCTCACGTTGCTTGCGGATCTCGGCCAGCGAGGGGGTGGTGTTCTTCTGCGGCGCCGGGGCGGCGTCGGTCTTGCCCAAGGATTTCAGGCAGGATTTGCAGGAAACTTCCTCAGGGTTCGCGCAGCTGACGACGTTGGGTGTGTTGCGGCCGCAGGCGACGTCGCTGCCGTTCGATGAGTAGTGGGTAACCAAACCGTATTTCTCCAAGCATTTGAAAACGAAGTCGATTTTCTCACATTGGAGGGGGCTCTGCCGAGTCGGGTGTGCTCAACGGCATGATCAGGCCAGGTCCTTCGTTGCGTACGTTGCCTACTTCGCGCCCCACCGGGTACCACTGGAAGTCGCTCACGGGCCGGCCTTCGTGCCGTGCCAGGGCCTCGGCCTGACCGGCGTTCAGGGCCGGGTCCAGCCAGGCGCGGGCGGCGTCCGGGGCCAATACCACGGGGCGGCGATCATGGATGTCGACCATGCCCTGGTCGCTGGCGTCGGTGATGATGACGAAACCGTCGTTGTCGGCGGGCACCTGGCCCAGTGCCGCAAAAAACAGCGGTGCGCCGGTGTTGAGTCGAATGAACCAGGGTTGCTTGAGCTTGGGCTGGGCCGGGTCCTTGACCCATTCGTACCAGCCGTCGGCGGGTATCAGCATTCGTCCGCTGGGCCACACACCTTTGAAAAAACGGCTGCTGGCCACGGTTTCCAGCCGCGCGTTGATCGGTGCCGGGCGTTTGTCGGTGGCCCAGGCCGGTGCCCAGCCCCAGCGTGCACTGTCGATGCGCAGACCGTGGGCGTCGCGGCGCAGCAGCGGCACGCGGGTGGTGGGCGCGACGTTGTAGCGCGCGGCGGCCGGTGGGTCGCCGTGGCTGGCGCGGGTGATGAAATCCAGCTCCAGCAGGTACTGATCCATCCGTGCTGCCTGTGAGAATCGTCCGCACATCGCCGTGCCCTCCGTTCGTAGGGAAAGCGTAGCAGTGCAGGAAATTTCACAGCTAGAATACTGGATATAAACACAGTATTCGGGTTTTCCATTATGTACATGTTGATCACACCCCGTCGACGCGAGGGCGAGGCCCTGGCGGGGGACGAGGTGCGTCGCACGCCGCCGTATCGGGGTGATATTGAAGTCACCAGCCAGATGATCGCCTGCCTCGGCCGCCTCGGCCACGTCGCGCGCATCCGCCCGTCCGACCCACTGGGGCCGGAGGTGCTGCCGGTGCTGATGGACGTCAACCTGTCATGGATGTCCACCAATGGCTTTGTGCTCAGTGGCATCGAAGCGATTGGCGGTCGGCTGTACGCGCAGTCGTGGTGGTGTCGGGACGGCTGAGACGAAAAAACCATTCACCTGGATGGAACGAAAATCCGCGCCTTCGCCCTAAGGTTTTTTGGCCTGACCGTGGGGGCGGGGTGAAATGGCGATGTTATTGACGATGGCCGTGGCGTCGGGCGCGGCAGGGGTGATGGTCTGGACTGCGGGCGAGGCGCGCCGGTGGAAGCTGCGCCAACAGCAGGGCGAGCCCCAGAGCCTGGGGCCGGTGGGCGAAGGCGTGCAGATTTGCGGTGAAATGCTGCTGGCCCTGACCCTGTTGCTGCTGGCGGTGCATTTCTGCAGCTAGCCTCAGGCGTCAAGCGCCTTGGCGGCTTCGACGCCCTTGGCGGTCAACTTGACGGGGTAACTCACTGCCGGCAGGTGATCGTTGATGCTCACGGTGCCGTGGTGGATGTAGCCCTCATCCTGTAAGTGCTTGAGCATGCCGGCCACGGCCTTTTCGCCGGTGAAGTTGTCCAGCACCTCCTTGCCTAGGCCTTGCGGGTGGGCGTGCAACAGGCGGGTGAGTACTTCTTTTTCCAGTGGTTTGTTGCTCATGAAGACCTCGTGCCGAGTTGAGGGCGCGCAGGGAGTGCGCGACGTCCTTATTAGGTCCGACCGGCAAGGGCGGCAGGGATTCAGTCGAATATCGCTACCCTTTCAGGCAACTCCCGACACCGGTGACGATCAAACCTGAACCCGCCTCGATACCACAGGTGCCCCATGACTTCCGATCCCCTCGACCGTTCCAGCAACCCCCTGGCCCCCGACCCGGTGCCGCCCCGCGACCCGCAGGCCGATGCCCGCCCGGGCGATGAAAACCTGCGGCCCATCCCCCTGGACCAGGATCCGGAATTGAACCCTGACAAGGTGCGCACCGAAACCGACGACGGTGAAATGAGCCCCGACGACCCTCGTTGAGCGGCAGTGAGGGGCGTTAGGCCATCGCCATCTACACCTGGCTAGGCAGCCACCTGCAGCGCTGGTTCAGCCAGCCACGGCCGCGCCGGTTGTTCAACCGGGGCAGTGCGGTGTTGTTGAGTTGCGCGGGGATGGGGTTGCTGGCGGCGCGGCGTTGAGGCGACGCACAGGCAAAAAAAACAGGCCACGCCCTCGGGGTTGGGGTTCTCCGGGCAGTGGCCTTTTAAAGGGCAAACGTTGAGACGTCCTGTCTCGACGCCATAACGATAGCGTGCGCGCTAATGATGAGCTAGCTAATAATTAGCGAAACACATTTTCAAAATAAACAATAATAGGATCCAAGTATGCGACGCATGATCAGTCGTGAGGCGGCTCTACGCCCAATTGCGTCCACATGCGTTCAGTAAGGCGCTGACGGTAGTTGTAGCCGTGCCACGGGTCCTGACGTTGCTGTTCCAGACGTTCGAGGATATTGCCGATGTGCCAGTGCCGGGCGTCGGTCAGCTCGAACAGCTCGTCGCGGGCGATGGGGGTGGAAATGGGCAGGCCGGGGCGGGCGCGTACCGAATAGGCGGCCACGGTGCTGGCGCCGCGCTGGTTGCGCAGGTAATCGACGAAGACGCGCCCGGCGCGGTAGCGCGGGCCCTGGGTGGCGGTGAAGCGTTCCGGCATTTGCGTCATCAGGTAGTGGGCGATGGCCTTGGCGAAGGCCAGCACGCGGTTCCAGCGGGCATGACGGGCCAGCGGCACGATCACGTGCATGCCTTTGCCACCGCTGGTCTTGAGGTAGCCGCGCAGGCCCAGGCCGTCGAGCAGGTCCAGGGTCTGCTGGGTTGCGTCCAGTACGGTACGCCACGGCAGCGCCGGGTCGGGGTCCAGGTCCAGCACCAGGCGGTCGGGCAGGTCGAGGCGGTCGCTGCTGGCGCCCCAGGCATGGAATTCCACGGCGCCGCGCTGGACGGCTTCGATCAGGGCAGTCAGGTGGTCGATTTGCATCAACTGGGCATGGCCAGGGTCCAGCGCAGGGGGCAACAGGGTGATATGCGGCAGCGTCAGGTGTTCGGTGTGGCGCTGCAGGAACAAGTCGCCTTCCACACCGTCAGGCGCACGCATGAGCGCTACGGGACGCTGTTTGAGTTGGCGCAGCAGCCAGCCGGCGATTCGCTGATAGAACCGTGCCAGCTCCACTTTGCTGGTCTGGCTGTCACGGTCGATGATACGTTCGGGTTGGCTCAGCGACACGCCATCCACCGACTCGCGATGTCCATCGCTGAAGTCATGGTGTGGCTCATCGGTATGCCGTGCCTGGCTCTCGGTCATCGGTGGCGTGGGGTTTTCATCGTCCAGGCAATCCAGCTTGATCCAGTCCAGGTTGCGCTCGCCATCGCGATACAGGCTGCCGCGACGCTTGCCGATGACGCCCTCATGGTTAAGGGTACAGACCCCCTCAAGCACATCGAGGGTATTGGCCGTGAAGCTTTCGGAGAAGCGCAGCAGGTGATGACGGGAGCTGCCCAGCACTTTCTTCAGCCGTGCCCGCCGCACTTCCAACGGTTGCTCGCGCAGGTCATGGCCGTCGTGGTAAGGCAGGTCGAACAGGTAGTACTGCAGGTCCGTGCAGCGACCTGATTCGAATGCTTCCTGCAGGGCGTAGTAGTCGGCGACACCATCGGCATTGGGCTGTACCAGCTTGCCATCCAGCCAGCATTCGGAAAGGTTGAGGGCGGCAATGGCCGCGGCCTGGCGCGGCAGCTCGGCGGTCCAGTCCAGCCCTTCGCGGTTGAACAGGCGCACTTCGCCGCCGCTGATGCGGCTCATCAGGCGGTAGCCATCGTGCTTGATTTCGTACAGCCAGTCGCCTTCGGGGGGTTGTTCGACGCGGGTGGCCCGTTGTGGCGCCAACGTGGCCGGGAAGGGGGAGGGCTCTGAGGGGGTGTCGGCAGGCAGGCTGCGACGTTCTTCGCTCAACGGCTTGGCCATGATGGACTTCCTGGGCTGAACCTGGGGATCGTTATGCGCGGCACTATTTTCTGCTGACCATGGCGAAGGGGGCAAAGTTTCAGTGCTGCAGGAGGGTGCAATTTGCAGGGTTGCAGGCATCATGACTGGCATTTTGCATGATAGCTTTTTGCCTTGTTCAGGCTAACTGGTTGATATTCCAAGCCCCTGTGCACAAGGGGCTTCAGGCACAAAACCTGCAGATGAACCCTGCAGGACCCAGACCACCAGACCGGTGGTTCAGCGCGGAATCAAATAGCCATCTAGTCTGCCAGAGACCCGCTGTATTAATCAGGGACGCACCCGATAAGAAATGGAGCTTTTACCATGCTGTCCACCCTTGAACTGCGCAACATCATTGAATCCAGTTTTCTGCCCATGCGTTGCCAATGCACCCTGGCCCAGGACCAGTCGCTGACGGTCAAGGTGTTCGATCGAACGTCGGACCGGGTCGACCTGACGGTCACGGGCATCCGTACCCAACAGCTCAACAGCAGCCGTGCGATCTCCAACCTGATCGCCGGCTTGCGCGAAGACCTCAAGGGACAGCACCAGAATCAGGTTCGTCGGGCTCACGACAGCCTCTGAACCAACCTGCGTCAAATAAAAAACCGGCGGTCTGCAAAGGCCGCCGGTTTTTTTGTTTCAGCGTAGTCAGCGCGACGTCTGCATCTGACGCAATATGGCGCGTTCACCGTTGCCGACACTGACGAACGCCAAGCCCAGCCCCAGTTCGGCGCACACCGAGATCAGAATGCCGGGCCCCGCGTGCCCGCTGAGCCAGTCATACAGGCCGAGCAAGGCCAGCGCCAGGCAGCCCACCATGAAGCCGCGTACCAGCGCCGCCCGGGCAGGCGACGGCGGGCAGCCGCGCACGCTGAAGAACATCACCCCCACGCCCAGCAACAAGGCAGCGATGCGCCTGCCCATCAGTGCCGCGGCTTCGCTGTGGGGAATGTCCCAGAAGGCCAGCAGGCGTTCGGCGCACGTGCCCCATATCAGGGCCAGCGCAAAGCAGAGGAAAGCGCAAAACAGGGCGAGGCGACGAAAAGTCAGCGGCATTTCTAGTCCTTGAAAAAGTCGTGCATCCAGCGGAGAGGCTGATAGTAGCGCGGTCGCAACGGTTTGCGCAGGGGAATTTGGTATTCCGCCCTTCGTCTGCGTGTGACGGTTCCGATACATTTGTAGAGTTTTTCGTAGCGGCGTGGCGCCTTGGCGTTTGCCAAATGTGCCTGGCACACTGCGGTCGCTATTCATGTATCACTATGGAGGAAGATCCCATGTCCATCACCCGTTCCGGCACTGGCGCCATGGGTGCCGGTGGCCAGCCGCTGCCCTTTGCCCGCGCCGTGGAGGCCGATGGCTGGCTACACGTTTCCGGCCAGGTGGCCAAGGCCTGATGCCCTTACCGGAGAGCGCAGCATGCACGCAGTAGAGAAGGGCGCCGCGGTGCCCGGTGACAACCTGTTGATCGATGTCAGCCTGCCGGCGCTGGTGCTGCACCGCGAGGCGCTGGCGCACAACATTCGCTGGATGCAGGACTTCGTCAGTGCCAGCGGCGCGCAGTTGGCGCCCCACGGCAAGACCAGCATGGCGCCGGCGCTGTTCACCCGGCAAATGCAACAAGGCGCGTGGGGGCTGACCCTGGCCACCGCCGTGCAGACACACGCAGCTTACGCCGCGGGCGTGCGCCGGGTGCTGATGGCTAATCAGCTGGTGGGCGCGGCGAACATGCGCCTGGTCGCCGAGCTGCTGCTGGACGCCGATTTCGATTTCCACTGCCTGGTTGACCACCCTGATCAGGTGCAGGCGCTGGGGACGTATTTTGCCGAGCGTGGCCAGCACCTCAACGTGATGATCGAATACGGCGTGGTTGGCGGTCGCTGCGGCTGCCGCAGCGAGGCCGAGGTCAGGGCGCTGGCGGCGGCCGTTGCCGCACAACCGGCGTTGCGCCTGACGGGTATCGAAGGCTATGAAGGGGTGATTCGCGGCGAGCAGGAAGTCAGTCAGATCCGCGCCTTCGCCGCTTCGCTGGTGCGCCTGGCGCTGGAGCTGCAGGACGGCGGTGCCTTTGCCTTGGCGCAGCCGATTGTCACGGCCTCGGGTTCAGCCTGGTACGACCTGATCGCCGAGGCGTTCGAGGCCCATTCGGCACGCGGGCGTTTCCTGGCGGTGTTGCGCCCGGGCAGTTACGTGGCCCATGACCACGGCATCTACAAGGACGCCCAACACGGCGTGCTGGCGCGCCGGCGCGACCTGGCCGAGGGCTTGCGCCCGGCGCTGGAGGTGTGGGCGCACGTGCAGTCGTTGCCCGAGCCGGGCCGCGCCGTAGTGGCGTTGGGCAAGCGTGACGTGGCCTACGACGCCGGCCTGCCGCAGCCGCTGGTGCGTTACCGGGCGGGTGTGCTCGGCGAGGCGGGCGATGATGTGACGGCCTGCGTGGTGACCAAGGTCATGGACCAGCACGCCTTCATGAGCGTGCCAGCGGGGTTGGTGCTGCGCATCGGCGACATCATCGCCTTCGGCACCTCGCACCCGTGCCTCACGTTCGACAAGTGGCGGGTGGGGTGCATCGTTGACGAGCAGTTCAACGTGGTGGAGACGTTTACCACGCAGTTCTGAGGGTTGCGCGGGGTAGCGGCGGGTGCCACTCAATCGCGGTAAAACACCTGCACCAGGTGATAACCGAACTTGCTCTTGATCGGCCCGTGCACGGTACGCAGCGGTTTCTTGAAAATCACCTGGTCGATGGCGCCCACCATCTGCCCCGGGCGTACTTCGCCCAGGTCACCGCCACGCTTGCCCGACGGGCAGGTGGAGTATTTCTTGGCCAGCACATCGAAGGCTTCGCCCTTGGCGATGCGCTGCTTGAGTTGTTCGGCCTCTTCGGCGGTTTTCACCAGAATGTGGCGAGCTTGAGCTTTCATGACGCGGGGCCCTGTTCAAGGCGGTAAAAAGCGCGCGATTATGCCGGAAAACCGCCTTCGGGGGCGGGCAGATTGATCATTTCGCGAATCTTGTTGGCCAGCAGGTCGATGGAAAACGGCTTGGTGACCATGTCCATGCCCTCGGCCAGGAACGTGTGGCGTTCGGCGGCTTTCTCGGCATAACCGGTCATGAACAGCACCTTGAGCCCCGGTCGATGCTGGCGCGCCATCTCTGCCAGCTGGCGGCCGTTGAGCCCCGGCAGGCCGACATCGGTCACCAGCAAGTCGATGCGCAGGCTCGACTCGAGCAACGGCAACGCCGTTTTGGCGTCGGCGGCGGGGTGGGCGTGGTAACCCAATTCATCCAGCACGTTGAGCACCAGCATGCGCACCGCCGGGTCGTCCTCCACCACCATCACGCTTTCGCCGTGCCGGGCCAGCGGCGCGCCTTGGGGGGACAACACCTTGGGGCTGGCGTGCACCTGCTCGGCATGCCGTGGCAGGTACAGCTCCACGCGCGTGCCTTTGCCCGGCTCACTGTGCAGGCTGACGTGGCCGCCCGACTGCTGGGCGAAGCCGTAGATCATCGACAGCCCAAGCCCGGTACCCTGGCCAATGGGCTTGGTGGTGAAGAATGGGTCGAAGGCCTTGGCCTGAATGGCCGGGCTCATGCCGGCGCCGTTGTCGCTGACGCTGAGCAGCACATACTGGCCCGGTGTGATGGCTTCCAGCCCCGGCTCGCTGTTGTCCTCGGTAAGGGTGCAGTTGCGGGTCTCGATGCGCAACTCGCCGCCTTCGGGCATGGCGTCGCGGGCGTTGATCACCAGGTTGAGCAGGGCGTTCTCCAGCTGGTTGGCGTCGGTGTTCACCGGCCACACATGGGCGGCCAGGCGCAGCTTGAGCTCGATGTGTTCGCCCTTGGTGCGGGCAAACAGTTCTTCCAGCGAGTGCACCAGCTGGTTGGGGTCCAGGCGCTTGCGGTCCAGCGACTGGCGGCGGGAGAAGGCCAGCAGCCGGTGGGTAAGGGCGGCGGCGCGGTGGGCCGAGGTGACGGCGGCGTCGCTGAAACGGCCGATTTCGTCGCTGCGCCCGGCGGCGATGTAGCGCTGCATCAGGTCCAGGCTGCCGATGATGCCGGTGAGCATGTTGTTGAAGTCATGGGCGATGCCGCCGGTGAGCTGGCCCACCGCTTCCATTTTCTGCGCGTGGCGCAAGGCTTCCTCGGCGCGCTCGCGCTCCTGCATTTCCCGTTGCAGGCGCTGGTTGGCGTCGGCCAGCGCCTCAGTGCGTTCGGCCACCCGCTCTTCCAGGGTTTCGTTGAGGCGCAGCAGGGTCTTTTCCGCCTCGCGACGTTCGGTGATGTCGATGGAGGCGCCAACGAAACGCACCGGCCGGCCATGGTGGTCGTTGTGGCTGCGGCCGCGGGCGAACACCCAGCGCACTTCGCCGTCGGGGCGCAGCAGGCGGTACTCGTTGGCGTATTCGCCGTCGCTGTGCACGCAGGCGTTGATACTGCGCGCAACCATGCCGCGATCATCGGGGTGCACGCCTTTGAGGTATTCGCCGATGGGCATCTTGCCGGCCAGGCCAGGGTCCACGCCATGCAACTGGGCGAAGCGGGCGTCGGCCTGGAACAGATCCCCACGAATGTCCCAGTCCCAGGTGCCGACGCCGTTGGTGGCCTCCAGCGCCAATTGCAGGCGTTCCTCGGTGTCACGTTGGGCCTTGACGCTGGCCTCGGAGCGGCGCTGCAGTTCGTCGGTGACCCGGCGGCGCTCGTTGGCTTCGATGGCGGTGACCAGAATGCCCGCCACCTCGCCGCTTTCATCGCGAATGGGGCTGTAGGTCAGGTCCAGCCACACCTGCACCATGCCGGCGTCGCGCGGCAGGCTGAAGCCCTGTTCCACGTAGGTGCGCACCTCGCCGGCCAGCACGGCGCGGTAGATGGGGTCGGTGAAGTCCTTGAGCTGCGGCCAGATCAGGTCCACCGGTTGGCCGAAGGCGCGCGGGTGGTTGGTGCCGGCCAGCAGGGCGAAGCCATCGTTGTACAACTGGCACAACTGCGGGCCCCACAGCAGCAACATGGGCATGGGCGAATGGCTGACGATGTCCACCGCGGTGCGCAGGCTTTGCGGCCACTGCTCGGGGGCGGGCAGCGGGCTGTCGCCAGCGCTCAGCTGGGCGATCAGGTCGGCGATGGAGGTGCCGGCAAGTGTGCCGCTCATTGGCTTTTCCTTTGATTTGCATGGCGGGGTACTCTGCCGCCAAGCTATAGCTTACTTTCCCATCACCGCCCTGTGGACCCTCGCCTATGGAAATCCAAGCGCTGCTCAAAATTCTCGCCAGTCAGGATGGTTCCGATCTGTACCTGTCCACAGGGGCGCCGCCGTGCGCCAAATTCAATGGCGTACTCAAGCCGTTGTCGGCAGAAGCGCTGAAACCCGGCGAAGTGGCGGCGATTGCCGCCGATATCATGGACGCCGAGCAGCGCGCCGATTTCGACCGCGACCTGGAAATGAACCTGGCGATGTCGTTGCCGGGGGTCGGCCGCTTCCGGGTAAATATATTCAAGCAGCGCAACGAAGTGTCCATTGTCGCGCGCAACATCAAGCTCGACATTCCGCGTTTCGAGGACCTCAAGCTGCCACCGGTGCTGCTCGAGACCATCATGCAAAAGCGTGGCCTGGTGCTGTTCGTCGGTGCCACGGGCTCGGGCAAGTCCACCTCGCTGGCGGCGCTGATCGACTACCGCAATCGCAACGCCAGTGGCCACATCATCACCATCGAGGACCCGGTGGAGTATGTGCACAAGCACAAGAAGTCGATCATCAACCAGCGCGAAGTCGGTGTCGACACCCGCAGTTTCCAGGCGGCCCTGAAGAACACCTTGCGCCAGGCGCCGGATGTCATCCTGATCGGCGAAATTCGCGACCGTGAAACCATGGAGCATGCGCTGGCGTTCGCCGATACCGGCCATCTGGCGATTTCCACCCTGCACGCCAACAACGCCAACCAGGCGCTGGACCGCATCATCAATTTCTTCCCCGAGGACCGCCGCCCGCAGTTGCTCAACGACTTGGGCAACAACCTGGTGGCCTTTGTTTCCCAGCGCCTGGTCAAGACTGTGGATGGCAAGCGCCGGGCGGCGGTGGAAGTGATGCTGGGTACCGCCACCATTCGTGACCTGATTCACCGCAATGAATTCGGCGAGCTGAAGGGCATCATGGAGAAGTCGGTGACCCTGGGCATGAAAACGTTCGACCAGGCGTTGTACGAGTTGGCGGTGGAAGGGGCGATTGACGAAGATGAGGCGTTGAAGAACGCCGATTCCCAGAACAACCTGCGCCTGCGCCTCAAGCTGCACCGCGAAGGTGGCCACGAGCCCAGCAGCGCCCCGCAGCCGCCGACGCCGGCCGCCGATGTCGACAGCGCCGACTGGAACCTGGTGGACGACGAAAACGGGGTGTAGCCGCGGCGGCCGCGTTGCATCAGGCCGCACACGTAACGGCCTGGCAGCTTGCTACGAAGTATCCGTTGCTGCTATTGCGCCAACCAACCCCCGTCCATGTTCCAGGCCGCCCCACGCACCTGGCTGCCGGCGTCGCTGCACAGGAACAGTACCAGTTCACCCAGTTGCTCGGGGGTGACGAATTCCAGCGATGGTTGTTTCTCGGCCAGCAAATCCTCACGCGCCTGCTGCGGGTCTATGCCCTTGGCGGCGCGGTCGTCGATCTGCTTCTGCACCAGTGGGGTCAGCACCCAGCCCGGGCAAATGGCGTTGCAGGTCACCTGGCTGCGGGCGGTTTCCAGCCCCACTACCTTGGTCAGGCCGATCACGCCATGCTTGGCGGCCACGTAGGCGGCTTTGCCGGTGGAGCCCACCAGGCCATGCACCGAGGCAATGTTGACGATACGCCCCCAGCCCCGGGCGTTCATGCCCGGCAGGGCCAGGCGCGTGGTGTGGAACACGGCGGACAGGTTGATGGCAATGATCGCGTCCCAGCGTTCCACCGGGAAGTCCTCCACCGCCGCCACGTGCTGGATGCCGGCGTTGTTGACCAGAATGTCGACGCCGCCGAATTCGGCCTCGGCATAGGCCAGCATCGCCTCGATCTGCGCCGGCTGGCTGACGTCGGCCGGGTGGTGGCCGACCTTGCCGCCATGCCGGGCGAGGTCGGCGAGCACCGCCTGCGCGTCGCCAAAACCGTTGAGTATCACCTGAGCGCCCGCCGCAGCGAGGGCGTGGGCAATGCCCAGGCCGATGCCGCTGGTGGAACCGGTGACCAATGCCGTCTTGCCATGCAATGCCATGGGGTGTCTCCAGTGTCAGTGCGGCTCGGCCTGTACGTGGGCGGCCAGCAGCAGTTCGCGGGTATAGGGGTGTCGCGGTGCTTCGAACAGGTCGTGGCTGGGACCTTGTTCCACCACCTGGCCATCCTTGACCACGATCACGTCGTGGGCCAGGGCCCTGATCACCGCCAAGTCGTGGCTGATGAACAGGTAGGTCAGGCCATGGTCATCCTGCAACTGGCGCAGCAGGGCGACGATCTGTTTTTGGACCGTGCGGTCTAGTGCTGAGGTCGGTTCATCCAGCAGAATCAAGTCGGGCTTGAGCACCAGCGCCCGGGCAATGGCGATGCGCTGGCGTTGGCCGCCGGAAAATTCATGGGGGTAGCGGTGCCGGCTGGCCGGGTCCAGGCCCACTTCTTCCAGCACGCGGATGACCCGTTGCTCGCGGGCCTCGGCGTCGCATTCCACGTGCACTTCCAGGCCCTCGCTGATGATCTGTTGCACCGACATGCGCGGGCTGAGGCTGCCGAACGGGTCCTGGAACACCACCTGCATGCGCTTGCGCCACGGCAGCATCTGCCGGGGGCTGAGGTGCTCCAGGGGCTGGCCGTCAAAGCGGATGCTGCCTTCGGAATCCAATAGCCGGAGTATCGCCTGGCCGAGGGTCGACTTGCCCGAACCGGACTCGCCGACAATGCCCAGGGTCTTGCCCTTCTGCAGGTTCAGGCTGATGCCGTCCACCGCCTTGATGTACTGGGCCTTGCGCAGCAGGCCGCCGCCGGTGGCGTACCACACCCGCAGGTTGTCCACGGCCAGCAGCGGCGGGCGCTCGTGGCGGGGCAGTGGCTCGCCGGCGGGTTCGGCGTTCATCAGGATGCAGCTGTAGGGGTGCTTCGGTGTGCAGAACAGGGTTTCGGTGTCGGCCTGCTCGACGATTTCCCCGGCGCGCATCACGCACACCCGTTGGGCAATGCTGCGCACCAGGTTGAGGTCATGGCTGATCAGCAACAGTGACATACCCAGGCGCTTCTGCAGGGATTTGAGCAAGTGCAGGATGCGCCGCTGCACGGTGACATCGAGGGCCGTGGTGGGCTCGTCGGCGATCAACAGGTCGGGCTCGCAGGCCAGGGCCATGGCAATCATCACCCGCTGGCGCTGGCCGCCGGAGAGTTGGTGCGGGTAGGCCTTCAGGCGTTTCTGCGGGTGTTGGATGGCCACCAGGTGCAGCAGTTCCAGGGTGCGTGCCTGGGCGGCCTTGCCGGTGAGCCCGCGGTGCACCAGCAGGGTTTCGGCTATCTGCTTTTCCACAGTGTGCAGCGGGTTGAGCGAGGTCATGGGCTCCTGGAAAATCATCGCCACGCGGTTGCCGCGTATCTCGCGCAGCACGCTGGCTGGCGCGCCGAGCAGCTCGGTGCCACGGTAGCGGATGCTGCCCTCGGTGCGGGTGCCGGTCTGCGGCAGCAATTGCAGGATCGAGTGGGCCGTCACCGACTTCCCCGAGCCCGACTCGCCCACCAGCGCCAGGCATTCGCCGGCGTGGATGTCCAGGTTCAGTTGGCGCACCACGGTATGGTCATTGAAGGCCACGCTCAGGTTGCGTATTTCGATCAGGTTTTCGCTCATGCTGGCCTCAGGCTCGCGGGTCGAAGGCATCGCGCAATGCCTCGCCGATAAACACCAGTAGCGACAGCACCAGTGCCAGGGTGAAAAACGCCGTGAACCCCAGCCATGGCGCCTGCAGGTTATCCTTGCCCTGGGCAATCAGCTCGCCCAGCGAGGCGCTGCCGGCCGGCATGCCGAAGCCGAGGAAGTCCAGGGCGGTCAGGGTGGAAATGGCGCCGGTGAGAATGAACGGCAGGTAGCTGAGGGTGGCGTTCATGGCGTTGGGCAGGATGTGCCGGCGAATGATCTTGCGGTCATTGAGGCCCAGCGCCCGCGCCGCTTTAACGTATTCCAGGTTGCGCCCGCGCAGGAACTCGGCGCGCACCACGTCCACCAGCGCCAGCCAGGAAAACAGGGCCATGATGCCCAGTAGCCACCAGAAATTGGGCTCCACGAAACCGGAGAGGATGATCAGCAGGTAGAGCACCGGCAGCCCCGACCAGACCTCCAGCAACCGCTGGCCGAACAGGTCCACCCAGCCACCGTAATAGCCCTGCAGCGCGCCGGCCAGAATGCCGATCAACGAACTGATCACGGTCAGCGCGATGGCGAACAGAATCGACACCCGCGCGCCATAGATCACCCGCGCCAGTACATCACGCCCCTGGTCGTCGGTGCCCAGCCAGTTGGTCGCCGAGGGCGGGCTGGGGGCCGGTTGGGTGAGGTCGTAGTTGGGCGTGTCGGCGCTGAACGGGATGGGCGCGAAGTACATGCGCCCGCCGCCATCGGCGATCAGCTTGCGCACATAGTCGCTGCGGTAATCGGGCTGGAACGGCAGCACCCCGCCGAATTCGGTTTCGGTGTAGCGCTTGAACGCGGGGAAGTACCATTGGCCGTGATAATTCACGGCCAGCGGCTTGTCGTTGGCAATCAGTTCGCCACCCAGGCTCAAGGCGAACAGGGCAATGAAAATCCACAACGACCACCACCCGCGGCGGTTCTTGCGAAAGCGTTCCAGGCGTCGGCGCGAGACCGGGGACAGGCGCTTCATCAGGCAGTCCTCGCGGCGAAGTCGATGCGCGGGTCGACCAGGGTGTAGCACAGGTCACCCACCAGTTTGATCAGCAGGCCGAACAGGGTAAAGATGAACAGGGTGCCGAACACCACCGGGTAATCCCGTGCCACCGCCGCTTCGTAGCTGAGCCGGCCGAGGCCGTCGAGGGAGAAGATCACTTCGATCAGCAGCGACCCGGCGAAGAACACACTGATGAACGCCTGGGGCAGGCCGGCTACCACCAGCAGAATGGCGTTTCGAAACACATGGCCGTACAGCACGCGCCGCTCGCTGACGCCTTTGGCGCGCGCAGTGATCACGTACTGGCGGGTGATCTCGTTGAGGAACGAGTTCTTGGTGAGGATGGTGAGCGTGGCGAAACCGCCGATCACCAGCGACACCACCGGCAGCACCAGGTGCCAGAAGTAGTCGGCGACCTTGCCCAGGGGTGACAGTTGCGCGAAGTTCTCCGAGACCAGGCCGCGCACCGGGAACCAGTTCAGCTCGGTACCGCCGGCGAACAGCACAATCAGCAGCATGGCGAACAGGAACGCCGGCATGGCGTAGCCAATGATGATTGCCGTGCTGCTCCAGATGTCGAAATGGCTGCCATGGTGCACCGCCTTGCGAATGCCCAGCGGTATCGATACCAGGTAGGTGATCAGCGTGGCCCAGAAGCCCAGCGACAGGGTGACCGGCATTTTGTCGAGGATCAGGTCGGTGACCTTGGCCCCCCGAAAGAAGCTGTTGCCGAAGTTCAGGGTGGCGTAGTTCTTCATCATCAGCCACAGGCGCTCGGGCGCCGGCTTGTCGAAGCCGTACTGGCGTTCGATGTCCTTGATCAGTTTGGGGTCCAGGCCACGGCTGGCGCGCGAGGCACCCTGGGCCGAATCGCCGCCGCCACCGCCCACGGCCACGCCGCCCAGGCCTTGCAGGCGGGCGATGGCCTGTTCCACCGGGCCACCGGGGGCGGCCTGGACGATGACGAAGTTGACCAGCAGGATAATCAGCAACGTCGGCACGATCAGCAGCAGGCGCCGCAGGATATAGGCCAGCATCAGTGGGCCTCCTTGGCACGCAGGTCGGCCATTTGCGCATTGGTCAGCGGCGTCGGGCTGACTTGCCACCACGACTCGGGGGCTTCGTCATAGGGCGCGGGGTGCTGGGGAATGCCGAAGCGGTTCCACCACACCGTCGAGGTACCCGGCGGGTAGTAATTGGGAATCCAGTAGTAGTTCCATTGCAGCACCCGGTCCAGGGCGTGGGCGTATTCGGTCATGTCAGCCTTGGTGCTGGCGTTCACCAAGCCCTTGATCAGGCTGTCCACGGCAGGGTCCTTGAGCACCATGTAGTTGTTGGAACCGCTGTCGGTGGCGCTGGCCGAGCCAAAGTAGTTGTACAGCTCCATGCCCGGTGAGGCCGACACCGGGTAGCCGGTGATGATCATGTCGTAGTCGCGGGCCATCAGGCGGTTGATGTACTGCGAGGCATCGATGCGGCGAATCTGCAGGTCGATGCCGATCTGCGCCAGGGTGCGCTTCCACGGCAGTATCAGTTTCTCCAGGCCGGCCTGGCCGTTGAGGAAGGTAAACGTCAGCGGCTCGCCAGCGGCGTTCACCAGGCGGTCGCCGTCGGCGTGCCAGCCGGCCTCCTTGAGCAATGCCAGGGCCTGCAGCTGCTTGTCGCGGATAAAGCCAGTGCCATCGGTGCGCGGGGCTTCGAATACCGTGGTGAATACCTCGTCGGGCACCTGGCCGCGCAGCGGTTCGAGAATCTTCAGTTCGGCCGCGTCCGGCAGCTGGCGGGCGGCCAGCGGGCTGTTGGCGAAGAAACTCTGTTGGCGGATGTACAGGCTGCGCATCAATTGGCGGTTGGTCCATTCGAAGTCCCACAGCAGCGCCAGCGCCTGGCGCACGCGGCGGTCCTTGAAGATCGGCCGTTGCAGGTTGAACACGAAACCCTGGGCAGCCTGCAGGCTTTGCGGCGCCAGGTGCGCGCGTTGCAGGCGGCCGTCGTCCAGCGCCGGGCTGTTGTACTTGATGGTGTAGCCGGTGGCCGAGAATTCGCGGTTGTAGTCGAAGGCGCCGCCCAGCAGCACTTGGCGCGCTACTTCAGTGTCGCCGAAGAATTCCACGCCGAACTGATCGAAGTTGTACAACCCGCGGGTCACCGGCAGGTCGCGGGCCCACCAGTTGGGGTCACGCTGGAAGGTGATGCTGCGGCCATTGTCCATCTTGCCCACGGTGTAGGGGCCGCTGCCGGGGGGCGCTTCAAAACCACCGCCGTTGGCGAAATCGTGGTCTTTCCACCAGTGTTCGGGCAGCACCGGCAGGGACGCCAGGTCAAGCGGCAGGCTGCGGTTGTCGTTGGCGCTGAAATCGAAACGGATCTGGCGTGGGCCTTCGATTTCTACGTTCTTGACCTCGGCGAACTGCGTGCGAAAACGCAGGCTGCCTTGTGTCATCAGCAGGTTGAAGGTGAATTTCACGTCGTTGGCGGTGATGGGCACGCCGTCGCTGAAGCGCGCCTTGGGGTTGAGGTAGAACCGCAGCGACAGGCCATCGTCGGCGCGCTCCATTTTCTCGGCGATCAGGCCGTACACCGTGTAGGCCTCGTCCAGCGAGCGCAGGGCCAGGGGCGAGTACAGCAGGCCATCGACCTGGCTGACGCCGGTGCCCTTGTCTATATAAGGCAGCAAATGGTCGAACTGGCCGATTTCCACCGCTGAACGGCGCAGGCTGCCACCTTTGGGCGCGTCCGGGTTCACGTAGTCGAAATGCTTGAAGCCTTCGGGGTACTTGGGCGGCTCGCCATACACCGTCAGCGCCTGCTGGGCGGCGGCGAAAGCGCTGGAAAGTGTCAGCAACTGGGCGGTCAGCAGGAAAAGGGCGAAAACCGAGCGCATTGTCTGCCTTGTTGGAATAAGTGGGGTTACATGCGCTTACAACCCTACCACCAACCGGTGCACCGTTCACAAACAAAAAAGGCCCGCTGGGCGCGGGCCTTTCTGCAGCGAACCGGGAGGATCAGTCCTGGCGGCTGGTGACTTCCAGCAGGTGGTAGCCGAACTGGGTTTTCACCGGGCCCTGAACCACGTTGATTGGCGCGCTGAAGACCACGGTGTCGAATTCCTTGACCATCTGGCCTGGACCGAACGAGCCCAGGTCACCGCCTTGACGGCTGGACGGGCAGGTGGAGTTGGCCTTGGCAACGTCGGCGAAATCGGCGCCGCCTTCGATTTGCGCTTTCAGTTCGTTGCACTTGGCTTCCGACGAAACCAGGATGTGACGGGCAGTGGCTTTGGCCATGGGAAATACTCCAGAAAAACAGAAAGACAGCAGCCTACCGCACTTGCCCGGAGGCTGCCACCCGGTATGCGTCCCGGCGGCAGCTTGTTACCCGTATCAATGCGATAAGGGCCGCAGGCCTTTCAAGCCCTTGGGCCCGCTGCGCGCGCCATCGCAGCCTGGCGGCATCTCCTGCGAGGACGCATACGCGCTTTCTTAGCCGCGCAGCTTCTGCGCCGCGTTGCGCAACAACGCCTCGGTGTCGTCCCAGCCCAGGCAGCCGTCGGTCACCGACACGCCGTAGCGCATGCCCGGGCCAATGGCCTGGCAGCCTTCGAACAGGTGGCTCTCCAGCATGGTCGCCACCAGCGAGCGGTCGCCTTCCAGGCGTTGGCGCAGCACGTCGTTGAACACTTCGGGCTGGCGCAGCGGGTTCTTGCCGCTGTTGGCATGGCTGCAATCGACCATGATCCGCGCCGGCACCGCGGCCTTGCCCAGCGCGCTGTGCACCTGGGCGACGCTGTCCTGGTCGTAGTTGGGGCCGCGGTGGCCGCCGCGCAGCACCAGGTGCACATCCGGGTTGCCGGTGGTCTCGATGATGGCCGGGTGGCCTTCGGCCGACACGCCGAAATGACGGTGCGGGTGCGCAGCGCTGCGCATGGCGTCGCAGGCAATGGCAACACCGCCGTCGGTGCCGTTCTTGAAGCCCACGGGCATCTTCAGGCCGCTGGCCATTTCCCGGTGGATTTGCGACTCGGTGGTGCGCGCGCCAATGGCGACCCAGCTGAGCAGGTCATCGAGGTAGCCGGCGGCCATCGGTTGCAGCAGCTCGGTGGCCAGTGGCAGACCCATGTGCAGCATTTCGCGCATCAACTCGCGGGACAGTTTCAGGCCGCCGACCATGTCGTCGCTGCCGTCCATGCGCGGGTCGTACGCCAGGCCTTTCCAGCCCACGGTAGTGCGCGGTTTTTCCACGTAGGCGCGCATCACCAGCAGCATGTCGTTTTTCACGTCGGTGGCCAGGGCGGCCAGGCGTTCGGCGTATTCCAGGGCGGATTCGGGGTCGTGCAGCGAGCAGGGGCCGACCACCACCAGCAGGCGTTCGTCGCTGCCGTCGAGAATGGCGCGGATCGCGTTGCGGTGGGCACTGACCTGTTGGTTCAGTTCACGGCTCAGGGGCAATTGTTGCTTGAGCTCGACGGTGCTGGGCAGGCGCTGCAGGGCAGGGGCATTGGCGGCAGGGGCCAGGGGCTGCGGCAGGGCGGTGGCAAGGGGCAGGGCGCTGATGGAGATGTTCATTCGGTGTTTTTCCCTGGGTTGACGGCGCAGTGTGTCTGCGCGCGCTCAACCCTATCGCGATGTTCGACTATTGGTGTTTGTATGATTCAGGCCACCCAGGCAGGACCGGTCGGAGGCGGCAAGCTGTCCCGAACGGAGGCTGGTAAATCGCCAGGCGGTGCAGTAGTCGTAGCGGTAATAGGTGGCGTAGTTCATTGCGGTAATCCTCTGTTTCAAATGATTGAAAAATGTCGGGTCTTTCTGCGGCCGGAAAAAACAAAACCCCCGGTCGGGAGGCCGACCGGGGGTTTTGGAGTTTCTCAACCGGGCGACCTTGGATTCTGGCCGCCGGATATGGGTATCAGGCGCGCCAGTGGCTAAACCAATACCCATAGTAATAATCTGCAACAACGGCAGCGCACACGGACGCAACCGCTACCGGGCGACGAGCGCTGGCAGTGTGTTGAGCCTGAAGGTGAGCGTTGTGCGACATGAAATGTCTCCGTTTCGATGCGCGGAGCTTACTTCAGCCGTTGCACCCTGTTCAAGCGTTATCTGTGGTGTGCGCAATCTTCCGCAACCGGGCGCGGCGCATGGCATGATGCGCACCTTCCACATTCCGCCAAGGAGGCCCCATGCCGCCCCTGTGTATCGCCGCCGCGCAAGCCTGTTCCGTGGCCGGCGACCTGCCCGCCAACATTGGCCACCACCTGCGGTTCATGGAGCTGGCTGCCAGCCACGGCGTGCAATGGCTCATGTTTCCGGAATTGTCGCTCACCGGCTATGAACCTGCGTTGGCCGCCGAGCTGGCGCAACCCGTCAACACCGACCTGTTGCAACCGCTGCGCGAGCGCGCCCGGCAGTTGGCCATGACCACCGTGGTCGGCCTGCCGCTGCGCGAACCCGAGGGATCAGGCGTGCACATTGGCGCCCTGGTGCTGGGCGGCGATGGCAGCCTGGCCGTTTATACCAAACAGCACCTGCACCTGGGCGAAGAGGCTTATTTTGTCCCGGGCCACGGTGGAGCAGCGCAAATCCTGGGTGATGAACAGATTGCTCTGGCAGTATGCGCTGACTTTTCCCACGCCAGTCACGCACAATCCGCCCGCCAGGCGGGCGCCACGCTCTACGCCGCCAGCGTGTTGATCGGCGAGTCGGGCTACCCCCTCGATAGCGGTATTCTTCAGGGCTATGCTCACACTCACGGCATGGCCGTGCTGATGGCCAACCACGGTGGGCCTACCGGCGGCTGGCAATCAGCGGGACGTAGCGCGCTGTGGGCGGCCAATGGCGAGCAGGTGCTGGCGGTGCCCGGGGCGGGCGACTGGCTGTTGCTGGCGCACCGTAAGGGCGACGGCTGGCAGGGCCAGGTCCTGGCGTTGAATTGAACGGGAGGGGCAATGGAGCTGGCGTTACGCGCGGCCACCGAGCATGACCTGACGTTTGCGCGCAACCTCACGCGCCAGGCCATGCTGCCGTATTACGGCCGCTACAGCCTGCTGTGGCAGGAAGAGGCATTCAACCAGGCGTGGTTATGGCGCGACAATTTCATCATCCTGGCCAACGGCGTTGCCCAGGGCTACTTCAGCCTCAGCATTGACCGGCAGGCGCTGTTCATCCGTGAACTGCACCTGCTGCCCGAAGCGCGCAACCAGGGCATGGGCGGCTGGGCGCTGGACCGCATCGTGGAGCTGGCCCGCGAGCGGCGCCTGCCGCGGGTGCGGCTGATGGTGTTCCAGTCCAACCCCGCGCGTCATCTGTACCTGCGCAAGGGCTTTGCCGAGGTCGGTGAGGACCAGTGTTTCTGGCGCATGGAGCGTTTCAGCGAGGCCTGATCAGCGGTGCTGCTCGGCCACTGCCCGTTCGGGCAGTATCCCTTCCTTCATCCCCAGCAAGACGGCGACGCGGTGCGACTCCCCGCGGCGTCCCTTCTTGCGCCCCGACAACACCTGGTAGGTGGTGGCCGGGTCAACGCCATGTTCCCTGGCAAACTCTTGTACCGATTTTCCCTGCTGGTCGAGCCAGGCCCTGGCTTGTGCGGCAGTCCGTATACCGTGCATAGTTCAAGTCCGTTTTATTTGGTGTAATTGTGGTTATAAATATCACCTGTTTGGGTGATTAATAAGGGATTATACATTCAAATGACTGGAATCGGTTCGCGTTTACGGGAAGAACGGGACAGGCTCGGCCTGACTCAAAAGGAATTTGGCGACATCGGCGGCGTCGAGCCCAATGCCCAGGGCAAGTACGAGAGTGGTGAACGAACACCCAAGGCCAATTACCTGGCCAAGGTGGCCGGCGAAGGTGTCGACGTGCTTTATGTACTGACGGGGGAGCGCACGCCGATCCCCGCTGATCGCCTGAGTCAGGCCGAGGAGCACGTTCTGGGGCATTATCGTGTGCTGCCGCGCGAGGGCCAGGACGCCATCCGGCACATGGCGGTGAGCCTGGCGGAAATGGCCGCCAGCTATACCACGCGCTCGCGACGCGCATTGCCCAAGCCGCGCTGATGTCCGCCAGACGGCCGAATGGCGTCATGTTCGTGACGCTTTGCGCTAGGATGCGGATCCGATTTTTTGCTAAGGTGGCTAACATTCCGCACAAGACCACAAGAACGAGGTGTCTGCTTGATTAGGGTCCTAGTTGTCGATGATCATGATCTGGTACGAACAGGCATTACTCGGATGTTGGCTGACATCGACGGGCTGCAGGTGATCGGCCAGGCAGAATCGGGCGAAGAAGCGCTCAAGTTCACTCGCGAGCTCAAGCCCGACGTGGTCCTGATGGACGTCAAGATGCCGGGCATCGGCGGCCTGGAAGCCACCCGCAAATTGCTGCGCAGCTACCCTGACATCAAGGTGGTGGCGGTGACCGTGTGCGAGGAAGATCCGTTCCCCACGCGCCTGCTGCAAGCCGGTGCCGCCGGCTACCTCACCAAGGGCGCGGGCCTGGACGAAATGGTCCAGGCCATTCGCCTGGTGTTCGCCGGCCAACGCTACATCAGCCCGCAGATCGCCCAGCAGCTGGCGCTCAAGTCGTTCCAGCCGCAAACCACCAACTCGCCGTTCGACCTGCTGTCGGAACGCGAAATCCAGATCGCGCTGATGATCGTCAACTGCCAGAAAGTGCAGATCATCTCCGACAAGCTGTGCCTGTCGCCCAAGACCGTGAACACCTATCGCTACCGCATCTTCGACAAACTGTCGATTGCCAGCGATGTGGAACTGACGCTGCTGGCGGTACGGCACGGCATGGTCGACGCCAGCCTTTGACCATGGACACCCCTTTCGATCCTTCTGCCTTCCTGTCCACCTGCAGCGCCCGCCCGGGTGTGTATCGCATGTTCGACAGCGAGGCGCGCCTGCTGTACGTCGGCAAGGCAAAGAACCTCAAAAAGCGCCTGGCCAGCTACTTCCGCAAGACCGGGCTGGCGCCCAAGACCGCCGCGCTGGTGGGGCGTATTGCCCAGGTGGAAACCACCATCACCGCCAACGAGACCGAAGCGCTGTTGCTGGAACAGACGCTGATCAAGGAATGGCGACCGCCGTACAACATCCTGCTGCGCGACGATAAATCGTATCCGTATGTGTTCCTGTCGGACGGGCAGTTCCCGCGCCTGAGCATTCACCGTGGGGCCAAGAAGCTCAAGGGCAAGTACTTCGGCCCGTACCCCAGCGCCGGTGCCATCCGCGAGAGCCTCAGCCTGCTGCAGAAGACCTTCTTCGTGCGCCAGTGCGAGGACAGCTATTACAAGAACCGCACCCGGCCGTGCCTGCAGTACCAGATCAAGCGCTGCAAGGCGCCGTGCGTGGGCCTGGTGGAGCCGGGCGAGTACGCCGAGGATGTACGCCACTCGATCATGTTCCTGGAAGGGCGCAGCCATCAGTTGACCGACGAGCTGTCAGCCAGCATGGAAGCCGCCGCCATGGCCCTGGATTTCGAGAACGCGGCCTTGCTGCGCGATCAGATCGCGCTGCTGCGCCGGGTCCAGGACCAGCAGAGCATGGAAGGTGGCAGTGGCGACGTCGACGTCGTGGCCGCCTTCGTCAATCCGGGCGGTGCCTGCGTGCACCTGATCAGCGTGCGCGGCGGGCGGGTGCTGGGCAGCAAGAATTTCTTCCCGCAGGTGGGCATCGAGGAGGAGGTGGCCGAGGTCATGTCGGCGTTCCTCGCCCAGTATTACCTGACCAGTTCCGAGCGCGACCTGCCCAGCGAATTGATCGTCAACGTGGTACCCGAGGACGTCGAGGCCCTGGTGGCTGCCATCGACAGCCTGCGCGGCCGCGAGCTCAGCGTCAGCCACCGGGTGCGCGGCACGCGCGCGCGCTGGCAGCAACTGGCGGTGACCAACGCTGAACAAGCCCTGGGCGCGCGCCTGGCCAACCGTCAGCATGTGGCCGCGCGCTTTGATGCGCTGGCCGAGGTGCTTAACCTCGACGAGCCGCCCCAGCGCCTGGAGTGCTATGACATCAGCCACTCCAGCGGCGAGGCGACGGTGGCCTCCTGCGTGGTGTTCGGCCCGGAAGGCCCGATCAAGTCCGACTACCGCCGGTACAACATCGAGGGTGTCACGGCTGGCGACGACTACGCGGCCATGCACCAGGCCCTGACCCGGCGCTTCAGCAAGCTCAAGGACGGCGAGGGCAAGTTGCCCGACGTGTTGCTGGTGGACGGTGGCAAGGGCCAGCTGAACATGGCCCGCGAAGTGCTCGAAGAGCTGGCGGTGCCCGACCTGATCCTGCTCGGGGTGGCCAAGGGCACCACGCGCAAGGCCGGTTTCGAAACTCTGTACCTCAATGACGTGGCGCACGAGTTCACCCTGAAGGGCGACTCGCCGGCGCTGCACCTGATCCAGCAGATTCGCGACGAAGCTCACCGTTTCGCCATCACCGGCCACCGGGCCCGACGTGGCAAGACCCGGCGTACCTCCACCCTGGAAGGGGTGGCGGGTGTCGGCCCGAAGCGCCGCCGCGATCTGTTGAAACATTTTGGTGGCTTGCAGGAGCTGTCTCGTGCAAGCATCGATGAAATTGCCAAAGCCCCGGGGATCAGCAAAAAGCTCGCGGAGTCGATTTATGCGAATCTGCACAGCGAGTAGAATGCCCCACTCACCCAGCCGCCAGTTGTGCCGATGAATATCCCGAACCTGCTTACCGTTCTGCGCGTCCTGCTCATTCCGTTCTTCATCCTGCTGTTCTACCTCCCCTACACGTGGAGCTACGCGGCGGCCAGCACGGTATTCGCCGTCGCCGCCGCCACCGACTGGCTGGACGGCTACCTGGCCCGCCGCCTGCAGCAGAGCACGCCATTCGGTGCGTTCCTGGACCCGGTGGCCGACAAGCTGATGGTCGCAGTGGCCCTGGTGCTGTTGGTGCAGGCCCACCACAACGTGTGGCTGACCCTGCCGGCGGCGGTGATCATCGGTCGCGAGATCGTGGTTTCGGCACTGCGCGAATGGATGGCGGAAATCGGCGCCCGCGCCCACGTGGCGGTGTCCAACATGGGCAAATGGAAAACCGCGGCGCAAATGCTGGCGCTGGTGATCCTGCTGGCCAACCCGCCCGTGCTGACCTTCTGGGTGCTGCTGGGCTACACCTTGCTGATGGTGTCGGCGGCGCTGACCCTGTGGTCCATGGCGCACTACCTGCGCGCCGCCTGGCCGCACCTGAACAGCCAATCTGAAAATAAATAAAAGTTTTTTGAATCAAAGGGTTGACGGCGCTTTTTAAATCGATAGAATGGCGCCCATCAACACGACGCGGGAATAGCTCAGTTGGTAGAGCACGACCTTGCCAAGGTCGGGGTCGCGAGTTCGAGTCTCGTTTCCCGCTCCACTTTACATGTGGAGCAGCGGTTGTAAAGTTGCTTCACATTTGAGGCCGAGTAGCAAAGTGGTTATGCTCCGGATTGCAAATCCGTCTACGCCGGTTCGATTCCGACCTCGGCCTCCATCATTAGAAGCCCCGCAGATCAAGGTCTGCGGGGTTTTTATTTGCGCGCTAAAAAACCTGGGAGTTCCGAAACTTTTGGGTAGGAGTTCCGAAACTTTCCTATTTCGAGGGCTTGGCAATGGCGCCGACTCGGCGATAAACCCGCTGGGTGATCTCCTGTTTTGAGTGGCCCAATAGCCGACTTGCGTCCTCGATATCGTCGATTTCGGATGCTGCCTTCGGTCGGATATCTCGGAACTGGAACTGCCTGATTCGGCCGGCCAGGTCCGCGTCGCCCCCGGCTTCCGCCTCGGCAGCCGCCTTGTCCCTGGCAAGCTCCCACCTGGCGCCCAGCATGCGCCCGGATACCTTTTTGCCCTGCTTGTTCAGGATGAAGTACTGCGAACTGTGCGCGATCGTCCTGGCCGTCATCCGCTCGACCAATTTCCCCAGGCTGTTTTTCACCCCGTCGACCTCAAGCAGAATCCGCAGGCGCTTCGCTGTCTTGCCCTGTTGTACCAGCAGGTACACGCCCTCAACATCGTCCCTGCGCATCAGCCTCACATCGGCAGGGCGCTGGCCGGTGAGGTAGGCCAGGTCCATGGCGTCCTTGAGTTCGGGCGCCGCCTTGTCATAGACCGCATCCCACACTGCCTCGTTGGCGTAGAAGTCCCGCGGCACTTCCTTGTTCTTCCGAACGCCCTGGCAGGGGTTCTCCCTGTCGGTCAAACCCCATTCCCTCGCTGTGTTGAAAACGTGCGACATAAGGGCGATTTCCCTGTTCGCCCGGGTTTTCGCCGTTCGTTTGTCCCGATACTGCGCAATCAGCGCGGGCGTAATCGAGTCGATGGGGGCCGTGTCGAATGCTGCGCGCAGCTGGCGCAGCTCGCCTGCGTTGTCCTGCTGCGTCCTGGGTGCCTTCTTCGGGATGATCTGCAGTGCGTAGCGATCAAAGATCGAACGCATCAGCGTCAGATCGCTGGGTTTCTCCTTGGCTTCCAGTTCTGCCCATTTCAATTTGGCTTTGCCCAGGTCGGTGCCCAGCGGGACTTCCTTGCCCGCGCCGTCGCGGTAGTAGAACCCGACCCACACGTTTCCGTTCTTCCTGGTCCGCTTGCGCCGGTAGACGCCCGGCGGCAGGTCCCTGTTTTCGGTCTTTCTGGGCCGCATGTTCAGCGCACTCGCGAGAAGTCAGGTGTCCAAGCCGGCCGGGCGGGGCGCGCCGGCGGCGGATTTGGGTCGAGGAGGGTGGGAACGATCATGCCCAGCTTCATCCGGGCGTACTGCCGGCCCACCAGGGGGCGCTTGCCGCGGCTTTCGACGTACTGCCACTGGCGTTCGTCGAGCCAGCGGCGTTGCCAGGCCCGGGCCTTGTATCCGGTGATTTCGGCCAGTTCTTCATCCGAGAGGATTTCAGATTCCATGGGTATGCTCCATCCGCCCTATGGCGGCAGAAGGGGTTAATCGGTCGCTTTGGCGATCGTGACTTCGAACCGCATTGCCAGGGCCGCATTGACCTCGGCCTTCGCCGCGCTGTCGTCGGTGCCTTTGGCGCGGTGCAGGGCTTCGTAGCGGCGCAATGTGGCGGCAGCTTCGCGCAGGTCCGCCAGCAGGTCAGGCGCTGCGGCGGAAACCTTTAGGTTTGCGCGATCCTCTTCAGCGGGGCGCCGACTTGCAGGCGTGCTGCGAAAGAGATCAGCCTGATCACCATGCAGTTTCCCGACGCCCATTAGGCCGTCGCCATTGTCCCAGGCGTACCACGGCCCGGGCGTGTGCTTAATTTCAGGCATGACTGATCCTCGCCATACCGCTACAGCGGCTGACTTTGATAGATGGGGGAGGGTTAGAGGGTGGGGTTGAGGCGCTTGAACTCGTCGATGCAGGCGCTCCACCCCATCGAGTACGGCGGCATTATCGAGTCATAGTGCAGATGTAGGCCTTTACGCTCCGGCAGCACCACCGGCGCCTGGGCGGGTGGGCGGCGGTAGAGTTCGGCATGTCCATCTTCCTCGCAGAGGTCGGGAGCGTTATCCGCAACCAGCAGCAACATGCCAGCGAACAGTTCAGTCGTTCCACCTTCAAGCAGCCACCTAGGATCGAGCCCACCATCACCGTTATCGCGCAGGACGGCCACTGCGGTCAGAGCGACCGACTCACCCTGGCCGCCGTCCTTGGTGCAGGTGTTCGGCTGGGCAACTTTGGTCAGTTCGCATAGTGCAGTTTGGTGTTTGTGGTGCCAGTCTTGAGCTTCAACAATGGCCGCCTGAAGCTCTTCATTAATCTCATCAATCCGCTGATCTGCCTCGTTCAGGCGCTGCTGGAGGGCGGCCTCGCGGGCCAGCGCTGCATCATGAGCCGCCTCCAGGTTCTTGAAATCGCTGTACAGAGACTCGTAGTTGTCCTGCCATTCCTCGGCCATGATCTCGAAGTGCTCGGCGGGCTCATACGGCGAGGGGATGACCTCCGCGCGCCAGTCCGTCCACATCTCGACGCTCTCACCCATCGCGATGCGTTCGGCCTTTATCTTCTCGCCAGTGTCGCGCAGTGATTGGGCCTGCTTTTCAGCATCTTCCTTGCTCAGACATGGGTAGATCTCGCAAGGGCCGATGCTATGCATTGCCCAAAGCTCAACCTTGGGCTCAGCTAGTACCCGGCGCAGGTAGATCACTACAGGACGCTGGGCGTCGCGCTCTTCCAGTTCATTCAGGATTTCCTCGAGTGTGGCGCGCTCCAGGCTGACGACCTCGGTGGCGGGCTGTGGGGGCGCCATCAGCTTGTCCATCATTCGTTCGATATCTGACATCTATCTGTCCTCTGCGCCTGCCGCAGCAGGCTGTGATAGGGGGTGGAGTACAGATGTACTCCTTGGGCGTCACGCCGCTTTCGATTGGCTTACCGCGGTGCGCCATGGATCATTGGCCCGGGCCAGCGCAGCCATCGGCGGCGGGCTCACGCTGTTGCCGCACATGTGCACCTGCTGGGTCTTGGTGAACGGCTTGCCGTCGGCGCCCTTGTCGATCTGGTAGCTGGCGGGGAAGCCCTGGGCCTTGTATAGCTCGTGGGGCTGCAGCATCCGCAGGCAGATATCGACGATCACATAGGGCTTGCCCTTGATGTGCACGGTGACCAGGGCCAGGCGGTCCTTGGTGGTCACTGTCGGCGCGGGCTGGTCGCAGCCGCTGGTGTTCTCGGTGCCGTAGTAGCTCACCAGGAACGCGGCTACGCGCAGGGCGCCTTCTTCATGCTCGGGCGACAGCTTGTACTCGACCAGGGCGTGGTGTTCGGCGCCGGCGGTCATGGTGGGCACTGGCTCATCCATGCCGCGGCCCACGCAGTTTTTGCGGAGCGTGGCCAGTTGGGCGCTCACCAACTGCTGCTGGCTGCCGGTGTTGGTCACGGTGGTCATCGGCTCGTCCATGCCCTTGGCGTGGGTGGTGTTGAACCCGCCATTCATCTGGGCCATGAAGGCTGTCACCAGGCCCCGGTGGTTCTGGGTCAGCAGGCTGCTCATCGGCTGGTCGGCGGGCACAGGCTTGCCCGAGTACTGGGGACCGCCGGCGCCGACGAGCAGTGCGCTGGCCACCGCCGTGTCTGCCTTGGCCGTGATGGTGTACATCGGGTCATTGCCCGGGCGGGGCTCAGGCTGGCCCGCGCGGCCGCCGACACCCACCATCATCGGGCTGATCAGCGTCAGCTCACCGCGATTGACGCAGGTCACGGTCGGCAGGGGCTCAGCCGGGTCGTTCACCCGGTCGCTGCCCTGGTGGGTGGCTGGCGCGATGATCGGGCTGGCCATGGCGAACGACCCGCCGCGCGGCCAGGCCGTCACCGTGCGCAGCGGCTCCTGCGCCGACTGGGCCAGGGTGCCGGACCAGTTTGCAATCGGCACGATGAACGGGCTGGGGCTGTCGATGACGAACTTCTTCATGCCCTTGGCGACTCGTCGGAGCGTGGCCGGGGCCAGGTCCTCTTTGCGACCGAAGATGCTGCGGCTCGGGATCGACCAATCAATACACTCGGCCGCGGTGCGCCACTTCTGCTGGCCTTTCACCGGGTTCTTGGCGTGGGTTGGCTCTGGCCACACGATGGGCTGGCCGTCGCAGCGGGCGATCATGAACAGGCGCTCGCGGCTGGTCGGCGCGCCGAAGTCGCAGGCCTTGATGATGCGCCACTCGACCGCGTAGCCCAGGCCCTCCAGCAGGGAGACGAACCGGCGCCAGGTGGTGCCGCGGCGTTTCGGGTCCGGCACCAGGAACTGCTGGCCGACCGGCACGACCTCACCAGGTGCTGCTACATGGTGTTCGACCTTCAGCTTGCCCTTGGCTCCCATCACGGACACCAGCTTGATTACGCGGCCGGTGGCCTTGTCGCGCTTGGCGATCAGCGGGCCCCATTGCAGGATCTGCTTCACGTTCTCCAGGCTGATCACCCGGGGCTTCTTCTTGCCGGCCCACTTGCAGCCGATCCACGACAGGTTGCGGATCTCGCGCTTGCGCGGCTGGCCGCCGGCTGCCTGGCTGTGGTGGGTGCAGTCGGGCGACATGTGGAACCAGCCCACGGCCCGGCCACCGCATTCCTGATCGGGATCACCTTCGAACACGTCGGTGGTGTAGTGCCGGGCCGCCGGGTGGTTGGCGGTGTGCATGCTGATCGCTGCGGGGTTGTGGTTCTTGGCCACGGCCACCGCGCGGCCCAGGCCCATCTCCAGGCCGGTACCGGCGCCGCCGCCACCACAGAAAAAGTCGACCACGATCTCATCGTCTTGCGGGTCGAATCCCAGGCCGTACTGGGTTTTGAAGTCGAGCGGGTGTTTCTTGAATGAGGTCATGGACAATCCTTTCGGGCAGCCGCCCGCCTGCCGATGGCTGGCCGAGGTGGCGATATAGGGGAGGGTGGGATAGGTGTCGGGATCAGACGCCCGGGCGGCCTTTGAAAGCGAGCCAGATATAGTGCCGGCCCTTGGCCGTGACCTTGATCTTGCCGGCCTGCTTGTTCCAGCTGATCAAGCGCAGCTCGTCGAGGATGGTGGTCAGCGTGTGGCCCTGGTGCCAGCCGGCCAGCGCCTTGATGCAACCTTGGGCGAGCAGACCCCGAAAGTCGTTGTGGCCGAAGTTGGTGCCATCGAAAACGGCTTGCATCTGCTCATCGCTTACAACGTCGGTGATCGCGTTCACGTTCGGGTCGCTCCGGTAGCGCTTGTGGGTCATGGCAATCTCCAGGGTTATGCCGCGCCGCGAGCGCTTTCTTTTTGGCGTTCGATGTCGATCTGGTCGTACAGCGCATCGACCCTTTTCTGCTTCCTCTGGATCGCCTGGGATCGTTCGACATGATCCTTGAGCGCCTTGCGGTACGGCGCCATCTGCTCCAGAAGGCGCAGTTGTTCGCGAGAATCTGTCGACTGGTTGAACTTATCAGCCAGGCGGTCGTGCTCCTTCAAATCAATATGGTCGAGCGCGCGGTTTTCTTTCTCCATCTCAGCCAGAACATCCGCCGACTGCTTATCCCAGCGGATGTACAGGATCTCGCTGCGCCTCGGTAGCTTGAAGAACTGGGTCCGCACCCAGGCAAGGAGTTCGTCCTTGGTGAGTTCGTCCAGGATGTCTTTGGGCTTGCTCATGGCAATCTCCATTGCATGCGCCGCCTCCGTGGCCGGATGGTGGCAATTTGATTGGGGGTGGGCTATAGGTGTTGGCCGGCATGGGGCCGACTACAAGGAGTAAAAATGTCTGACCAAAAAATGTTGAGCGATTACGGTAAGCTGGTTCGAAATCTTCAAGACAAAGCCAGCGCTTCTGATCGGTTTGTAAAAAACGATGATCCCAGCCGTCCGGGTCGCGATGAGGAATTTTCCAGAGTTCAGGAAGATCTGAAGCATGCAATGCATGAGCTCGAAGAATTCTGGCGCAAGGTCAATGCTGGTGGTTACCGCTAGGGGTTAATACCTCATCCCCCGGATCCTTCTGAATCATCAGCAGGCTCTTACGTTCAAACGCCAGCGCCACTTTTCGCGATAGTGCTATTTCGTGGCGCGGCGGTTCCAGCAGCGGCAGTGCGCCGCCCGGGCCCAGCCCATGCAGGTGATGAATCATCAACGTCATCGCCTCGCCCTGTTCCTCGATCCCAGCCCACTTCATCAGCTCGGCCAGGGCCTGCTTGGTGCCAGGGCGAACCTTCAGCCTCAGATCCTCTTCCTGTAGCGCTGCTGCCTTACCGCGTCGACGCTCGTCACGCGCTTTCTGGTCCAGGGCCATCACTCCATCTCCTGCACCAGAATTTCAACCAGTCGCATCGGGTCTTGGCTCTGCACGATCATCAGCAGGGCCTGTAGGCCGCTGGCCAAGTACATCTCCATCGCCGCACCCTGGACCTTCACAGGGTCGCGGTGAATTTCGGCAGCCAGCGCAACTACCAGCACCACATGGAGGGCGTCGCGACGGCGCTGCGGCACCGTGGTGTTGAAGGCCGCCCCCAATACTGAGCGCGGGAATGGCATTGTCAGCTTTGGCTGAACAGGTACTGGTGTGTTCATCGCTTGCTCCACTGGGTGGGATGTCGAGCCAGGCTTGCCGGCGGCGCTGGCGAACTCGGGCGTTTACGCGGCGCATCGGCGTGGCTTCTGCGATGGGAAGGGGATTTCGTACGTCGTGAGCAGCCGCGTCATCACGGTTCCGGATATCCCCATCTGCTTGGCGGCGGCATGACGGCTCAGGCCGACATCGCGCAGCGCCTTGAGGCGATCGCACATCTTGGCGTCAGCTTCGGGGTCGATGTAGGTACGCTCACCGCGGCCCAGGCGCGGGTCAGGCTGGAATGAAAAGCCTCCGGCCTTGGCGATCCTGTACAGCGTTGGCTGAGACAAACCGGAGGCGGCAACGGCCTGGGCGTAGGTCATGGTGGCGGCCATGCTGCGCACCAGGTCCTCCTGCGCCTGGCGAGCCTCTATTGAGGCCCTGTTTCGCGCATACTCGGCCTGGGCGCGGGCTTGGCGCTGCAACTTCAGTTCGCTGGGTTGGCCGGGAATGGCCGGCGGGCGCGGCACATAGCCGGCGGCCGCTGACTCGTTGATCTGGCCGCCCCGGGCGAAGAACTCGGCCTTCGCCGCTTCGATCTCCGCCATCCGGGTGCTGTAGGTTTGTGGGCTGTGTTCGCTCATGCTGCTTTGCTCCTCAGCGCGGCCTCGTAACCGTCCACCAGAAGCTTGAACTCCCAGAGATCTTCTTCCAGCTTCTCGATGTAGTCGTCGTCGCGCTTGAATTCACGCCACCAGAGCTGGCGGCCCACTGGGCGCAGCAGGGGGCAGTACATCCCGATGTGCCACCACTTGCGCTCAGCGATCCACATGCAGCCCTGCACCTGGTCGATCACCTCGCTGGCGTCGTTGTCGATGTGGAAGGCGCGGAGCTTGTCCGGAGCCAGGAAGCACTTGTACTCGGAGCCACCGTCGGGGCCGATGAAGCCGTCGGCACTGGCGCCAAAGACCCCATCGTCCGTCTTGACCAAGCCCACCTGGGTGACGATCAGGCCGGTCTGAATTTCGTGCTCCATGCGCGCCTCGGGCTCCAGTTCATGGCCTCGGCGCATCTGCCAGGTTTCGAAACCGCCATCCAGCGGCGCGCCGCCGATTCGCTCAACCGCCAGCTCGAAGGCGTAGGACAGGGCGGCATTCGATGGCTCGCCGACTTTCTCGCCGGCCAGCGCCCGCTGCACAGCCTCAGCCTTCGGCGCTGCCTTGTAGCCGGCCAGGTCGCGAGAGCGGGCCTCGCTGTGCCCAGCCAGCATCGAATCGACGTAGATTTTTTGCTGGGAGGTCAGCCCGTTCACCTTGGAGCGGGCGGTGCTGAACATGCTGGCAGTGATGACCCCGGCCCGGCCCTGCAGCCATTCGGGCGAGCCCTGTGTGCAGTTGACGACGATCATTGTGGCGCCTCCAGCTTTGCTTTATGGACGGTAACAGCGGTTTTCACTGTGGAATACCCGTTGGTATCCCCGGATGCCTGCAAGACCTTCAGACTTGCTTGCCAAACATCTTTCAGTTCGTCCGGAGTCGTTGTTTGCCCAACGCGCTCAAGGATGTCGGCGACAACCTGGACGCGCATATCCTCCGAATCCGACCCGTCAGCGGAGTGACCATCGTCATCTCGGGTCTCGCCAGTGGTGATGTTCAGCAGCGCGCACATGACGTAGCGCTTGCCGTAGGTGGTGGATGACCCAACCGCCTGGACATCGTTGCGGCCCTTGCCGATGTCTAAGGGCAGCTGCATCGTGGTTTCTTCGCGGTGGCCACCGCTGTGCATCAAGATGCCGGTGACCCTGATGGCTTTCTCGATGTTCTCGACCTTGAAGGTGATCGCGAAGCCGTGGCGCTGCATGATCGGCTTCAGCGTACGAGTGATATCGTCGAGGGTGGCGTAGGCATTGCCGGTATGCAGGTTCACGGCGGCTTCGAATACCGTGGGTATTTCACACTGCATTTGCGCCATCGCGGCGTTAAAGGCTTGCTCGGCCGTCTTGGCCTGCATGCGCTCATGCATTGCCATCAAGCGCTCCATCTTCTCGATGTCGCAGGTCGGGTCCGCGGCGGCCCGGCTGATGACCGCCATGATGCTGTTGTCGCTGGAGATCGGCGTCACCGCTTGGCGGCGCTGCTCAGGCATGATGATTTCGGTAGACATGGGGTCGACCTCAGTAGGCGATGTGGATATTTGGAATCTTGCGTTGAGCGATGAGGGTGATGGCCTGCTTTGCGCATTCCTCAGTCATGCCGCCAGCAACAAACGCATCCAGCGCTGCGCGGTTGATCTTCGCTTTGTGGGCCTTGTCGGCATCTCGAGCAGCCTGCTGGCGTGCAATCTCTGCCGCTTCGGCTTCTTGCCGTGCAACCTCGGCTGCTCGAGCTCGTTCAGCGGCTTCTGCCTGTTTGCGCTCTGACTCTGCCTGCTCCCGCTCTGCGCGCTCTACTGCGGCGATGCGGTCAGATTCGGCTTGTATCAACGCCTGCTGGTGCCGGCGCTCGTCGTCGATCTTCTGTTGTGCAGCGCGCTGCTCTGACTCAATCTTCTCCCGCGCTGCTTGGGCTGCTGCGCGTTCGGCTTGTTCTGCTGCAAGCTTCAGCTCCAGTTCGCGACGATCTGCAGCAGCCTTGGCGTCCGCTTCGCGTTTGATGGCGGCATCACGCTCGGCCTGGGCGCGCTGTTCGGCTTCAATGCGAGCACGCTCAGCGGCAGCGCGGGCAATCTCCGCCTCTCGGTCACGCTGGGCCTGAGCCTCAGCTTCGGCACGAAGACGGGCAAGCTCAGCCTGATCAGCTTCATAACGCTGAAGCTCAGCGTGGGTCGCTCGAAGCGCCTTAATTGCGAGATCCTTCGCGCTAGCGGCTTCAGCCTTGAATTCCTCCCACTCATCGCCGATCTCCACCGCCTCAGCCTGATCGATTAGGCCTAGAACATGAGCCGACGTTTCGCTGGCGAGATTCAGGGGTAAGCCGCGCAGCCAGTTGAGTTTTTCATTGTGAGCATCGACGCGCTTATCCTCTGCGGCCTGCCAGTCATCCAGAGGCTTGCGCACCTCTTTCTGCCAGGTTTCGAGAATGTCCCAAACGCGCTTGCGTTCGGCGTCGATACGCACCGGCACCTTTTTTTGTTCTGCCGAAAGCTCCTTGCCTTTGTTTTCAATGGCCGTTTTAGTGCGGGCAACCTCATAAGCCATCGAGGCGATTTCTTTGCGGCCTTTGGCGGTCTTCAGGTCGGGCACGACTGCCAAAAACTCATTAATTTTGACGCGAATCTTTTCCAGCCAAGGCTCGAGGCCTTTGTCGGCACTGTAAACCGCCAGCGCCGTTTCCTTTGGCGGCGAAACGATAAGTTCTTTTTCTGCGGACACGAGAGCTCCTTGCGCCATGCCGTCACCGGGGCGCTGCGATAGATAGGGGAAGGGGGTTACTTGACGTTGTAGGCGTAGCAGAACCAGAGGAGGGCGATCATGGTCACCTCACGAAGCAATGCGGTCTGCGTAGGCGCTGGCAATCAGCCAGAGCGTGCACAGAGTCAGGGTGATGAAGGAGCCACGCCAGAAGGCGATGCGCTTGGCGCGCTGGCGGGCGGTCATGACCAGGGCCTCAGCGATTGGCGCACCAGGTCGTGAAGCGCTTGGCCGTTACGACTGATGTTCTGCCCTCGCAACTGCCATTTTTTGGTGCTGGGCCAGCAGTCGATCATTCGGCCGTCGGGGAGCCTGAGCACTACATGGAAGCCGTTGTTGTGCTTTGTGTGCTCAACGCCGGTATTGCCCAGCCATGCCTGGAACCGGGCCATTGCCTCGGCTTTCACGCGTTTCTTATGGCCTGGCGGGTTTGGCTCACTGCCTTCTCCGCCGCAATTCCTACAGCAACGCGGATAGCCGACATCCTCGCCAATGAAGCCGCAGCAGCTCATGCAGTGGGAGCCGTCTGCAACGTTGTCTTCGTAGAAGCTCACGATCTCGCCCTCACGGTGATCCGCCCAGCCTTAATGGCTGCCACCAGCTTCGGCGGCAGAGCAGAGACCGGCAATTCACGGGGGAGGCCGGCGCCGACGATAGCCAGGCTGCGCTCAATGTCGGCCAGCTGCTCGTCGATCAGCGTTTTCACGATGGGCTGGGTCATGGCTGCACCTGCTTGCGGTAGCCGGCGTCCCAGAGTATCGCTGCCATCTCACGAATCATCGGACGCTCGGGGTCTTTCCCCATGAGCAGAGCAATATCGGTGAGTGTCGCCTCGCGCTCCTCCGCCGCAATCTGCTCGGCGGTGCGGACGGGACGGAAAATGTAGTCGCTCAGCAAGCCAACCTTTTCGCACCCGTTGCCGTCCGCCTCGAAGATAACGAGCTGTTTGCCGATGGCGACGATCACCGTCTCGTAGAAGCCAGGGCGAGCCCAATCTGGCTGCGCGTTTTTGTGCTTGGCTTCGATCGGGACGCCAACCGGCGGAAAACCTTCGCCGTTCCATGGAATGGGGCGGACAACCATGCTTTCCAGAGTCTCTTTAGTTACCAAAGGCCCTTGGATGTTGCTCAGGCTGCCGTCGTCGAGCACCTGCCAGGCCTCAGCGAACTTATCGCCTTCCTTGCGCCAGAAGACAGCAACCCACATACCGCTGTCGTCGAGTGGCGGGGTGTAATGCGTCGCTATTGGCGCCTTGCTCCAATCAATGCTCATGCAGCAACCCTCTTCAAATGCGCGTGCCGGGCCGAGAACTTGGCGTCCAGGTCGTCGCGGTACTTGTTGGCTTCCAGGCGACTGAGCAGGCCGCAGAACTCAGCCATCTCAATCATGCCCATGACGAAGGTGCGGTCAGGCACCGGGGAGCAGGAGCGGGCCATGCGGGCGACTTCCATCTGGATGCCAGCCAAGGCCTTCTCGCGGCTCAAAACCCGCACTCCTGCTCAATGCGTGCTGCCTCGCGGGCGGCGTCGCGATAGGTATCGGCATGCGGCGCGGCCAGGTTGTAGGCCAGATCCGGCACCACGCTTTCGCCGCCGACGGCGCGGGCGGCCAGCATGAACTGGGGATGGCTGGGGCCCACGGCGAAGATCGCAATCAAGATCTGCTCAACGCAGCGCCCGGCGTCGAGCTGGGTGGCGTTGTGTTCGGCCAGGGCCTCGGTCAGCCGGTTGAAGCTGACCAGCACCTTCGGCTTACCGACCGCGTTCGGGGCCTCAACGTTGCGCCGGTGGAGGAGGTCGTCCGCAGCCTCTGCCAGCCATTCCTGGCCTGCTTGCGACTCCAGAAAGCTTTCCTCGTCTTGAGGGATGTGTTTGAGCAGGGCTGCCATGGTGGCCTCCGTGATGTGGACCGCATTGGTCAGATACCAGGCGCGGGTGACCAAACCCAGCCGTGAGACTGGCCTGGCACCTGCCGATGCGGTCGAGGGGGTAAGGTTATTCGGCTTCCAACTTTGCAAGCTCCTCTCGAAGCCGTTCGATTCGATCCCGCTTCACCTTGGTCTTTTCCGCCTTGTGCTTTTCGGTCACGCCGGCAGGCACGACGATGCCTTCGATCTTTTTCCAGGTGTCGAGATAGAGGTGGTTATTGGCGCCGGAAAGGTAGTCAGCGCACTGCTTGTTGAAGTCGGCTTGAGCCCAGGCCAAGGCCTCTTTGTAGCTGGTAGCCGGGTAGATCATGGCGCTACCACCGCTGCCATCGCGGTAGGTGTGCAACCTGTAACCCAGGTCTCCGTCCGAGTAGCCGAACAACGAGACAAGCTTTACCCCCTCAACTTTTACGCGGCGGCTCCACGAATCGTTTTCGCAGTCGAACGATTTTTCGTCCTCTGCCCACTCGAAGATTTCTGGCGAATGCCCCGCTTTGTAGATATGGGTGATTTCGCCAGACAGGAACTTCTTCAGCGTGCCCAACTGGTCTTCGTGGGCCTTCCCTGCAAAGGAAAGAAGCGAATTCGCGTGATGCTTGGCCTTCTCGCTGGCCAGCTCCAGTTTCTTTACCTGGTATTCCAGGTCGGCCTCCAGCTTCTTCTTGTTGCGCTCGTAGCGCTGCTCAAGCTCGCGCAGATTCTTTTCCTTCCACGACTCGGCGGGCTTGTCGTGCAGGCTGGTGACAACGAAGTTCTCGCCGCTCGGGATTTCCCGTCCGGCGCTGACGAAAATTTCCTGGACGATGGTCTGCTGGGCATTGAGCTTGCCCACGACAAGAACCTTCTTTCCGTCGCTCGTGTATTTGATGTCGGTCATTCGCTGAATCCTCGTTATCAGAACCCTCCAGACAGCACCCTTCGTCCCGCTGGTTGCCGTTGGGCGCGGCGAGGGAGCTGTCTGGAGGGGTCGGGGAAGGCGAAAGCCCGAGATTTGCCCGGGCTTTCTGGTAGGCGTTGCCGCAGTTGGGAGGCCTCGGCGCGCTGTCCAGTTACATGGCGGTATCTCCTGATGCGATTCCCACGGAATGGCGTGGGCGCCTTTTCTAAAATGGTGAATCACTTATTGGGTGATGCAGAAGGCCGGGCGCTACTCCGGCTTTGGAACGTTCATGCTCTGTGTAATGGCCGCAGCGTGTTCGTCATCACCCAAGTGCGCGCGCACATGGCAAGGCTGCAGTACGTACGAATCCAGGGGCCTATTTCCGGCTTGTAAGGGAGCCGTGCGCCTACCCACCTTGGTTCCAATCTCCAAGGAGCGATCCCCATCGAGCCATGTCGTTGGTAGCGTGTCTGCTTTCCACGCCGCTTCTGCATCGGGGTGTGATCTATCCAGAGGTGCGGTCTCTTCAACAGTCCGCCGTTCAACTCGCAACGCTACAAAAGCTCACCACCAGGGGCTGCTTGATCGCTGGCTTCATCCTCGCCCCACTGTGGAGCCATGAGTTAGATCACACTCCGATGCAGCCTCTTTCGAAGTGATCGGGCCGTCTTTCCGGCTGTCACGGCGCTTGTGCCAGATCAAGGTAGCTCGCCAATACCAGGTTGGCGCTGACCCTGCGCAATGCGGGTTGAGCTATTCGCCGGGTGATACCAGGTGGGCGGTTATAGGCCGCAGTTTCGTCCGGCATCGGTGGAGCGATCTGGCGAACCACATATTCCAGTTTGCTGCTGGTTTATGGCGGGCCCATCCAGATCACTCCCCGATGCCACCTCTTTCGAAGTGGCCAGGCCTTAACCCCGGCCAGGGTCTTCAATCAGAAGTCCATGCTCACGGCAGAACTGTATTTCTGCGTCGTAGCCCGCCCGCCTCAATACCTGCTGGCCGTTCCGGTCGTAGATGGCTCGGTGGAAGCCGGAGCCGCTTTTACGGGGTGTGCGCGCCACCGTGTAGCCGTGGCGCTGGTAGCAGCCGTTGGGGCTGTTCGGGTTCGGCATCGTCTTGCCTCCAGGTGGTTACCAGCTCCCTGTGTAGGGAGGGGGAAGGGGTTAAATTCTCGAGAGTTGATCTGCTTTTATCAGTAGCGCCTGGCAGACACGATCATCGAATCGGTCGGCTGTTCGGTATTGGTCGACCGCTTGCCGAATGACGCGAGCCTTGGCTATGGCCCAGGCCTTGTGCGCTTCCTGCGGGCAGTCAAAGCTTCCTACGCTGGTGCGGCTTCCATCTAGCCAGTGAACTCTTGCCATGAATGGCTTTCCACGCACTGTTCGAGACACCCCGACAGGAAGATCTCCTCGCTGTGATGGGCGATCGATAGCCAGGTTGTTCAATATGCTTGGCACGAACACAGAGGTTTCAGGTCTGTAGATCTTCTCGCAAGGACTCAATATGTCCTTGTCTAGGTGATATCCAGGCCAAGGCTGCTGCTCCATCCAGGCCTTGAAGGCGCTGAACCGAAGCCATTGTTCAGCCACTTGGCATCCCTCGTAGTAACGCTTATCGCGCTCGCTAAAACAGCGCCGAAGAATCCCTTTCCACCTGCTGTAGAAGGGGCAGTTGCTGTAGCCAGGAAGGTCGGTGATACCGACCCCGAAAACCAATCCTCTTGCCATGCTGATTTCCTCTGCATCAAAGCTGCCTAAATGAAGCAGCTTTGATGCAGCCCCTCGCGAGAAGGGCTGCCAGTGAAATCAGGAACGAATCATCTCTTCGGGGTCGAATCCGAACTCTCGACAGAGCGCGCTCGCTACGCCAGAACCAACACCAAAGGTGTCACGCACCAAAGCCCACCGAGGAGCGCCATATTTGCTCCGGTATTTGCTAGGTCCTTTCAAGCTCCGGATCGCTGAGGCAATCAGGTCTCGCTCATCAATCTCACAACCGCACAGCTTCATCATGCGGCTACCTCACGACGGCTGAGTGCTGCGCCGTAGTAGTCGGCCTGCAAGCCCCAGTGCACGACGTCCTGCTGAGCGAGACGGTGCTGGGTCCAGTCGGCATCGTCGCCGCTGACTTGCGCCTTGAGCTGCCAGCGGCGGGATTCGGCCTGCGCCAGATCGCGCTGGCGGTTTGCATTGCGGAGTGCTTCACGGTTGGTCATTTCGTTTCCCTCCAGTGGATTCCCAATGCCGCCTCATGGAAGCGGCATCAGTGAATCTGTTGGTCTTGCGTGTTCTCGGGGGATCTCAGATCCCGACAGCTAACCGCGACGCAGTCCACGTATGGCATACCCGTCCGTCAGCACTCTTTAATCCAGGGCCATCTAAGCTGCTGGCCACGGGGTGAGGCGCCCCTGTACCGAACTTAAGGTGTTCGGCTCGCTACCTTGATTCATTGCGGCCGGTGGTTATCCGGCAAGGTGTGTCGCTAAAGAGCGGCGGGACTCTTCAGTCCCTGGCGCCCTTGTCGCTGGCGTTGAAGCAAATATAAGCCTGCTTATCTATAGTCGTCAATAAGCCTGCTTATAAAATTTTCAGCGGGCGATAAAAAGCCCGCTCAGTGGCGGGCTCTTGTCAGGCGTCGCAGTACTCTCGCCAGCCGATCCTGGCGCTACCGTCCTCGCCCTGATCAACCCGAATGCCGGCCGTTTGAGAAATTTCCTCAATCAGGCGGCGCCAGTCATCGGGACTTTCCCCGGCTTGGCGAATCACAGTGACGGTCTGGACCTTCTGGACCTTGGGGTCAGCAATGGCCCGCTGCACGCGGCGCCCCAGGCGTTCGTAGGAATTTGGATCGGGCAGGGTAGGGGATGGGGATTGGATCATGTCAGCCTCCATGTAATGACTGTATGTACATACAGTATTTTGACTGAAACATTTTGGCAATAGCGAATGGATCCATCCGAAACGATATGTAAGCTTTTCGTACAGGTAGCAAGTGGCCAGGCATAAAAAAGCCCGCGCGGGGCGGGCTCCTTATCAGCGCATGGCGTCAGGCATAATCACCGCTAGTGCTGTCTCGATACATCACGGTCGTGGCCAGGCCGAGACCTTCAAGAATTGTGGCGGCCTGTTCCGCCTCTGCCTTCGTGACGAACGCGCCCGCCGCTATGCCGCCAACCTTGAGCATTTCAACCACAGGCAACCCGGCACCATTGATTTCCTGCGTTACGCGACCGCGAGTGGCCTGGTCCGAGCAAATGACCCTAGCGACCCATCCAAAGCGAAGCTCTGGCTCGACCTGGCGCTCTAAAGCCTCGACGTCGGCGCCGCAGTGCTTGCAGCGGATGGCGGCATGCTTGATCGGCTCGGCACAGAAAGGGCAGGGACGTGCGTCATCCTGGACGACTGGTATGACGCTGGCGGGCTTAGACTTCTTGCCGCCGAAGATGACCATCAGCAGGCCGGCGATGGCGATGATGCCGCCAATCATGGTGTGGTTGGAGCGATCCGCCATTAGGCCGAGGTTGTTGACCCGTCCACCCATGCCAGTGGCCACAGATACGTCCGCGCTGGCAGCGATGATCGTCCAGATGATGCCTACAATGAGAGCTACTGTTCCGAGTCCTCGCACTAGTTCTACCTCCTTGTTTGTGTATCCACAATATTACCATGCAGGCGCGCCGCTATCACGGCAAGGCAGTCGACCATCCACGAAGCAATCAGCCTGGCGCGACTGACATCGCCGCAGATTCAGCGGCGTTGAGGTGGTGTGCCCTGTGGGAGCGGGGATAGCAGAAACGAAAAGCCCGGCGCTGGGCCGGGCTATTAATCGTCAGATGCCTTGAGCGCATCTAGTTTCTTGTTGAGCTGCTTGGTCGCACTAGCCCTCTCGGAAACCTTATTTTTAAAATCTGACAATTCTCTGCCCTCATGCAATATGAGGAACAAACTGGCCATGCTTATGCCCAGGCTGGCCCCTGTGAATACCGTGATCATGTGATAGATCATCCAGTTTCCAGTGGAGAACAGAAGACCGAACCCAATGATAATTGCGGAGCAAGCATAAAAAAGTATGGCTATTTGAATCTGACGAAGCTTTGCGCTTACTGTTTCGCGTACTCGGCGTCGCTCTGATCCCGAAATACCCTTAATTTCTCTAAGGGAATTGAAGTTGACCCAGAGCTGAGTAGCGAATGTCAGAGGTATCAAAAACACGGATATCAGCCCCCACTGAACGATAGGGGGGGAGGTCTGGTTCATAGAGGAAATGATGTAATGCGCTAGCACGCCCCCCATGGCGGCGCACAGCAGAACCGCTAAAGTGCCGCCCCCTGTCCATCCGCCTTGTCTTTTCATCTCAGAGGTCATCCGCAGTGATTGCTGGGTCAGCGTCTCCTTGGCGAAGCTTGCTGACTAGCCAGCCGTGCATTTTATGGTACAAGACGCCTTCATCCAACAAGCCATTTACTAATTTTGTAACAGAAATCGGACCCGAAAGCTTAAGATCGCCGCCCTTGAGCTCCCCACCGCCTGCCAGCTCGATTCTTACATCTGCCTCTTCAGTATGACGAAGAGAAGTCGCAATGTTGTCGATCACTACCTGGCCGACTCGAGTGGTTTGACGAAGGTAGGTGATCTCCAGGCTGACCTTCAGGTTAGCATCGTCAAGATCCTCTTCAAGGTCGAGGCGATTGAACCAGTCCACTCCCATTGCTGCTTTGATGACGTCCCCTGCGAAGCCTGTCGGGAAGAACCTGACTCGGCGAGCGTTGAGCCCTTCCTCCACAGGACCAGGTGGTGGTGCGGGTCGCTCACCTTCAGGCACATTTTGTACCGTTGAAACTGGTGCTCCTATGTGGATCTTCTTCACAGGTGCCTGAGCGATCCGATCAAAGGTTTCCTGTGATGGCTGGTCCTGCAAGATGATAGCGCTTCCGAGGGGTAAACCTCCGAAGGTGCCTATCAGCCAGCCAAGATGGGCTTCCAGTTCCCTTGCCCGGAGCTGGCTGGACTGAAGCACGACGATGTGATTTTCGAACACCCCAAAATATAAAAAGGAATCTACGAACTCGCGCCTATGGCGCTCGCGATCGACCTCGCCCTCGATATTGTTTAGCGCTTCATTTGTGAGAGCATCGAGCGCGTAGGAGTCCGCCTCATCATTGAGGGTGATGTAGGCTTGGCTTCGGCCGGGCTCAAAGTAGATCATCTGGCAAAACAGCATACCGCTGTAATCACGCTTATGGTTTATCACCCGAAAGCTTCTGGTATCAGCGCTGACGATTTCCTTGCGCTGCCCCACCTTGTGAGCATCACTCTCGGCTGAAAAAACACGGCCAAGAATTTCCTGCAGATTGCCGCCACCGCTGATGACCGCTCGCTTGTAGTGAATGGTCTTGGTTACCGTTTCTGTCATTTGTACTTCCTTGTTGGCCGCATGAGTGCGATTAGGTCCGTGGACGCTGTCGCGAAAGGTATTGCTGTATCGCCATTATTTCATGCGAGCCCGAACCACCACCCCATCCCGCACCTCGTCCGCATACCCAGCCAGCCGATCCTCACAAGCCTGGAACACCTGGCACATTCTCAGCACGGCCTGAGCGTCTGTCTCATTACCTGCCAGGCTCAGTCGCTCGGCAATTCGCATCAGCTCCACCGCTGACCACTGAGCTGGGCTTGATTCTGGTCACGTTAGAGCTTACCCATCACGCGAACCGCTACGCCGATGATGCGGCATTCTTCGCCGCACTCGATCATCTTGTAGTCTGGGTTCAGCGGGCGCAGGTAGCGTACGCCGCCATCCTCCACCAGCTTCTTAAACGTGGCCTCGTTGCTGGCCGGCAGCTTGGCGACGACCAGCTTGCCTGGCTGGATATCAGCCTCGGTGTCCACCAGGATCATCATCCCCTCGGGAATGCTCGTGCCGGTCGGCGCTGTCATGGAATCGCCACGCACCTTCAGCCAGAAGGCCTGGCCTTTCGAATCGTAGTCGGACAGCTCGTAGGCGTCACCAAAACCAGGCGGGTAGGGCTCAACGGCCTCTGACCAATCGCCAGCCTCAACCCAGCTGATCACCGGATACCGGAACATCATGTTGGGCTGGGCGGCCATGGCGACGTTTGCGTCGGCCGTAGGCTCACCGGCCACCATCGGCCCAATCTCATCCGACAGCCATATAGCGCTCACGCCGCATACGTGGGCGATCTTCGGAAGATGCGCGCTCTGCAGGTTCTTCCCGGTCTCCAACTGAGAGATCACGGGCTGCTCAACACCCACCTTCAATGCCAAAGCTTTTTGGGTCAGCTTCGCGTGCTGGCGGGCGATTTTGATGCGTTCGGCAAGTGTTTTCATACCCGCCAATTTATAAGTCACCTTATGAGCTTGCAAATAAGTGTCCTTCTACATACGATATAAGCGTGCTTATCAGGAGGGCTCGCCATGACCCCTATCGAACGGCTCGTTGACTTCTTCGGCGGGCAAACCAAAACAGCGTTGGCGCTGGGCTGCACGCAAGCAGCCGTTTCGTACTGGGTCTCCGGGATTCACTCCATGAGCGCTCAGAAAGCTTTCAAGGCGGAAGAGCTGACTGGCGGGGCCATCACCGCCAAGGAGCTTTGCGCTGCTCGGCAACCTGCGGCAAGCGCCGCCTAACCCCGACCCTGGCGCTTCGAGCTGAGCGACACCGTCGCTTCCTCGAAGCCCCTCAACACCTCAGGCCCTAACCGTTTCCGCATCGCCTCTGCGCGGTGCTCGAACGCTGGCCACAGCTTGAGCTGGCAAGACAGCGGAAGGATGGACGCTACGGCGGCCATGAAGCAGCAGAGGGCGGCGATCTCGCCCTGCAGTTCGGATTGTTCGGTCATGGAGCCTCCGTGATCGGTAACCAAATTTGTATGAACCCAGATTACGAGTGAGAGAGCCACATGGACACGTCCAGTTCGAGACATACCGCCCAAAGCCGTGACCAGGTGCTGGTAGCCCACGCGCAGAACCAGATCGCCAGGACCAGCTTAAGCCAGGACGATTTTGCCCAGGCGCTGAGCCGTGAGCTGTGGCGGTCGTGCCCAGACAAAGCCACGCAGAAGGAAGTACCAGACTTTTGCAGTCCAGAACTGGCAGGTAACGCTGGCGAGTTCATCAAGGCCACCAGTCGCTGGCTTAAGCGGGTGCAGCGCTGGCTGAACGGCGATCAAGAAATGCCGTCGTGGCTGGAAGAGAGTTGGGTAAACGCTTTGCAGCCTGAGTACCGCGACCACTGCGTGAATGAGTTGGCCGGCCGTTACGGCCTGATTGGCGCTCGCCAGATGCAGACCGAGCAATGTGCAAACAAGAGTTTCGGCGCTTTGGTGCGCGCCCTTGGCGACCTGATCGACACCGGCAGCGAGGTTTTTGACGACCAGGTGATGTGCGAGCAAGACCTTCCACTGCTGCCGGACTTCGCGCGCCAGTGCCGTCAGGTTGAGGCCAAGGCTGGTCAGTTGGGGCGCAAGGCTGAAGCTTTGATCGCGTCGGCGCGGCCAGGGCTGAAATCGATCGCCTGATTTTCAGGCGCAAAAAAGCCGGGATTGCGGCCCGGCTTGATGCTGTAACGAGTGAGGTAAGTATGCACACACAGAACCACACGATCAATACCCAGTCCGCGCCACGAAATGGCGGCTACGAAAACGTGGCGCGTACGATGTCGTCGCGGGAGATCGCGCAGCTCACTGGAAAGCGCCACCCCGACGTCAAGCGCGACATCCAGGCCATGGCCGAGGACCTCAAGATCAATGTGAGCAGTTTTGCTCACATCTACTTTGACGGTCGAAATCGCGAGCAAACCGAGTACCTGCTGGACCGTGAGCACACAGACTGCCTCCTGACCGGCTACAGCGCCGGTCTGCGCATGAAGGTGATCCGGCGCTGGCATGAGCTTGAGGGGCAATCCCAGGCGCGCCAGGCGGTTGCCCTCAACGGCACCAAGGTCATTGGCGAGATCGCCATCATGGAGTGCTTCACGCGCCTGCTGAAGCCTGCGGCGTCCTGCCAGATGCAGATGTTGACCAAGATCGCCGAGAACAACGGCCTGGACCCGAAATTCCTCCCAGGCTACGCCGTGGACGCCGCGCCGGACGCCACCGGTGGCTCCAGCATGGCCACCAAGTCGCTCACGGCGCTGCTGAAGGATACGGGCCTCAATGGGTCCGCCATCGCCTTCAACCGCCGCCTTGAGGCCGCTGGATTTATCAAGGTCATGACCCGCAAGAACTTCAAGCACGAAACGGTGGCGTTCTGGTGCGTGACTGAAAAGGGCCTCCAGTACGGCAAGAACCTGACCAATCCCCAATTCCCCCGCGAGACGCAGCCGCACTGGTACGTGGATCGCTTCCTTGAGCTTGCCGAGCTTGTCGGCAAAGGACGTCCATGATGGCTGGCGACTGGATCAAATTCGAGCTCACCACCCTGGACAAGCCGGAGGTATGCCAACTGGCCGACCTGGCCGGTATCGACCCAGATGCAGTGGTGGGCAAGCTGATGCGCGTGTGGGGCTGGTTCGACCAGCAGACCGAAAAAGGTAACGCTCCGAGCGTTAGCAAAAAGTTGCTTGATCGTTCTGTCGGCGTTACCGGCTTCTGCGATTTCATGAAATCGGTGGGCTGGATGGAAGAGTGCGATGGCTCAATCAGCCTACCGCACTTCGACCGGCACAACGGCAAGACCGCCAAAAACCGGGCTTTGACGGCAAAGCGGGTCTCTTCCCACAAGGCCAAAGGTAACGCTGCGAGCGTTACTAATGCGTTACCTAGAGAAGAGAAGAGAAGAGAAGATCAACACAACACACAAGGCGCGGGTGCAGAAAATTCGCCTGACCCAAAAGCGCCATGCGAGATGACCCTGGAGTGGTCCCCTGACAACCGCCTGCTGACCGCCTTCGCCAAACGCATGGGCGTCCCCGTCACCCTGTTCACCCATGAGGCCATCGGCGGGTTCGTCTGCCACTACGCCGCCTCTGGCCGCTTCGAGACCCAGCAGGCGTGGGTGAGCCTTCTGGTGAAGTGGATCAAGCGCGACATGGCCAGCGGCGCCGCGGCATCGAACGTCAAGCCGTTCCCTGTTCGCCAGGCCAACGGCCCCGACTTCAACGACACCACATGGGCTGACGACCTGGGGGTGCTGTGATGAAGCCAGTCAACGAGCTGATGAAAACCATGGGCAACCTGCCCGCCGTTGAGGTCGCGCCGCTGCGGATCGACACCGGCACCGCCGACGTGGTGAACGCGTTGTTCAAGGAGCTGCAGGCCATTTTCCCGGCGTGGCGCCAGGCATGGCCGGACGACGAAGCCCTGAAGGCTGCCAAGCGCAGCTGGATCAAGGCCTTCATGGCCCAGGGCATCACCCAAATCGAGCAGATCCGCTTCGGCATCGAGAAGTGCCGCAAGCTGCAGAAGCCTTTCGCGCCGAGCGTGGGCGAGTTCATCGCCATGTGCCAGCCGACCCCTGAGGACTTCGGCATGCCTGCGGGACCGGATGCCTGGCTTGAGGCGCTGCTGGGCACCTACAGCCACGAAGCGGTGCGCCTGGCGGCCCGTGAAACTGGGCTGTTCGACCTGCGCGCCGCACGGCAAGAGGACAAGGGCCTGCGGGAGCGATTCAACCGCAACTACGAAATCATTCTGCGCCGGGCCATCGCCGGGCAGCCGCTGGACGGCAAGGTACTGACCGGAATCGGTCACGACAGCCAGAAGACTGAGCTGGAACTGGCCAACGAGCAGGCCGAGCGCCAGGCCCAGGCCAGGATCGTCCAGCAGGGCATTCCCGCGAACGGCGCCGCTGCCCGGGCTCAACTGCTGAGCCGCATGAAGATCAAGCGCCAATCGAACGGGGAGGGCCGGCCATGAGCGACCTCATTTGCCGAAAGTCCATGATGCGCTGCCAGACCCCTGGCATGTGCTCACCGCACGGCGGCTGCCAGCCTTCGGCGCTTATCGAAACCAACGTGAGCTACAGCTCCAGCTCTGGGGCGACCATGACTGACCACGCAGAAGTGATCGAACTCTGCAAGATCGCCCAGCACCAAGGCGGCCCGCAGAACATGAGCGCGGTGGGCATTGGCCGCTACCTGCGCCTGTGCAGCCCTGAGCTGGTGCTTGGCCTGTTCTCGGACATCGAGAAGCTTGCCGCTCAGGTGCGCCTGGCTGGTGTCTCGGCTGAGATGACGGTGCATCAGGCCGTTGGCCGCGCCGCATCGGATTACTTGGTGGCGGTGTTTGAGCGCGACCAGCTCAAGTCCGAGGTCGAGGTGCTGCGAAAGCATGCACCGAGCGCGGAGATCAACTGGTGTGCATGTGGTGACGGTTACCCCGCGAATTCCTACGGCGCTGGCTTCATGGCTGCGAACAATGGGGTTTGCGAGAACTGCGATGCAGCCAATGGGGGTGTCGAGCCTGACCTTGACACCCTGCGTAAGGATGCAGATCGGTATCGGTGGCTTCGCGATGGCGCAGGGTACTACGACACACGCGAAATACCTGGTATGGCGCCTGCGCGCATGGATGCCTTCATCGACGCCGCCATGAGCAACGAGGCCGGCCATGAGTGAGTTCGATAAGCGCGTCCTTGCCTATTACCAGGCCCGTACCGGCGCCTGCGCTCATTACTGCGCCACCGCTCTCAAGGTCGAGCGCAGCGAGGTCAGCAAGTCCTTACAGCGCTTGAAACGGCAGGGGCATGTTGTCGCGGAAGGCACGTACTGGAAGGTAAGGCCATGACTGACAAGATCAGCGTGAACAGCTCCACCAAGCTCTCCGAGGCCATCACCCGCCTGACCGCCATGTTCCGCGAGAAGAAATTCGTGGTGGTCTCCCTGCGCCCGGGCAAGGACCGCACCCTGGACCAGAACGCCCTGTGGTTCGCGTTCTACAAGCGGATCTCGGAAATGACCCAGCTTGGCGACCCCAGCGAATGCCGGAAGTACTGCAAGTTGCACCATGGCGTGCAGATCCTGCTCAACGAGGACGAGGACTACCGGGCCGCTTGGCACCGCACCACCAAGCACCTGACCTACGGGGAGAAGCTGGACCTGATGGGCGATTGCCCATTACTCGGCCCGGATGGATTCCCTGTCACCAGTCTGTTCAACCGCGCCCAGGGCGTGGCCTACACCGACCGCATCGTGGCTGACTTCACAGCCAAGGGTGTTTTCTTCGGCGACCTCCTCGGGGAGCAAGCAGCATGAGCAAACTCAACCGCTTTATCGAATTCCTGTGCCTGGCCTACACCTCGACCTGGACGCCTGCGGATCTTCGGCAGGGGGTGGAGCTGTGAGCGATATCAAATTATTGGCTTACTGGATGATCGGATGTGGCATCGCCATGAATGCTCTCATCGTCTGGACTCTGGCGCGTCTACTCGGTCGGCTGATCTACACGGCGGTGGCTGCCGCATCCTTCACCCGATTCTGCTGGGCCTGTGGGCGCGTGCACGGTTTCAAGGAGAACAAATTCCCGTCCTGGGTATACGCCCCTTGGGTTTGGTATGGCTTCTTCTCAGTTTCGCTGTGGGCCAAGCCTGGGTCTATTAACCATCTGGGTGGGGCTGGCGTCTGGAAGGGCGTAGGGAATTGGACGGTGTTTCCAGTCAAGGAGGCCGAACCATGCCTCTGACCCGGAAGGAGCCGAAGCCCAAAACCTGCATCAACGAAAAGTGCGGTGCCTCATTCGTCCCGGACAGGCGCCGCCTGGGGCAGAAGGTGTGCAGCCCGGCTTGTGGCCTGGCCACCAAGGACGTGAGCATGCCGAAGGCCCGCAAGGCCATCGCTGACCGTGAGCGCCGCGAGATCAAGGTGCGCAAGGAGAAGCTCAAGACCCGCGGCGATTTCGTGCAGGAGGCAGAGAAGGCCGTCCGGGACTACCGGCGCACCTTCGAGCTGTCGATCGGCAGTGGGTGCATCAGCTGCGGGGCGTCCCAGCATGAAGTCCAGGCCGCCCAAGGCTGGAAGACCGGGGGTGCCTGGGACGGTGGTCATTTCCTCGGTAAGGGCGCCCGTCCAGAGCTGCGCCTGGAGCCGACCAACATCTGGCTGCAGTGCAAAGGCTGCAATGCTGGGTCGTCCAAGTACGCACGCAAGGGGCAAAGCGTTTCGCAGGGCTTCCGTGAGGGCCTGATCGAGCGCCTCGGCCTGGGGGCTGTTGAGGCCCTGGAAGCCGACCACGAACCGCGTAAGCACACCATCGACGAGCTTAAGGCCATCACCGCCGAGTACCGGGCCAAGCTCCGCGACCTGAAGAAGGGGGCTGCATGAACGACTTCATCAACGTGATCCAGGCCACGCTGCCGATCCTGGCTTTCATCGCCTTCTGCCTGGAGCGCCCATCCAATGGCTGAGATCGCTCTTATCGTGATGTGCGCAGCCATCTGCGGCCTGTTCTACGTAAACCTCAAGTTGCACCAGCGGCTGAAGGATCGGAAGTGAATTTTGCAATGGGGGATACACAATGATCTACAGCAGCGTATCTGGAGCGGTAGTAGCGGCGCTGGCCGCTGGCGAGAAAGGATCGGCCAAGGGGCAGGCCTGGCAAAAGCTGTACAATGCCAACGAGGAGGAGGGCGGCTGCCTCGCCTCGCTCTCGTCAGGCGGTGAAGGCCTGGATCGCACCCAGGTCGATTACTGGCTGGCGGCTCGCTTGCATCACTTGCTTATCCCGCGGCATTGGGATGCCCTCAACGCCAAATACAGCAGCATGAAGGCGACCAAGCTCCAGGCTATCGTCTCCATCATCCCACTCATTGCCAGCCCGGCGCCTGCGCTTTTCATCCACAAGGCTGTCACCACTTGGGCTATCCCGAAGATGAAGGGTGCCAAGCGCAAAGGCCCGGCGTCCGTGATGGTTGAGATCCCGTTGGAGCTCGATGACTCCCGTCGCGAGAAGCTGATCAGGTCGGCAGTCGCGGCCGGAAAGTCGGCCCGGGCCAGGATCGAGGCGCTGGATGAAGAACTCATCATCCTGCCGGACAGCTTCTACGACATGAACACCTGGGACCCAGACGCTTCGCCCGAGCCCACGCGTTACCGGTGGCGCGCCGGGATCAAGGAAAAGCTCGACGGGATGATTAAGGATGCTCTTGTGGAAGTCCGTGCGATTCTGGAGGCTGAAAATCTTCTTTCACGTGATGCTGCATGACCTGTTGACATCAGTGAGAAAATGATAGAAATTATCCCCATCCTGTCATTCCTGCGCGTTTAGGAGTGACTCATAAAGCCCGGCCATTGTGTCGGGCTTTTTTGTGCCTGAGATTTGTAGCGCACCACAGCCAGGGTGGCCCGAAAGGGAGCGCCTGGACACGGATCAGCCGGTAGTGCCGTGACACGGGAAAACACCGGCAGCCCGCGAGCCCCTTCCGTTGCTACCTCGGGGGCTGCGCGTGACCTAATTGGCGAGACCGATGCATTGGGGCGTCGGCGCTGGCGAGGTCTTTGGCGGACGGCGGGAGAGACCGCACACCTATTCAAGGCCCAGCTATCGCGCTGGGCTTTTTCGTTTTCGGCCCCTCCACACCCATTGCTCCGAGCTGGGAGTGCAGCAGGGGCTGACCTATTTGCCGCCATAGCTCCAGCGGTAGAGCAGTCGCCTTGTAAGCGAATGGTCCGGGGTTCGAATCCTCGTGGCGGCACCAGATTGGCAAGTAACACAGCGGTAGTGCTTCCGGCTGTTAACCGGGTGGTCGTAGGTTCGAATCCTGCCTTGCCAGCCACATCAGCCAACGCCAAATGCCCGCACATGCGGACCTTTCCCTTCTGGAGCCTCCCATGATGATGCGATACCTCAAGTACTGCGCCCTGGCGCTATGTGCCTGCTTCGGCTCGTCCGCGTTCGCTGATGTGCTGACCGTCGACCGACCGGCTTTTGCTGTGGCCCGCGTGCTGGCCTCTGTCGGTGATCTGTACGGCGCCCAATCGACCCGCCTGGAGCTGACCCTGGCCCAGTGGCGAACGGGCGGCGAAAGCACCGATGAAACCCTGAAGTCGAACCTGCGCGCATCCAGCAACCACTTCGTGATGGCCTCGGCCATGCCGTTGCCCGAGAGCTACGGCCTCGCACCCTGCTGATTGCGCCTGGAGTAGAAAAGCCCGGACCAAGCGCCGGGCTTTTTGAGTGAGGCTGAGGAAATCGTCTGCTTGGGCAATTTCCCAGAGTCATTCGCAATACATTGCGTGGTAGAGCAGCTGTCAGCTCGGTGGGCTCATAACCCGCAGGTCGGTGGTTCGAATCCACCCCTCGCAACCATATCTCAGAGCCCTGTCGAGGGCCTATCGCACCCCGGAGTTTCCAATGGAGCCAGCCACTACTGCCACAGGAGCACTGTTGGCGAAGTACGGTGTTGCGCTGGCCGGATTCGCCGGCGCGGTCCTATCTCTCACGTTTCTCCGTGGACTGACTCGAAAGCAGGCAGCCGCGGCAGTGGTGACGGGCTTTGTGTCTGCGATCTTCACCACCCAGCTCGTCGTTACCTACTTCAAACTGCCGACTGATGCAGACTCACAAAATGGGGTGGCCTTCCTGATCGGCCTGCTGGCGATGAACATCATCCCCGGCCTCAAGGCACTTGCTGGGCAGATCGGGCCTTTCAGAGGTGCCGGACCATGAACACCATCTTGAGCGCAGTCGACGCCGTCCTTTGCAGCCTGGTCATCTTGGCCGCCATGGATTACCTGCGTCGGGTGCATCCCTTCGAACAGCCACTGCTGGCGGTGTCGTTCTACCTGGTGGCGGTGAGTGCCTTCGCATTGCTGGCTGCCCAACTGCGGGGCCACGTGTCGCATCCCGCCGAGGTGTCGCTGCACGCCGGCATCGTCATGTACGCCTGGGCGCGTCGTCATCACATCTTCGAATGGCGCGGCCAGGAGCGGCGCAAGGCGAGTACACGATGAACATTCTGAAATACATCCGCGCCTGGTTCACCGGGCTCACCACCAAGAAGGAGCCAGTCATGGCTGATCCAACCCCTGAAGTCACCACCGCACCCGCGACCACCACCGATATCGAACTGCTGAAGGCGCTGCTGGTTGCCTTGGGCCACGACGTCGAGGCCGAGTGGGATCAACCTGGTCGCTCTGGCTCAGAAGGCCGTCTGATTTGCCGCGCCACGAAATGGCAAGTAGCGTTTCGTGGCGCGCATTGAAAGTTGTTCTGTTTTTCGATCTGCAGTCCAGCTTCCGTTGGTGGAAGACTGATATTCGGATAGGCTTCTTCCTTCAGAAATCATAGGAGCGGACGAGCCTGGCATTACACAACCTGCACAACGGCACCTGTAACCACAGTGATTGGTAATAACGCACCGGTCATCATCAGTCAGTCCAACGTCAGCAATTGTCAGCGCCAGGTAGGGGGTTCGAAGCCCTCTAGCGAAAACAAAAAAACATCACCTACTAAGAGCTCATGGAGCGCGAAGATGAAAAAACACCTAAAAGCGATCAAATCGAAATCTCGAAATGTTGCTGCGGGTGCTGTGATGCTGGGATCGCTGCTGGATGGGTCAGGTGTTCATCCCGTCCACTCCTATGATTTTTGACTTCTTCCCCACCGCTTGCCCGTTCTTGCAGGCCCCATCATATGGCTGGAGGCTAGACCATGAACCGGCCGCTTCCACCGCCTCACATGGCGCGAATTAGTGACCTCCACGACTTCGGTATCCGTTTGACGCCTGCACCCGAGGTATGGGAGTGGGTTCAAGCAATGGTCCTTGATGAAAATGGCAGTATCCATAACTTGGACCACGCACACCTCATCGATGCCGACATTCGAGTGATGTGGGCATCGTCCTGCTTCGAGAAAGCTGGGCGTACCGTGCTGGGCCAGGCCGAGCAGGTCGCCTTCCGTGCTGGTGGATGGCAGAAGGCACGAATGGAGCAACAGATGCGTGACTGGTTTGGCGATGTCCCGACCTTCATCATCACCCTGGCTGCCGACTACTGTTCGCAGTGCAGCGATGCTGAGTTCTGCGCGCTAGTGGAGCACGAGCTCTATCACATCGCCCAGGCGACCGATCAATACGGCGCACCAGCCTTCACCAAGGACGGCTATCCCAAGCTGAAGCTGCAGGGTCACGACGTCGAAGAGTTCGTCGGTGTCGTCCGTCGCTACGGTGCGGGCCCAGACGTTCAGGCCATGGTCGACGCTGCAAGCAAACCCGCCGAGGTGGGCAAATTGAACATTTCGAGGGCCTGCGGAACCTGTCTGCTCAAGTCCGCCTGACTCCATGACAGGTAACGACAGGTGTCAACCATATGGCAGTACTACGAAGCGAGGTCAAAGCCTTCATTGTTCAGGCTCTGGCCTGCTTTGATACGCCTTCCCAGGTGGTTGCACAGGTCAAGACAGAATTCGGGATAGAGATCACCCGCCAGCAGTGCGAATCCCACGACCCCACGAAGTTCGCCGGGCAACGGCTCGGCAAGACGTGGGCAGACCTGTTCCACGCTGCCCGCAAGCGCTTCCGAGAGGAGACGCTGGATATCCCGATCGCCAACCGGGCGCACCGGCTGAGAACGCTGGGCCGGATGGCTGAGCGTGCCGAGAACATGAAGAACATGGCGCTTACCGCCCAGCTACTGGAGCAGGCCGCCAAAGAAACGGGCGACATGTACGTCAATCGCCACCGGAAGGAAGAAGCAGGCGACGAGCCGGCCGTGCCAACCCGCATCCAGGTTGACGTAGTGGATGCGAGGAAGCGCGATGCCGTCACTTAACGTCCCGCAGGCCAACTTCCTGCAGATGGAGCATAAGTTCCGAGCCTTCGTGGCTGGGTTCGGGTCCGGTAAGACGTGGGTGGGCTGCTCGGCGCTGAGCAAGCACTTCATGGAGTGGCCCGGCGTCAATGCTGGGTATTTCGCGCCGACCTACCCGCAGATCCGGGACATCTTCTATCCAACGATGGATGAGGTGGCCTACGACTGGGGCCTGAAGACCAAGATCAACCAGGCGAACCATGAGGTTCACATCTACAGCGGCCCCCAATACCGCGGCACTGTGATCTGTCGGTCGATGGAGAAGCCCCAGACCATCGTGGGCTTCAAGATCGGCCATGCCTTGGTAGATGAGTTGGACGTGCTGACCGCCATAAAGGCCCAGCAGGCCTGGCGCAAGATCATTGCCCGTATGCGCTACAACGTGCCCGGGCTGAAAAACGGGGTGGATGTCACTACCACGCCGGAAGGCTTCAAGTTCGTTTTCCAGCAGTTCGTGAAGCAATTGCGGGAGAAGCCCGCCCTCAATGCCATGTACGGCCTGGTGCAGGCCAGCACGTTCGACAACGAGCTGAACCTGCCCGACGATTACATCCCATCGCTGATGGAGTCGTACCCCGAGCAACTGATCCGCGCTTACCTGAATGGCCAGTTCGTCAACCTGACATCCGGGTCTATCTACCACGCCTACGATCGCAAGCTGAATCAGTGCTTCGACACGGTCCAGCCAGGCGAGCCGCTGTTCATCGGCATGGACTTCAACGTCGGCAAGATGGCGAGCGTTGTGCACGTGAAGCGCGACGGGCTGCCCCGGGCGGTCGATGAGCTGATGGATGGCTACGACACGCCCGACATGATCCGGCGCATCAAGGAACGGTTCTGGGGCTACGAGAACGGCGACTTCCGCAAGACCTGCGAGATTCGCATCTACCCGGACGCCTCGGGCGATTCCCGCAAGTCGGTCAATGCCAGCGTGACGGACATCGCCATGCTGCAGAACGCTGGGTTCTCGGTGATCGCGCCGGCAGCCAACCCGCCGGTAAAGGATCGCATCAACGCCATGAACGCCATGTTCTGCAATGCGCAGGGCGAGCGCCGCTACCTGGTCAACCCTTTCACCTGCCCGACCTATGCCGATGGCCTGGAGCAGCAGGTGTGGGCAGCCAACGGCGAACCAGACAAGTCACAGGGTAGCGACCACGCGAACGACGCAGGCGGCTACTTCATCCACGGTGATTACCCGATCATCAAGCCAGTCACCACTATTGCCATGGGGTTCGCCCGCTGATGACAGACGTAACCTTCATTCGCCCGGAACACAAGGCGGCGAAAAACCGCTGGCGCCTGGTGCGTGACGTCTGCAAAGGCTCCGAGACCATCAAGGCGGCCGGCGATCTGTACCTGCCGCGCCCGAATGCGCACGACACCGGCCATGAAAACCGGGAGCGCTACGATGCATACAAGAAGCGCGCGGTGTTCTACAACGCCACGGGCCGGACCAAGAACAGCTTGGTTGGTGCCGCCTTTCGCACTTGGCCGACACTCACCGTGCCAGCAGCCCTCGATTATGTGTCGAAGGACGTAGACGGCCAGGGCGTGAGCATTTATCAGCAATCGCAATCGATCATTGGGCACCTGCTTGAGGTCGGCCGCCACGGTCTGTTGGTCGACTACGCCAAGGTGGTGGCCGGCAGCGTAAGCAAGGCAGACGAGCTTGCAGGCCGCGCCCGAGCCAACGTTGCCAGCTACACCGCCGAGTCCATCATCAACTGGAAGACGCGGACTGTTGGCGGCCAGCAACTGCTGAGTCTGGTGGTGCTGCGCGAAGAGGTCGATGTCGACACCGAAGACGGTTTCGGGGTGGAGAAGGCTGTGCAATACCGCGTTCTTCGACTCGATGCCACCGGTTATTACACCCAAGAGGTCTGGCAAAAGGGTGCAAGCAAAAGCGAGATGGTCGTCGAGCCCTTTGCTCCGCTGAATGGTGCTGGCCAGCCTTGGCAGATCATCCCGTTCCAGTTCCTCGGCAGCGAGAACAACGACTCGAGCATCGACGATTCGCCGCTGTACGACATGGCCGAGGTCAACGTCGGACACTACCGCAACAGCGCAGATTACGAGGAGGCTGCCTACCTGGTGGGTCAGCCTCAACCGTGGATGTCTGGGCTGGACGTGCAATGGCGCGACCATCTGGAGAAGACCGGGATCTACCTCGGCGCCCGGGCACCCTGGCTGCTGCCGGTCAATGGCGCTTGCGGCCTGATGCAGGCCCAGCCGAACACCGTGGCGAAAGAGGCCATGGACGCCAAAGAAACCCAGCTGATTGCCCTTGGCGCCCGCCTGATCGAACGCGGCAGTGCAACGAAGACCGCCACCCAGGCCGACAGCGACAGTGCCGCCGAACACAGCGTGCTTTCCCTGGTGGTCAGCAACGTCAGCGAGGGCTACAGCCAGTGCCTGGCGTGGATGGCTGAGTTCACCGGCGCAACCGGCAAGGCCGAGTACAAGCTGAACCAGGACTTCACCCAGATCAGCCTGGACGCCAACATCATGGCCGCGCTGTTCAACGCGGTGCAGGGTGGCCGGCTGCCGGTGACCGACTTCTGGCAGTACCTGCGCGATCGCGGGATCATCGATCCCGAGAAGGACGACGATGCGATCCGCGACGAGCTCGAAACCGACGCTACCGCGCTGAGCCTGGACGACCAACCCGAGGTAGCACCGAATGGCGGCCAACCAAGCAATACTTGACGCCACCATCCGGCATGCCGTGTTCCTGGAGCAGCTGAAGTCGGGCGAGGTGAAGAAGTTCGCCCCGTTCCTGAAGGAGATCGACCGGTCCCTGCGCGAGCAGCTGACCAAGGCCGATCTAACCGACTTCACCGCGGCTCGGCTGGAACGCCTGCTGAAGGACGTCGACAGCCTGCTGCTGGGCATCTTCGATCGCTTCAGCAATCAGCTGAACCTAGACCTGGTGGACATCGCCAACTATGAGGCGCAGTTCGAGGCAACCAGCCTGACCAGGGCCGCCCCGGCCAGTATCTCGTTCGACGCGGTGCTGCCCGGCGCCGCTGCAATCCGCGCAGCCATCCTGACGAACCCGCTCAGCGTGCGCGGCACGGACGGCGGCAAGCTGCTCGACACCTTCATCGACGGCTTCACCAGTACAGAGCGACAACGCCTCACAGGCGCGATCCGGCAGGGCTTCTTCGAAGGCCAGACCAACTTCCAGATCATCAAGAACATTCGCGGCACCAAGGCGCTGGGCTACAACGACGGCATCCTGGCCATCACCGACCGCAACGCCGGCGCAATCGTCCGCACGGCAGTCCAGCACGTCGCCACCCAGGCGCGCATGGAGACGCTGAAGGAAAACCCGGACGTCGTTCAGTCGGTCGAGTGGGTCAGTACGCTGGATTCGAAGACGACCGCCCGGTGCCGCACGCTGGATGGCCGCCGGTTCAAGCTGACCGAAGGCCCACGGCCGCCGATCCACATCAACTGTCGATCAACTGTGGTCGCGATCACCCGGTTCAGCGCGCTGCTCTCCAAGGACGGCACGCGCGCCTCTGTGGGTGATAGCGGGCCGCAGCAGGTGAGGGCAGACCTCAGCTATTACGACTGGCTCAGCCAGCAGCCGGCAGCGTTCCAGGACAAAGCCATCGGGCCTGTCCGGGCCAAGCTGCTGCGCGACGGCGGCCTCAGCGTCGAGCGCTTCTCAGAACTGCAGCTTGACCGCAATTTCGCACCGCTGACCCTCGATCAGATGAAGGCCTTGGAGCCTTTGGCGTTCGAGCGGGCAGGTATCTAAAAGCAGGCAGGGCCTGCGTCTACGTCTCTGGGAGACAACCAATGCTGAAGTTTCAACTGGACACCCTCGAAGGCGTCGACGAATCCGTGCGCCCGCTCTACACCGAGAAAGACGGCAAGTTCGTGCTGGGCATCGAAGGCTTGCCGCAACCGGAAGACGTTTCCGGCCTGAAATCCAAGGTGGAAGAGCTGCTCGGCGAGAAGAAAGCCGCCGAGAAAGCCCGCAAGGAAGCCGAAGAAGCCGCACGTCTTGAGCGCGAAGACGCCGCTCGCAAGTCCGGCAACGTCGAAGAGCTCGAGAAGTCCTGGTCCGAGAAATACAACCGCCTCCAGGCAGAGCTTGGCGGCCAGCTGGAGCAGGAACGCACCGGCTTGCAAGGCCAGATCCGGGATCTGACCGTCGGCCGCACCGCAACTGACATCGCCGCAGCATTGGCAATCCCAGGTAGCGCCAAGGCGCTGCTGCCTCACATCGAAAGCCGGCTGAGTGTTGAGCTGCGCGACGGTAAGCCCACCGTCGTCGTGCTCGACCAGGCTGGCAAGCTCTCGGCGGCAACGCTGGATGAGCTGAAAGCAGAATTCACCAACGATCCGGCCTTCGCGCCGCTGATCGCTGGCAGCAAGGCATCTGGTGGCGGGGCCCAGGGTGCAGGAAATGGCGGCGGGGCCGCAAAAGGCAACATCGGCGGCACCAAAACGGAACGTACTGCGGCGATCGCCAGCAGGTTCCCAGACCTCCCTCTCAAGTAAGGAATAATTCATGTCCCTGTCCCAAATGCAGGTCTTCAACGAGTACGTCATGCCGGCGACTCTGGAGACCTTGGATCAAATGCTCGCGGCCTTCAACGCTGCGAGCAATGGCTCCATCGTCCTGTCGCCTGACGGCTTCACCGGCGACTTCCTGCAGGAGTCGTTCTTCCAGAACCTCGCTGCTGCCCAGCGCCGCGTGAACCGCTACGCCGCCCAGGCTGCTGTGACCCCGGTCGACCTGACCGAGCTGCAGAACACCACCGTGAAAGTCGCCGGCGGCTTCGGCCCGGTGCGCTACGAGCCTTCGCAGATGACCTGGCTGCAGCGTCCGACTGCCCAGGGCATTGAAGTGGCCTCGCGCGCCTTCGCTGAAGTTCTGCTGAAGGACCAACTGAACACTGCTATTGCTGCACTGGTGGCTGCGATCACCGGCCAGGCCGCAGCCGTGAACGACGTGTCCGCGACTGCCGGCATCAGCCAGGCAGGTCTGAACGGTGCGCACGCCAAGTTCGGCGACGCCAGCCAGAACCTGGTCGCCCAGGTGATGACTGGCAGCACCTGGCACAAGCTGGTTGGCCAAAACCTGGTGAACGCTGAAAACCTGTTCGTGGCTGGCAACGTCCGCATCGTCGACATCCTCGGCAAGACCTCGGTCGTGACCGATGCTCCGGCGCTGATGCAGACCGGCACCCCGAACAAGGAAATCATCCTCGGCTTGTCGGCCGGCGCTGCCCTGGTCCACGACAGCCGCGACATCATCTCGAACGTGCAGACTACGAACGGTCAAACCCGCATCGAGACCACCATCCAGGTCGATTACTCCTTCGGCCTGGGTCTCAAGGGCTACACCTGGGATCAGGCCAACGGCGGCAAGTCGCCTACCAGCGCTGCGCTGGCCACCGGCACCAACTGGGACAAGACCGCCACCAGCATTAAGGACACCGCCGGTGTTGCCCTGATTGGTGACGCTTCCAAGTAAACCCTGAGTCGGGGCCGGGTTCGCCCGGCTCTGCGGAGTGAGATCATGAGCGAGAACAACATCTGGTATCTGCCGGGTCCGTTCCATCAGTACAAGGAAGACATCAAGGCCTTGGCCAAAGAGCGTGGCCTGCGCATCATCGATGCGAACGCCACTGAAAGCCGAGAAAATGCTGCAGACGATGTCCCTGATGTGACAATCGCCGAGCGTCAGAAGGTCTTGCTGGTCGGTGGCGGCGCCTCCATCACCGAGATCGACGCGCTGCGCGCCGAGCTCGAGTCCGTCGGGCTCATCGTGGAGTCGTTCGCCGATCAAGGCTTGGCGCGCCCGGAGGGCGAGCTTGGTCCTGTAGCTGAGCGGCTGTTTCAGATGTTCGAGGCGGTGAATGCTGGCGTGCAGAGCCTGATCAGTGAGCGCGATTGCGAAACTGTGAAGGTGAAAGAGCTGCAACAGCAGGTCGACGACTTGCTGGTTCAAGTCGAAAATGGCCGTCAGCAGGATGCCGAGGCCAAGGAAATCGCCGACCTGAAAGCCAAGCTCGATGCAGCCGAAGTCACCTATCGAGTCAATGCCTCGAAAGAGTCGCTGGAGAAGTTGGTGGCAGATCTGCCTAATACCTGATAATCCTGCCGTCTAGGCCTGCATCTGGAAGCGAAAGATGTCCCTCATCGTTGAAGACGGCACTGTTGTGCCGGGCGCTGAAAGCTACGCCAGTGCTGCGGATCTGGCGTCCTACGCCGTCAAGTTTGGCGTGACCATCCCAGCCGACACTGTCGCGCAGGAGGCGCTGTTGCGCCGCGCCGCCTTGGCGATGGATGGCATGAAGTGGAAAGGTCGCAAGACTGACAGCGACCAGGCGCTGGCCTGGCCTCGTCGCGATGTTGAGCTTGATTGCGAGATCAAGCCCAGCAACTACCTCCCGGCGCGCATCCAGTACGGCCAGATGGCCCTGGCCGCCGAAATCTACACCGACGACACCGATCCAATCGACTCCCGCCAGGGCGCTGTGATCATGGAGCGGGTCGAGGGCGCGGTTGAGCGGCAGTTCGCCGTGATCAACAGCAACAGCCAGCGCCTGCTGCCGGCGGCGCCAGATCGGCCGAGCGCTACCCAGTTTGCCGACTACCTGCTGAAGCGCGGGCTTTTCGCTGTACGCGCATAGACCAAGGAGAAAACCGTGGCCTTCTACGACGAGATGGCCGCGATGGCCTTGGACATGATCACCAGCTACGGCCAGGTGGTCACCCTTCGCGATGTGGAGAAGGGGGGCTACGATCCAGCCACCGGGGAAACACCTCCAGACACAACGGTCGAGCGTACCGCCCAGGGCGTCCTGCTCGAGTTCACCGGCAAAGAGCTCCAGGCCAACAGCCTGATCAAGACAGGGGACAAGAAGCTGAAGATCGCCGCCAGTGGCTTGGAAACCCCGCCGACACTGCTGAGCAAGGTGGTTATCCAGGGCAAGACCTGGTCCATTGTCCCTCCGCTCAAGGAAATCAACCCAGCTGGCACTCCGTTGCTCTATGAGCTGCAGGTCCGGGCGTGAGCCGGGCGGGCGCCGGACAGTCCGGCAGCTTCGCACTGAGCCTTGCGCAGTTCGCCGAGCAAGCGAAGGAGGCGGTGGAAGCAAGCCTGCGCGAGATCATCATTGAGCTCGGCAACAGCGTTATTCGCATGTCGCCCGTGGGCAACCCTGAGATCTGGGCCGCCAACGTCGCGCACCGCCAGAAGAACACTCAGGCCGCTGACGACTACGACTACAAGGTCGCCATCCGCAATACGCTGATCAACCTCGACGACAGCAACTTCACCAAGGCTGGCAAGCTGCGCAAGGGCGTGAAGTACGCTAAGCCCCTGACCAAGACGGAGCGCGACCAGAACTTCAACGTGAACGGCCTGGTGGCCGGCAAGGACTACGTCGGCGGACGCTTCCGGGGCAACTGGATGTTCAGCATAGGCGCGCCGGATGAGTCGACCACGGACGAGGTGGACCCCAGTGGCGCCAAGTCCATGGCCCGCATCCACAATGGCGCCATTGAATTCCAGGCCGGCCAGACGGCCTACATCACCAACAGCCTGCCCTATGCCATTCCGCTGGAGTTCGGCCACTCGACCCAGGCCCCGGGCGGCATGGTGCGTATCACTGTCACGCGCTTCCAACAGATCGTTCTGGAGGCCATCAGGAACAACCAAGTATGAGCCACAAAATCATCCGCTCCATCTACGAGCAGCGCCTTGCTGCGTGGGCAGCGGGGCAGGGCCTGCGGGTCGCCTATCAGAACGTGAGCTTCGAGCCTGCTGAAGACGAGACCTACCTGGCGGCATTCACGCTGCCCGCCGGTACCGACAGCAACACGCTGGCCGGTGACCACAAGCTGTACACCGGCCTGTTCCAGGTCAACGTGGTGACGCCGGCCGGAAATGGCCCAGGCGCGGCTGAGAGCCTGGTGGACGGCCTTGCCGCGCTGTTTCCCGATCTATCTGCGACTCAACCAAGGCGACTTCACCGTAACGGTGATGACCCCAGTTGATCCCGGCGCCGGCATCGTCGGCGACACCACCTACAGCGTCCCGGCCTCATTCCAGTACCGCGCTGACACCGAGTAACCCGCCCACTGGGCAACCCTGAACCCGCCCTGTGCGGGTTTTTTCATTTCTGCATGAGGAAAATCCCATGGGCTTCAAGCTTCCCAACGGCGCGACCGTCCAACACGCCGCCACCTACGAGGCCGAACTGGCCTTTACTGCGATCACCAATGCTACCGAGGCCGTGGCCACCGTGGTAGGCGCCGATCTCGACGCGGGCGACATTGTGTTGGTGACCTCCGGCTGGAGCCGCCTGAACAGCCGCGTGGTGCGCGTGAAGGCAGCCACCGCTACAGCTATTACGCTGGAGGAAATCGACACCACCGATGTGCAGCTGTACCCGGCTGGCGGTGGTGCGGGCACTCTGAAGAAAGTGCTGACCTGGGTCCAGATCCCACAGGTAACCGAGGTCGCGTTTTCCGGCGGCGAGCAGAATTACCTGGATGTGGTCTTCCTGGAAGACGACCTCGGCAAGCAGATTCCGACTGACAAGTCGGCTGCCAGCATGGCCCTGACCATCGCTGATGACCCGTCCAAGCCGTTTAACGCCGTGCTGGCCAAGGCCGACTCTGGCAAGCAGGTCGAGGCCGCTCGCATGAACCTGCCTGGCACCGACACGATCCTCTACGGCACCTACACCTCGTTCTCCAAGCAGCCGGTGGTGTCCCGTAACAACCTGCTGACCCGCACCGTCAACCTGGCGCTGCAGGGCGAACCCACTCGCTACCTGACGGCGGCCGCGTAAACCATGACGACATTCAAAATTGCCCAAGAACCCACGTTCAAGAAGGACGTGGCCATCCCCCGCGTAGGCGGCGAGCCGATGCTGGTGCCGTTTGAGTTCAAGTACCGCGACCGCGAAGAGCTGGCGGCGCTGTTCACGGGCTGGCAGGAGCGCGCCGAGAAGGATCAGGAAGCCTTCAAGGCTCGCGGCGCCGACGTGACGCTGAAGGACGTCACCGAGGCTCAGCTGGCTGTCGACTTCGAGCAGGTGAAGGATCTGGTGGTTGGCTGGGGCTTCGATGATGCATTCGATGATGACTCCATTCGCGCCTTGGTCCGCACCTCCATCGGCGCCGGTCGAGCGATCGTCGATGCCTACCAGGCAGCGTTCCGGGCGACACGCGAGGGAAACTAAGGGCCGCCGCCCGTGCGATGTACGAGCCTGGAGCCTCAGCCGGCGTGCTGGCGGTCTTCGGGTTCTCGCCCAGTGACTTCGAGGAAGAGTTCGAACTGATGCCCGACATCCTGGCATCGTTCGCGGTCTTCGAAGCCATGTCCACCCAGTGGCGCACGGGCGCATGCGGCGCTACCGGCCTGGATTACGGCGCGCTGCCGACAGTGATGCGCCTGATGGCCGTCCCCGCCGCGCAGCGTCGCAGCATTTTTCACGACCTCCGAGTGATGGAGGCAGAAGCCCTGGCCTGTATGGCTGAAGGCAAGGAATAACGGAGTCGCCATGACAAACATCGCCGAACTCGGGATTGCGGTAGATTCGGGCGATGCCGTTCAGGCGGCTACCGACCTCGACAAACTCACCCAGGCCGGCGCCCGGGCAGAGAAAGCCGCCGAGGGCGTCACCTCCGGTTTCGACAAAGCGGCAGCCTCTGCGAAGGACTTGTCCAGCGCTGAGGGCAAGCTGTCCGAATCGACCGATGATGCGGTTGCCCGGCTCACGGCAATGGCGAAAGCCTCTCTGGAGGCCAGCGAATATCACAAAAGCCTGACCTCTGGCGTCACTGATGCATCTTCGGCCATGAATGGCGGCTCCACGGCTGCCAAGGATTGGGCTGCAGAACAGGCGACAATCAATGCCCGCGGCCAGGCGCTGTTGGCGACTGAGTCCCGCCTGGCGGAGGAGGCCAAGAAGGCTGCGGCTGCCACCGGCGTTCAAGCTGAAGGCCTTCAGGCGCTGCTGGCCAAGATCAACCCGGCTGTGGCCGCGCTCCAGAAGCTGGACGACCAGCAGGAGCAACTGGCGAAATTCAATAAGCAGGGCCTGCTGGCCGACGAAGATTTCAAGGCCTACTCGGCAGACATCGACGCCGCCCGGGTCAAGCTGAAGGGCTTCAATAACGAAGGCGACAAGTCGAAGGGCCCGCTGGATAGCCTGGCCTTGGGCACGAAAGGCGCTCGGGAGAACGTCCTGCAGCTCGGCAATGCCCTCGCCGAAGGTAACATCCGGGTAGCAGCCCACAACATCCTGGAAATCGGCACCAACGCTGGCGCCTCTGCGCTACGGTTGGCTGCTGTGGCTGCGCCGATCGCGTTGGTGGTTGCTGGCGTTGCAGGCTTGGTCGTCGCCTATGAGAAGGGCGCGGCTGAGGCGGATGAGTTTAATAAGTCGCTCATCCTGACCGGCAATTACGCCGGGGTTAGCGCTGACGCCTTGGGCGCGATGGCGAAGCAGGTTGGTGCAACCGTCGGCACCACAGGCCAGGCCGCAGCGATCCTCGCGCAGCTCGCCTCCAAGGGTGACATTGCGGGGGAGAGCTTCAAGGGCATCACCGAAGCTGCACTGGAGATGCAGGAGGCTACCGGCAAAGCTGTTGAGGAGACCATCGCCGAATTCGTCAAGATCGCGAAAGACCCGGTAGCCGCAGCCAAGGATCTAAACGACCAGTACCACTTCCTGACCCAGTCCGTGTACGCGCACATCGTGGCGCTGAAGGAGCAGGGAGACAACGTCGGCGCAGTCAAGCTCCTCACCGATACCTATGCCCAAACTGTGCAGCTACGGGCTGCAGAGATCACGGCGAACCTGGGTCTGATCGAGAAGGGGTGGAAGGGCGTCAAGGACGCTGCTAAAGGGGCGCTGGACGCTACCCTGAACGTGGGCCGGGAGCAAAGCCTGGAACAGCAGGCCGAAGCGCTCAAGCAGCGCCTGGCAGATGCATCGAACTACTCCAACCTTCCAACGATCGGGGCGGACAACCCCGACATGATGGCTACCGGGGCCAGCCGGGAGCAGGACCAGGCCCGCCTGGACTTCCTGAATCTGCAAATCGATGGCGAACGCACCCGGGCCAAGTATGTAGGCGACCGAGCCGAAGCGGAAAAGGAGGCCATTGCCGCCAGTGACAAGGTCAAGGCGCTCAATGACTCGAACCTCACTGCCGAGCAGAAACGCAATAAGGAGATAAAGGAATATCTCCAGAACATCGAAAAAATCAAATCGGTAAACCCTACTTCGCCGCTGGTACAGCCTGCTGCGGTGGCCAAGGGCATCCAGAACATCAAGGACAAGAACAAGGACCCGCAGTCGGCTGCCGGTGCAGTAGACCTTACCGCTTTCAACACGGCCCAGAACAACCTGAAGGCCATCCAGGACGAGTATGCCAATGCCTTCAAGCAGCTGGATGCGGCCCAGAAGGCCGGCCTGATCTCCCAAGAGGATTACTCGCTCAAGCGCGCGGCAATCCTGGGCAACGAGAAAGACGAGGTCACCGCCGCCTACCAAGCGGAAATCAGTGCGCTGGAGTCAGTGCGCGACAAGTCGACCACGACCGCAGCACAGCGCATCCAGCTTGACCAGAAGATCGCCGACGCCCGGGCCAGCATGGCCAAGGTGCAGAAAGACGTAGACAGCGAGCTGGAGGTGTTGTCTACCAACGAGCAGGGGCGGCTACGCAAGCAAACTCAGGCGGTCAAGACCTACACGGATGCGCTGCAGCAGCAGGTCGCCACTCTGCGCCTGCAAGGGCAGCGAGCAGCCGCCGGCCTGGGCCAGGGCGATCGCGAGAAATCGCTGACCGACCAGCAGAACGGCATCGACGACAAGATCAACGAGCAAAAGCTGCAACTGGCCAACCAATACGGCGATGGCTCGCGCGGCATGAGCCTGGATGAATACAACCAGAAGCTGGCTGCGCTGAACAAGACTCAGCAGGACCTGCACGACACGGCAATCAAGAACTACGACGACCTGACCACCGCCCAGGGTGATTGGACTTCGGGGGCAGCCTCGGCGCTCCAGAACTACCTGGACAATGCCCAGAACGTCGCGGGCCAGATGAAAACTGCCTTCACCTCGCTGTTCGACGGCCTGACCGACTCTATGGTCGATTGGGCATTCGGTGCGGACGAGAGCTTCGGTGATGTTGCGGTGAGCTTTCTGAAGATGCTGGCCAAGATGGAGCTGCAAGCGGCCGCATCTAGTGTGTTTTCGGGGGTGGCCGGTAGCGGCCTAAGCGGCCTGCTGGGCGGGATATTCAGCAGTGGCGGATCTGCAGCGGCCGGCGCAACGACAGCGGGCTACACCGGCTCCGCTTATTCGAGCTGGCTGTCCTCGACTTATTCGGATGGTGGCTACACCGGACCGGGCGGGAAGTTTGATCCGGCTGGCGTGGTGCACGGCGGTGAGGTGGTCATCCGCAAGGAGGTCGTCGATCAGCCTGGCATGAAGGACTACCTGGTGGGTCTGAACGCCCGCGGCTACGCCGACGGCGGCTACGTCACCCCGGTGGCCACTGGCGGCGGGGCAGGTATCAGGGCGTCCAATGCCTCGGCGTCAGCATCGAATGCTCCGCAAGTCCACATTTCCATCGAGAGCAACGGGAATACCCAAGTCAGCAGCAATACGGACGGCCTGCAGGCGTTCGGCACCGAGATAGGCGCCTTTGTCGAGCAGAAATACAAGCAGCTCGAAGCCAAGTCGCTCAGTCCTCAAGGCAACATCCGGAAAGCAATCAATGGGAGAGGCTGATGACCGATACCTTCGCCTGGCGCCCCGATAAGGCAGCGCCGGGGACGTTTACCCAGCGTGTCCGTTCTGCCCAGCTCGGGAACGGATACATCCAGCGCGCCGGGGACGGCATCAATAACGAAACCCAGTCCTGGGATCTGACGTTTACGGGCAAGAAAGCCAGAATCGCCCAGATATTGACCTTTCTCCGGGCCCAGAAGGGCTACAAGGCCTTCATCTGGTCCACTCCTTTTGACGGCAACCTCTACTTCACCTGCAGCTCGTATAAACCGACCGATCAGGGTGGGGGCGCTTGGGTGCTGACCGCAACATTCGAACAAACCTTCCAGGTGACCTGATGGCCGAAAGCATTTTCGAGGATATCCAAAAGCTGGAGGCCGGCCTGTATGTCGAGCTTTTCGAACTGGACCTGACGGAGCTGTCTGGCGACGTTTACTACTTCCACGGCTATACCCGGGTCGGAACGATCACCTGGCAGGGCGTCGAGTACTCGCCCTGGCCCATCAAAGTTGAAGGCATGGGCATGACCGGGGAAGGGCAGCAGACCAACCCGACGCTGTCCGTGGGCAACGTCTCGGGCTTCATCACCGCGCTGTGCAGCACCTACCAGGACCTGGTGGATGCCAAGCTGGTGCGGCACCGGACCTTGGGCCGGTACATGGACGCTGTGAACTTTCCCGATGGGAACACCGAGGCTGACCCGACCGAGTACTTCGCAGACGACCTCTACACCATCGACCAGAAGCAGTCGGCCGACGATGAGCTCGCCGTGTTCGTGCTGAAGTCGCCCCTCATCGCGACCGACCGCAAGCTGCCCGGGCGTCAAATCGTCGCCAACTGCTGCCAGTGGCTGAGCATCGGTGGCTACCGTGGCGTCTACTGCGCCTACACGGGGCCTGACTACTTCACCGACGACGACCAACCCACCGATGACCCGGCCCAAGATAGGTGCTCCGGCACCCTGACCGGCTGCAAGCTTCGGTTCGGCGAAAACAACCAGTTGCGCTACGGGTCTTTCCCGAGCGCCGGAAACTGAGGTGCAGCGTGGAAATCAGTCAGGAAACAATCGCGGCCATTTACTGCCATGCCAAGAGCTCGCTGCCAAAGGAATGCTGCGGCCTGATCATTGACGCCGCCGGCGCCGCCACTTTTGTTCCGCTGGCGAATGCGGCTGCAAAGCCCGAAATGGATTTTCGCATCGCGGCCGAGGACTGGGCAGCCTGCGAAGACCGGGGCCAAGTGCTGGCCGTCGTGCACAGCCACCCCGGCCAGTCCGCCAAGCTCAGTGGCGCCGACCGGGTATCGATGGAAGCCACTGAGCTGCCGTGGCTGATCGTCGAGGTGCGCGAGGGCGAGCCGGTTTCCCACCTAGTGCATTTGCCAACCGGTTACCAGGCGCCGCTGGTGGGCCGCCCATTTCATCACGGTGTGCTCGACTGCTACACGCTGGTGCGCGACTACTACCAGCGGGAGCTGGGCATCACGCTGATGGACTTTGAGCGCGAGGACGGCTGGTGGGATCGTGGGCAGGACCTGTATGCCAACAACTTCGAGCGGGCGGGCTTCTACGCCATTGACCCGCAGGACCTGCGCCAAGGCGACTTGATCGTCATGCAGGTGAAGTCGGACAAGGCCAACCATGCCGGCGTGTACCTGGCTGACGGGAAGCTGGCCAGTGAGCCGCACCATCATCCGGTGCCCTGCGGAATTCTTCACCACCTGTACGGCCGCGACTCCAAACGCGACCTGTTCGGCGGCTACTGGCGCGACGCCGCGCGCCATTTCATGCGTCACAAGGACTCCCCCTATGGCTGAGCGAATTCGCACCATCCGGCTATACGGCAAGCTCGGCGCCAAGTTCGGGCGGGTGCACCGCCTGGCGGTGGGCTCTGCCAAGGAGGCTATTCGAGCCTTGGGAGTGATCCACCCGGACTTCAATCGCTTCATGACCGAGTCCAAGGATATGGGGCTGGTTTTTGCGGTGTTCTACGGCAAGCGGAACCTGGGACTTGATCAGCTGCATGAGCCGCCCAGCGACAGCGATATCCGGATCGCCCCAATCGTGCAGGGTTCGAAAAGCGGCGGCGTGCTGCAGGTGGCGCTGGGCATCGCGTTGATTGCCGTTGCGACAATTGCTACTGGCGGCTTGGGCCTTGCTGGCGGACTGGCTATAGGCGGGGCTGGATGGGGCATTGTAGGTACGGTCGGGCTTTCACTGGCCCTCGGCGGGGTGGCTCAAATGATCACCGGCACCACGGCCGGCATCGACAGCAGCGAAGCCGCCAATAACCAGCCCAGCTACAACTTCTCCGGTATCAAGAACACCGTCACCCAAGGCAACCCAGTCTCGCTGTGCTACGGCGAAATGACCGTGGGTTCCGCCAACATCTCTACCGGCATCGTCGCGGAAGACGAGCAATAAGGGGAAAGCATGTCGACGCTTGCCATTCGGGGCTCCAAGGGAAGCTCCAGCACCCACACGCCTGTAGAAAGCCCGGACAGCCTGATCAACACCAGCTACGCGAACATCCTGGATGCCATCAGCGAGGGTCCTATCGTGGGCCTGGTCAACGGTGCGCAGTCGATTTTCTTCGACCAGACGCCGCTGGCCAACGCCGACGGCAGCCTGAACTTCACCGGCGTGACCTGGGAGCAGCGCACCGGCGAGGCCGAGCAGGATTACATTTCGGGATTTCCGGCCGTGGAATCGGAAACCTCGATCGGCATCGAGTTGAAGGCATCCCAAGCCTGGACCCAGGCCTTCAGCAACATCGAGCTTTCGGCGGTCCGTATCCGCCTGGGCGCCTCCCAGCTGTACCGGACCGAGAGCGACGGCGACACGGTGGGCTACACCGTGGAGTACGCGGTGGACCTTGCGACGGACGGCGGCGACTATGCCACGGTGCTGAGCACAAGCTTCGTCGGCAAGACCACCAGCGGCTACCAGCGTACGCACCGCATCGACCTGCCCAAGGCGACGTCCGGCTGGCAGATCCGCGTGCGCCGCATCACCCCCGATTCGACCAGCTCGAGCATCGTGGCCACTACCACGGTCATCAGCTACACCGAGGTGATCGACGCCAAGCTGCAATACCCATTCACCGCCCTGGTCGGCGTGAAAATCGATGCCAGCCAGTTTTCGTCGATTCCGGAGCGCGCGTTTCGCATCCGCGGCCGCATCATCCAGGTGCCGACCAACTACGAGCCGTCGAGCAGGTCCTACACCGGCAGCTGGGATGGCACGTTCAAGCTGGCCTGGACCGACAACCCGGCCTGGATCTACCGGGACCTTGTGCTGAACGACCGCTACGGCCTGGGCCGCTACATCAGCGATTCGCAGGTGGACAAGTGGGGCCTCTACCAGATTGCCCAGTACTGCGACGTGCTGGTCAGCGACGGGAAGGGCGGCACCGAGCCGCGGTTCACCTGCAACCTGTACCTGCAGTCGCAAAACGACGCGCTGTCGGTGCTGCAGGACATGGCCAGCATCTTCCGGGGCATGAGCTACTACGCCGCGAGCGAGGTGGTGGTCTCGGCCGACATGCCCGCCGACCCGGTGTACACCTACACCAACAGCAACGTGGTGGGCGGCAAGTTCAGCCGCGCGGGCTCCAGCGGTTCCACCCGCTACAGCGTTTGCAAAGTGGCCTGGAGTGACCGCGACAACTTCGGCAACGTGCGCACCGAGTACGTGCAGGACCAGAAGTCGCTGGCGCGCTACGGCATCCGCGAGACCTCGATCACGGCCTTCGGCTGCGTCTCCCAGGGCCAGGCCCAGCGCCTGGGCCACTACACCATCCTGACCAACCAGCTGGAAACCGGCACCATCAGCTTCAGCGTGGGCCTGGATGGGACCATCGCACGGCCCGGGCAGATTGTCCGGGTGGCTGACGAAAACTTCGCGGGTCGGCCAGTTGGCGGCCGGATCAAGGCGGCAACCAGCAACTCGGTCACATTGGATTCGGATGTGCAGGTGGCCGCCGGCGACACCCTGGTGATCATCCTGCCCAACGGTACAGCGCAGACCCGCGTCGTCCAGGCGGCGGCCGGCCGCGTGATATCGGTCACCCAGGCGTTTAGCAGCGTGCCGGTCGCCGGGTCGATCTTCGCCATCGAGACCGCAGAACTGGTGCCAGAGGTCTACCGCATCCTGACCGTGGCGGAAAACTTCGGCGACGACAAACTGCAGTACGACATCGTGGCCGTGCAGCACAACGCGAGCAAATTCGCCGCGATCGACAACGGCGCGAAGATCGTTTACCCGCCCACCACCGTGCTGCCGAGCGCGATTCAGGCGATCCCCACGAACATCCAGCTCACCACCTTCGACGCGGTGAAGCAGGGTCTGACCGTGGCGACCATGCGTGCGACATGGGATGTGCCCAAAGGCGCGGCCAGCTACAACGTCTGGTGGCGGCGCAACTCCGGCGATTGGGTGTACGCGGGAGCCACCTACACCAATGCCATCGAGGTCGCTGGGATCTACACGGGCACCTACACCGTTCGGGTTTCTGCCGTGGGCGTGACCGGGAACAGTTCGCTGTGGGGGTATTCCGATCCGACCGACCTGCAGGGCAAGACCGGCATGCCGCCGGCCTTGGCCAGCCTGTCCACGGTTTCCGAAGTCTGGGGTATCCGCATCAACTGGGAGTTTCCCGCCTCCGGCGCCGAGGACACGCTTTACACCGAGATTCAGGAATCGCTGGTGAGCACCGGCGACAATGCCACCCAGATGGGCCTCATCTCGTACCCGACGAAAACGTACCTCAAGAGCGGCATGGCCGCTGGCGTGACCCGCTTCTTCCGCGCGCGTCTGTCCGACCGCATTGGCAACACAGGGCCTTGGACGGCTTGGGTGATGGGGCAGTCCAGCTCGGACGCGAGCGAGATCCTGACGTATATCGCCGGGGAGATCGGCCGCACGGAACTGGGCCAGGACCTGCTGGACGAAATCGACAAGATTCCCGGTCTTCAGGATCAGATCGACGACCTGGCAAACCCGATGCTTTACGTCCCCGCCGATGCCTATACCAGCGGCGCAGTGGTTTACCAGGGGGATAGGCTGTATCAGGCGATTGCGGACGTGCCGGCGGCAGAGGACGGCAGCAACGCTCCCCCAAATGCGGCCTATTGGAAGGACGTTGGCCAGATCCTGCAAACTGCCAACGGCCTGGCCGAGCAGGTGCAGATCAACACGGCCAACATCGAGGAAATCGATGGTGTCATCACCTCGCAGGCCTCGGCCTTGCAGATCCTGCAGGCGGCCACGCGCGACGATGACGGTGACGGCGACCTGGACGACGCCATCAAGGGCTGGACCTCGACGGCGGCTATCGCCACGGAAAGCAAGGTACGCACCACAGCCGATGAGGCCATGGCCCAGCGCCTGACCACCTTCGATGCCAAGATCGGCGACAACGCGGCCAACATCACCGAGCTGGAGCAGGTGGTGGCGGACGCCAATTCGTCGACCGCCACGAAGATCGACAGCCTGTCTGCTTCGGTCGGGGATAACACGGCGAAAATCCAGCAAACTGCAACAGCTCAAGCCGCTACGGATGGCAAAGTCAGCGCGCTCTGGACCGTCAAGATGGAGCTCACCTCCAATGGGCAGCCGTACGCGGCCGGCTTTGGTTTGGGGTTGGAGGGAGGGGCTTCTGGGACCACGTCCAGCTTTGTAGTGAGAGCGGACACCTTCGCCGTGATGAATACCAGCACTCAAAACCCGCAGGCATTCTTTGCGATTGTCGGCGGGCAGAACTTCATGAACTCGGCATTCATCCAGGATGGCACCATCACCAACGCGAAGATCGGTAGTTACATCAGCTCGACCAACTATATCGCCGGGCAGTCTGGCTGGATCCTCAGCAAGGACGGCACGCTGGAGATCAACGGCGTGGTCGCTGGCGGTGGGCGGCTGACCATTACCAGCCGCGCACTGAAGGTCTACGACGCCTCTGGCGTTCTTCGCGTGCAACTGGGAGATCTGACAGCATGAGCTTTGGGATGCGGGTCTTTAACGAGGCGGGCGGGTTGGTGATGGACACCAACACGTTCACCTACCAGGTGCTGGGGCAGTGGACGGTGGACTTCTCGGCGTCGACGCCGGTGAACCCGTTGACCACGACGCTGAGTATCCCTGGGTTCGATCCATCGACGTGTTGCCTGGTGCTGCTGCCCACGCGATCGTCCGATATACCGACCGGGGATACGCCTACAAACCAGAAGTGCTACCCACACGTGATGGTATCGACTGGCCAGGCGGTGATCAGGTCGAGGAACCCATCAGCGACCGCCGGCACGTACCCATGTGCGGCCATATTGCGAGCCATCGCCATCAGGTATGCATAATGAGCTTTGGGTTTAAATCAATTAATGACGGTAACTACACCCAGATAGACAGCGAGCTGCCTAGACTATGCCTTCTGGAAAAAGGAAGTTATAGCGGCTCGGGTGGCGCTGTTACGGTGAACTTTGTAAGTCCTGTGACCACGGTCGAACCACCGATGGTCTTTATCAGACCGTCTACATCATCCAACGCGGTTTACAGGACGAATTTCCTACTGGGGACTTCAGGCAACTGGACAGGGTTTCGGATCACTGCGTTGAATATCAACACAGTTCCGGCGGGCGACTGGTTCGTAGCGGCGTTTGCCTCGCGTGGAACGTCGAAGTTTGGCATGCGGCTATTCAGCAGCGCAGGTGACCTAGTCTACGACAGCGGCGCCTACGCGGTCGCGGTCAGCGGAGTCCTGCCCTCATGGACATATGTGGGTAAAGTGCCAAGCGAAACCGGGGCAATATATTACCAGTGGACTGCAGGGCGAGGACTCGCAACTGGCGAATATTACATGCTCAACGAATTTTCATTAGGTGTGCAGGATGCAGGTAATGGCTCTACTTGCGGAGTTTCGTGCGATTATACAAGTAACAAGATGTTCATGTGGTCAAACGGCTTTAGCGCCTGGACCGACCAAGGGCATCGTCCTGTAATTTTTGCCAAGTTGGTCGCCTAAGTTCGCCAACGCATTACCACCCAGCCCGCCATTTGCGGGCTTTTTCATGTCTGGAGAATTTATGCCCTGGTACAGAACGGGTACGGTAAACGTTACCCTGAATTCCACCACGGTTACCGGCACTGGCACGGCCTTCGCCGCGAATAGTCGGGTAGGGGACGCTTTCCTTGGACCCGATGGCCGCTGGTATGAGGTGGCCAATATCGCGAGCGATGCGGTGCTGTCGATCCTGCCGGCATATCAGGGGGCAACGGCTGCCGCCGGCACTTATGCGCTGGTACCGGTTCAGGGCTACGTGAAAGCGTCGGCAGATCAGCTGCGCGCCATTGTCGCCAGTTTTGGAGACAAGCTCGCGGCGCTGGGATCCACCGGCAACTACGACACGCTGCCCGTGAGCAAAGGCGGTACGGGCTCTACCGATGCGCCTACAGCGTTGACGGCGCTGGGCGCCTTGGCCAAAGCCGGTGGCACCCTGACTGGAGCCCTGAACGGCGCAACGCCGGTGACGCTGGCGTCGGCCGCGACACTAAACATCGGTGCGGCAGCAGCCAACAGCGTCAACGTTACGGGCACCACCGCCATCACGGCCTTCGACTCGATCACGGCCGGCGCGCGGCGGACGCTGTTTTTTGCCGGCGCGCTCACGCTCACCCACAATTCCTCGAGCCTGATTCTTCCAGGCTCAGCCAGCATCGTGACGGCCGCTGGCGATATCGCGGAGTTCGAATCGCTCGGCTCCGGCAACTGGAAGTGCATCGATTTCACCAGGGCGAGCGGCAAGGCCCTGTCGTTCGCTTTCGACCGCTCGAACCTGCTGGGCGCGCTCAGCCAGGCATCCGGCGTGCCCACCGGCGCAGCCATGCAGGTCATCAGCAATGCCAACGGTGTGGCGTTGAAGTACGCGAACGGCTTGATGGTCTGCCTGGGCTCCGCTTCGGGCACCACCAGCAGTGGCAGCGCGAACATCACAGCGGTCAATTTCCCGGACACCTTCGCAGAAACGCCGAAGGTGGCCACCAACCTGATGACATCGCTTCCTTCTCGGTTTTCCAGCACCGCATACAGCGTGAGCGCAGCGCAGATCGGTATTGCCATTGGCGACAACTCTGGCGGCGGGGCTGCGGTAACGGTCGGCTACATCGCTATCGGACGGTGGTTCGTATGAAAATTAATCTCTCCCCGCGCGGCTCGCTGGACACGCTTCAGGTGGTCAAGAGCGGCGACATTCTCACCGTCAATGGCGAGGCGTTCGACTTCTCCCGGATGGCCGACGGCGACACATTGCCCGCCAGCGCGATCAGCTCGGTATGGTTCATGGACAAGGTGGACAGGGTCGGCGACGAGCTGGAATTGACCCTGACACTGCCGCTTCCGGCCAACTACAGCCCTGAGCAGGCATTTCCCGTTCCCCTTGTCGACGTTCCAGATGGGCCGGTGCAGTTCCCCCAGCCACTTCCGGTCCCGGCACAGGCCGACGTGGCCCAGGCCCAGGAGGCAGAAGCATGAGCGGAACTATCGATTGGACCCAGCTCATTACCAAGGCGATGAAGGACCAGGCCGCGACGGCCCAGGTATTGGCCACGGCAGTAGCCGAAGCCGCCAGCCGCCGAGCCGTGGCTGACGCCGCGATTGCGCCGCTGCAGGACGCCGTGGACATCGATGAGGCAACGGACGCCGAGACCACGCTGCTGACGGCCTGGAAGAAATACCGCGTGCTGCTCAATCGCGTGCCCGCCCAGGCGGGTTACCCGGCCACCATTGACTGGCCTGTCGCCCCGGCCTGATTTCGCCTCAATACCCAATGCCCGCCACCGAGCGGGCTTTTTTTCGTCTGGAGAAAAGT
>CAWFKX010000001.1:4020000-4222913 GCA_963816515.1 uncultured Gammaproteobacteria bacterium | reverse complement strand
TACCGCGAGCAACATGCAGGGCCAGGTGAATGCCGAGCACCAGCGGATGGCAGGCCAGCAACGCCGTGTCAATACAACCAGTGCGGGGTGTGGGAATGCGTGCAATGCGGGCGCGGCTACCTGCGCTACAACGACGACGGCGCCTACCATTCCGAGAGCCGCATCCGGCTGCTCAGCGCCCATTTGCTGGTTGATGCGCCACACCCGGGTGGCGGGCGCTGACGCCGTCAGGCGTTACGCGTACCAGCGGCTCAGCGGCGCGGCCTGCCCGCGTTGCACCGTCTGCACCGTGGTAAACAGGTCGATCATGCGCAACCGATACGTGTGATGCTCGCGCAGCGTCGCCTGCCCCTGCGCGGCAATCGCGCGGCGCTCGTCTTCATGCTCAAGGTAGTAGGCGCACACCTCCAGCAAGTCTTGAGTGTCACGGAACACCACCAGGTCCTTGCCGTCGGTAAACAACTGACCAAGGTCGTGCTTGTGGTTGGTCACCAGGAAGCCGCCGCAGCTGAGCACATCGAAAATCCGCATCGGCAAGCCGAACTCGACAAACGAACGGCTGAGGTTGAGGTTGATCTTCGACAGCTGGAAAATCTTCGGCATCAGCTCGAAATGGTCGGCATGCCCGGCGTAACCCTGCACCAGCCCCTGCCACTCCGTGTTGCCATACACCCGCAGGGCGAAGCGCGCTTCAAGGCGGCGCATCACGTCAATGCGCTCCAGCCAGGAATGCTCACGGCCCAGCAAATACGCCAACTTCTCCGCAGGGCTGAGCAAATGCTCGCCCGCCAACGGGTAGCCCGATTCGCGAACAATGTCGCCAATCAAGGCTTCATCAATCTGCTCGGCCAGGGTGAACAGCTCATGGGGTTGGTCCAGCGAACGGATCAGCTTCGCACAGCGCGCCGCGGTACCGACCGACAACTTCGGCTGAATCAACGAGGCAAACTCAGTCTTGGTCAGGTTGGCGACAAAGCTGATATCGCTGGCCAACCCGGCATCTTCCGCGCCCACTTGCACCTGCCCAATACGCTCCAGGTTGGCCGCCACCGGCAAGTGGTACACATGCCGCACGCCGCGCTCGCGCAACCGCAGGGCAATCGCCGCATCGTAGGCGAAGGTGAAGCTGTGGGGGTTGTTGATGGCCGCGTCGTACAAGGGGTAGCACGGCGTATCGATCACCCACGCCAGGTACGTCACCTTCAGCAACTCGCACACTTCGCAAATGTAGCGGTTGAAATTGATGGTCAGCACGTAGTCCGGGCGGCTGTTCATCAGGCCCATGACATTGTCTTCGCTCAGGGGCAGGCAGGTGACGAGAAAACCGAGGGCGCGCAGGGCATCGGCGCAGTCCTGGGACACCACGGGGGACTCGAAAACGACCACCCGGGCGGCGTTGGGGTTGGTCGGCTGGGGGGGCGCGGTATCCACGATAATCTCTCTGTCAGAAGTCGGTAAGCGGGGTGGGCGCAGCCTAACATAGGGCTGTTCGCCAGTCGCCCGAGGCAAGGGCATCCGCTGCGCCAGATACGGAAGCGCTGGATGCGCATGGTCACCATCCCCAACCAGTCCTATGTGCCCAACGCCTCCCTGAATTCGACGAAGCCGGGCGCATGAAGCCCTCCGCGTACTATGACCGGGTGGTGGACTTGATGGAGGAACTGATCAAGTTCACGTGGTTGGTGCGGGGGCGGGAAGTGGCTTGGCTGTGTCCGACGCTGCGCCAACGAACAACCTCTTGGTGCAGCGATCAGCCGAGAAGCTTCTCCATGAACACACTATTTGGATCATTACCATACCCGCCGAATGGCCCCCTGAGTCGGTAACCACTGCGCTCGTAGAATGAGATAGCTTCTATCTGCCGGTAACCGGTCTCCAACATCAAGTGCAGACAACGCCTCTTCGTCGCTTCGCACTCTAATGTCACCAACAATCCACCCGCCAGCCCCTTCCCCCTGAATGCAGGCTTCGTAAACATTCGCTTCAGTTCTCCGTGCGCCGGATGAACGATCAGGGCTGCGCATGCAACTGCTTCCCCGCTGTCAGAGCGCGCAACAGCAAACAGTACATTCGGAGCCGACAGCGCCTCAACGTTTACCCCATGATTGCTCTCTACCGGATACAACGGCATTTGATAAGCATCGAGCTCTGAAACGAGCGCGATAATTTCTGGCTGATCAGGTGGCTCAAGCGAAATAGAGAATTCGTTGTTCACAGTATTCGCACCTCAGTGACAGCTCGAAATAGCAGGCGTACCAGATTAGCGCTCAGGCACACCGCCACCGAGCCAACCTTTTAGAATGCTGACCACCGCTGGCGCATAGGATTGGAGCGCGCCTTGCTGGGGATGGCTCAAATCATCCATCACCATCTGCAATAGATCGTCATCCTCAAGGGGAGAATGAGGGTCAAGTCCTCGGGAGTAAAATAAGGCATGCGACAGCTCCCGTCGCTTTTCCACCAACTTCTTGTTGCGATCCTCATGGTCACCGAGATTGAGTACTGCAATCGTTTTGATCGCTCTCGGGGTAAGGCCTGCAACTCGACCACTGATGAGAAAGCGCAACTCCCCCTCACATTCTTCCATCAACGGCGACAACGGTGCCGGACGGTTGCCTTTGGCGGCGTCACATTGACCAGGCGTTGTGCAACTGGCCACTATGTTTTCGAACGCCAGGCTCAATTGAGGGTGGTGGTCCCGGCACAACAGATGCTCGTTCATGGTGTCCGACCTGTCACCTGAAATCCCTACGCAACAGTAGGCACACAGGTAAAGCTGTTCGGCTGTGCAGGCTTCCCTGATAGCTGCCCGCTCTTCATGGTCCAGGTTACCGTAATGCCTGTCAGGGTTTCGTGCTTTAAAGCGCGTAAGCAGCGGCGGCTCTGCGCCTTTATCGATTTTTCTCAAGGCGCAATTCCTGCTTGCGAAGAAACAACTTGGTCTTGGCCAATTCCAGGTTCGATGGGGGCAATTGTTCCTCCAGCGTGGCGATTATTCGCCGCGCCACGTCCAAGGTACCGCTCTGGATGGCATCCAGCGCGTCATTCAACTTTGCGCCAATACCCGGGTTGCGAACGTGGGTATCCATGACATCCAAGAGAACGCTATTGGCATCCTGGCCGAACTGCGAAGGCACCTTGTCCAACCGACCGTCGTTCAAGGCAAACACCAATACATCCGGGTAATCACTGATGACCAAGGGTGAATGGGTCGTCAGGATGAACTGGCAGTTGGGAAACGTGCGGGTAAGGTTACGGATGATTTCTCGTTGCCAGGTCGGATGCAGGTGCATGTCGACTTCGTCGATCATCACAACGCCCTCGCCGTGCAGTGGGTTCTCAAGGGCAGGGTTCATGATTGCCAGGCGGCGGGCAATGTCACCCACCAGTGCCATCAGGGTCTTCTCACCCTGCGACAACTGCAGGATATTCAGCGTCTGGTCACCTTTGTCGACCACCAACTGCAAATGTGGCTTACGCTGCACGCGCAGGTTGGAAAAGCCAGGCATGAATTGCTCGATTGCCGAGCGGACTGCGGACAACTGAACGTCCTTGGGGACAGTCGAAAACGCCCGCACCCCTTGCAATACATTCTGCAATTTTGCAAATTCCAGCTTCAGCCGATTGAAGTCCTTCGATGGCAGACGGTCTAGATTCTCGACGTCCAGCCCGCCAAGCATTTGGGCCAAACTATCAAACTGCTCGCGCTTCTCATTGCCACTCGATAGACGACTGTGCAGTTCGTTCTCGTAATCCTCGAGATCCCTGAACCATTCGAAGAATTTGGTGAAGTTCACCGAGGGGCTCAGGTAATCCTCATAGCCCGCCAGTTGGTAGAATTCCTTGCGCTTAGTGACCTTCAACGGAATGTCGAGGACCGAGCGCTCCACAGGGTAAAAAGCCACCAGTGGCACACTGCAATTCCCCGTAGTTGTCAGCTGGGTGCGGTAATGCTCTGCCAGCTCTGAGGCGACCGTCAAATCAGAGGCATGCAGCCCCTTCTTGCCCTGCCGGCCACGTGCCAATTTCCAGCGAAAAGCTCCTTGCCCTACAGCGACGTCGCAGACCTCGATATCAATTGCCGCCGCGTTCGCACCTTCGCGAATGGAATGATCGCTGATCGGACTGCCACTGCTTTTCCCCGCGCGCAAACGGCCGACAAACCAGCTGAGCGAAGTAGCCAGCGCCTTGAGGATGGACGTCTTGCCAGCGCCATTGTTGCCGACCAGGACGATGACCTTGGCGGGAATGCTGTCGTTGTCAAGGAACGAGGCTTCGAGGGATTCAAACCGCCCGAAATCGTGAAGCTGAAACTGTCTGATCTGCATGTTCACTGCCCGGAATTGCCTTGGCCAAGGGAATACGCGGGTCCCCGGAAATTGCGAGAGCATAGCATGACGCCACAGCCCCATCAGACTGCGCTGGCAGGTAGGTCGTAGTGCCTGTGTTACGGAGCGTGTCGAAACAAGCGAAGGGAAAACAGCAGACAGGACGAATCACCCGACGATTACCAAAAGGTAAAAGGGTGAACACAAAAATGAATGGAGAGATCCAATAATGGAGGCAACCCCACCAGCCACACCCCGGCACACAATGTTCCCGCTGTGGCTGCTCCCTTCCGGGCCTGACCAGGTTAACGGGTAATCGTTGCGGGGGGACCGATGGGGTCACCATAACAACACTCGCCTGGCAGCGAGCGGGGCCATTGTACCGGTCTTGAGCGAAGATACAACCTTTGATTGCAGGAAAAAATTCTTAGGGCGTTCAAGCACTTGGGTTTATCCCCTACCTCTGTAGGGGTTGGCAGCGGGTGGGATCGCGGTTTGTGTCGGCGCGCTTCCGTGAAAACGGGGCCAGGAGTGGAACGCAGGTACAGGGCCGGCCAGATCTGACGGTGGTTTAGACGCGATACCCAACCAGGCGCCGCCTCCCCTGTAGCACCGGCCGCGACCCGGCCTGGCGGCCGGTGCTACGGGATTCCGGGCTTTTGGGGGCACGGCTGAAAAAAATTTTTGTGTTCTTTCTTGAAAACCTTTCAGGCAGCCCTATCTGTTTTGTACGCGATGCCGAAGTCGGGTCGCGTTTCAAACCTTGCTGATTTTTCAGGAGATTCACCATGACTGCTGCATTTTCCCTCGCCCCACTGTTCCGCCATTCCGTGGGTTTCGACCGTTTCAATGATCTGTTCGAGTCGGCGGCGCGTAATGAGCCGGGTAGCAGCTACCCGCCCTACAACGTCGAGAAACATGGCGATGATCAATACCGTATCGTGGTCGCTGCGGCCGGCTTCCAGGAATCGGACCTGGAGCTGCAAGTGGAGAAAGGCGTGTTGACCGTCAGTGGCGGCAAGCGCGAAAGCACTGGCGAAGCAGTGACTTATCTGCACCAGGGCATTGCCCAGCGGGCGTTCAAGCTGTCGTTCCGGTTGGCGGACCATATCGAGGTGAAGGCCGCTGGCCTGGCTAACGGCCTGTTGAATATCGACCTGCTGCGGGTGGTGCCTGAAGAGGCCAAGGCCAAGCGTATCCCGATCAATGGGGTCACGCAGGCGGCACTGCAGTAAGCGCGATGTAGTGAAAAAAGGGGCGCCCTGTGGGGCGCCCTTTTTTTGTTGGGGGGTGCGTGCCATCGCAGCGCCCGCAGGCGCGGTGATGGTTACACCTGCAGGACTTCGTCTGCCCTGCCCCCGGCTTCCTGGATGACCAGGTGGATAAAGTGCAGTTTGGCGATCACAGCCTGGGGCAGCACGAAGGGGTAGAAGTCGGGCTGGCCCATGCTGCGCGAAAGTTCGTTGAGCATGCCGGCCAGTTCGATCCAGTTGTTGACGAACGCCAGGAAGGCCGGGCCGCTGGCGTGTTGCGGGTCGTAGAGGGTGTCGAGCGGGAACGGCTGGTAGTCCAGGTCCATGTCGCGGGCGCTCATGCCGAAGCCCAAGGCGGTGTCGACGGCGTCCATCATGTGCAGGTAGTGGGCCCAGGTTTCAGCCCAGTCTTCCCAGGGGTGCATGGTGGCGTAGGCGCTCACGTAGCGTTGTTGCCAGTCCAGTGGCGCGCCTTGTTCGTAGTGACGCTGCAGGGCGTCGGCGTAGCTCTGGGTTTCGTCGCCGAACAGGCTGCGGAACTCACCCAGCCAGTGACTGGGGGCGACCAGGCGGTCCCAATAGTAGTGGCCAACTTCGTGCCGAAAGTGACCCAGCAGGGTGCGGTAGGGTTCGCGCATCAGCACGCGCACTTTTTCCCGATGGGCGTCGTCGGCTTCTTTGATGTCCAGGGTGACCAGGCCGTTGGCGTGGCCGGTCATGGGCGCATTGCCCTCCAGGTCGATGCCGATGAAATCGAAGGCAAGGCCGGTGTCTTCATCCACGCTTTTGGGCACCACGGGCAGGCCGAGGTTGATCAGTTGCGAGACCAGGCGCCGCTTGGCGGTTTCCACTTTGCGCCAGCGCTCGGGGTTTTCCGGCACGGACAGGTCGGGAATGGTGCGGTTCAGCGCACAGGACACGCAGAAGGTCTGGCCATCGGCCACCGGCAGCAGCCAGTTGCACGCGGCCGGGGTGTCGAGGTTGGCGCAGCGCTGGAACAGCCCGGCCTCGCGGTTGGCATCAAGCGTCCAGGTGCCCAGCTGGGTGCCGGGGCTCAGGGAAGAGAGCAGGTTAAGCTCCGGCCAATAGCCCAAGACCGCCGTGCACGCCAGGCACTGGCTGTTGCGAAAGAACACCGACTGCCCGCACCGGCATTCCCAGACTTTGCTGTGGCGGTTGCCCTGCTGTACGAAGGGCGCGGCGATGCGGGTGCTCAACTGCTCGAAAAGACGGTACATGCACGTTCTCCACAGGGATGACTGGGCCAGCGTAGACGCTACAGCGGCGTGCTGCTGACCACCCGCAACGCCAGGCCTTCGTAGGGGTCGAGGGTGATGGTGAAGTCACCCGTTTCGGTGAGGTCGCCTTCCACCCGCTCGTTGATGATGTCCACCACCGGCCCCGGGGCGATGCCCGGCAGGTGCAAGGTTTCCACCAGGCTTTCAGCACTGAAATTGAGGGCGGTGATTTGCGTGCCCTTGCCGGCAGGCAGTTCGTGCACCAGCACCAACAGGCCGGGGTGCTGCACGTCAGGGATGAGAATTTGCCGGCTGGCGGCGATGTCATAGGCGCGGCGCACGGCCAGGATTTTCTTCAGCTGGGTGGCGAAGGAATCCGGCTGCTGCAACTGCTGCGTCAGGCTGCCATAGAGGGTCTTCGGCCGCGGCATGCCGCCAGCGGAGAACTCGGCCTGCGGGTCCGCGTCCACCAGGTCGTAGGCGCCCCGGTGAATCCAGCGGGTGTCGCCGTCCTGCATCAAGTGCGCCACCTGCTCGGCCGGCAGCGGCAAGGCGCCGACCAGGTCCCAGCCCGACAGGGCGAACACCCCCGGCTGCATGGCGTTGTACATCACCAGAAGCAGGTGGATGTGCTGGATCTTGCGCACATCTTCGGCGGTGATGGCGTCCAGGTCGCGGATGCCCAACGCGGCGGTGATGATGCTGGCGGTGGTGCACGACACGCCGTTGGTGACGAACTTGAGGTTATACGGTGCGTGCTCGCCGGCCAGGCGTTCGTACATCTCTTCGCGAATGTGCTCACGCAGGATATTGCCCGGGAAGGTCTGGCCTTGGTAAAGGTAGGTGTCGTGGGCGTGCAGGGTCCAGAAGTGCACGAGCTCCAGGGTAAGTTCGTCGTGGTTCTGCAGGGCATGGATCAGTGAGGCCGGGTCGATGCCGAAGTGATGGACTTGGCGCAGCATCAGCCGCAGGAACTCAGTGTTACCGGTCAGCAGCGCGTGCTGGTAGGCCGGGCGAGTGATGAAGTCGTAGGACAGGTCGGCGCCGCCCTTGGACATGGCGGCGATGTCGTCGATGGTCAGGTTCAGCTCCTGGAAGCTGAAGCCGCCGGCCTTGCGGATGGTGCCAGCCAGCAACTGATTGCCGTTGACCGACAGCGGGTGGCTTTCGGACCAGGCGTTGCCCTCGGCGCGGCGCTCCACGCCGAGGAAGCCGTTGGCGTCCAGGCGCAGGATGCGCGCGCCCATCACGTCGATGGAGTGCAGGGCGTCGCCGATGATCATCTGCTGCGCGGCGAAGGTGGGGTCCAGCCAGTTCAGCGACGGCTGGCCTTCCTTGAAGTAGTGCAGGTACACCCAGCGCCGGGCCTTGCCGTCGACGCCGACGATGACCGGGGTAACGCTCCAGTCGGTTTCCTTGACCCCGGGTTCGAAGAAAATCACCCGTTGCAACTGGCCGACGATGTAGTGCCTGGCCTTGAGCAGGTCGACGGTTTCCGGTGGCAGGTTGCGAGCGTCGCGCCCCTCCTCCACGTCGGGCAACAGCGGCCAGTCCTCTTCCTTGATTTCGACCATGTGGTACAGGCCGGGGTAGTCGGCGTGGGCGCGTTCGGCCAGGCGGAAGTCGGCGCCCTTGCCGGTGTGCGAGGGAATGGCGTCATCGATGACGATGGCGTTGTGGGCGGCGGCAATGCGGCTGAGGTTGAGCATTTCTGCTTCGGTACCCAGGGCCGGGTCGATGTCGAAACTCATGCGGTCGAAGTTGCCGTCGACGCTGGGTGTGCGTTCGCGCCCGCGCAGGCCGCCAGAGAGTTTCAGCGGGCCGTTGTGGATGCCCTGGATGCCGACTTCCGACAGCGCGTGCCACAGGGTTTCATCGCCCAGGGCCTGCAGCACGGAGCCGCCGTCACGGATGACGATGGAGGCTGGGTAAGCGGTGAACCAGACCGAGGCGATGGCTGAGGCGTCCCGTGGCCGGGCTTCGGCGAAAGGCCGTTGCCACAGCCGGGCCTGACCGGCGTAATGGATGGCGCGTTGTTTGGCGGCGTGGAGCATGGACTGGTCCACGAGCCATTGAATGGTGTCCTTGTCCGGCTTTGACATGCGGCCCCCTGGCGTTTTGGCATTTCCTTATGAGTGCGCCACGCCGTCATCGTTCGGTCCGCCTGGCCCGCTGCCTGGGGCCGCTACAGGGACTTCCCCGTAGCAACTGCCCCCAGCGCCTATGCAAGTGCGTAATCGCGCGAACTGAAGAGAGCTACTGCTTCACGCTCAGGCGCTGATACCGTGGGTTTCGAGGAAGGCGACGAAGGCGTCTTCGTCCAGTACCTTGATGCCCAACTCGTTGGCCTTGGCCAGTTTCGAACCAGCACCGGGGCCGGCGACCACGCAGTGGGTTTTCGCCGACACGGAACCGGCTACCTTGGCACCCAGGCTCTCCAGTTTTTCCTTGCCCACGTCGCGACTCATGCGTTCCAGGCTGCCGGTCAGCACCCAGGTCTGCCCGGTCAGGGGCAGGCCTTCAATGACTTTTTTCTCGCTGCCCCAGTGCATACCGAACGCCTGCAACTGTTGCTCGATCGCCAACGCGCGCTGGGCGTTTTCCGGGATCAGGAAGTATTCGCGCACAGCGTCGGCCTGCTTGGCCGCCAAGGCCTGGCGCAGGTCGATGCCGTCGGCGGCGATGATCTTGTCCAGGCTGCCCAACTTGCTCACCAGTTTCTCCGCGCCCGTGGGGCCCACCGAGCTGATGTCCAGCTTGGCGATCAGCCCGGCCAGGGTGGTGCTGGCGGCGAATTCGGCGTGCACGTCGCCCTGGTCCTGCGGGTCGAGGCCGCGTTCCAGCAGTTGCTGGATGACCGTGCGGTTGTGCGGGTCTTCGAAGAAGCTGTGAATTTCGTAGGCCACTTCCAGGCCGATGTCCGGCAGGTAGGTGAGCACCTGTGGCAGCGCCACCATGATGCGCTCCAGCGAGCCCAGGGAACGGGCCAGCACCTTGGCGGTTTCTTCGCCAACGTCGGGAATGCCGAGGGCGAAGATGAAGCGCGCCAGGCTCGGGCGCTTGCTGGCGGCGATGGCTTCCAGCAGCTTGTTGCTGGACACCTCGGCAAAGCCTTCCAGGTCGACGATCTGCTCGAAACCCAAGGTGTAGAGGTCGGCCGGCGAGCCCACCAGGCCTTCATCCACCAATTGCTCAACGCTCTTCTCGCCCAGGCCTTCAATGTCCATGGCGCGGCGCGAAACGAAGTGGATGATCGCCTGCTTCAGCTGCGCCCCACAGGCCAGGCGCCCGACGCAGCGGTACACCGCGCCTTCGCTGACGGTTTCCTTGCCCTTGCTGCGCTTGACCAGCTGCGTGCGCTCCACATGAGAGCCGCACACCGGGCAGGTTTGCGGGATATGCACCGGGCGCGCGTCGGCCGGGCGGCGTTCGGTGACCACCTGCATCACTTGCGGGATGACGTCGCCGGCACGGCGGATGATCACCGTATCGCCGATCATCAGGCCCAGGCGCGCCACTTCGTCCATGTTGTGCAGGGTGGCATTGGCCACGGTGACGCCAGCGACTTTCACCGGCTTCAAGCGCGCCACCGGGGTGACGGCGCCGGTGCGGCCGACCTGGAATTCCACGTCCAGCAGTTCGGTCAGCTCTTCCATGGCCGGGAACTTGTGGGCGATGGCCCAGCGCGGCTCGCGGGCGCGGAAGCCCAGTTCGCGCTGGCTGGCCAGGCTGTTGACCTTGAACACCACGCCGTCGATCTCGTAGGTCAGGGCGTTGCGGCGCTCGCCGATGTCGCGGTAGTAGTCCAGGCACTCGTCGATGCCCTTGGCCAGCTTCAGCTCACGGCTGATGGGCATGCCCCAGGTCTTGAGTTTCTGCAGATTGCCAATGTGGGTGTCGGCGATGCTTCCCGAGACCTGGCCCAGGCCGTAGCAGCAGAATTCCAGCGGGCGGCTGGCGGTGATCTTAGAGTCCAGCTGGCGCAGGCTGCCGGCGGCGGCGTTGCGCGGGTTGGCGAAGGTCTTGCCGCCGACCTCCATCTGCGCTTCGTTGAGGCGCTCGAAGCCGGCCTTGGACATGAACACCTCGCCGCGCACTTCCAGGGTGGCGGGCCAGCCCTCGCCGTGCAGCTTGAGCGGCACGTTGCGAATGGTGCGCACGTTGACGCTGATGTCTTCGCCGGTGGTGCCGTCGCCGCGGGTGGCGCCACGCACCAGCAGGCCGTCCTGGTACAGCAGGCTCACGGCCAGGCCGTCAAGCTTGGGTTCGCAGCTGTATTCCACCGCCGCGCCCGCGCCGAACAGGTCACCCACGGGCAGGTCAAGGCCTTCGGTCACGCGGCGGTCAAACTCGCGCATGTCGGTTTCTTCGAAGGCGTTGCCCAGGCTGAGCATGGGGATTTCATGGCGTACCTGGCTGAACGCGGTCAGCGCCGCGTTGCCCACGCGCTGGGTGGGCGAGTCGGCGGTGACCAGCTCCGGGTGCTCGGCTTCCAGCGCCTTGAGCTCGCGGAACAAGCGGTCGTATTCGGCGTCCGGAATGCTCGGCTCGTCGAGTACGTGGTAGCGGTAGTTGTGCTGGTCCAGTTCGGCGCGCAGTTCGAGGATCCGGGTGGTGGCGGCGGTCATGTGCTGTGTTCTCGTATAAAGCAAAAGAGCAGCCGGGGCTGCTCTCTATAGTGTTTGGCGATGATGTTGAGGTGACTGCTTCGCGGGCAGAGCCCGCTCCCACAGGCAACAGGTGCTCAGTGCCTTTGTGGGAGCGGGCTCTGCCCGCGAAGGGCGCACCACCGATCTCAACGCTTCTGCGTCAACGCCCGACGTTCGAATTCGACAATACGCTGGCGGTAGTGTTCGATGGTCTGGGCGGTCAGCACGCTGCGCTGGTCATCCTTCAATTCGCCATCCAGCTCGTGGGCAAGCTTGCGGGCGGCGGCGACCATCACGTCGAAGGCCTGCTTGGGATGGCGCGGGCCTGGCAGGCCGAGGAAGAAGCTCACGGCACGGGTGCTGAAATGGTCGATGTCGTCCAGGTCGAAGATGCCTGGCTTCACGGCGTTGGCCATGGAGAACAGCACTTCGCCGTTGCCGGCCATGCTTTCGTGGCGGTGGAAGATGTCCATTTCGCCAAAGCGCAGGCCGCTTTCGAGGATGTTCTGCAGCAGGGCCGGGCCCTTGAAGCCGCCTTCGGAACGGGAGATCACGCTGATCACCAGCACTTCCTCGGCTTGCGGCACGTCACGGTGCTCGGCCGGCGCGGTGCCGGCGGCGGTGAAGGCCGGGGCCTTGTCGTCGGGGAAATCGTCGTCGCGGGCACTGAACAGGCTTGGCTGCTCGGGCTCCAGCGCCAGGTCGCCCTGGGTGGCTTCGGCCACGGCGCGCTCACGTTCACGCTCGCGCTCGCGTTCCTGTTTCTTGTTGCGCTTGGCGGTCGGCTCACGCACAGGCGCGCTCATGGACGGCAGGTCACGCTCGTCCAGCGACGGCTCTTTCTGTTCTTCCAGCACCCGCGACGGGCCCAGCACTTCGGCGCTGTGCTCTTCGTCCGGCAGGTTGGAGAAACTGCGGTCGAGCCTGAATTTCAATTTGCCCTTGCCGCCGCGCATGCGGCGCCAGCCATCGAAGAGAATACCGGCGATGACAATAACGCCGATGACGATCAGCCACTCGCGCAGACCGATTTCCATTTAATCCTGTGCCTCTATGAAAAATGCTGAAAAATAAAGGGCTTGAACCCTCTTTAAAACGTGGCGCCAACTCTATGTTCTGACAGGCGTTTTCCCCACGCGTACGAAAATATGTCCAATAAACTAGCACGACCAAAGATAACTTTACACCGTCTGTCGCAGCAGATACGCCAATAAAGTGCAAGCGGTCCAAATTCGCTTGCTTTCAGGCGTCCACCATTGCCATCGCCTCCTCTACGTCTACCGCCACCAGGCGCGAGCATCCGGGCTCATGCATGGTCACGCCCATCAACTGGTCAGCCATTTCCATGGCGATTTTGTTGTGGGTGATGTAGATGAATTGAACCGTCTGGGACATTTCCTTCACCAGGCGGGCGTAGCGTCCAACGTTAGCGTCATCCAGCGGCGCGTCAACTTCGTCGAGCATGCAGAACGGCGCCGGGTTCAGTTGAAAGATGGAAAAAACCAGGGCCAGGGCCGTCAGGGCTTTCTCTCCACCGGAGAGCAAATGAATGGTGCTGTTCTTCTTGCCCGGGGGGCGCGCCATGATAGTCACCCCTGTATCGAGTAGATCTTCGCCCGTCAGTTCCAAGTAGGCACTGCCGCCACCGAAAACTTTTGGGAACAAGGCCTGCAAACCGCCGTTTATCTGATCAAAGGTCTCCTTGAAGCGGTTGCGGGTTTCCTTGTCGATCTTGCGGATGACGTTTTCGAGCGTATCCAGTGCTTCCACCAGATCGTCGTTCTGCGCATCCAGGTAACGTTTGCGCTCGGACTGCTGCTGGTATTCGTCGATGGCCGCCAGGTTGATGGCGCCCAGGCGCTGAATGCGGCCGTTGATGCGCTCCAGTTCTTCCTCGGCTTCCTTCTCGTTGGCCAGGGCGTCCAGGGTGGCGATCACCCCTTGCAGGTCGTAGCCGTCTTCGCGCAGCTGTTCTTCCAATGCCGTGCGCTTGACGCTCAGCCCTTGCCATTCCATGCGGTGCTGCTCCAGCTGGCCGCGAATCATCTGCGACTGCTGCTCGGCCTGGGTGCGGCGCTTCTCGGCGTCGCGCAGTTCGGCATCAGCGTCCTCCAGGGCGGTCTTGGCCTGGCGCATTTCCTCGTCGACGGCCATGCGCCGTTCCAGCAGCTCTTCGAGCTTGAGGCGCAGCTCTTCCAGCGGCGCCTCGCCCTCCTCCAGGTTCAAGGACAGCTGCTCGCGCTTCTCGGTAAGGCGCTCGGCCTGCATTTCCAGGCGCTCCAGTGCCTGGCGGGTGGAGTCGTGCTGGGCGCGCAGCGAGCCCAGGCGCACGGCCAACTGATGGGCGTGGTCCTTGTGCTGGCGGGCGTCGTGGCGCACCTGGTCGAGGCGTTCGCGCAGGCTGTCGCGCCGGGCCATCAGCAGCTCGCGCTGCTCGGTGTCCTGGGCCATGGCGTCAAGGGCGTCCTGCAATTGCAGGCGCGATTCGCCCAGTGCCTCGCTTTCCAGGGCACGCTGCTCGGCCAATTCGGCCAGCTCTTCGTCCAGGCGCCGGCGGCGCAGGGCCAGTTGTTCGGCCTTGGCGCGGCCCGCAGACAGTTGCGCCTTGAGCTCGCCTTGCTGGCGGGCTTCGTCGGCCAGTTGGCGGCGCAATTGTTCGCGGGTTTCTTCCTGCAGCAATTGCTGTTCGCGCAGTTGCTCCAGGCGTTCCTCCAGGCCGGCCAGGGCGGCTTCACGCTCGTCGCGCTCCAAGCCCAGGTTTTCCAGCTCCTGACCACGGGCGAGCACGCTGCCCTGGGCGTCGCTGGCGCGGCTTACGCGCAAAAAGTGCCGGCCTACCCAATAGCCGTCGCGGCTGATCAGGCTCTGGCCCGGCTGCAGCTGCGCACGGCCGGCCAGGGCCTGGTCCAGGGTTTCCACCGGTTTGACCTGGCCCAGCCAGGCGCTGAGGTCGGTACTGCTGTGCACCTTGTCCAGCAGGCTGCCGGCCACGCTCGGGCTGGCACCGGCGGCGCTGAGCAGGCGCAGTTCGCCTTGCTCGAAGCTGTCCAGGGCCAGGCCGTTGAAATCATCCACCAGCACCGCTTGCAGGTCGGCGCCGAGCACGGTTTCCACCGCCCGCTCCCAGCCGGCCTCCACGCGCAGCCCTTCGGCCAGGCGCGGGCGCTGGTCCAGCTGCTGCTCGCGCAGCCATTCGGCGGTGCCGGTGCCAGGGTCCAGCGCGGCCTGCTGCAAGGCTTCCAGTGAGGCCAGGCGACCGTTGAGGCGTTGCAGTTCGCCCTGGGCCTGCTGTTGCTCGCGGGCGGCCTGTTGCAACTGCTCGCGCACCTGCTCCACGCGCTCCACCTGCTGGGCCTCGCGCTCCTGCAGTTCCTCGATGAGCATGTCGCTGGCGGCCAGTTGCTCGCCCAGCTCCAGGATGGCCGCGTCTTCCGGGTCGGCGGTCAGTTGCGTGCGCTCTTCGCTCAGGCGCCGCTGGCGCTCGCCCAGGCGCTCCATGGACTGGTCCAACTGCTGAATGCGCGACTGCTGCACCTCGGCCTGGCGGCGTGGCTCGGCGGAACGGGTATTGAAGGCGTCCCACTGTTCCTGCCAACCGTGCATGGTGGCTTCGGACTCTTCCAGGGCGGCGGCGGCCTCTTCGGCAGCGGCGCTGGTCATTTCCTGCTCGGGCGCGAGCATTTCCAGCTCTTCGCCCAGGGTGGCGAGCAACGTGCGGTCGTGGCCCAGGTGCGATTCGGTTTCCTGGCGCGAGCGCTCGGCTTCCCTCAGGTCGTCCTGCAACTGGCGCAGGCGTTGCTGGCCGTGCTGGATGTTCTGCTCCACCCGGGCAATGTCGCCACCCACCGAATAGAAGCGGCCCTGCACCAGGTTGAACCGTTCCGACAGGTCGTGGTGGCCGTCGCGCAGGCGTTCGATGGCGGCATCGGCGTTGCGCTGCTCGGCCACCAGCGCCTCGAAGCTGACTTCCTGGGTGCCGATGACCGCTTCACGCTGGGCCACCTGCTCGTTCAGCGCCTGCCAGCGCAAGGCCGACAGCTGCGCCTTGAGCTGGCGCTCCTCGGCCTTGTATTCCTGGTATTTCTCGGCGGCCTGGGCCTGGCGGTGCAGGCGTTCGAGCTGGCGCTCCAGCTCCTCGCGCAGGTCGGTCAGGCGCTCCAGGTTCTCGTGGGTACGGCGGATGCGGTTCTCGGTTTCGCGACGGCGCTCCTTGTACTTGGAGATGCCGGCCGCTTCCTCGATGAAGTTGCGCAGGTCTTCGGGCTTGGCCTCGATCAGCTTGCTGATCATGCCCTGTTCAATGATCGAATAGCTGCGCGGGCCCAGGCCGGTGCCCAGGAAAATGTCGGTGATGTCCTTGCGTCGGCACTTGGTGCCGTTGAGGAAGTAGGTGTTCTGGCTGTCGCGGGTGACCTTGCGGCGGATGGAAATTTCCGCGTAGGCGGCGTATTCGCCCACCAGGGTGCTGTCGCTGTTGTCGAACACCAGCTCGATGCTGGCCTGGCTCACTGGCTTGCGGCTGGTGGAGCCGTTGAAGATGACGTCGGTCATCGACTCGCCACGCAGGTTCTTCGCCGAACTTTCACCCATTACCCAACGCACGGCGTCGATGATGTTGGACTTGCCGCAGCCGTTGGGGCCCACCACCGCCGCCATGTTGCTGGGGAAGTTCACCGTGGTGGGGTCGACAAAGGACTTGAACCCCGCCAGCTTGATGCACTTGAGGCGCATGGTCAGTCCGCCGCCAGCGCGGCCAGCACCAACTGGCAACTGCGCTGGGTGTAGTCACCCAGTACCGTGCGAATGCGCGTCAGGTCGCGGGCCACCACGGCGTCGAGCAGGCTGGCGAACAACTGCAGGTACTCGCTCATGGTGGCCTTGCGCTGGTCCAGCGCCAGGTAATAGGTACGGCTCATGGCCGGCTGCAGGTTCTCGACGGTTTCCTGCAGATACGGGTTGTCGGCGAACGGGTACGCCGCGCGCATCACGTTGAAACTGTCTTCGACGAAGGCTTTGACGTCCTGGCGGTCCAGGCTCTCGGTCAAACGCTCCTGGATGGCCAGGAACGGCGCCAGGTCGGCCGGGGCTTTCCAGCGCACGGCCACGGCGTTGCCGAGCAGGATGTACATCTCGCTCATCAGCGCGCACAGGCTCTGCACCTTATGGGCGCTCAGCTCGGTCACGTGTGCACCACGACGCGGCAGAATCGCCACCAGGTGGCGCCGCTCCAGAATCAGCAGCGCTTCGCGCACCGAGCCGCGGCTGACATTGAGGGCCGCCGTGACCTTCTGTTCCTGGATGCGCTCACCGGGCGCGAGTTCGCCCTGGATGATGCGTTCGGCCAGGTAATCGGCGATTTGCTCGGAGAGGCTGTCCGGCGCCTTGAACGTCATGGTTGTCCTTCAAACTCTTCAAACATGGCAAGCGGCGAAGTGTAGCGCACTTGCCCCCCTGAATCGCAGAGGGGCGCATGGCCTTTTGGCATGGATTAAGCACGTTTAAGCAAAATAAACTTGGGTAAGCCTACCCACGAGCAAAATCCTGACTTTTGAGTCAGAAAAGTGTTGACCGCAAAGTCAGAACTGCTAAATTCAACTGATCGTCGGTCAACAACAATAAATGCGTCAGCGAGGCCTTCCGTGATCCAGTTTCTACTCAACCGGGAATTGCGCAGTGAGCACGCCCTGGACCCCAACGTCACCGTGCTCGAATATTTGCGCGAGCACCTGAAAAAACCCGGCACCAAAGAGGGCTGCGCCAGCGGCGACTGCGGTGCCTGCACCGTGGTGGTGGCTGAACTGGAAGGCGAAGGGCTGCGCTACCGCAGCCTCAACTCGTGCCTCACGTTTGTGTCGTCGTTGCACGGCAAGCAACTGATCTGCGTCGAAGACCTCAAGCACAAGGGCCAACTGCACAGCGTGCAGCAGGCCATGGTCGACTGTCATGGCTCGCAGTGCGGCTTCTGCACCCCCGGTTTCGTCATGTCGCTGTTCGCCCTGCAAAAGAACAGCGACCAGCCCGACAGCCACAAGGCCCACGAGGCCCTGGCCGGCAACCTGTGCCGCTGCACCGGCTACCGGCCGATTCTGGCGGCCGCCGAGCAGGCCTGCTGCCAGCAGGCGCCGGACCAGTTCGACCAGGCCGAAGCCGAGACCATCGCCCGCCTCAAGGCCATCACCCCCAGCCAAACCGGTGAACTCAACAGTGGCGACAAGCGCTGCCTGGTGCCGCTGACCGTCGCCGACCTGGCCGACCTGTACGGTTCGCACCCCGAGGCGCGGCTGCTGGCCGGCGGTACCGACCTGGCGCTGGAAGTGACCCAGTTCCACCGCACCCTGCCGGTGATGATCTACGTGGGCAACGTCGCCGAGATGAAGCGCGTCGAACTGTTCGATGACCGCCTGGAAATCGGCGCGGCCACCTCGCTCACCGACTGCTACGACGCCCTGAGCGCCGAGTACCCCGACTTCGGCGAGCTGCTGCACCGCTTCGCCTCCTTGCAGATCCGCAACCAGGGCACCCTGGGCGGCAACATCGGCAACGCCTCGCCCATCGGCGACAGTCCGCCCCTGCTGATCGCCCTGGGCGCGCAAATCGTGCTGCGCAAGGGCGACAGCACGCGCACCCTGGCCCTGGAAGACTATTTCATCGACTACCGCATCACCGCGCGCCAGGAAAGCGAGTTCATCGAGAAGATCATCGTGCCCCGCGCCACGGCCGGTCGCAGCTTCCGCGCCTACAAGGTGTCCAAGCGCCTGGACGATGACATTTCAGCAGTGTGCGCGGCGTTCAACCTGCGCCTGGAAGACGGCGTGGTTGCTGACGTGCGCGCGGCGTTCGGCGGCATGGCGGCGATTCCCAAGCGGGCGCGTGCCTGCGAGGCGGCGCTGCTGGGTAAGGTGTTCAACAACGCCACCGTGGAAGCCGCCTGCGCGGCCCTGGCCGAAGACTTCACGCCGCTGTCGGACTTCCGCGCCAGCAAGGAATACCGCCTGCTGGCCGCGCAGAACCTGCTGCGCAAATACTTCGTCGAGCAGCACAACCCCCACATCGAGACTCGGGTGACCGCTTATGTCTAACCACCACGGCGCACCACTCACCCAGGCCGAGCTGGCCCAACGCTTCGCCGAAGGCCTGACCACCGGTGTCGGCCGCAGCGTCAAGCACGACAGCGCCGACAAGCACGTGTCGGGCGAAGCCCAGTACATTGACGACCGCCTGGAATTTCCCAACCAGCTGCACGTGTACGCACGGCTGTCGGACCGCGCCCACGCCCGGGTCATCAAGGTCGACACCACGCCCTGCTACGCCTTCCCCGGCGTGCGCATCGCCATCACCCACCAGAACATTCCGGGCCTGAAGGACATCGGCCCGCTGCTGCCCGGCGACCCGCTGCTGGCCATCGACCTGGTCGAGTTCGTCGGCCAGCCGGTGGTGGCCGTGGCCGCCCGCGACCTGGAGACCGCGCGCAAAGCGGCCATGGCCGCGATCATCGAATACGAGGACCTGGAACCAGTGCTCGACGTGGTCGAGGCCTTCCGCAAGCAGCACTACGTGCTCGACAGCCACACCCACAAGCGCGGCGACTCGGAAGCCGCCCTGGCCAGCGCCCCGCATCGCCTGCAAGGCACCCTGCACATCGGCGGCCAGGAACACTTCTACCTGGAAACGCAGATTTCCTCGGTGATGCCCACCGAAGATGGCGGCATGATTGTCTACTGCTCCACCCAGAACCCCACCGAAGTGCAGAAGCTGGTGGCCGAAGTGCTGAACGTGTCGATGAACAAGGTGGTGGTGGACATGCGCCGCATGGGCGGCGGCTTCGGCGGCAAGGAAACCCAGGCCGCCAGCCCGGCGTGCCTGTGCGCGGTCATCGCCCACCTCACCGGCCAGCCGACCAAGATGCGCCTGCCGCGCGTCGAGGACATGTCGATGACCGGCAAGCGCCACCCGTTCTACGTGGAATACGACGTGGGCTTTGACGACAGCGGCCGCCTGCACGGCATCAACATGGACCTGGCTGGTAACTGCGGTTACTCGCCCGACCTGTCGGCGTCCATCGTCGACCGCGCCATGTTCCACGCCGACAACTCGTACTACCTGGGCGACGCCACCATCAATGGCCACCGCTGCAAGACCAACACCGCCTCAAACACCGCCTACCGCGGTTTCGGCGGGCCCCAGGGCATGGTCGCCATCGAAGAGGTGATGGACCGCATCGCCCGCCACCTGGCGCTCGACCCGCTGGCCGTGCGCAAGGCCAACTATTACGGCAAGACCGAGCGCAACGTCACCCACTACTACCAGCAGGTGGAACACAACCTGCTGGAGGAAATGACCGCGGACCTGGAAGCCAGCAGCGAATACCAGGAACGCCGCGAGTCGATCCGCCGCTTCAACGCCCACAGCCCCATCCTGAAAAAAGGCCTGGCACTGACCCCGGTGAAGTTCGGCATCTCGTTCACCGCTAGCTTCCTCAACCAGGCCGGCGCGCTGATTCACATCTACACCGACGGCAGCATCCACCTCAACCACGGCGGTACCGAGATGGGCCAGGGCCTGAACACCAAGGTGGCACAGGTGGTGGCCGAGGTGTTCCAGGTGGACATCAGCCGCATCCAGATCACCGCCACCAACACCGACAAGGTGCCCAACACCTCGCCCACCGCCGCGTCCAGCGGCGCCGACCTGAACGGCAAGGCCGCGCAGAACGCCGCCGAAACCATCAAGCAGCGCCTGGTGGAATTTGCCGCGCGCAAGTACGGTGTGAGTGAAGAGGATGTGGAATTTCGCAACGGCCATGTGCGCGTGCGCGAGCTGATCCTGCCGTTCGCCGACCTGATCGTGCAGGCGTGGATGGGCCAGGTATCCCTGTCCAGCACCGGTTACTACAAGACGCCGAAGATCTTCTACGACCGCAGCCAGGCGCGCGGCCGGCCGTTCTACTACTTCGCCTTCGGCGCCGCGTGCGCCGAGGTGGTGGTCGACACCCTGACCGGCGAGTACAAGATGCTGCGCACCGATATCCTCCACGATGTGGGCGCCTCGCTGAACCCGGCCATTGACATTGGCCAGGTGGAAGGCGGCTATATCCAGGGCATGGGCTGGCTGACCACCGAGGAGCTGGTGTGGAACGCCAAGGGCAAGCTGATGACCAACGGCCCGGCCAGCTACAAGATCCCGGCGGTGGCCGACATGCCGGCCGACCTGCGGGTGAAGCTGGTGGAAAACCGCAAGAACCCCGAGCACACGGTGTTTCACTCCAAGGCCGTGGGCGAACCGCCGTTCATGCTCGGCATCGCCGCCTGGTGCGCCATCAAGGACGCCGTGGCCAGCCTGGCGGACTACACCCTGCAACCGCAGATCGATGCCCCGGCTACCCCGGAACGGGTGCTGTGGGGGTGCGAGCAGATGCGCAAGGCCAAGGAATCGGCGTCGATCCCTTCGCGGGCAGAGCCCGCTCCCACGGAGATATAGGCGGTGCATTCGATTGTGGGAGCGGGCTCTGCCCGCGAACAGGCCAAACCGGTCGCAGGAGATCTCCAACCATGAACAACTGGATCAGCGCCCTCGCCGACTTGCAGGAACAGGGCGAACCCTGCGTGCTCGTCACCATCATCGAGGAAAAGGGCTCCACGCCGCGCAACGCCGGCTCGAAGATGGTGGTCAGCGCCACGCAACTGTACGACACCATCGGCGGCGGCCACCTGGAATACAAGGCCATGCACATCGCCCGCGAGATGCTCGCCAGCGGTAGCCAGGCCACCCACCTGGAACGTTTCAGCCTTGGCGCCAGCCTGGGCCAGTGCTGCGGCGGCGTCACCGTGCTGCTGTTCGAGCCCATGGGCCAGGTGCAGGCGCGCATCGCCGTGTTCGGCGCCGGCCATGTCGGCCGCGCGCTGGTGCCGCTGCTGGCCGCCCTGCCCTGCAAGGTCACCTGGATCGATTCGCGCGAACAGGAATTTCCCGCGCACATCCCCGACGGCGTGCGCAAAATAGTCAACGAGGAACCGGTGGACGAAGTCGACGACCTGCCACCGGGCAGCTACTGCATCGTCATGACCCACAATCACCAGCTCGACCTGGAACTGACCGCGGCTATCCTCAAGCGCAATGATTTCAGCTGGTTCGGCCTGATCGGCTCGAAAACCAAGCGGGTCAAGTTCGAGCATCGCCTGCGCGAGCGCGGCTTCGACCCGCAGGTTGTGCAGCGCATGAGGTGCCCTATGGGCCTGGCCGACGTCAAAGGCAAATTGCCGATTGAAATCGCTGTGTCGGTCGCCGCTGAAATCATCGCCACCTACAACGCCAATTTCGGCCAGGCCACCGCCACCGCCGAACCCATTGCCCAACTGCTGCCGCACTCGCGCCGCAGCCAAGCCTGAAACACGAGACCCGAGAGCCCCATGAGCCTGACCCGCAAAGCCTACCGCGCCGCCATCCTGCACAGCATCGGCGACCCTGCAGAAGTCGGTATCGACGCGTCCTATGAATATTTTGCCGATGGCCTGCTGGTGGTCGAAAACGGCCTGATCAGCGCAGTCGGCCCTGCCGACGCGCTGCTGCCAACCCTGCCCGCCGACATCGAGATCGAGCACTACACTGACGCGTTGATCACCCCCGGCTTCATCGACACCCATATTCACCTGCCGCAGACCGGCATGATCGCCTCCTATGGCGAGCAACTGCTGGACTGGTTGAACACCTACACCTTCCCGTTCGAAAGCCAGTTCGCCAACAAGGCGCACGCTGACGAAGTGGCGGACATTTTCATCAAGGAACTGCTGCGCAACGGCACCACCACCGCGCTGGTGTTCGGCAGCGTGCACCCGGAGTCGGTGAACGCCTTCTTTGAGGCGGCCGAGAAGCTCGACCTGCGGATGATCGCCGGCAAGGTGATGATGGACCGCAATGCCCCGGACTACCTGGTGGACACTGCCGAAAGCAGCTACACCGACAGCAAGGCGCTGATCGAGCGCTGGGACGGCAAGGGCCGCCTGCACTACGCCGTCACCCCGCGCTTCGCGCCCACCAGTACCCCGGAACAGCTGACCGTGGCCGGCCAGTTGCTCAAGGAATACCCCAACGTTTACCTGCAGACCCACATCAGCGAGAACCTCAAGGAGATCGAGTGGGTGAAGGCGCTGTTCCCCGAGCGCAGCGGCTACCTGGACGTTTACGACCACTACCAGCTGCTGGGCAAACGCTCGGTGTTCGCCCACGGCGTGCACCTGTGCGACGAGGAATGCGCACGCCTGGCCGAGACCGGTTCGGCGATTGCCTTCTGCCCGACCTCGAACCTGTTCCTGGGCAGCGGCCTGTTCAACCTGCCGCAGGCCGAGAAGCACAAGCTCAATGTCGGCCTGGGCACGGACGTGGGTGGCGGCACCAGCTTCTCGCTGCTGCATACGCTGAACGAAGCCTACAAGGTGATGCAACTGCAGGGTGCACGCCTGAGCCCGTTCAAGTCACTGTATTTGGCCACCCTGGGCGGTGCGCGAGCGCTGCGCCTGGAAGACAAGGTGGGCAATCTGCAGCCAGGCAGCGACGCTGACTTCCTGGTGCTCGACTACAACGCCACGCCGTTGCTGGCGTACCGCATCAAGCAGTCCAAGAGCATCGAGGAAACGCTGTTCGTGCTGACCACCTTGGGTGATGACCGCACGGTGCAGCAGACGTACGCGGCGGGGCGCAAGGTTCACCAGCGCGGGTAAACGCGTTATGTGGGAGCTGGCTTGCCAGCTCCCGCACAGTCAGCCCTTGCCAGCCTTCTTGCCCTGCAACAGGTGCGAGAACACGGCATGCAGGTCGTCCGAGGCGCTTTCCTCGTCGAGGTTGAGCTTGCTGTCGATGTGGTCCATGTGGTGCATCATCAGGTCCACCGCCAACGCCGCATCGCGGGCTTCGATGGCATCGATCAGCTGGGTGTGCTCATCGTAGGAACAGTGCGAGCGATTACCGCTTTCGTATTGGGCGATGATCAACGAGGTCTGCGACACCAGGCTGCGCTGGAAGCTGATCAGCGGCGCGTTCTTCGCCGCCTCGGCCAGTTTCAGGTGAAATTCCCCCGACAGGCGAATGCCGGCGCCACGGTCGCCGCGCGAGAAGCTGTCGCGCTCATCCAGCACCATTTGCCGCAACTCGGCCAACTGCTCTGAAGTGGCGTGCTCCACCGCAAGCTCGGTGATGGCGCGTTCGACCATGCGCCGCGCGAAGAACACCTGCCGGGCTTCCTCGACACTGGGGCTGGCCACCACCGCGCCACGGTTGGGGCGCAGCAACACCACGCCTTCATGGGCCAGGCGCGACAGCGCGCGGCGGATGATGGTGCGACTGACGCCGAAGATCTCGCCCAGTGCTTCCTCGCTCAACTTGGTCCCAGGCGCCAGGCGCTGTTCGAGGATGGCCTCGAAGATATGGGCGTAGACGATGTCGTCCTGGGTGCCAAGACGCCCGGCCTTGGCCGCGCGCGTGGGTTTCTTGAGGGGTTGCAGCTGTTCGTTCATGGGCACTCGGTGGTGAGGGATTTGCGGCAGTATGGCCCATTGTACACAGGGCCACGGGCTTGTGTCAGGTCAAGCATAGCGGCACATGGCAACCACCGGAACAGGGCATATGCCGCGATCACCGTTTAATATGCGCACAACACAAAAAACATTATTTGCATTCTTTGTATACAAACGCATAATCCCCTCGAGCGACTTTCCTGACCCAGAGGTCAAATAACAATGAGTCGCCAGCACCACCACCTTTACCTGCCTCACGGGGTCGCGCTCACCTGGGCTCGGCGTCGGAAAACAACAAAAGCCTTGAGGAGTAACTCGCTGTGGAAAGCAATAAATCCGAAGCCGCGCCCCTGGACCTCGCCCCGCCGCTACGGCGCGGGCTGCTGGAACGCCTGTTCAAACTGAGCCTGCATGGCACCACGGTGCGTACCGAACTGATCGCCGGCCTGACCACGTTCATCACCATGGCCTACATCATTTTCGTCAACCCCAACATCATGGCCGACGCCGGCATCGACCACGGCGCCGCATTCGTCGCCACCTGCATCGCCGCCGCGTTGGGCTGCCTGCTGATGGGCCTGTACGCCAACTGGCCGGTGGGCCTGGCGCCGGGCATGGGCCTGAATGCCTTCTTCACCTATACCGTCGTCGGCACCATGGGCTATTCATGGCAAACCGCGTTGGGCGCGGTGTTCATTTCCGGCGTGCTGTTCATGGTGCTGACCCTGTCGCGGGTGCGTGAATGGCTGCTCAACAGCATCCCGGTAAGCCTGCGCTTCGCCATGGGCGCCGGGGTGGGCCTGTTCCTCGGCGTGATCGGCCTGAAAACCTCGGGCATCATCGTTGCCAGCCCCGCCACCCTGATCAAGCTGGGCAACCTGCGCGACCCGGCGCCGCTGCTGGCAGCGGTGTGCTTCCTGCTGATCGCGGTGCTCAGCTACCACCGGGTGTTCGGCGCCATTCTCATCAGCATCATCGCCGTGACCCTGGCGGGCTGGGGCCTGGGCATCGTCCAGTACGGCGGCGTGTTCTCCATGCCGCCGAGCCTGGCGCCCACCTGGCTGGCCATGGACGTGGCCGGAGTGTTCAACGTCAGCATGATCAGCGTGGTGCTGGCCTTCCTGTTCGTGCACATGTTCGACACCGCCGGCACGCTGATGGGCGTGGCCCAGCGCGCCAACCTGGTGAACGCCGAGGGGCGCATCGAAAACCTCTCCCGCGCGTTGAAGGCCGACAGCGCCTCCAGCGTGTTCGGCGCCATGGTCGGTGTACCACCGGTAACCAGCTACGTAGAAAGCGCCGCGGGCGTGGCCGCTGGTGGCCGCACCGGGCTGACGGCGGTCACCGTGGGCCTGCTGTTCGTCGCGGCGATGTTTTTCGCGCCGCTGGCTGGCATGATTCCGGCTTATGCTACCGCCGGCGCGCTGATCTACGTGGCCATGCTGATGATGGGCGGCATGGCCCACATCGATTGGGACGAAGCCACCGACAGCATTCCGGCCATCGTTACCATGATCATGATGCCGCTGACCTTCTCGGTCGCCGACGGCATTGCCCTGGGCTTCATCACCTACGTGGCGTTGAAGGCCGGCACCGGTCGGCACCGTGAGATCTCGGTGAGCCTGTGGGTGCTGTGCGCGATTTTCATCGCCAAGTTTATCTTCCTGTAAAGCGTCACAACTCTAAGAAGGAGCGTCACGAATGAGCGTGGAAACCTGGCTGTTGTTCAGTGCGGCGGCATGGGTGGTGATTGTCATCCCCGGCCCGCTGTCCCTGCTGATGATCGGCAACAGCCTGAACTACGGCCTGCGCCGTTCGTACCCGGCGTTCCTGGGTGGGGTCAGTGCCTCCATCTGCCTGCTCAGCGCTTCGGCGCTGGGGCTGGGGGCGTTGCTGATGGCCTCGGAACAGGTGTTCAGCGCGCTGAAAATCGTCGGCGGCCTGTACCTGTTCTACCTGGCGTGGCAAGCGTGGCAGCAGTCGCGCCTGGCGCCGAGCGCCGCCGAGGTACCCGCCGACTTGCCGGCGCCGCGCTTCGGCGCGTTGTTCTGGCGCGCCTTCGCCCTGGGCGCCAGCAACCCGAAGGACATCCTGTTCTTCGCTGCCTTCCTGCCGCAGTTCCTCAACGCCGAGCATTCGCTGGCGGCGCAACTGGGCATCATGATCGCCACCTGGGCGGTGCTGGACCTGCTGTGCAAGCTGGGCTACGGCCTGGGCGCCCACGGCGCGGCGCGCTACCTGCGCACCGGGCGCGGGCAGAGCTGGTTCAACCGGGTGAGTGCCGCGCTGTTTGGTGGTGCGGGTGCCGCGGCATTGATCAGCCGCGGTTAGGCTGCGATGGCGCGCGCAACGTGCCTGAAGGGCCTTCGGCCCTTATCGCAGCCTAGCGGCCGCTACGGGGAATCTTTGTAGCGTCCGGACGATCAGCGTTGCGCTTGCTGCTGACCTACCAGGTTACCGATAAACCCAGCGAACTGCTCCACCGTCATTTTCTGGCCGTTGAAATCCACCACGCCGTCGGCGTAATGCAGGCGGCTGGTGACGTTGTCGCCTTCGACCTTGCCCAACTGGGTCATCACGGCCATGCCGCTGACCGAATCACTGACGTTCTTGGCCTGCAACGCCACGGCGTCCTTGTCGGTCTGGCCTTGCAGGTGCGCCTGGGCGGTGGCCAGGTCAACCAGCATCGGCTTGGACAGGGTGACCTTGGCGTCCAGCAGCCCGACCATCTTCTTGCCCACGTCCTGGGACTGATCGTCCAGCGAACCGGGGCTGGTCAGGTCCACCACCAGGCTGGCCTGGCTTTCCCCGTTGGCGCTCTTGAGCGACAGCTTCTCCAACTCGATGTGTGGCTTGGCCGCCAGCAAGGCCAGCATGTCGGTGTTGAGCTGCTGCTGATCAGCATCGCTGAGGTGCAGTTTCAGCGGCACACCAGCGGCGGCAGCGGCCTGCTGCTGCGGAGCGATCTTGGCTACGTACAGGGCGTACAGCGATTTGCTGCTGGCGATGTCGAAGTTGTCGAACTTCCACAGCATCTGCGCGGCGCCAATCGGCTGGCCGCCGACGCTCACCGAGCCCACCTCATAGTTGACCTGCGCCGCCAGCTTGTCCTCGACCTCCTGCATCAGCCCGCCCATGGTCACATCCTTGAGGGCGATGGCCGGTGCGTTGGCGCCTTGGAAGTTGAGGCTGGCGGTCTTCAGCGCAGTGTGGCCCAGGTAGAAGCCCGACTTGCCCTTCTCGCCACCGCTGTCCACGGTCACGCCATTGATATCGGCATGCACCGGGCCTTCCTCGCCGGCCACGTCCAGCGACAGGCTGTCCATGCTGCCCTTGAGCTCATACTTCTGCGCATCGGCGGTGCCGTTGACCCACAGCTTCATGCCGGAGAATTTCAGGGTCTTGCCGGGCTCCTTGGACTCCAGCGGCAGCAGTTCCACGGTGGTTTCGCTGCTGCGGTCGTAGTGAATCGCCGTATGGCCGGTGAGCGGGGTCTGGCCATTGTTCATGGCGAACCACTTCTCGGTGTCGGGGCTCTTCTCCAGTTCCAGGTTGCTGGCAGCCATCACCGGCGCCAGACGCAGCGAGGTCACCCGCGACAGCGGCAGCGGGCCGTGCTCGATATGGTCGACGAAGAGGAAGTGCGCCGGCTGGGCGTGGGGCAATTGCACGTTCAGGCGGTAGTGGGCGGTGCTGCTGAACAGGTGGCGGTCCAGCGACACCAATTCGGCGCTGAACTGCGGCGTGCCGTCGGCGTTGACGCCGGACTGGGCCAGTTGCTCGTTGGCCTGGCGGATGGCGTCCTGCAACACGCCCTCAAGGCGCGTGCCGGTGAACCATGCCCCGGCGGTGGCGACCACGCCCACGGCAATAATGACGCCTGCTGCTATACCTGCTGCTTTTTTCATAGATCGACTCGACGAGTTCCATTCGGTAAGGAGGAATACCTCCCGATACTAACGCGAACCGCCGCCGATCACACACCTCACGCCCGCAGGGCGTGCCCCGTGAAACAAATAGCAATAAATTCGCTCCACGAATAACCGTATCGGCTGATCTGCTTTGGACGTGGCTTTTGATCTGCTTTTGATCTGCTTTTGATCTGCTTTTGATCTGCTTTTGATCTGCTTTTGATGTGGCTTTTGACTTTGCTTTTGATTGTATGCCCCATAAAGCGCCAGGGCCGACTGGAGGTGTTGACCAGGGGGCTGCCCGAAGGGCCCGAGGCGCAGCCGAGGGACGGCCCCGGCCCGCTTTATTAGCCGGGGCCGTTTGCCCCCTGGGCGACGCCGGAAGGAGGGGACCCGTAGCGCAGCGTAGGGCCCAAGCAGGGGCGAGACTTTTTTGGTTACTTTTTGCGCCGCCACCGGGCGACTGCCAAAAAGTGACTCGGCGTAAGGCCGAAACGGTCAGTGGGCGCACCGCTAATAATGGATATGCCCGAAAACATCAAAAGCGGGAGTCCACAGCCGAGTACATATCCAGAATTTAGGGTGATGCCGAATCACCTTTCCGCCCTTACGGCGGCTCACTTTTTGGCAAACGCCCCAAAAAGTAAGCAAAAAAGGCTTGCCGCTGCTTGGGCCCTACGCTTCGCTACGGGTCCCCTCCTTCCGGCGCCGATCAACGGGCAGACGGCACCCGCTATAGAAGCGGGCGGGCTACCGTCTCTTCGGCCTGCGGCCTCGGCCCTTCGGGCTGCCCGTTGATCGACGCCTACAGTCGGCCCTGGCGCTTCATGCGGCACACAATCAAGATCAAAAGCAAGGTCAAAAGCAACAGCAACAGCAACAGCAACGGCAACGGCAACGGCAACGGCAACGGCAACGGCAACGGCAACGGCAACGGCAACGGCAACGGCAACGGCACGTGCGGAAGCGTGGGGTGCAGTTGGTTTTTGCAAGGCAAAAAAAAGCCCGCAGTGTGGGCGGGCAAGAGGTACCAACGAAGCAAACGCGCCAGCCCTAGCTGCCGCGATAAGTGGAATAACTGTACGGCGAAATCAACAACGGCACATGGTAGTGATCCTGCTCGGCACTGATACCAAACCGCAGCACCACCACATCCAGAAACGCCTGCTCAGGCAACGCCACCCCACGAGCGCGGTAGTAGTCGCCAGCCGCAAACTGCAACTGGTACACCCCGCTGCGGTAGTCATCACCCTGTAACAACGGTGCGTCACAACGGCCATCACTGTTGGTCACGGCCTGCGCCACCAGCTCCAGCTGCTGGCCTTCGACGCGGTAAAGCTCAACCTGGATCGAGCTGCCGGGGCAGCCGTGGGCGGCGTCCAGCACATGCGTAGTCAAACGTCCCATGGGGTCTCGTGCCTCATATTCATTCACAGTCCGCAGGGGCAGCGCACTCTTTTGGAGCGCCAGGCTGCCCGACACATAAACATTAAGACATTTTCAATTAAAATTGTACACAATAATTCGCGCCTTTTTTTGCCATGCGCGGGCATCCCCAGTAAACAGGCGATTTGCCCGGCAATGCAAGCGCTGCTTAGCCTCACAGGCAAATACCTGACCAGGTGGGCAAGTATTTTGCAAGGAAACGAACCAACCCGATCAGGCGATGATTGGAAAAAAACAGGCTTACAAAGTGATTATAAAGTTGTATACAATCAATCCATCGCCGGGTCGCCAACCTCACCGGGGCCACCCGCCACCCTTATGACGCGAAGAAGGATGAAAGCAGTGAGCGCTGATTACCCACGCGACCTGATCGGTTACGGCCCCAACCCGCCCCACCCGCACTGGCCCGGCAATGCCCGCATCGCCTTGTCGTTCGTGCTCAACTACGAAGAAGGTGGCGAGCGCAACATCCTCCACGGTGACAAGGAATCAGAAGCCTTCCTCAGCGAAATGGTCGCCGCCCAGCCACTGCAGGACGAGCGCAACATGAGCATGGAATCGCTGTACGAATACGGCAGCCGTGCCGGCGTGTGGCGCACGCTCAAAGTGTTCAAGGACGCCGGCATCCCGCTGACCATCTTCGCCGTGGCCATGGCCGCCCAGCGCCACCCCGAGGTGATCCGCGCCATGGTCGCCGCCGGTCACGAGATCTGCAGCCACGGCTACCGCTGGATCGACTACCAGTACATGGACGAGAACCAGGAACGCGAGCACATGCTCGAAGCGATCCGCATCCTCACCGAAATCAGCGGCGAACGCCCGCTGGGCTGGTACACCGGGCGCACCGGCCCCAACACCCGCCGGCTGGTGATGGAGGAAGGCGGCTTCCTGTACGACTCCGACACCTACGACGACGACCTGCCCTACTGGGAAGGCAACAACCCTACCGGCAAGCCGCACCTGGTGATCCCCTACACGCTGGACACCAACGACATGCGCTTCACCCAGGTGCAGGGCTTCAACAAGGGCGACGACTTCTTCGAGTACCTCAAGGACGCGTTCGACGTGCTGTATGCCGAAGGCGCCGAGGCACCGAAAATGCTTTCCATCGGCCTGCACTGCCGGCTGATTGGCCGCCCTGCCCGGTTGGCCTCGCTCAAGCGTTTCATCGACTACGTGAAAGGCCATGACCAGGTGTGGTTCGCCCGCCGTGTCGACATCGCCCGCCACTGGCACGAGACGCACCCCTACACGCCTGAGGCCGCGCAATGACCACTTTCCAGACCATCACGCCATCGGCCCTGGACCGTGACGCCTTCGTCGCTACCTTCGCCGACATCTATGAGCACTCGCCCTGGGTGGCGCAGAAGGCCTTCGACCTGGGCCAGGGCCCTGAGCTGGACCAGGTGGAAAACCTGCACCAGCGCATGAGTGACATCCTGTTGAGCGCCGATCACGCCAGCCAGCTAGCACTGATCAATGCGCACCCCGACCTTGCCGGCAAGGCTGCCGTGCAGGGCGAACTGACCGAAGCCAGCACCCACGAACAGGCTGGCGCCGGTATTCACCAATGCACCACCGAAGAGTTCCAGCGCTTCACGGAGCTGAATGAGGCCTACAAGGCCAAGTTCAAGTTCCCCTTCATCATGGCAGTGAAAGGCAGCAACCGGCATCAGATCCTCGCCGCGTTCGAAGTGCGCATCCACAACTCGGTCGAGGCCGAGTTCAAGGAAGCCCTGGCGCAGATCAACAAGATTGCCCTGTTCCGCTTACTGACCCTTTAGCGAGCCTGGCCCGAGTGCCGTCAGCGCTGACGCACCCAGGGCCCCGCGAGCTTCCCCAGCCACCTATTCAAGGCAGACAAGAAAAAATGAAAGCATACGCCGTACCCTTCGAGAAGTTCGTCAACCTGGCCGACGCCCGCCTGGGCACCAAGGCCATCTCGGTCACCGACGACTGGTTCGCCGACGTCAACCGCCTGTTCCAGCCCACCCCCGCGGTGTGGAAGGAAGGCGTGTTCGACGACAACGGCAAATGGATGGATGGCTGGGAATCGCGCCGCAAGCGCTTCGAAGGCTATGACAGCGCGGTGATCCGCCTGGGCGTGCCGGGTTCGATCAAGGGCGTGGATATCGACACGTCGTTCTTCACCGGCAACTTCCCGCCCTCGGCTTCGCTGGAAGCCTGCTTCGTCGCCAACGGCGACCCTACCGACGCCACCCAATGGGTAGAAGTGCTGTCGGCGGTGGAATTGCAGGGCAACAGCCACCACTACCACGAAATCAAGGATGAGCAGGCTTACACCCACCTGCGCTTCAACATCTACCCGGACGGCGGCGTGGCGCGCCTGCGCGTGTACGGCGTGCCGTTCCGCGACTGGTCGGCCACCGGCGACAACGAACAGGTGGACCTGGCCAGCGCCCTCAATGGCGGCCGTGCCCTGGCCTGCTCCGACGAGCACTTCGGGCGCATGAGCAACATCCTCAACCCGGGCCGTGGCGTGAACATGGGCGACGGCTGGGAAACCGCGCGTCGCCGCACGCCAGGCAATGACTGGGTGATCGTCGCCCTGGGCCATGCGGGCACCGTGGAGCAAGTGATCGTCGACACCCTGCACTTCAAGGGCAACTACCCGGACAGCTGCTCGATCCAGGGCGCCTTCGTGAAAGGCGGCACCGATAGCCAGATCGAGACCCAGAGCCTGTTCTGGCGCGAACTGCTGCCCAGCCAGAAACTGCAAATGCACCAGGAACACAGCTTCCAGGAACAGATCAAGGACCTGGGCCCAATCACCCACATCCGCCTGAACGTGTTCCCGGACGGTGGCGTGAGCCGCCTGCGCGTGCTGGGCAAGGTAGCCAAGTAAGGGACACCCTGGCTGGCAAGCCATGCTCTGTGGGAGCAAGGCTTGCCCGCGATGGCGATCTCCCAGACGCCATCGCGAGCAAGCTTTGCTCCTACAAGTGCATCACACAACCGTGACTCGAATTTAGAGAAAAGAAGAATTCAAATGCGCACATTAGTGATCGAGCCCCTGACAAAAGAAGCCTTCGCCCCCTTCGGTGACGTGATCGAAACCGACGGCAGCGACCACTTCATGATCAACAACGGCTCGACCATGCGTTTCCATCGCCTGGCGTCGGTGGAAACCGCCACGCCGGACGACAAGGCGATCATCAGCATCTTCCGCGCCGACGCGCTGGAGATGCCGCTGACCGTGCGCATGCTGGAGCGCCATCCGCTTGGCAGCCAGGCCTTCGTGCCGCTGTTGGGCAACCCCTTTCTGATCGTGGTCGCGCCACTTGGCGATGCACCTGTATCAGGCTTGGTCCGCGCCTTCATCACCAATGGCAGGCAGGGCATCAATTACCATCGCGGCGTCTGGCACCACCCGGTGCTGACGATCGAAAAGCGGGATGACTTCCTGGTGGTTGATCGCAGTGGCACTGGCAATAACTGCGATGAGCATTTTTTCAATGAGGACGAGCTGCTGGTCCTCGCCCCCCACCAATAAGAGAAGGCTGGCTACCGGCGCAACGGTGGCCTGCAAGAGGTAACGACTGTGCAAGCACATCTGATGGAATGGCTGAATCTGGGCGTGCGCTGGATTCACATGATTGTCGGGATCGCCTGGATCGGCGCATCCTTCTATTTCGTCTGGCTGGAGAACAACCTCAACCGCGCCAACCCGCGCGAAGGCCTGAGTGGCGACTTGTGGGCCATTCACGGTGGCGGTATCTACCACCTGGAAAAATACAAGCTGGCCCCACCCACCATGCCGGACAACCTGCACTGGTTCAAATGGGAAGCCTACTGGACGTGGATGTCGGGCATCGTGCTGCTGTGCGTGGTGTTCTATTCCAACCCCACCCTGTACCTGCTGGCCCCCGGCAGTACCCTGAGCGGGCCGGAAGGCATCGCCATTGGCGTGGGCGCGCTGATCGCCAGCTGGTTCATCTATGACGTGCTGTGCGACTCGCCCCTGGGCAAGCGCCCGGGCCTGCTGGGCCTGGTGCTGTTCGTGCTGATCATCGCCGCCTGCTTTGGCTTCAGCCAGGTGTTCAGCGGCCGTGGCGCCTACCTGCACACCGGTGCGATCATCGGCACCATCATGGTCGGCAACGTGTTCCGCATCATCATGCCCGCCCAGCGCGCACTGGTGGCGGCCATCGCCGAGAACCGCACGCCGGACCCGACCCTGCCGGCCAAGGGCCTGCTGCGTTCGCGCCACAACAACTACTTCACCCTGCCCGTGCTGTTCATCATGATCAGCAACCACTTCCCCAGCACCTACGGCAGCCACTACAACTGGCTGATCCTGGCGGGCATCGCGGTGGTCGCGGTGGTGGTACGTCACTACTTCAACACCCGCCACAACAGCCACAAGTTCGCCTGGGCCCTGCCCGCCGGCGCCCTGGGCATGATCTGCCTGGCCTTCGTGACCGGCCCGATGCAAATGGGCAACAGCAGCGACGTGGCCCAGGCACCGAAAATCGAGTACCAACCGCTGCCCGGCACCGCCATCGGTGGCAAGCGCGCCGACGAAATGCCAGCCCAACCGGCCGCACCGGCTGCCGCCGAGCAACCGACCCAGGCCAGCAACGGAGTGAGTTTCGACCAGGTGCATGGGGTGATCCAGGAGCGCTGCGCAGTGTGCCATTCGGCCAAGCCGACCAGCCCGCTGTTCTCGGCGGCGCCCGCCGGGATCATGTTCGATACCCCGCAGCAGATCCAGCAGCTCGCCCCGCGCATCCAGGCGCAGGCCGTGGCCAGCCAGATCATGCCGCTGGGCAACATCACCCAGATGACCCAGGAAGAGCGCAACCTGATTGGCCAGTGGATCGCCAAGGGCGCGCAGGTGAACTGATGGATCATTCGTAGCAGTTGCCGCCAGGCGGCGTCCAGCCATGTCACGGTGGCGAGGCCGGACGCCACCTGGCGGCAATTGCTACGGGTACTGCTAACCGAAAAAATAAAAACAAAATCCGAGGTGTTGCATGTCCGAGTCAAGCCACGCGCGCATCCCTGCTGCGCCACCACGACAGCCCCTGCCGTTACTGCAACTGATACTGGTGGGCTTGCAACATGTGTTGCTGATGTATGGAGGCGCCATTGCGGTGCCATTGATCATCGGACAGGCCGCCGGACTTCCCCGTGAAGAGATCGCCTTCCTGATCAACGCCGACCTGCTGGTGGCCGGCGTGGCGACGGTGGTGCAGTCGCTGGGCATCGGTGCCCTGGGCATTCGCATGCCGGTGATGATGGGCGCCAGCTTCGCCGCCGTGGGCAGCATGGTGGCCATGGCCGGCATGCAGGGCGTGGGCCTGCCGGGGATTTTCGGTGCCACCATCGCCGCCGGGTTCTTCGGCATGGTCATCGCCCCGTTCATGTCCAAGATCGTGCGCTTCTTCCCGCCGCTGGTCACCGGCACGGTGATCACCTCCATCGGCCTGTCGCTGTTCCCGGTCGCGGTCAACTGGGCAGGCGGCGGCGCCAAGGCGCTGCAGTTCGGCTCACCCATCTACCTGATCGTGGCTGGCCTGGTGCTGGCGACCATCCTGCTGATTCACCGCTTCATGAACGGCTTCTGGGTCAACATCTCGGTGCTGATCGGCATGGTGCTGGGCTATGCCCTGTCCGGCCTGATCGGCATGGTCGACCTGGCCGGGCTGGCGACCGCGCCCTGGCTGCAAGTGGTCACGCCGCTGCACTTCGGGATGCCCACCTTCAGCCTGGCGCCGGTGCTGTCCATGTGCCTGGTGGTGGTGATCATCTTTGTCGAGTCCACCGGGATGTTCCTGGCGCTGGGCAAGATCACCGACCGCGAGGTCACGCCTGGCATGCTCCGTCGCGGCCTGCTGTGCGACGCGGCGGCCTCGTTCGTGGCCGGTTTCTTCAACACCTTCACCCACTCCTCCTTCGCCCAGAACATCGGCCTGGTGCAGATGACCGGCGTGCGCTGCCGTTCCGTCACGGCGGTGGCCGGCTGTTTCCTCATTGGCCTGAGCCTGATGCCCAAGGCGGCGTTCCTGGTGGCGTCGATTCCGCCAGCGGTATTGGGCGGCGCGGCCATCGCCATGTTCGGCATGGTCGCCGCCACCGGCATCAAAATCCTCCAGGAAGCCGACATCGGTGACCGCCGCAACCAGTTGCTGGTGGCGGTGAGCATCGGCATGGGCCTGATTCCGGTGGTACGCCCAGAGTTCTTCTCCCAGTTGCCGGCGTGGATGGGCCCCATCACCCACAGCGGCATCGCCATGGCAACGTTGAGCGCGGCACTGCTCAACCTGCTGTTCAACGTACTCGGCGGCGCCGACCGAGAGGCCCTGGCCAGAGCGGCTCACCAGCATTGACCGTGGGGGGCGCCGGGAAAAAACCTGACCGAGTGCCCCACTTTTGCTGGGCCTGCTCTGTAACGGAGCACTTGAGCGATGCCGCGTGAGTCAGTAATCTGCGCGGCCGCGTGAAACCGGGGGGATTTTTTCCCCGATATAGCTGACCTCTTGTACAAGACTGGGCGCTTGCCCTGCCGCGTCACCGTTTGCAGCCAATCGAACACCTTTCGACTGTTTTTCACAGACAGCCGACGGGATTTCCTTGGCCGTCTGGTGACCTTGGCAAGGCTCTTGCTAACTCAGTTGCGCGGCTTGGAAAGTTGACCGATTGGACGATTTTTTACCGTTGAAAAAGGCGCCACTGCAGAGCGCCACCTTAGAAAAAAAGACAGACCTCAAACCTGGGAGCAAACCAATGAAACGCACTCTTTCGAGCCTGATGGTGGCCGGTGGCATGTTGGCGGGGGGCCAAGCCATGGCCGATGACAGCGGCTGGCTACAGTGGCAGAGCAACAGCCTGACTTACCTGTATGGCCAAGACTTCAAGGTCAACCCTGGCATCCAGCAGACCGTCACGTTCGAACACGCCGACGCCTGGAAGTACGGTGACAACTTCCTGTTCGTGGACAACACCTGGTACAACGGCAAGAAGGACTCCGGCAACGGCACGTTCGGCCTGTACGGCGAGTTCAGCCCGCGCCTGTCGCTGGGCAAGATCTTCGACCAGAAGTTTGCCTTCGGCCCAGTGTCCGACGTGTTGCTCGCCTTCACCTACGAGTTTGGCGAAGGTGACGTAGAGTCGTACCTGATTGGTCCGGGTTTTGACCTGAACATTCCCGGCTTCGATTACTTCCAGCTGAACTTCTACAACCGTATTCCGGATGGCGGCCGCGCCGGCAACAACATCTGGCAGATCACCCCCGTGTGGTCTTACACCATTCCGGTGGGCAGCTCCGATATTCTCATCGACGGCTACATGGACTGGGTGGTCAGCGGCGACCACAACAAGGAAGGCGACTACCACGCCAACCTGCACTTCAACCCTCAGGTCAAATACGACCTGGGCAAGGCGCTGCATTGGCAGCCCAAGCAGGTGTACGTCGGTTTCGAGTACGACTACTGGAAAGACAAGTACGGTATCGAGAGCAGCCACGCCTTCGACACCAACCAGAACACTGCCAGCCTGTTGCTGAAGGTGTTTTTCTAAGCGGTGGCAAACGCCGGGGCGATCAGCCGAACGCCCGCCCCAGGCGCACCAGCCCTTCGTCGATCTGCTCGAGGGAGGGCGCCGCGAATGACAGGCGCAGGCTGCTGGTGTCGGGGCCCTGCGCATAGAAAGGGCTACCCGGCACGAACATCACTCGCTGTTCGATCGCCCGCTCCAGCAACGCCCCCGCATTGACGCCTTCACGGCAGCGTCCCCAGATGAACATGCCGCCCTGCGGCGGCGCCACCTCCAATTTGTCCGCCAACGCCAGCAACCCGGTGAGCATGCGCGCGCACTTGTCGCCGTAGCCCTGGACCAGGCCCGGCAAGGCCCGCTCCAGTGCGCCGTCGGCCAGGTACAAGGCAGCGATCTGCTGGGCCCAGGGCGCAGTGCACAGGTCCACGGTCTGCTTGGCGATGACGCAGCGCTGGCGCACCGGTACCGGGGCGATCAGCCAGCCGATGCGCAACCCCGGGGCCACCACCTTGGACAGGCTGGACAGGTGAATCACCCGCCCCGCCGCACCCTCGACTTGCGCGGCCAGCGCCAGCAGCGACGGCACCTCTTGACCGGCGAAACGCAGTGCGCCGTAGGGGTCGTCTTCAACGATCAGGAAGTCATGCTCGGCCGCCAGCGCCAGCAGGGCCAGGCGCCGCTCCAGCGGCAGGCAGGCACCGGTGGGGTTGGCGAAGGTCGGCACGCAGTACAGCAGGCGGATGCTGCCCCGCGGCAAGGCCGCCAGTTGCTCGGCCAGGCGCGCGGTGTCCAAGCCGTGCGCGTCGGTGTCGGCACTGTGCACCTGCAGGCCGGACAGGCGAAAAGCCTGTAGCGCGGCCGGGTAGGTGGGGCGTTCGACCAGCACACGCTCGCCGGGGCTGAGCAGCACCTTGATCAACAGGTCCAGGCCCTGCTGCGAGCCGGTGGTCACCATCAGCTCGTCCACAGGCACCTGCGCACCGCGGCGGGCCATCAACGCCACCAATTGCTCGCGCAATAACGGCAGGCCGTCGGTGGCAGCGTATTGCAGGCAGTCCACCGGCGATTCGCGCAGCGCGCGCTCGGCAGCGGCGGCCAGGTTCGGCTGGTCGAAGAACGAAGGCGCGGGGTAGCCACCGGCGAAGGAGATCATGCCGGGCAGCGACAGGTATTTGAACAGTTCGCGAATGGCCGAACCGGACGGCGCCTGGAAGGCGGGGGCGAAGCGGTAAGTCAGGTCGGTCACGGCGCGGGGCTCGAATCAGGGCAGATGCCGCAGTATCGAATCCCTGCCCTGACCTCGCAAACGACGAATCGGCACCATGTCATTCCCCATGCTCATGACACCAGCCCGCGTCGCCAGCATCGCGAGCAAGCTTTGCTCCCACGGGCGTTGGCCACGTGGAGGCTTGTACTGTGGGAGCAACGCTTGCTCGCGATGACGTATACAACATCACCAAAATAAGGACCTCAGCGGCGCAGGGCTTTCCAGATTTTGCTGCCGACGGCGACCCCACCCAGCACCAACGCCCCCGCCGCCACGCCCAACACGCCGTTGAGCAGCGCCATGGTCACGCTGCCGCCCACGCCTTGCACCCAATGATGCAACGGCCCGATGCCGTGCACCAGGATGCCGCCGCCCACCAGAAACATCGCCGCCGTGCCCACCACCGACAGCACTTTCATCATGTACGGCGCCGCGCGCAGTATCGCCCCACCCACGCCTCGGGTCAGGGCGCCCTGGCGCCGGCTCATCCACAGGCCGAGGTCGTCGAGCTTGACGATGCCGCCCACCAGGCCATACACGCCCACGGTCATCACCAGGGCGATGCCGCTCATGACAATCACCTGCTGCATCAACGGCGCGTCGGCGACAATGCCCAGGGTAATGGCGATGATTTCCGCCGAGAGAATGAAGTCGGTGCGCACCGCGCCCTTGATCTTCTCCTGCTCGTAGGCCACAAGGTCCACCGCCGGATCCGCTGCCGCTTCGCCGAGGGCCTCGGCCTGGGCGTGGTCTTCGCCCTTGGCGTGCAGCAACGGGTGCGCCAGTTTCTCGAAACCCTCGAAGCACAGGTAGGCGCCGCCCACCATCAACAGCGGCGTGACCGCCCACGGCGCGAAGGCGCTGATGGCCAGTGCCGCCGGCACCAGGATGACCTTGTTGCGCAACGAGCCCTTGGCCACCGCCCACACCACCGGCAGCTCGCGCTCGGCGCGCACGCCGCTGACCTGCTGGGCATTGAGCGCCAGGTCGTCACCCAGCACGCCGGTGGTCTTCTTGGCCGCGACCTTGGTCATCAGCGAGACATCGTCGAGCACCGCAGCGATGTCGTCCAGCAACACCAGCAGACTGCTTCCTGCCATAAGAATCGTTCCCATCGTTCATCTTCGATGGGGCCGAGCATACCGTGTCGCCGGCCTACTGCCCACTCACTTGCCAGCCGCCCCCCAGGCTCTGGATCAAGGCCACGCTGCCCTGGCTGAGCTGGCCCTGCGTATCGCGCAAGGTCTGCTCGGCTTGCAACAGGACCAATTGCTGGGTCAGCACGGTCTGGTTGCTGACCGTGCCGGCGCGTTGCTGGGCCTGCTGGCTGCCGAACAATTGCTGGTTGCGCTGGAAGATCTGCTGGTAGGCCTGGGCCTGGTTCTGCAGGTGGTTGAGGGCCGAGAGGTTGTCCTCCACGTTCTGCAACGCCGTGAGCACCGCGCCGCGGTAGTTGGCGGCGTCCTGGTCGTAACTGGCCTGAGCCTCGTTGACCGCCGCGCGGCGGGCGCCGCCATCGAAAATGGTCTCGGCCAGCGCCGGGCCCAGCAGCCACACGCGGTTGGGCAAGGAAAACAGCCCGCCCAGGGCACTGCCCCGGTAACCGCCCTCGGCACTCAGGGTCAGGTTGGGATAGAACGCCGCCTCAGCGACGCCGATACGCGCGTTCGCCGCAGCCGCGGTGCGCTCCGCCGAGACCACGTCCGGGCGCCGCTGCAGCAGGCCGGAAGGCAACGCCAACGGTGGCCGGGGCACGGCGAATTGGTAATCCTGGCGCGGCGCCAGGCTGAACTGCGCCGGGGCCTGGCCCACCAGCACCGCCAGCGCATGCTCGTACTGTTCGCGCGAACGCTGGGCCGTCTGCAACGCCGCCACCACGGTGGTCAGCTGGTCCTGGGCCACCAGTAACTGATCGTTGGTGGCGGTGCCCTGGACGAACTCGGCCTGGGTCATGTCCTGCAATTGCTGGTCGATGGTCTGCTGTTGCTGCAACAGGCGAATGTCGATGTCGAGCTGGCGCACCGCCAGGTAATCGGTGGCGACGGTGGCGGCGATGGACAGCCGCACGCCCGCCAGCAAGGCGTCGGAGGATTGCGCCAGGGCGTTGCTGGACTCGATGCCACGACGCACCTCGCCCCACAGGTCCGGCTCCCAACTGGCGGTCAAGGTCGCGCTCACTGACTGGCTGACGCCGGTGGACACCCCGGACGCACCGGCTGCCCCTGCCGCCGCCGCGGCGCTGGCGCTACTGCCCGAGGCGCTTTCGCCCACCCCGCGCTGGCCCGACAGCCCTACCCCCACGGTCGGCCACAGGCTGGCACGGCTGGCCGCCACCTGGGCAGTGGCCAGGCGGTACGCGGCGTCGGCGGCGATGATCGACTGGTTGGCGCGGGTAGCGTGGTCAATCAGTTGGTTCAGCGTGTCGTCGTGGTACGCCAGCCACCAGCGGCTGTCCAGCGCGCCCTGGGGGTTGGCGGCCGCGCGGTCGAACGCCGCGCCTTCCTTGAAGTGATCGGGCAGTGGCTGGGCAGGTTTCTGGTAATCGGGGCCGACCATGCAGCCGGCCAGTGCCAGCAGCAGCGACGTGACCATGAGGGTGCGCATTCAAGTCTCCTTGCCGTGCCGGCGCAGGCGCGCCGAGGCCCGGTCGAGCCACAGGTAGATGACCGGCGTGGTGTACAGCGTCAGTACCTGGCTGAACACCAGCCCGCCGATGATCGAGATGCCCAGGGGGCGGCGCAACTCCGAGCCGTAGCCACTGCCCAGCACCAGCGGCAAGGCGCCGAGAATGGCCGCCAGGGTGGTCATCATGATCGGCCGGAAGCGAATCAGGCACGCCCGGCGGATGGCCTCGCGGGCCTCCAGGCCCTGCTCACGGCGTTCGGTGATGGCGAAGTCGATCATGATGATCGCGTTCTTCTTGACGATGCCAATCAGCAGAATCACCCCCACCAGGGCGATGATCGACAGTTCGGTGCCGGTGACCAGCAAGGCGATCAGCGCGCCCACCCCGGCCGAGGGCAAGGTCGAGAGGATGGTCAGCGGGTGCACCAGGTTTTCGTAGAGCACCCCCAATACAATGTACACCGACACCAGCGCGGCGACGATCAGCAGCGGCTCACTGGCCACCGACGCCTGGAACACCTGAGCGGTGCCGGCGAACTGGCCGACCACGCTGGCCGGCATGCGCAGCTGCGCCACGGCGTTGTCCACCAGCACCGTGGCCTGGCCGATGGACACCCCCGGTGCCAGGTTGAACGACACGGTCACCGCCGGGAACGTGCCCTGGTGGCTGATGGAAATGGCCGTGCGGTCGATGCTGTAGCTGGCCATGGCCGACAGCGGCACCAGCGCCGAACTGGCGATGCTCGGCGCCGCGCCGCCGCGCACCGTGGAAGCCACCGCGCCCACCGGCACGTAGATCGCCTTCAGGGCATCGGGGTCGCGCCAGTACGGTGGCGCCACTTCCATCACCACGTGGTACTGGTTGGCGGCGCGGTAAATGGTCGACACCTGGCGCTGGCCAAAGGCGTCGTACAGGGTCTGGTCCACCGCCGACAGGCTCACCCCCAGGCGCGAGGCGCTGTCGCGGTTGACGTGCAGGTTGGCCAGCAGGCTGTTGTCCTGCTGGTCGGTGTTGAGGTCCGTGAGCTGCGCCAGGGGCCGCAGCACCTCAAGCACCTTGGGCACCCAGAAATCCAGGTCGCTCTGGTCGTCGGCAGTCAACGTGTACTGGTACTGGGCGCCGCTCTGGCGGCCGCCCACGGTGATGTCCTGGGCCGATTGCAGGTACAGCCTGGTGCCGGGCATGTCGCCCAGGGCGTGGCGGATCTGCCCGATCACCGCGTCCGCGCCGACCTTGCGCTGGCCCAGGGCCTTGAGGGTGATGAACAGTTGCGCGCTGTTGATCGCACCGCTGCCGCCGCCGCTGCCGCCCACGAAGCCGCCGACGTTCTCGACGTTGGGGTTGTTCATCACGGTGCGGTTGATGGTGTCGAAACTCTGCTGCATGGCGCTGTAGGACACGTCCTGGGCGGCCAGTATCGAGCCCTGCAGCCGCCCGGTGTCCTCTTGGGGGAAGAAGCCCTTGGGAACCACCACGTACAGCACCGCCGCCAGGCCCACCACCATCAGCGTCACCAGCCCGGCCAGCAGCGAATGCTCGATCACCCAGCCCAGGGTGCGGTCGTAGAAGCGGTGGAAGCGCGAATCCGGGTGGTCACCGCCCTCCCCGTCCTTGTGCTGCGGGCGCAGCAGCACGCTGCACAGGCTGGGGGTGACAGTCAGCGAGACGATCATGGAAATAACGATCGCCACCGACAGGGTGATGGAAAACTCGCGGAACAGCCGCCCGACAATGCCGCCCATCATCAACAGCGGGATGAACACCGCCACCAGCGACACACTGATGGTCAGCACGGTGAAGCCCACCTCGCGCGCGCCCTCCAATGCCGCCTGCACGCGGCTCGCGCCCTGCTCCAGGTGGCGCATGATGTTTTCCACCACCACGATGGCGTCGTCCACCACAAAACCGGTGGAAATGGTCAGCGCCATCAACGAAAGATTGTTCAGGCTATAGCCCAGAAAGTACATGGCGCCGAACGTGCCCAGCAATGACAACGGCACGGCGATGGCCGGTACCAGGGTGCTGCGCCAGTCGCGAAAGAAACAGAAGGTGACCAGGGTCACCAGCAGCACTGAAATCAGCAGGCTGACTTCCACGTCGTGTAAAGAGGAGCGAATGGTGGTGGTGCGGTCCATGAACAGGTTGAGCTTGATGCCGTTGGTCAAGGACGCCTGCAAGAATGGCAGCGACGCCTTCACCGCGTCCACGGTTTCCAGCACGTTGGCGCCCGGCTGCTTGAACACCACCAGCAGCACCGCCGGCTGGCCGTTGGACAGGCCGAAGTTGCGCAGGTCCTCGACGTCCTCGCGCACATAACCCAGGTCAGCGATGTGCACCACGTCGCCGTTGCTCTGCTTGACGATCAGCGGCGCATAGTCGCGGGCCTGGTAGAGCATGTCGTTGGCGCCCAGGGTGTAGTTGCCGCCACCGCTGCTGATGGTGCCCTTGGGCAGGTTGGTGTTGGCGTCGGCGATCACCCCGCGCACCTGTTCCAGGCTGACGCCGTAATGGTTGAGGCGGTCGGGGTTGAGCTCGATGCGCACCGCCGGCAAGGCGCCGCCACCGACGATCACGTCGCCCACCCCCGAGGTTTGCAGCAGGCGTTGCTGCAACACTGTGGAGGCCACGTCGTACATTTGCCCCGGGGTGGCAGTGGCCGAGGTCATGCTGATGATCAGGATGGGCGAGTCAGCCGGGTTGACCTTGCGGTAAGTGGGGTTGCCCGACAGGTCGCTGGGCAGGTTGGTGCGCGCGGCGTTGATAGCGGCCTGCACATCGCGGGCGGCGCCGTCGATATCGCGGTTCAAATCAAATTGCAGGTTGATGCGCGTCGCCCCCAGGGTGCTGGACGAGGTCATCTGGGTGATACCGGAAATCTGCCCGAACTGGCGCTCCAGCGGCGTCGCCACCGACGTGGCGACAGTGCTGGGGTCGGCACCCGGCAGGCTGGCGCGCACGCTGATGGTGGGAAAATCCACCTCGGGCAACGGCGCCACCGGCAGCAACTTGAACGCCAGTATGCCGAACAGCGCCAGGCCCAGCGCCAACAGCGTGGTGGCGATGGGGCGCGAGATGAACGGCGCCGAGAGGTTCATGGCGCCGGCGCTTCAGTGCCCTGGCGGCCGCCACCCAGGCGCCGTTCCAGGCCGTTCATGGCCAGGAAAATCACCGGCGTGGAGAACAGCGTCAGCAACTGGCTCAGCAGCAGGCCGCCAATGATGGCGATACCCAGCGGATGACGCAGCTCCGAGCCGATGCCGGTGCCCAGCGCCAGCGGCACGGCGCCGAACAGCGAGGCCATGCTGGTCATCAGGATCGGCCGGAAGCGCAGTTCGTGCGGCCTGGCGGATCGCCTCGGCGGGTTGCATGCCTTCGTTGCGCTGCAGTTCCAGGGCGAAGTCGACCATCATGATGCCGTTCTTCATGACGATACCGATCAGCAGCACGATACCGATCAGGCCGATGATGTCGAACTGCGTGCCGGTCACCAGCAGCGCCAGCAACGCCCCCAGCGCCGCTGACAGCAGGGTCGAGAGGATGGTCACCGGGTGCACGAAGCTCTCGTAGAGAATGCCCAGCATCAGGTACACCACCATGATCGCCGCCAGCACCAGGAACAACTGGTTGCCCAGCGATGACTGGAAGGTCGCCGCCGCGCCCTCCAACTGCGCCTGCACGGTGATCGGCAGGCCGAGGTCTGCTGCTCGATCTGCCCTAGGCGGGTGACGGCGGCGCCCAGCGTCTGCCCCGGCGCCAGGTTGAAGGACACGTCGGCGTAGGGAAACTGGCCCTGGCGGTTGAGGGTGATGGCGCGTGCGCATCACCTGCTGGGTGGCCATGCTCGACAGCGGCGCCACGCCGCCGCTGGCCGTGTCCACGTACAGGCCGGTGAGCAGGTCGGCCAGGTTGCGCGGCTGGCGGTCGCTGGCCAACACCACGTGGTACTGGTTGAGCTGGGTGTAGATGGTCGACACCTGGCGCTGACCGAAGGCGTCGTACAGCACGTCGTCGATGGCCTGGGGCGTGACGCCCAGGCGCGAGGCCGTGGCGCGGTCGAACGTGAGCTGGATCTGGTTGCCGAACTGCAGCGCCTGGCTTTGCACGTCGGTGAACATCGGGTCCTTGCGCATGGCGGCCATCAGCTTGTCGGTCCACTGCTCCAGCATCTGGGTGTCGATGGCCTGCAAGCCCAGGCGGTAGCTGGTGGTCGACACCGTGGAGTCCAGCGTGAGGTCCTGCACCCGGTGCAGGTACAGGCGAATGCCGCGAATCGTCGTTGCTGGCGTCGGCCAGGCGGCGGATCACCGCGGCGCTGCTGTCGCGCTCGCCACGGGCCTTGAGGTTGATCAGCAGGTTGCCCTGGTTCAGCGTCGGGTTGGTCTGGTCGATGCCCACGAATGACGACAGGCTGGCCACCGCCGGATCCTTGAGAGATGCGCGCGGCCAGGCGCTGCTGCTCGGCCTGCATGCGCTCGAAAGAGACACTGGGCGCGGCCTGGGAAATACCCTGGATCAGCCCGGTGTCCTGGTCGGGGAAGAAGCCCTTGGGGATGATCAGGATCAGCCACAGGGTCAGCAGCGCGGTGATGACAATGGAGATCAGCGTCAGCACCTGGTGCAACAGCACCCAGTCCAGGCCCTTCACGTACCAGCGGTTGATGCGGTCGAAAAAGTCCTCGCGGCGTTCTTCGCCACGGGCCTTGAGCAGGCGCGCGCAGAGCATGGGCGTGAGGGTCAGGGTGATCAGCGCGGAAATCACGATGGTCACCGCCACGGTAGTGGCGAACTCACGGAACAGCCGCCCCACCACGTCACCCATGAACAGCAGCGGGATCATCACCGCGATCAGCGCCACCGACAGCGAGATGATGGTGAAGCCGATCTGCGCCGAGCCCTTCAGTGCCGCCTGCATGCGGCGTTTCACCCTCTTCGATGTAGCGGGTGATGTTCTCGATCATGACGATCGCGTCATCGACCACAAAGCCAATGGCGATGGTCAGCGCCATCAGCGTCAGGTTGTTCAGCGAAAAGCCCAGGGCGTAGGCCACCGCCAGGGTGCCGATCAACGTCAGTGGCACGGTCAGCGCGGGGATCAGGGTGGCGGCCAGGTCACGCAGGAAAATAAAGATCACGATCACCACCAGTACAATGGCCACGCCCAGTTCCATCTGCACGTCGGTGACCGAGGCGCGGATGGTCTGGGTACGGTCGGTGAGCACGTCGACCTTCAGCGTGCCCGGCAGGCTGGCGCGCAGGCTGGGCAGCAAGCGCTGCACGCGGTCCACCACCTGGATGACGTTGGCCCCGGGCTGGCGCTGGATGTTCAGCACGATGGACGGCGTGCTGTTGGTCCAGGCCGCCTGGCGTGGGTTCTCGGGCCCCTGGATGGACGCGGCGATCTGCGACAGGCGAATGGGCGCGCCGTTCTTGTAGGCGATCACCAGGTCGCGATACTGATCGGCCGATTGCAGTTGATCATTGGCGCCGATGGAATAGGCCTGGAAGCGCCCGTCGATGTTGCCCTTGGCCTGGTTGACATTGGCGGTGCCCAAGAGCGGTGCGCACGTCGTCCAGCGACAGCCCCAGGGCATTGATCGCCGAGGTGTTGACCTGCACCCGCACGGCCGGGCGCTGGCCGCCGCTGAGGGTGACCAGGCCGACGCCGGTGATCTGCGATATTTTCTGCGCCAGGCGGGTGTCGGCCAGGTCCTGGATCTTGGTCAGTGGCAGCACATCGGAGGTCAGCGACAGGGTCAGCACCGGTGCGTCGGCCGGGTTGACCTTGCTGTAGACCGGCGGGTACGGCAGGTTGGCCGGCAGGAAGGTACCGGCGGCGTTGATGGCCGCCTGCACTTCCTGTTCGGCCACGTCCAGCGACAGCGCCAGGTCGAACTGCAGGGTGATCACCGAGGCGCCGTCGGAGCTGGTGGAGTTCATCGACTTGAGGCCCGGCATCTCGCCGAACTGGCGCTCCAGCGGCGCGGTAATCGACGAGCTGATCACCTCGGGGCTGGCGCCGGGGTACTGGGTAAAGGCCTGGATGGTGGGGTAGTCAACCTCGGGCAGCGCCGACACCGACAGCAGGTGATAACCGAGCAGGCCCACCAGCAGCACCGCGACCATGATCAGTGCGGTAGCCACCGGCCGCTCGATGAACGGCCGTGACACGTTCATGGTGTGGCGACCTTGACCGTCGAGCCGTTATCGAGCTTGTCGGCGCCTTCGGTCACCACCTGTTCGCCGGACTTCACGCCCTGGTCGAGAATGGCGGTGACGTCGCCGGTGGCCGGGCCGAGCTTGACCACGCGCAAGGCGGCCTTGTTGCCGTTGACCACGAACACGAAATCACCCTGGCTGCCATGCTGAATGGCCTGGGTGGGCACCACCGCGATCTGCATCAGGCGGTCGGCCTGCAACCGGGCGTTGACGAACTGGTTGGGGAACAGGTGGGTGTCGGGGCCGCTGAACTGCGCCTTGACCTTCACCGTGCCGGTGCTGGTGTCGACCTGGTTGTCCAGCGCCAGCATCGTGCCGGTGGCCAGCAGGTCGTGCTTGTTGCGATCGTACGCCAGCACGGCCACCGGGCCCTTGGCCATGGCCTGGTCGATGGCGCCCAGGTCGTCCTCGGGCACGGCGAACACTACCGTGGCGGGTTGCATCTGGGTGATCACGGCGATGCCGGTGCTGGTTTGCGGGTTCACGTAGTTGCCGGGGTCGACCAGGCGCAGGCCGACCACGCCGTCCACTGGCGAATAAAGGGTGCAATAGCTGACCTGCACTTCCAGGTTCTGCACGCTGCCCTGGTCGGAGGCCACCGTGCCCTGCTGTTGCTGCACCAGCGAGCGCTGGGTGTCGAGGGTCTGTTGGCTGACCGAGCCGACCTTGATCAATTCGCCGAAACGGGTCAGGTCGCGCTGATCGTTGGCCAGCAGCGCCTGGTCATGCAGCAGCACGCCACGGGCCTGGGCCAGTTGCGCCTTCAGCGCGCGGTCGTCGATGCGCGCCACCACCTGGCCCTTGGTGACGTGCTGGCCCTCCTTGAACGGCACTTCGGTCAACAGGCCGGCCACCTGGGTGACCACGGTGACAGTGCGGGTGGGGGTGACGGTGCCCAAGGCGTCGATGTACACCGGCACATCCTGCTGTTTCACCGGCACCACGGCCACAGGCTCCGCGGCAGGTGGCGGCTTGGGCTTGGCGCGGTTGGCCACCAGGTGATAAATCAGCACGCACACCAGCAGCACCAGCACGATGCCTGCGGCTATCATGAGACCACGTTTACGCTTGGGCACCGGGAGCACCTCGAGAAACCGGACCATCAATAATGGCCACTAGCCTGTTCTGCTAAAAAATTCTAGCAGTGCCCCCGACGGCTACCCGGCTAACCCGGCATTCATTCAGGCAGCCGACAGGCCTCCCGTCGTGTTGAGCGCCGCGCGAGCACGGTGCTACCATGCCTCACCGCCCCAGCAGGCAAGGAATCATCGGGTTTATGACCACCATTCGCGAGCGCAACAAAGAACTGATCCTGCGCGCGGCCAGCGAAGAATTTGCCGACAAGGGCTTCGCCGCCACCAAGACCAGCGACATCGCGGCCAAGGCCGGGCTGCCCAAGCCCAACGTCTACTACTACTTCAAGTCCAAGGAAAACCTGTACCGCGAGGTACTGGAAAGCATTATCGAGCCGATCCTTGCCGCTTCGACGCCGTTCAATGCCGATGGCGACCCCAGCGAGGTACTCAGCGGCTATATCCGCTCCAAGATTCGCATTTCCCGTGACGTGCCGGCGGCGTCCAAGGTGTTCGCCAGCGAGATCATGCACGGCGCGCCGCACTTGAGCCCCGACCAGGTCGAGCAGCTCAACGCCCAGGCCAAGCACAACATCGACTGCATCCAGACCTGGATCGACCGCGGCCAGATCGCCCACGTCGATGCTCACCACCTGATGTTCAGTATCTGGGCCGCGACCCAGACCTACGCCGACTTCGACTGGCAGATCGCCGGGGTCACCGGCAAGGCCCGGCTTGACGAAGCCGATTACGAAGCGGCGGCGCAGACCATCATTCGCATGGTGCTCAAAGGCTGCGCGCCCGACGCCTGATGACGCCAGGGGCATAAGCTTATGCCCCTTTGGCTGTTGTTTTTCCTCGGTTTTTCGCCTGAAATCAGCCCTTTTTGCATAGGGGCCAGAGCGGATGACGGAACACTTCGAATCGCTAGTCCTCGGCCTCGGCGCCATGGGCGCCGCTACCGCGTACCAGCTGGCAAAACAGGGCGTGAAAGTGGCCGGCATCGACCGCCACCATCCACCCCACACGTTCGGCTCCAGCCACGGCGATACGCGCATCACCCGCCTGTCGGTGGGCGAAGGCGCACAGTACGTGCCCATCGTGCGCCGCTCCCATGCCATCTGGCGTGAGCTGGAAGCGCTGTCGGGCGAGGCGCTGTTCGAGCAATCCGGCGTCCTGGTGCTGACCTCCAGCCCCGACTTCGACCCCGCCGACACCACCGACTTCACCCTGCGCACCATCGGCCTGGCCCAAACCTATGGCATCGAGCATGAGCGGCTCAACGCCGAGCAGATCCGTCAGCGTTTCCCGCAGTTCGCCCAGGTGCGCGATGACGCCATTGGCTATTTCGAACCCGAAGGCGGTTTCCTGCGCCCCGAGCGTTGTATCGACGTGCAGTTGAGGCTGGCCGAGCAGCACGGTGCCACGCTGTATAAAGGCGAAACCGTGACGGCCATTGCCTCGGATGGACAGGGCGTGACGGTTACCACCAACCAGCGCACGTTAAAGGCCGACACGTTGGTAATCAGTACCGGCAACTGGACCGGCGGGCTGCTGGGCGATCCGTTCGAAGGGCTGCTGCGCGTCTATCGCCAGCAACTGTTCTGGTTCCAAGTGCAGGAAGGCGCAGGGCTTGAGGGGGCGTCGCCGACCTTCATCCTGACCCACGGCCGTGGCGACGACAAGGTCAATTACGGCTTCCCGGCGTTGCCCGGCGAAGGCACGTTGAAGATCGCCACCGCGCAGTACCACACCGCCTCGCGCCCCGAGACCCTGGACCGTACCGTTTCACCGGAAGAAGCGCAAAGCATGTACGAACACCAGGTGCGCGGCCGCATCGCCGGGGTCAATGCGCGGGTGGTCAAGTCCGCCGTGTGTGCCTACACCGTCACCCCTGACCGCCACTTCATCATTGACCAGCACCCCACGCTGCCACACACCCTGGTGGTGTCGGCGTGCTCCGGGCATGGTTTCAAACACTCCGCCGCACTGGGCGAAGCCTTCGCCCAGTGGTGCATTCGCGGCACCAGCGACCTGGATCTGTCATCTTTCTCCCTGAAACGCTTCGAAGGAAAAACATCGTGAAACGCGTCGTTCTGTCAGTAGCCCTGTGGGTGGCGGCCATGGGGTCGGCCTATGCCGAAACCTTGAAAATCGCGGTGGTGCCTATCCCTCACGCCGAGATCCTGGAGTTCCTCAAGCCGGAACTGGCCAAGGAAGGCGTGACCCTGGACGTGAAAGTGTTCGCCGACTATGTGCAGCCTGACCGCCAGGTGGACGAAGGCGCGCTGGATGCCAACTACTTCCAGAGCAAGCCTTACTACGACGCCTACAGGAAAGACCGTCCGGACAGCGACCAAGTGCCGGTGGTAGCGGTGCATATCGAACCGTTCGGCGCCTATTCGAAGAAGATCCACAGCATTGCCGAGCTCAAGGATGGCGCGACCATCGCCATCCCCAACGACCCCACCAACTCGGGCCGTGCACTGCTGCTGATCGCCAAACAGGGCCTGATCACCCTCAAGGACCCGAGCAACATCATGGCCACGCGCAAGGACATCATCAGCAACCCCAAGCACCTGAAGTTTCAGGAGCTGGAAGCGGCGATGCTGCCACGTGTGCTGAACCAGGTGGACTTGGCGCTGATCAACGCCAACTACGCGCTGGAAGCCAAGCTTGAGCCACACAAGGACGCGCTGTTCATCGAAAGCGCTGACTCGCCGTACGCCAACTACCTGTACGTGCGCCGCGACAAGGTCAATGATCCGGCGGTGCAGAAGCTGGGCAAGTTGCTCAATTCACCGCAGGTCAAACAGTTCATCCTTGAGCGCTACCACGGCGACGTCGTCCCGGCATTTTAGTCTTTTCTTGAAGGCGGCCGCTGCTACACACCCGTGGCAGCAGCCGCAGGCCGCATCAAAGGCCCGACAGGGTTGACGCCGCTACCCATCAACCCGCATCGGCCACCCACCCTGATGCCTCGATGGCGCTGATCGCACAGCGCTCATCCACTTCCGACACATCCCCACTGATGCCTACCGCACCGATCACCGCGCCCTGCTGATCGCGAATCAGCACGCCCCCCGGCGCCGGCACCACGCCACCCTGCCCCAACCCGTTCAATGCGGCGAAAAACGCCGGGCGCTGCTGCGCGTCGGTGGCCAGTAGCCGCGAGCCCTTGCCCAGGGCGATGGCTCCCCAGGCCTTGCCGATGGCCACATGAGGGCGCAGCAGGCTGGCGCCGTCCTGGCGTTGCAGGTTGATCAGGTGGCCACCGCTGTCCAGCACCGCGACGGTAAGCGGTGCGGCGTTGATTTCATGCCCTGTGGCCAGGGCGTGTTCGGCAAGGCGGTTGGCAGCAGCCAGGGTAATGGCAGGCATTGGCAGATCCTCTTGAATGAAAAATCGACACAACAAATAGATCACAACTAGGAATATTATTGTATACAATATTGAAAATATTCCCGACCAACGACCTGTAACCGCCATCCTTCGGCAAAAGCGAAAAGGGTTTGACCTGAAGCCTCTGCCGTGAATAAACTCGACCAACAAGCCATTTGTATACAATTACAAAACACAAAGAGGCACAAAACCATGAGCAAAATGAGAGCAATCGATGCAGCCGTTCTGGTGATGCGCCGCGAAGGTGTGGAAACTGCCTTCGGCATTCCCGGTGCCGCCATCAACCCGCTGTACTCGGCCCTCAAGAAAGTCGGTGGCATTGACCACGTGCTGGCCCGCCACGTGGAAGGCGCCTCGCACATGGCCGAGGGTTACACCCGCACCCGCGCCGGCAACATCGGCGTGTGCATCGGCACCTCGGGCCCGGCTGGCACCGACATGGTCACCGGCCTGTACAGCGCCTCGGCCGACTCCATCCCGATTCTGTGCATCACCGGCCAGGCACCCCGGGCGCGCCTGCACAAGGAAGACTTCCAGGCCGTGGACATCACCAGCATCGTCAAGCCGGTGACCAAGTGGGCGACCACCGTGCTGGAACCGGGCCAAGTGCCCTACGCCTTCCAGAAAGCGTTTTATGAAATGCGCTCCGGGCGCCCTGGCCCAGTGCTTATCGACCTGCCGTTCGACGTGCAAATGGCCGAGATCGAATTTGACATCGACGCCTACGAACCGCTGCCCGTGACCCGCCCCGCCGCCAGCCGCACCCAGATCGAAAAGGCCTTGGCACTGCTGGACCAGGCCGAACGGCCATTGCTGGTGAGCGGTGGTGGCGTGATCAACGCCGATGCCAGCGCCAAGCTGGTGGAGTTCGCCGAGCTGACCGGTATCCCGGTCATCCCTACCCTGATGGGCTGGGGCACCATCCCCGACGATCACCCGCTGATGGTGGGCATGGTTGGCCTGCAGACCTCGCACCGGTATGGCAACGCCACGATGCTCAAGTCTGACGTGGTGCTGGGCATCGGTAACCGCTGGGCCAACCGCCACACCGGCTCCGTGGACGTGTACACCGAAGGCCGCCGCTTCATTCACGTGGACATCGAACCCACCCAGATTGGCCGTGTGTTCACCCCCGACCTGGGCATTGTGTCCGACGCCGGCGCGGCCCTGGACCGCTTCCTGGAAGTGGCCCGTGAATGGAAAGCCGCCGGCAAGCTCAAGGACCGCAGCGCCTGGCTCGCCGACTGCCAGCAGCGCAAGGCCAGCCTGCAGCGCAAGACCCACTTCGACAACGTGCCGGTCAAGCCCCAGCGCGTGTACGAGGAAATGAACCAGGTGTTCGGCCAGGACACCTGCTACGTCAGCACCATCGGCCTGTCGCAGATTGCCGGCGCGCAGTTCCTGCACGTGTACAAGCCGCGCCACTGGATCAACTGTGGCCAGGCAGGCCCGCTGGGCTGGACCATTCCGGCGGCACTGGGCGTGGTCAAGGCCGACCCGGCACGCAAGGTGGTGGCGCTGTCCGGCGACTACGACTTCCAGTTCATGATCGAAGAACTGGCCGTGGGCGCGCAGTTCCACCTGCCCTACATCCATGTGGTGGTGAACAACTCCTATCTGGGACTGATCCGCCAGGCCCAGCGCGGCTTCGACATGGATTACTGCGTACAACTGGCGTTCGAAAACCTCAACGCCCCCGAGCTCAACGGCTATGGCGTGGACCACGTGGCCGTGGCCGAAGGCCTGGGTTGCAAGGCTTTGCGCGTGTTCGAACCGGCGCAGATCCAGCCGGCCCTGCGCAAGGCGCAGGCGATGCTCGAGGAGTTCAAGGTGCCGGTGGTGGTGGAAATCATCCTGGAACGGGTGACCAACATTTCCATGGGCACCGAGATCAACGCGGTCAACGAATTCGAAGACCTGGCCCTGGTCGGCAACGACGCGCCCACGGCGATCTCGCTGCTCGACTGACACTTGCTCGCCATGCCCCCACGGGGCATGGCCCCCCCTATTTCCCGGAGGTTCACATGCCGCGTTTCGCCGCCAACCTGTCGATGCTGTTCACCGAGCAGGATTTCCTCGCCCGCTTCAAGGCCGCCGCCGACGCCGGGTTCACGGGCGTGGAATACCTGTTCCCGTATGACTTCAACTCCGCCGAGATCAAGGCGCAACTGCAGGCCCATGGCCTGACCCAGGTGCTGTTCAATCTACCCGCCGGTGACTGGGCCAAGGGTGAGCGCGGCATCGCCTGCCACCCCGACCGCGTCGAGGAATTCCGCGCCGGCGTCGACCTGGCCATCGCTTACGCCCAGGTGCTGGGCAACACGCAGATCAACTGCCTGGCCGGCATCCGTCCCCAGGGCGTGGACTGTGCCACGCTGGAGCGCACCTTCGTCACCAACCTGCAGTACGCCGCCGAAAAACTGCAGGCCGCCGGCATCCGCCTGGTGATGGAGATGATCAACACGCTGGACATCCCCGGCTTCTACCTGACCACCACTGACCAAGCCCTGGCGATTCAGGCCAAGGTCGGCAGCGCCAACCTGTTCCTGCAATACGACATCTATCACATGCAGATCATGGAAGGTGACCTGGCGCGCACGCTGCAGGCGCACCAGGCGCAGATCAACCACGTGCAACTGGCCGATAACCCGGGCCGCCACGAGCCGGGCACCGGCGAAATCAACTATCGCTTCCTGTTCGAGCACCTGGACCGCATCGGCTACCAGGGCTGGGTGGGGTGCGAGTACAAGCCGCTGACCACCACCGAAGCTGGCCTGGGCTGGCTCAAATCCCTTGTGGGAGCGGGCTCTGCCCGCGAAGGGCGCGCCGCGTAACCCCGACACACCGAGGTGCCTGCTTCGCGGGCAGAGCCCGCTCCCACATGGGCCGGGCAAGCATCCACCCATCGTTATCCTTTTCAACACCTACAATCAGGAAGGATCACCACCATGGCAAAAATCGGATTCATCGGCACCGGCATCATGGGCCACCCCATGGCGCAGAACCTGCAGAAAGCCGGGCACCAGCTGTTCCTCTCCGCCCACCACGACGCTGCCCCGGCCGACCTGGTCGCCGCCGGCGCCGTGGCCCTGGCCAACCCGCGCGATGTGGCCCAGGAAGCCGAGTTCATCATTATCATGGTGCCGGACACCCCGCAGGTCGAAGACGTGCTGTTCCGCGAACAGGGTATTGCCGAGGGCTTGAGCCCGAACAAGATTGTCATCGACATGAGCTCGATCTCGCCGTCGGCCACCAAGGCTTTTGCCGCCAAGGTCAACGCCCGTGGCGCGCAATACCTGGATGCGCCGGTGTCCGGCGGTGAAGTGGGCGCCAAGGCCGCCACCTTGAGCATCATGGCGGGCGGCGACCAGGACGCCTTCGACCGTGCCCTGCCGCTGTTCCAGAGCATGGGCAAGAACATCACCCGCGTCGGTGGCAACGGCGACGGCCAGACGGCCAAGGTCGCCAACCAGATCATCGTCGCCCTGAACATCCAGGCAGTGGCCGAAGCCCTGCTGTTCGCCGCCAAGAACGGTGCCGACCCGGCCAAGGTGCGCGAAGCGCTGATGGGCGGCTTTGCCTCCTCGAAAATCCTCGAGGTGCACGGCGAGCGCATGATCAAAGGCACCTTCGACCCGGGTTTCCGCATCAGCCTGCACCAGAAGGACCTCAACCTGGCCCTGCAAGGCGCGCGTGAACTGGGCGTGAACCTGCCCAACACCGCCAATGCACAACAGGTGTTCAGCACCTGCGCGGCCCTGGGCGGCAGCAACTGGGACCACTCGGCGCTGATCAAGGGCCTGGAACACATGGCCAACTTCAGCATTCGCGACAAGTGATACCGCGCTGACGCGGCCTGGCGGCCGCTGCTACCCCCTGCAGCGGCCGCCAGGCCGCGTCAGGCCCACGCAAAACAACAATAAATTTCCGGGAGCCTGCCATGTCAGTCGATCCGCAATCCTTCCTGCGCGAGCTGTTCGCCACCGCCATCGCCGCCGCCCACCCCAGCAAGGTGCTGGAACCCTTTCTGCCCGCCGACCGCAGCGGCCGCGTGGTGGTCATTGGTGCCGGCAAGGCCGCCGCGGCCATGGCCGAAGTGGTCGAGCGCTGCTGGCAGGGCGAGGTCAGCGGCCTGGTGGTCACCCGTTACGGCCACGGCGCCAGCTGCCAGAAAATCGAAGTGGTGGAAGCCGCCCACCCGGTGCCCGACGCCGCCGGGCTGGCCGTGGCCGGTCGCGTACTGCAACTGGTCAGCAACCTCACTGAACACGACCGGGTGATCTTCCTGCTGTCCGGCGGCGGTTCGGCGCTGCTGGCCTTGCCAGCCGAGGGCATCAGCCTGGCCGACAAGCAGGCCATCAACAAGGCGCTGCTGAAATCCGGCGCCACCATTGGCGAGATGAATTGCGTGCGCAAGCACCTTTCAGCCATCAAGGGCGGGCGTCTGGCCAAGGCGTGCTGGCCGGCCACCGTGCACACCTACGCGATTTCCGATGTACCGGGCGACCTGGCCACGGTCATCGCCTCCGGCCCCACCGTGGCCGACCCCAGCACCTCGGCCCAAGCCCTGGCGATTCTGGCGCGCTACACCATTGAGGTGCCGGCCAACGTGCGCGACTGGCTGCACAACCCCGCGTCCGAAACGGTCAAGGAAGGTGACCCGTGCCTGGCGCGCAGCCACTTCCAACTGATTGCCACGCCCCAGCAAGCCCTGCAGGCCGCCGCGGTGAAAGCCCGCGCGGCCGGTTTCAGCCCGCTGATTCTCGGCGACCTGGAAGGTGAGGCCCGGGAAGTGGCCAAGGTGCACGCCGGCATCGCCCGACAGATCGTCACCCACGGCCAGCCGCTGGCGGCGCCATGCGTGATTCTCTCGGGTGGCGAAACCACGGTAACCGTGCGCGGCAACGGCCGTGGCGGGCGCAACGCCGAGTTCCTGCTCAGCCTCACGGAAAACCTCAAGGGCCTGGCCGGGGTGTACGCCCTGGCCGGTGACACCGACGGCATCGACGGCTCCGAAGACAACGCCGGCGCCGTGATGACCCCGTGCAGCTACCGGCGCGCCGCGCAGCTGGGCCTGAACGCCAGCGCCGAGCTGGACAACAACAATGGCTACGGCTATTTCCAGGCCCTGGACGGGCTGGTGGTCACCGAGCCGACGCGCACCAACGTCAACGACTTTCGCGCCATTCTGATCCTGGAAGCCACCGCGCCATGACTGCCCACAAAAATACCAAGATACTCGCCACCCTCGGCCCCGCTACCCGCAGCCAGGAAGACATCCGTCAGCTGGCGCTGGCCGGGGTCAACCTGTTTCGCCTCAACTTCAGCCATGGCGAGCACGCTGACCACGCCCAGCGCCTGGAGTGGATACGCGAAGTGGAAGCGCAACTGAACACGCCGCTGGGCGTGCTCATGGACCTGCAAGGACCGAAGCTGCGCGTGGGCCGTTTCGCCGAGGGCAAGGTGCTGCTGCACCGTGGCCAGGCGTTTCGCCTCGACCTGGACAGCACCGCCGGCGATGCCCGCCGGGTCAACCTGCCGCACCCGGAAATCATCGCCGCGCTGGAACCGGGCATGGACCTGCTGCTGGACGACGGCAAGCTGCGCCTGCAGGTAACCGCCAAGCAGGCCGATGCCATCGACACCCAAGTGCTGGCCGGTGGCGAGCTGTCCGATCGCAAAGGCGTCAACGTGCCCCAGGCGGTGCTGGAACTCAGCCCGCTGACCGCCAAAGACCGCCGCGACTTGAGTTTCGGCCTGGAACTGGGCGTGGACTGGGTGGCGCTGTCGTTCGTGCAGCGCCCCGAAGACATCCACGAGGCACGACAACTGATCGGCGGGCGCGCACGGCTGATGGCCAAGATCGAGAAGCCCTCGGCGCTGGAGCACCTGGAGGAGATCGCCCGCCTCAGCGACGCGATCATGGTCGCCCGCGGTGACCTGGGGGTGGAGGTGCCGGCCGAGACCGTGCCACAGATCCAGAAGCGCATCATTGCCCTGTGCCGCGCCCTGGGCCGGCCGGTGGTGGTGGCCACGCAGATGCTCGAATCCATGCGGTTCGCCCCGGCGCCGACCCGCGCCGAGGTCACCGACGTGGCCAACGCGGTGGCCGAGGGCAGCGACGCGGTGATGCTGTCGGCGGAAACCGCCTCCGGTGACTACCCGCTGGAAGCGGTGCAGATGATGAGCAAAATCATTCGCCAGGTGGAAACGGGGCCCGACTACCAGGCACAGCTGGACGTCAGCCGGCCCCAGGCCGAAGCCACGGTGTCGGACGCCATCAGCTGCGCCATTCGCCGTATCAGCGGCATTCTGCCGGTGGCGGTGCTGGTCAACTACAGTGAATCCGGCGCCTCGACCCTGCGCGCCGCCCGCGAGCGCCCGCGGGTGCCGATTCTCAACCTGACGCCCAACCTGGCCACCGCGCGGCAACTGAGCGTGGCCTGGGGCGTGCGTTCGGTGGTCAATGACCGCCTGCGCCAGGTCGAGGAAGTGTGCTCCACAGCCCTGGAGATCGCCCAGGCGCAGGGGCTGGCGTGTCGTGGCGACACCCTGGTGATCACCGCGGGCGTGCCGTTCGGCAAGCCGGGCAGCACCAATTCGTTGCGCATTGAAACCTTGGTCTGACCAACCTTTCCCCTACCCACACTTGACCTTGTGGGAATGGGCGCTGCCCACTCCCACACAGGCATCGTGATTGCCATGTCGACCCCTCATGCCTACTGCCCCGACTGGGCCACTGCCCTGCTCAACGGCTTCAGCCAGGTGCTGCTGCAGCGCCACCCGCTGTGCGGCCTGTGCTGCCTGCTGGCTATCGTGTTCAGCGCGCCGCATTTGCTGGGCGGTGCATTGCTGGGCGCCGCCACCGGCCTGTTGACGGCCCAGCGTCGTGGCTACCCGCGTGCCCAGCGCCAGGCCGGGCTGTACAGTTACAACGGCGTGCTGATCGGCCTGCTGTTCAGTCATTGGCTGCCGCTGACGCTGACCTTGCCACTGCTGATCATCGCCGCCAGCGGCCTGAGCAGCCTGCTGGTAGCGCAATGGCTGAAGCACTGCGCGCGCCCCAGCTGCCTGCCGGCCTACACCACGCCGTTCGTGCTGGCCGGCTGGCTGATGGCCTGCGGGTTACAACTGCCCGGCAGCGACGCCCAAGCGTTCAACCTGACCGACGTGTTGACCGGCCTGGGGCAGATTTTCGTGCTGCCCAGCCCGGTGGCGGGCGCCTTCATTCTGCTCGGCCTGCTGCTGGCCGACCGCCGCGCCGCGCTGTGGGCACTGCTCGGCTCGGCGGCGGGCCTGGGCTTCGCCTGGCTGCAGGGCGAACCGGGCACGGCGGGCCTTTACGGCTTCAACCCGGCGCTGGCGGCCCTGGCGTTCAGCAGCCGGGCGCTGCGCGCGCTGCTGGCCATCGCCCTGGCGCTGTTGCTGCAACCGGGGTTTGCCAGCCTGCCATGGCCGGCGCTCACGGCGCCCTTCATCCTCGCCTGCTGGCTGGTGCGCGCCGGCGCCCGGGTGCTGCGACCGGAGGCAGCCTTGCACAGCCGCGGGTAAACGCCCTAGGCTCTGTCCATTATCTGGAAACGAGACCTATGGACAGTCAACGCACCCTGCGCGAGAAGCTCTACACCGTCATTTTCTTCAGCGACACGAAGGCCGGCCGGCGCTTCGACACCGCCCTGCTGCTGATCATTCTCGCCAGCCTGGTGCTGGTCATCGTCGACAGCATCGACGGCGTGCACCGCGAGTACGCCACCCTGTTCGCCAACATCGAGTGGGGCCTGACCACCATCTTCGCCGTGGAATACCTGCTGCGCCTGTACTGCTCACCCAAGCCGCTGAAATACGCCTTCAGCTTCTACGGCCTGGTGGACCTGCTGGCGATTGTGCCGGGGCTGCTGGCCATTTATTACAGCGATGCCCAGTACCTGATGATTGTGCGGGTGATCCGCATGCTGCGCATTTTCCGCGTGCTGAAGCTGCGCCCCTACCTCAGCCAGGCCAACTACCTGATGGCAGCCCTGCGCGGCAGCCGACAGAAAATCATCGTGTTCCTGCTTTCCGTGTCCACCCTGGTCACGGTGTTCGGCACGCTGATGTACGTGATCGAAGGCCCGGCCAACGGCTACACCAGCATTCCGGTGGGCATCTACTGGGCCATCGTCACGCTGACCACCGTGGGCTTCGGCGACATCGTGCCGAAAACGCCGCTGGGCCAGGTGATTTCCTCGCTGGTGATGATCACCGGTTACTCGATCATCGCCGTGCCCACCGGCATCTTCACCGCCGAGCTGACCAACGCCATGCGCGGTGAACGCCAGACCCGCAGCTGCCCGGTGTGCGCCAAGGCCGATCACGACAGCGAGGCGGCGTTCTGCGCGCGCTGCGGAAATGCCTTGTTCCAAAAAATTGAATAAGCACCCCACTTTTAGGTCTTTGGGGCGCCTATAGCGTCCAGCTATAGTTGCTGGCCATCTGCTTTCAACGACAACAACAGGGAAATCACCATGCACAAACTCTTGAGCGCCTCGCTCCTGGCCGCAGGCCTGGGGCTTGCCAGCCTTGCCCAGGCCGCGCCGCCACCACCTTTGCTGAACGTTTCCTATGACGTGATGCGCGACTTCTACAAGGACTACAACGCCGCGTTTCAGAAGCACTGGCAGGCCGAGCACCATGAGAATGTGACGGTGCAGATGTCCTTCGGGGGTTCCAGCAAGCAGGCGCGCTCGGTGATCGACGGCCTGCCCGCCGATGTCATCACCATGAACATGGCCACCGACATCAACGCCCTCGCCGACAACGGCAAGCTGGTGCCGGACGACTGGGTCACCCGCTTGCCCAACCACAGCGCGCCGTTCACCTCGGCCACCGTGTTCATTGTGCGCAAGGGCAACCCCAAGGGTCTGAAAGACTGGCCCGACCTGCTCAAGGACGGTGTGCAAGTGATCGTGCCCAACCCCAAGACGTCCGGCAACGGCCGCTACACCTACCTGTCGGCCTGGGGCTATGTGCTGAAGAACGGTGGTGACGAGAACAAAGCCAAGGACTTCGTCGGCAAGCTGTTCAAACAGGTGCCGGTGCTGGACACCGGTGGCCGTGGCGCCACCACCACGTTCATGACCAACCAGATCGGCGATGTGCTGGTGACCTTCGAAAACGAAGCGGAAATGATTGCCCGCGAATTCGGGCGCGACAAGTTCGAAGTGATCTACCCCAGCGTCTCCGCCGAAGCCGAGCCGCCCGTGGCGGTGGTCGACAAGGTGGTGGACAAAAAAGGCAGCCGCGCCCTGGCCGAAGACTACCTGAAGTACCTGTGGTCGCCGGAAGGCCAGGACATTGCTGCGCAGAATTACCTGCGCCCGCGTGACCCGGCCGTGCTGGCCAAGTACAAGGACCGCTTCCCGACAGTCGATTTCCTGTCGGTGGAAAAGACCTTCGGCGACTGGCGCACGGTACAGAAGACCCACTTCGCCGATGGCGGGGTGTTTGACCAGATTTATACCCAGCAATAATGACCTGTAGTGTGGGAGCTGGCTTGCCAGCGAGCTTTTCAGGGGGCCCCAAAAGCTCGCTGGCAAGCCAGCTCCCACAGGGTTAGTGCGCCAGCATGGTGCCGATCATGGCACCACCGTCCCACATTGTTATAAAAATGCGACACCCGCAGTAATCCACGGGCCAATTGTTTCGTCCTTTCTACATTGGCACAGCCATTGCTCTTCCCGCCCCACCCTCTCATGAAGAGAGCCGACCCGAGTATGACCATGCCCAGCTTCAAGCCCACGCTGAAAGCCCTGGTATTGTCGATGGCCGCCAGCGGGATGCTGGCCGGCTGCGACAAGGCCGCGACCACGCACCAAGCGGCCAACGCCGACCCTGTTGCCGTCGACATCGCCATCGCCACCCCGGCGCTGGAACCGCGCACCACCGTGCTCACCGGACGCCTGGAGGCCTACCGCACGGCCGAAGTGCGCGCGCGGGTGGCCGGCATCGTCGAGCAGCGCACCTACACCGAAGGCGCCAGCGTCAAGGCCGGCGACCTGCTGTTCCGCATCGACCCGGCGCCCCTGGCCGCCGACCTGGCTGCCGCCGAAGCCGAGCTGGCCCAGGCCGAGGTGGCCGCCGAATCGGCCGGCGACATTGCCCGCCGCTCACAGCAGCTGGTGGTGGACAACTCCATCAGCGTGCAGCAAAGCCGCCAGGACCTGTTCGCCGAAAAACGCGCCAAGGCCGCGGTGCTGTCCGCCCAGGCCAAGGTGCGCAGCGCCCGCCTGCAACTGGACTACGCCAGCGTCAAGTCGCCCATCGCCGGCCGCGCTCGCCGCGCACTGGTGAGCGAAGGCGCCATGGTGGGCCAGGACGAGGGCACGCCGCTGACCACGGTCGAGCAGCTGGACCCCATCTACGTGAACTTCTCGCAGCCGGCCAGCGACTTCCTGGCCCTGGGCGAAGCCCTCAAGGACAGCCCCGGCGCCGCCCGGGTGAGCCTGCGCCTGAGCGACGGCAGCCTGTACAAGCGCGCCGGCAAGCTGCTGTTCACCGACACCGCCGTGGACCCCAGGACCGACACCGTGGCCCTGCGGGCGCTGTTCGACAACCCCGACCAGTTGCTGCTGCCCGGCCTCTACGTGCAGGTGGAATTCGAGCGCACCGGCGGGCGTCAGGACGTGCTGATTCCGCAACAGGCGCTGACCCGCACCCGCGACGGCGCCTACGTGATGGTGCTCAAGGACGGCCACGCGCGCCAGGTCAACGTGCAGGCGCAAACCCTGCAGGGCAAGCAGTGGCGTGTCAGCGCCGGGCTGGCCGGTGGCGAGCAGGTGATTCTCGACGGCGGTGCCCTGGGTGATGGCCAGGCCGTGGCCGCCAAACCTTCCGCAGGTAACGGCACGGTCGCCGATCGTTCATAAGGGATGTGCATGTCAGCCTTTTTTATCGCCCGGCCGGTGATGGCCTGGGTCATCGCCATCGTCATCCTGCTGGCCGGCCTGGGCGCTGCCGGGCGTTTGTCCATGGAGCAGTACCCCAACGTCGCCCCGCCACGGGTCGGCATCACCGCCAGCTACCCCGGCGCCTCGCCCGAGGTCGCCGAGCGCACCGTCACGGCGGTGATCGAGCGTGAGCTGAGCGGCATCCCGGGGCTGCTGTACTTCGCCTCCAACAGCTCGGAAAGCACCATCGAGATCAACCTCTCGTTCGAGACCGGCACCGACACCCAACTGGCTGCAGTGGAAGTGCAGAACCGCCTCAAGCGCGTCGAGGAACGCCTGCCCGAGAGCGTGCGGCGCCAGGGCCTGACCGTGGAGCAGAGCGGGCAGAACGAACTGATGTTCGTCACCCTCACCGCCGATAACCCCAACGTCGATGACATCGAGCTGGGCGACTACGCCACCAGCGTGATCCGCCCAGCGCTGCTGCGCACCCCAGGGGTAGGCGGCGTCGAGGTGTACAGCCCCGAATACGCCATGCGCATCTGGCCGGACGTGAAGCGCCTGACCGCCACCGGCATCAGCGCCACTGAACTGGTCAACGCCATCAGCCTGCAAAACCAGCGCATCACCCTGGGCGCCATCGGCAGCACGCCGTCGCCGGCCGGCACGGCGATCACCGCGCCGCTGGCGGTGCAGGAAGAGCTGGACACGCCCCAGGCCTTCGGCGCCATCGCCCTGCGCGTGAACGGCGACGGCTCGGCACTGCGCGTGGCCGACGTGGCGCGGGTGGAGTTGGGCGGCATGAACTATGACTACCCGGCGTTTCTCGACGGCCGCTACAGCGGTGCCATGTCGGTGAAACTGGCCAGCGGTGCAAATGCCCTGCAGACCGCCGAGGCGATCAAGACCACCCTGGCTGAACTGGCGCCACAGTTCCCGCCGGGGCTGCATTACCACACCGCCTTCGACACCTCGACGTTCGTGCACCTGTCCATCGTCAAGGTTGGCTACACCCTGGTGGAAGCCATGGTGCTGGTGTTCGCGGTGATGTGGCTGTTCCTCGGCAGCTGGCGCGCCACGCTGATCCCCAGCCTGGTGGTGCCCATCGCCCTGGCGGGCACCTGCGCGGTGATGCTGGCGCTGGGTTTCTCGCTCAACGTGCTGACGCTGTTCGGCATGGTGCTGGCCATCGGCATTCTGGTGGACGATGCCATTGTGGTGGTGGAGAACGTCGAGCGAATCATGGCCGAGCAGGATGTGGGGCCCCGCGAAGCGACGCTGCAGGCCATGCGGCAGATCAGCGGCGCTATCGTCGCCATCACCCTGGTGCTGACCGCAGTGTTCGTGCCCATGGCGCTGTTCCCTGGTGCCGTCGGCGAGATCTACCGGCAGTTCACCGTGGCACTGGCAGTGCCCATGGCGCTGTCGGCGTTTCTGGCCCTGAGCCTGACACCGGCGCTGTGTGCCACCCTGCTCAAGCCGGTGAACCACAACGTCGCGCCCGGGCGCGTGGCGCGCGCCAGCCAGGCGCTGGCTGGGCGCTACCTGCGCAGCCTCGACGGTTTCCTGCGCCGGCCATTGCGCTTCATGTTGCTGTACGCAGGCCTGCTGGGCCTGTGCGCGCTGCTGTTCGCGCATTTGCCCGGTGGCTTCCTGCCCAAGGAAGACAAAGGCAATTTCGCCACAGTGATCCAGTTGCCCACGGGCGCCACTCAAGCCGACACCCGCCAGGTGCTGGACGAGGTGCAGGCGTTCATGGCCCAGGACCCAAACATCGAAAGCCGCTTCGCCATGCAGGGCTTCAGCTACTTCGGCGACGGCCAGAACGCCGGCATGATCTGGCCGACGCTGATCGACTGGTCACGGCGCACGCATGCCGACCAGCAGGTGGACGCGATCATGCAGCGTATCAATAGCCACTTCGAACACGGCACCGCGCAGCAACCCAAGGCCCTGGTCAAGGCGCTCAATACCCCGCCGCTGCCGAACATGGGCCGCTCGGAAGGCATCGACCTGCGCCTGCAGGACCGCGGCGGCCTGGGCCACGACGCGCTGTTGGCGGCCAAGGACCAGTTGCTGGCCCTGGCCCGCAAGGAGCCGACCCTGGCCGACGTGTCGTTCTCCGGCCAGGACGACGCGCCGCAACTGCGGGTGTCCATCGACCGGGTCAAGGCGCAGAGCATGGGCGTGGCCGTCAGCGAGATCAACGATACCCTGGCCACGCTGTACGGCTCGCAGTACGTGGGCGACTTCATCTACAAGAACCAGGTGCGGCGCATTCTGGTGCAGGCCGAAGGCCGTGACCGCCAGTCCCCCGACAGCCTGCTGCAGGCGCGGGTGCGCAACAGCGACGGCAATATGGTGCCGCTGAGCGCGTTCGTGAGCATGCACTGGACCCTGGGGGCCTTGCAGATCGATCACTTCAACGGTTTCCCGGCCCTGTCCATCAGCGCCATCCCGGCCACCGGCTACAGCACTTCGCAGGCCATGGACACCCTGGCGCGGCTGGTGGAGCAGTTACCAGTGGGCATCGGCCATGAGTGGGCCGGGCAGTCGTACCAGGAGCGCTTGTCGGGCAACCAGGTGCCATTGCTGTTCGGGCTCTCGGTGCTGGTGATTTTCCTCTGCCTGGCGGCGCTGTATGAAAGCTGGTCGATGCCGCTCGCGGTAATCCTGGCCATCCCCCTGGGGCTGCTGGGCGCGCTGGCGGCCACGCACCTGCGCGGCATGCCGGACGACCTGTACTTCAAGGTGGGCATGATCACCATCATGGGCCTGACGGCGAAAAACGCCATCCTGATCATCGAGGTCGCCGAAACCCTGCACCGCCAGGGTGCCAGCCTGCACCAGGCGATACTTGAAGCGGCGCGCATGCGCTTGCGGCCGATCGTGATGACGTCGCTGGCGTTCATGTTCGGCGTGCTGCCACTGGCCCTGGCCACCGGCCCAGGCTCGGCGAGCCAGCGGGCGATTGGCACCAGTGTGTTTGGCGGGATGCTGTCGGCGACCGTGCTGACGCTGTTCTTCGTGCCGTTGCTGTATGGCCTGGTGGTGAAACTGCGTCGTCAACCGTGGGAGCGGGCGCTGCCCGCGAAGCAAACGCCACCGTCTACCTGAAACACCGCGGCGTCTGATTCGCGGGCAGAGCCCGCTCCCACACCAGGCAACGTTGCTACATCGGCGGCTTCAGGCCATTTTCGCCTGCGGAAATGGCCTTGGCGGTGTAGCTGCCATCGGCGGCTTTCTGGGCGAACAGCACCACCTTCACGCCGGGCTTGAGCAGGCTGCGATCCGCCGGCACCAGGTTGACCACCGGCACGTCCTCAGGCACGAAGATTTTCTGCTCGCCGCCCTTGTACTTGACCGTAATGGTGCGCCCGTTGGCCACCACCAGGTCGCCGACGCTGCCGTTGGTCATGCTGCTGTTGGCCGTTAGGTCAAACGCCCGATGGCCATCCCCGGTGCCCGCCATGGACGGCGGGAACACGTGCACTTCCAGGGCCTTGAGGGTACCGTCGGCCTGGGGCACGGCGGCCGAGCCCACGTAGCTGCCGGGCTTGATGTCTTCGAGCGTGGCCAGGGTCACGCCGCGCACCTGAGTGTCGCTGGTCAGGTGCACCACCACGTCCTCGCCGCGGTTGGTTTTCACCTGCAGGTCATCGCCATGGATGGCGATGATCGCCCCACGCACGCCCGACGGCGGGGCATCGGCGTGCGCGGCGCTGGCGAGCAGGGCCAAGGCAATACTGGAAGCGGTGAACAGGCGTTTCAGGTTCATGGGCAGCACTCCGGTGGATAGATAGCGTGCGAACGATCATCCACTGTACCACCCCATCACGCCGCTGCCAGTTCCTCATTGAGCAGCGTCACGCCACTGTCGACAATCACTTCCAGGTCATGGTCCTTGCTCCAGCGGAACAACTGCGCCAGCAACAGCGAATTGATTTCGCCGAACAGGTACACCGTGTCCACCGGCTGCTCCAGAATCCAGCGGCCCAAGGCCGTGGTTTCCAGCGACTGCTGGAAGTCGTAGCTGAACTCCGGCTCGCTGAAGCGCGGCTTCACCTCGACCACCGAGCTGGCCAGGCCGCCGGCGCTGTTGTGGCCGGCGCCGACCTGCACGTGGGCCAGGGGCAACTGGCCCACGCGCCAGTCGCGCAGCAACTGGGTGAGGCGCACCTTCGCCCGTTGCGCCTTCATGTCCAGGCGGCCTTCGGAGGGCACTTCGAGGCGTTGGTTGAGGATCAGCCACACGGCCTGGCGGCGTGGGGTCTTGAGCAAAATCTCGGCCTTGACCTTGGCCGCGCGCAGGGACAGTGCCAGCACCAGCAGCAACGCCGTGGCCACCCAGCGCAGGCTGCCCTCGCCCGCCGCCTGCACCACCAGCGCCAGGGCCACACAGCCCAGCCACAGGTAGTCAACACGCTTCCACGCCACTTCGCCCCAGCGGCCCAGGGAAATGCACACCCAGCAGAACAGGCAGAACAGGAACAACGCCAGCACGCTCAGCCAGCGCAGGTCGCGGGCCAGCGCCAGCACATCCAGCACCGGGCTCAGCCACAGCGACACCACGGCCAGCAGCACCAGGGAAATCAGAGTGGGTAACAGGTAAGGCTTGTTGAAAAACTGCTTCATGAATGTCAGCCGAAAAGTCCAGGGGGCGTTGGGACGTATCGGCCAAGCTAATTGATTCTTGATGGGGAATTTTGTATCCGCAGCGCAACGGTGCTGTTCAATGGTCTGTTGACACACTTATTGGCGTGTTTTTTCATCCAAGGCATAAGTGCAACTATCTATTTTAGATACATCGCACACTTCCAACTATTCTCAGATGAGCAACTTCTTAACACAGTATCCCCATGAAAATATATGCGTCACCGAACGTGTCAACGACACTTGCGGCCGCCGCAAAAGGCTGTAGAACCTGGGCCACCGTCACTGCAAAAATAATTACGAAACTTCTTCTCGCGAGCATAAAACCATTCCCCCCTTCCGCGTTTTACAGCGCCTTGCGCCCGTTGATAGCGTCTTGTCTTTGCTGCCTGCTACTGACGACTGCGTCGGCAGGCAGCCCCTTGGTGCAGGCATTGGACCCCACTGATCCGGTCGAACTTCTGCTGGCACAGATGACGCTGGAAGAAAAAGCCGGCCAACTTGAGCAAACTTATTGGTTGCCCAAGCGTTCCCTCGGTGACAGCGCCATTGTCGAACCAGGTACGATCATTGGCGTATATAGCGTCGCCGAAACCCGACGCTTGCAACACCAAGCCATACAGGATTCTCGTTTGCACATACCGCTCTTGTTCGCTGCGGACGTGATTCATGGCTTCCGAACTATCTTCCCCACGCCGTTGGCCGAGGCATCTGCCTGGGACCCCGATCTTTCCCGGCGCACTGCGCGCGCTGCAGCGCAGGAGGCCACCGCCAGCGGTATCCATTGGACCTACGCCCCCATGATCGATATCTCCCGTGACCCGCGCTGGGGGCGCGTGATGGAAGGCGCGGGTGAGGATCCGTATCTGGGCGCCGCCCTGGCAACCGCCCGGGTAGAAGGTTTTCGGGGGCCTGGCCCACCCGACCCCTCATCCATGATGTCCACGGCCAAACACTTCGTGGGGTACGGCGCTGCCGAAGCCGGGCGGGACTAAAATACCGCCGAGATCTCCGAGCGAACGCTTCTGGAGGTCTATCTGCCCCCCTTTCACGCGGCGGTCCTGGCGGGGGTCGATGCAGTGATGCCTGGGCTCAATGAGATTATCGGGACCCCCATGCACATGAATCACGCCTTGCTGCAGGGTGTACTGCGCGACCAATGGGGGTTCAATGGCATTGTCGTAAGCGACTGGGGTGGCGTGGATGAGTTGAAGGACCACGGTGTTGCAGCGACTGGCGCCGATGCTGCGCGACTGGCGCTCAACGCCGGTGTGGACACCGAAATAGGCAATCCTCTATACACGCGCAATTTGCCTTGGTACGCCACGGGCAATTGCCTGCCCTGCTGCTGGACAACGCCGTTCGCCGGGTATTGCAGGCAAAACAGCGGCTCGGGCTGTTCCAGGACCCGTACAAATACAGCGACCAGGGCCGTGAGAATGCGCTGTTGCTCACTTCGCAAAGTCGTGCCTTGGCGCGCCAGGCAGCGCAGCAGTCCATCGTGCTGCTGAAAAACCGGGAGGCGCTGTTACCCTTGTCGAAACGGCTGAAAACACTGCTGGTGGTCGGCTCGCTAGCCGCCGACGCCCGTTCCAGCCTGGGGGGATGGGCTGCTGACGGGCGGCAGAGCGAGGCTATAACGATCCTTGAAGGTATCAAGGGTGCCGTCCACGCCAACTCAAAAGTCATCTACCTCCCTGCTGCCTCGCCGCTGGGTGTCGACGCACCGAGCATGAGCAAGGTATCGCAGGCGGCAGCCAGCGCTGATGCAATCATCGCCGTGCTGGGTGAAACAGCTGACATGAGCGGCGAAGCGCACAGCCGCGCGTCACTGGATTTGCCGGGTGGCCAGCAACAGCTGTGGGCTCGGCTGATGCAGTCGGGAAAGCCCGTCGTCCTGGTGCTGATGAACGGCCGGCCATTGACGCTGGGCAAAATAGCTACGCAGGCACCTGCCATTCTGGAAACATGATTTCTGGGGACTGAAACAGGCCATGCCGTGGCCGATGTGCTGTTCGGTGACGTCTCTCCCAGCGGCAAGTTACCGATCACCTTCCCCCGCGTGGTTGGCCAGGTTCCCCTTTACTATGCGCACCGCAACACCGGGCGCCCTCCCCGTCAGCGCGAAGCGTACACCTCCAAGTACCTGGATATACCATGGACGCCGCAGTATCCCTTCGGCTACGGGTTGAGCTACACGACCTTTACCTACAGTGCGCCCAGGCTTAGCGCCCCGGTGGTCGCCGCAGATGGCACGCTGACGGTGCAGGTGGATGTGCGCAATAGCGGGGCGCGGGTTGGCGACGAAGTGGTGCAACTCTATCTCCATCAAAGCGCTACCAGCGTCACGCAGCCCGTGCGCAGGTTGCGCAATTTCACACGCATCACCTTGGCGCCAGGCGAGCTGCGCACGGTGAGCTTCACGTTGAACCAGGACGACTTTGCACTGTTCGATGAGCACCTTCAGCGACGCGTCGAACCGGGGCATTACAGGGTATATATCGGCGGCAGCTCGACCACGAACAACGGTGCGAGTTTTGTTGTAGGCCCCTGACGCGGCCTGGCGGCCGCTGCAGGGTGGGGCGCGGCCCTCCTGGCGTCGGGCCGTCACGCGCTGCCTGGCATGAAAAAAAGGCGCCGCCCTGTGCAACAGGGGCGGCGCCTTTGTGGGCATTGCCTGGGTTACGCCAGGCTCTTGCTCACCACTTCATACACGTCGCTGGACAGCTCGCCGGAAGCCAGGATGCGCTCCAGCTCGCCGCGCATCAGTGCCTGGCGGTGTGGATCGTATTTGCGCCAGCGGGTCAGCGGCGCCAGTTGGCGCGCGGCGATCTGCGGGTTGAGGGCGTTGAGCTGGATGACCAAGTCGGCCAGGAAGCGGTAGCCCGAACCATCCACGGCGTGGAAGTTGACCAGGTTTTGCTGGGCGAAGGCGCCGATCAAAGCACGCACCTTGTTGGGGTTCTTCAGGGTGAACGCCGGGTGTTCCATCAACGCCTGTACGCGCTTCAGGCCGCCTGGCAAGGTGCTGCCAGCCTGCACGCTGAACCATTGGTCCATGACCAGCGGGTTGTCCTTGAAGTGCTCGGCGAAGGTGGCCAGGGCCTGGGCCTTCTCGGCGTCGAAGTGCGAGTTGACCAGCACGGCCAGTGCGGTCAGGCGCTCGGTCATGTTGTCGCACGCGTCGAACTGTTCCAGGGTCGCGGCCAGCACCTCCGGCTTGGCGGTCAGCATCAGGTACGACAGGGCGATGTTCTGCAAGGCACGACGGGCGAAGTGCTCGGCCTCAGGCACGTACGCGGTCTCGCGGGAGATCGCGCGGTTGGCCTGGTAGCGATGCCACAGGGCACCGTAGAGGTGCTCGGCAATCTGCGCGCGGGCGAATTCGCGGGCGGCATGGATGGCGTCCACTTCGGCGCGGTCGCTGAGTTCGGCCAGGTAGGCTTCGCTGGGCAGCGAGAGCATTTCGGCGACCATGGCCTGGTCCAGCGTGTCGTTGGCCAGCACCGTGCCCAGGGCGGAGATCAGCCGTGGGTCGAGCACCATGGCCTCGTTGTTCATGTACTGCGCGGTCAGTTCCTGCAGGCATTGCACGGCCAGGCGCTGGCCGGCGTCCCACCGGTTGAAACCGTCGCTGTCGTGCTGCATCAGCACCATCAGTTGGTCGCGGTTATAGTCGAAGCTCAGCTTGACCGGCGCGCTGAAGCCGCGCAGCAGCGACGGCAACGGCTTGGCGTCGATGTTCTGGAAGGTGAAAGTCTGGTCTTCCTCGGTCACCGAAATCACGCGGCTGCTGCCCACGGCGCTGTCTTCACCCAGCAGTTGCAACGGCAGGTCGTTGCCATGGGCGTCGATCAGGCCCAGGGCCACCGGAATCACGAACGGCAGCTTTTCGGCCTTGTCCGGGGTGGCCGGGCAGGTCTGGTGGAAGCTCAGGCTGAAGGTTTTCGCTGCGGCGTCGTAGGCCTCGGTCACCTGCAGGCGCGGCGTGCCGGCCTGGCTGTACCAGCGTTTGAACTGGGTCAGGTCCACGCCGTTGGCGTCTTCCATGGCCTTGACGAAGTCGTCGCAGGTCACGGCCTGGCCGTCATGGCGGTCGAAGTACAGGTCACTGCCCTTGCGAAAGCCCTCGGCGCCCAGCAGGGTGTGGAGCATGCCGACCACTTCGGCACCCTTCTCGTACACGGTCAGGGTGTAGAAGTTGGAAATCTCGATGAAGCTGTCCGGGCGCACCGGGTGGGCCATGGGGCCGGCGTCTTCGGCGAACTGGTGGGTGCGCAGGTAGGCCACGTCCTGGATGCGCTTGACCGTGGCCGAGTTCATGTCCGAGGAGAAGCCGGCGTCGCGGAATACCGTGAAGCCTTCTTTGAGCGACAGCTGGAACCAGTCGCGGCAGGTGACGCGGTTGCCCGACCAGTTGTGGAAGTATTCGTGGGCAACAATGGCTTCGACACGCTGGTGGGCGGCGTCGGTGGCGGTTTCGGCGCGGGCCAGCACGGCGCTGGAGTTGAAGATGTTGAGGCCCTTGTTCTCCATGGCGCCCATGTTGAAGTCGTTGACCGCGACGATCATGAAGATGTCCAGGTCATACTCGCGGCCATACACCTCTTCGTCCCAGCGCATGGACTTCTTCAGGCTGGTCATGGCGTGCTGGCACTTGTCGATGTTTTCCGGCTCGACGTAGATGCGCAGGGTGACGTCGCGCTGGGACGCGGTCTGGAACGTGTCCTCCACGCACCACAGGTCACCGGCCACCAGCGCGAACAGGTACGCCGGCTTCATGAACGGGTCTTCCCAAGTGGCCCAGTGGCGGCCGTCTTCACCGGGGCCGCTGGCAATCGGGTTGCCGTTGGACAGCAGTACCGGATAGCTGTGCTGCTCGGCGCTGACCGTGGTGGTGAACTTGCTCATCACGTCGGGGCGGTCGAGGTAATAGGTGATCTTGCGAAAGCCCTCGGCCTCGCATTGGGTGCAGAACATGCTGCCGGACTTGTACAGGCCTTCCAGCGCCGTGTTGGTCTCGGGGTGGATGCGCACGCTGGTGTCCACCGTGAAGGTGGTGGCCTTGGGGTGCAGGGTCAGGTGGCTGTCGTCGATCTGGTAGTCGCCGGCCGCCAGTTCCACGTCGCCGAGGCTGACCGACAGCAGTTCCAGCTGCTGGCCATCGAGCACCAGCGGCGGCAGGCCCGGCCCGCGGGCCGGGTTGCGGCGCATCACCAACTGCGCGTGGACCAGGGTGTGGTCGTCGTGCAGTTCGAAGGTCAGGTGCGTTTCGTCGATCAGGTACTCAGGGGCCTGGTAGTCCTTGAGGTAAATCATTTTCGGCTGTTCGGTGCGCATGCTGACATCCTTCTACTGATGCACGGCGAGCTGGTACGCCGTGTATTTGCGAATATTGATCACGCCGGTATCGAAGATCAGGTACTGGCCCTTGATGCCCAGCAACGTGCCTTCGGCGACGGGGTTCTTGTCCAGGTTGAAGCTGGTGATCTTGGCCGGATAGGCCTGAACCGGGTAACGGATTTCAAGAACCTGGGTGTCATGAAGCGGTTGGATCGCCTGCAGGCCGAAGCGTTCCTGGAGCAGGATCAACCCCGCGCCGCAGGTGTCGAAGAGCATGTCGCGCACGTCGCCAAGGTCCACCGGTGCAGCGTCGCCCTTGAGCAGCGCGCGCCAGTTGGTGCGGTCGGCCACTTGCGAGCGAAACAGGTCTTCCACCAGCCCGGACTGCTGACGGGTGGCCACGCGCACGATCGGCAGGGCCTGGCTGGCACCCTGGTCGAGCCAGCGGGTGGGCAACTGGGTGGCGCGGGTGATGCCTACCTTGATGCCCGACGAGTTGGCCAGGTACACCACGTGGTCGGTCATGCAGAACTGCTCGCCCCAGGACGGCTCGCGGCAGGTGCCGGCGTCGTAGTGGCAGCGCTCGGGGCTCATGATGCACACGTCGCACTGGGCCAGCTTGGTCATGCACGGGTAGCAATACCCCTGGCTGAAGCTGGTCTTGGTCTTGCGACCGCAGTGGGTGCAGTGGATGGCGCCCAAGTATTCCAGGCGCAGGGGCTTGCCGATCAGGTCATTGACCGGGATCTCGACATCGCCCAGGCGAAAGCTGTATTGGACCGCCGACTCGTCGAGCCGGGTGGCCATCTTGCTCAGGGAACCGCGACCAATCTCGTTCAATGGACAGCATCCGACTTGAACAGAATATTGGCCACCGGCGCCGACTTCGAGGCGCACTCCTGCGGGCCCATGTAGCCGGTGCGCTGGTCTTCGGGCAGGTTCTGCATTTCCCAGGCGATCACCGCCTGCAGCGACAGTTCTTTCTGCTCGGTGGTCAGCTTGCGGCCGTCGGACCATTTGCCGATTTCCACGGCCAGTTTCAGGCTTTCGTAGATATCGGGGGTGATGTTTTCGATCATGTGGGCGAAAGTCGACATGCGGGTGCACTCTCCTGTAGATGCCACTAGTTTAACGAGGCGCCCGCCCAAGTGCACGGCGCGCCTGTCGCTACCGGACGGGCGCGCGGCCCTGTCCGGTCAGAAATGCCTGGACAGCTTGACCTGCGCCAGCTCCTTGTCCAACGCCCGGCGGAACATCTGCGGGGCGGCGAAGGTGTACACCGCAAACGCCAGCCACGCCCAGTCGATGACCTGGGCCGCCTCGGGGTAGCCCTGCTGGGAGACCGCGATGACGGTGACCCGGTACACCACGAACATGCCCAGCAGAATGACGATGGAGCGTGCGCTGCCGCGCTCGCTGATCCACGAATTGAAGCGCCACCACACGCCCATGAACACGCTCTCCCGGGCCTTGACGGCGGTCAGCAGGTGCAGCGCGGCCACGTCGTTGGCGTTCTCGTTCAGCGCCCATATCGCGTGTTCGCGGGCGCCGGCGGTATCGCCTTCGCGCAGCAGCAGATGGCCTAGTACCACCACTGCGGCGCTGTAGCCGGGCTGCGCCTGCAGGGCCTGGCGGGCAAAGGCATGGGCCTGTTGCCATTGACGACGGTCGCGATGGTACTGGGCCAGGGCCACCAGGTTGGCCGGGTTGTCGGGGTCCAGCTCCAGGGCCTTCTCCAGCAGCGCCTGCACCTGGGCCTTGCGCCCGGTCAGTTGGTAGAGCTCGGCCAGGGTGCGATTGTAGGCGGGGTTCAGCGGCTCCATGTCCAGCAGTTGCAGCAAGTGCTGCTCGGCTGCCTTGAACTCGCGTCGGGCGGTGGCCACCTGGGCGGCGGCGTAATGCGCCAGCGGCAGGTGCGGGTCACCCGCCAGCGCCAGTTGCGCTTCGTGGCGCGCAGCGTGCACGCGGCGCATGCTCAGCAAGCACACCGACAGCAAGGCATGCGCCTCAGCGTGCTCGGGGTCTACGGCCAGCAGTTGCCGCAGGCAGTCCATGGCGCCCTCGTGGTGCCCCATGTGCAAACGCTGATAGGCCAGGTGCAGCAGGTTTTCAGTATTCATCAACTTACCACCAGGTACCACAGGGTTGCCGGGATCAGGTGCAGCACGTAGGCCTTGAGCCAGAAAGCGCCCACCAGCACCACAGGCAGCCCGAAGCGGTTGAGCACACCGCCGTAATATTGGTAGATCTCGATGGTGGCGCTCTGCTGATTGAACAGCAGGTAGCCGATGCCCAGCTTGAAGATCAGCAGCGCCAGCAAGGCGTATTGCACCTGGGCGTCAGTGGCGATGATACCGCTGTGCAGCAGTTTCATCAGCACCACGCCGATCACCAGGCTGCCCAGCAGCCCGCCCGCCACCAGCGCCCACTCGCGCACCCGGTTGGGGCTGCCGACGGCCACTGCGTTGAAGGCGAACCACGGCAGGCCCAGCCAGAAACCGCCCATCATCAAACCCAGCAACGGCCACAGCGGCGACACCGCGAAGCGGGCCAGCGGGCCCGGGCGCGGCTCGTCATCGATGCGGTACCCTCCACGCGCAGCCATCAGCGCTCCTTCCCGTGCTTGTCGAGGAAGGCCAGCACTTCATCGTACTGGTTGCCCTCGTTGGCGTAGCGAGCGTAGTTGCGCGCCGTGGTCAGCCATTCCAGGGTGGTGGCACGCACCTCTTTCAAGGCCAGCTTGAGGTGCTTGTCGCTGATCGGCTGCTCGCGGCCTTCGGCAATGGACGCCTCGATGGCCTCGTCGGCAGCGGTCTCGACCAGCTCACTGAGGTCGGCCCCGGAGAACCCCGAGGTGTGCTTGGCCAGGAAGGCGAAGTCGATGTCGTCGGTACTCGGGCGATCCTTCATCATCATTTTCAGCATGGCTTCGCGGGCCGGGCGGTCGGGCGGCGGCACGAACAGCACGCGGTCAAAGCGGCCAGGGCGGCGGAACGCCGAGTCCACCGACCAGGGCACGTTGGTGGCCGCCAGTATCAGCACGCCATGGTTGTCGTGGGTGAAGCCGTCCATTTCCGAGAGGAACTGGCTGACCAGCTTCGAGGAGGTGGCTTCGCGGGTATTGGAGCGCTTGCCGCCCAGCGCCTCGACTTCGTCGAAGAACATCACCGCCGGGGCCTGGGCGCGGGCCTGCTCGAACAATGCGTGCAGCTTGCGCTCGGACTCGCCGATGTACATGTCCAGCACGTCCGAGATGGCAATGTTGAAGAAAGTCGCCTTGCACTCCCCCGCCGTGGCGCGGGCCAGCAGGGTCTTGCCACAGCCGGGCGGGCCGTACAGCAGCACGCCGCCGCCGACCTTCTTGCGAAAGCGCTGGAACAGGCCGGGCTTCTGGTACGGCAGAATGATTTTTTTATGGATGGTCTTTTTCAGTTCATCCAGACCGCCGATGTCGTCGAACGTCAGGGTTTCGTTGTTCGGTTCCAACAGGCGAGTGGTTTCCGTGCGGTCGGTGTCGTCGTTGGAGATGACCCGCAATTTGGGCCGGCCGGCGGCGCTGGGCACATCGACCACGGTGACGCTCAGAGTGCGCCACAGGTCCATGTCCTCCAGCGCCGGGTTGTCGGCGATGGCGGCGCGGTAGTCGACCTGGCCTTCCTTCAGACGGCCCAGGGCGGCCAGCAGGCGGGCGCGCAGCAGGCGCACGCCGGCGTCATCGCCGGTGGCCAGGGCCAGGCCGCGCTCGTGCTCGCCACGCTCAAGGCAGGCCTTGAGCAGCAGCGTGATCAACGCGGCATTGCCGGGAGACGCGAGCAGGGCCGCTTCCAGTTGTTCGAGGGTTGCATCATCCATGGGGCAGGGCCTGTGGTGAGATCAAGGGGGTATGCCGCCTCATGCCTGGGCTTCCGGGCGGCCCACGTCGACCCACACGAACTTGTGCGGGTCGATCCGGCTTTCCTGGTCCAGGCGGTAGGCCACCAGCTTGCCGTACAACACGGCGCTGTAGTCCAGGCACGCCAGGTTGGGGCGGATCGCCGACGGCCGGCCGCTCCGCCAGTAGTGGCCAACGAACAGCAAGGGCTCGTCGACGCCATAGCGCAGCAGGTTGCTTTTCTGGCTGCTGGACAGCGGCGTGCTGGCCACCTCATCAGGCAGCGCGTCAGGCTGGAAGACGATGTCACCGTAGGTCTGCGGGTCGTCTTCCCAGAACTTGGTGCGGAAGAAGGCGCGGGTCAGGCCGTCGCCGCCGGTCAGGGTCAGGCCGTCGGGCAGGCGCATGTCGGTGCCACGCAGCAGGCGGTCGAAGACGTTGCTGGCAAAGCTGCCGGGCACGGCGGCGGCCTGCAGGAAGTGCTCGTCGATGCAGCCGTCGGGGTATTGCCCGCGCAGCAGTTCGATCATGCTGTGGTCCCAGCAGGCGTGCACCAGGCGGAAGCGCCCGGCGTCGATGAACAGCGGCATGTCGTAGAACCACTGCACGAAGTCCTTCCAGTCCGCCGGGTGCTGCTCGAACTGCGCCAGGGTGTCGCCGATCAGCCGGGCATGGCGCGGCGTGTGCTCGCGCACGAACTGCTTGCCGCTGCCGGGCGGCGCCGGCGTGCTCCAGCCCAGGGCGTTGAATTCATGGTTGCCCATGATGCAGCGCGCCTGGCCAGCGTCGACCATGTCGTGAACGATGTGCAGGGCCTCGCGAATGCGCGGGCCGCGGTCGATGATGTCACCCAGAAACAGGGCCTGGCGCAGGGGGTGGCACCAGGTGCCGCCCTGTTTGCGGTAACCGAGGGTGTCGAGCAAGTGCTCAAGGGTATGAGCGCAACCGTGCACGTCACCGATAAGATCGTAGCTGCGTGCGGGATCGAGCATCAGTCTCCTGTGCCTCCCAGACGGCTGCCCCAACCGAGCTTGGTGCGGCAGACTTCATAGTAATTGTGGTCCAGCGGGTGAATCAGGCGCAGTTTCTGCGACTTCTTGCTGACCGTCACCGTGTCGCCCGGGGCGCAGGTGAAGTGGTTCTGGCCGTCACAGGACACTTGCGGGTAGATGGTCATGTCCTTGGACACGACGATCTTCAGCTCGCTGTTGCCGTCCACCACGATCGGCCGGCCCGACAGGGTGTGCGGGTACATGGGCACGATGACAATGGCGTCGAGCTTGGGGTGCATGATCGGCCCGCCCGCCGACAGCGCGTAGGCTGTGGAACCGGTGGGCGTGGCGACGATCAGGCCGTCAGCCTTCTGGCTGCACACGAACTGGCCGTCGATGTAGATCTCGAACTCGATCATGCGGGTCGACTTGCCGGGGTGCAGCACCACGTCGTTGAGGGCATCGCCCTGGCCGATGGCCTCGCCGTGGCGACGCACTTCGGCCTGCAGCAGGAAGCGGTTTTCCACCAGGTAGTGGCCGTCCAGCACCTCGGCGACCTTCACTTCCAGGTCGTCGGGACGAATGTCAGTCAGGAAACCCAGGCTGCCGCGGTTGATGCCCAGCACCGGCACGTTGTGCTTGGCCAGCGCCCGCGCGGCGCCCAGCAGGCTGCCGTCGCCGCCGACGACAATGACCATGTCGCAGACCTCGCCGAGCATCTTGCGCGTGGACGTCTGCAGGCCGTGGCCTGGCAGCACCTCGGCGATGGTGTCCTCGAGGATCACATGCAGGTGCCGGTCGAGCAGGAATCTTTTCAGGCGGCGAATGGTATCAAGCACCTGGGAACTGCCGAGGCGGCCGATGATACCGATATTGCGAAATTGCTCCATGGGGCTCCTGCGGGGGTCTGGCACGGGTGCGGCCACGGGGCCGCACCTTGGGAAACGTGGGGTCGATTATGGGCGAAAGCAACCGGCAGGACAAAAACCTTTGCGCTATGGGCATGATACAGCGCACCAGCATGCAGGCGGCCGAACAGCTATGCTCGCTGCATGAACCTGTTCCCGACCCTGGCCGATTTGCCCCGTGACCTGCGCCAGCCGCAGGTACGCGACCTTGCCTGGGTGATTCTGGCCCCGCCGATGCTGGCGCAAACGCCGTGGCCCCAGCGCCACCCGCTGACCGGCAGCCACTGGGTGGCGCGGCCCGACCAGCTGCAAGCCTGGCTAAGAGCGCTGGACCAGGACCACAGCCCGCTGGTGGCCTGGCTGGCCAAAGGTGCTGCCACTCGTCGCCTGGGGCTCTACTACGAGCGTTTGTGGCAGTTCGCCCTGAGCCAGGCGCCGGGCATCGAGCTGATCGCCGCCAACCTGCCCATTCGACGCGAGGGCCACACCCTGGGCGAACTGGATATTCTGCTGCGCGACGGCGACGGCGTGCACCACCTGGAGCTGGCGATCAAGCTGTACCTGGGCCCCCAGGGCGGCGATGGCCACGACCCGGCGCACTGGCTGGGCCCCGGCAGCCACGACCGCCTGGACCGCAAGCTGGCGCACCTCAGCCAGCATCAGCTGCCCATCTCGGCGCGTGCCGAAAGCCGCGCGGCCCTGGCGGCGCTGGACATCGACACCTTCAGCGCGCAGTTCTGGCTCGGCGGCTACCTGCTGTACCCCTGGCCCGCCACCACCCAGGCACCCAGCGGCGCCCACCCGCAGCACCTCAAGGGCCACTGGCTGCACCAGCGCGACTGGGCCGCCTTTGCCCAACAGAGCGCGGCAGGCCGCTGGCAACCATTGCCGCGCCATGCCTGGTTGGCGCCGGCACGCTACAGCGAACAGCACACCTGGACCGCACACCAGCTGCAGGACTGGCTGAGCGCCCTGGACCCGTTGGCGCCGGCGCAATTGCTGGTGCGCCTGGTCCACGTACAGGACGGTGCCTGGGAAGAGGCGCAACGGCTGTTTCTGGTCTCCGACCTGTGGCCAAATGTGCCCGGCACCGCCTGAACCCTAAAAAGAATGCAACGACCGTGAGGAAACCATGACCTGGAAAAACACTGAGGCGCGCTACGGCAGCCTGTCCATTGCCTTGCACTGGCTGATGCTGGTGCTGCTGGCCATTGTCTATGCGTGCATCGAGCTGCGCGGCAATTTTCCCAAGGGCAGCGACAGCCGCGCGCTGATCGTGCAACTGCACTTCATGACCGGCCTGACCGTGTTCGTGCTGGTGTGGATACGCCTGGCGGCGAAAATCGTCGGTGCGGCACCCAAAATCATCCCCAAGCCGCCCGCCTGGCAGACCGGCCTGGCGCACCTGATGCACGCCCTGCTCTATGCCCTGATGGTGGCCATGCCGCTGCTGGGCTGGCTGATCCTGAGCGCTGCCGACAAGCCAGTGCCCTTCTGGGGCCTGGAACTGCCACACCTTATCGCGCCCAACGACGACGCGGCCAAGCAGATCAAGCACTGGCATGAACAAATTGGCGTGTGGGGCTACTGGCTGATCGGCCTGCATGCGCTAGCGGGGGTGTTTCACCACTATGTAGTGCGTGATAACACCCTGGTGCGGATGTTGCCACGCAAGGGGTGAGGCGATTTGTCAGGGCGCGCGAGGTAGCAGCGGCCGCCAGGCCGCGTCAGTCGCACCGCCGACTCACGCCCTGGCCCGCTTGCCCTGCAGCCCACCGGTATGCACAAACACCAAGCGCGTACCCGGTGTGAACCGCTGCAGGTTGTCGTGCAACGCCATCAGCGCCTTGCCGGTGTACAACGGCTCCAGCGGTACACCGCTTTCGTGCTGCGCCGCCTCGATGAACGCCAGCAACGCCTCATCGACCTTGGCGAACCCGCCACGGCTGGCCTCGATCAATTCATGACCGCCCGCCTCGCCAACCAGGGCCTGCACATTTTCCGCCACCCCATGGCCCGCTGGCACCGCCATGGCACCGTACACTGGCGGCCCACCCGCCAGCACCAGCCCCGCCAGGGTGGTGCCGGTACCCACGGCCAGCCACCAGCCATCGAAGTCATCCCAGCCCAGCCCCGGCAGTTGCCCCCGCACCTGGTCCAGCAACACCCGGCAACCGCGCGCGCCCTGGGGCCCGCCACCGCCTTCAGGCACCGTCAGCAAATCGGGGTACTGCGCCTGCCAGGGCGCCCAGAAACCGGGGGCATGCCGCTCACGGTAACCGGCGAAGCCTAGCCAATGCAGCTGCATGCCCAAGTTCTGCAGATCCGCTACCGTCGGCGTGGGTTGAGGGTGCCCGCGCAGCAGCCCGACCGTCTGGAAACCCAGGCGCTTGCCGGCCGCCGCCAGTGCGTGAAGATGATTGGAATGGGCACCGCCCAGGCTGATGACGCCGCCCAGGCCCTGAGCCTGCATGCGCGCCAGGTGCTCGCTGAGCTTGAACCACTTGTTGCCGCTGACCAGCGGGTCGATCAGGTCCAGGCGCAGGATGGCCACCTGCACCCCGGCGGCGTGCAGCCAGCCCAGGTGCAGGGGTTGCAGGGGCGCGGGTTGCGCCCAGGAAGGCAGGGTCATTACAGGTTCACTGGCAGGCGATAGGGCCTGCCAGTTTACCGCGTCACAGCTCCGCAGCCAGCCGCGAGCCCTGATTGATGGCGCGCTTGGCATCCAGCTCGGCGGCCACATCGGCGCCGCCGATCAGGTGCACCGACTGCCCGGCGGCCAACAGGCCGTCCTGCAGTTCGCGCAGCGGGTCCTGGCCGGCGCAGATGACCACGTTGTCCACCGCCAGCACCTGCGGCTCGCCCTCGCCGATGCGCACGTGCAGGCCGGCGTCGTCGACTTTCAGGTACTCGACGCTGTTGAGCATCTGCACGCCCTTGTTTTTCAGGCCCGTGCGGTGAATCCAGCCGGTGGTCTTGCCCAGGCCGTCGCCGACCTTGCTGGCCTTGCGCTGCAGCAGGAACACCTGGCGTGCCGGCGCATGGGGCTGGGCCTTGATGCCGGCCACGCCGCCACGGGCCTCCAGGGCGGTGTCGATGCCCCACTCTTTCCAGAACGCCGCGCGGTCCTGGCTGGTGGCCACGCCTTCGTGCACCAGGAACTCGCTGACGTCGAAGCCGATGCCGCCGGCACCGATCACCGCCACGCTGTGGCCGACCGGCTTGCGCTGCAACAGCACATCCAGGTAGGACAGCACCTTGGCGTGGCCGATGCCGTCGATGGCGGGCAGGCGCGGGGCGATGCCGGTGGCCAGGATGATCTCGTCGAAACCGCCCTCCACCAGCTGCGCCACGTCGACGCGGGTGTTCAGGCACACTTCCACACCGGTGGTCTGCAGCTTGCGCTTGAAGTAGCGCAGGGTCTCAAAGAACTCTTCCTTGCCCGGCACGCGCTTGGCCACGTTGAACTGGCCACCGATTTCGCCGGCCGAATCGAACAGCGTCACCTGGTGGCCGCGCTCAGCCGCCACGGTGGCCGCCGACAGGCCCGCCGGGCCGGCACCGACCACGGCGATCTTCTTCGCGTGGGCAGTGGGCAGGTAGTTGAGTTCAGTCTCGTGGCAGGCGCGCGGGTTGACCAGGCAACTGGTCAGCTTGCCGCCGAAGGTGTGGTCCAGGCAGGCCTGGTTGCAACCGATGCAGGTGTTGATTTCGTCACTGCGGCCGGCAGCGGCCTTGTTGACGAAATCCGGGTCGGCGAGGAACGGCCGGGCCATGGACACCATGTCGGCGTCGCCCTCGGCCAGGATCTGCTCGGCCACTTCCGGGGTGTTGATGCGGTTGGTGGTGATCAGCGGGATCTGCACCGACCCGCGCAGCTTGGCGGTGACCTTGCTGAACGCCGCGCGTGGCACCTTGGTGGCGATGGTCGGAATACGCGCCTCGTGCCAGCCGATGCCGGTGTTGATCAGAGTGGCGCCGGCCTGTTCGATGGCCTTGGCCAGGGTGACAATCTCGTCCCAGGTGCTGCCACCTTCAACCAGGTCGAGCATCGACAGGCGGAAAATAATGATGAACCGCGGGCCCACGGCTTCGCGCACGCGGGTGACAATGTCCACGGCCAGGCGCATGCGGTTTTCGTAGCTGCCGCCCCAGCGGTCGGTGCGGCGGTTGGTTTGCGCGGCGAGGAACTGGTTAATGAAATAACCTTCCGAGCCCATGATCTCGACACCGTCGTAACCGGCGGTCTGGGCCAGCACGGAGCAATTGACGAAGTCGGCGATCTGCTTCTCGATGCCCTCCTCGTCCAACTCGCGCGGGGTGAACGGGTTGATGGGTGCCTGCAGGGCGCTGGGCGCCACCTGCTTGGGGCTGTAGGCGTAACGCCCGGCGTGAAGAATCTGCAGGCAGATCTTGCCGCCCGCCTCGTGCACGGCCTGCGTCACCACACGGTGTTTTTCCGCTTCCTCCGGGGTGCTGAGCTTGGCGGCGCCGGCGTACACGCCGCCCTCCTCGTTAGGGGCGATGCCGCCCGTCACCATCAGGCCCACGCCGCCACGGGCGCGTTCGGCGAAATACGCCGCCATGCGCGCGAAACCACCCGGCTTTTCCTCCAGGCCCGTGTGCATCGAGCCCATCAGGCTGCGGTTGCGCAAGGTAGTAAAGCCCAGGTCCAGCGGGGCGAGCAGGTGCGGGTATTGAGCAGCGGCCATGGGTGTCACTCCATCAACAGGCAAATCACGGGATGCGGCGGCCTCGGTGATCTGTACCGGGCCCCGTCGTTTATCTGTCGTTGAATTTACGGCCAAGCAGTGTCGGTCTCAATGACCGAAAGTGACAACTTATTGATCCAATTGCACAGCACTCCCGCGCTGAACCGTCGCTGCCAGCCGGGCGCAATCGGCCAACACGGTGAAGCTGCGCTTCACCTCGGCCGACAATGGTCGCCCCAGGCACAAGCGCACGCCGGTGCTCGCCCTGCCATCGGCGAAGAAAATGCCACTGTCGCCCAAGTGGCAGCCGCGCTCACCGGCGAGCTTGTGCAGCAACGCCATGTCCGTGCGCGCGGGCAATTCAATCCAGTGAATGAAGCCGCCGGCCGGTGGCGTATAGCGGCTGCCCGCTGGCAGCGCGGTGCGCACGAATACCTCGACGAAGTCAGTCAGCACGGCCAGTTGCTCCCGCAGCCGTTGGCAATGGGTTTGCAGGTAGCCACGGCCGATGAATTCGCTGAGCAGGTGCTGGGCGAGGCTGGAAACGGCCAGGTTGCGGGAAAACATTTGCGCCAGCATGGCGTCGCGATAGCGCCCCGCCACGCACCAGCCCACGCGGTACCCGGGCGCGACGGTCTTGGAGAACGACGCGCAGTACAGCGTCTGGCCGCTGGTGTCGTAATGCTTGATGGCGCTGGGGCGCCCCTGCTCCGGCGCCAGGTCGAAGAACAGGTCGTCTTCGATGATCGGCACACTGGCCTCCCGCGCCAGCCGTGATAGCCTGGCCCGGCTGGCGTCGGCCATGATGAAGCCGCGGGGGTTCTGCAAAGTCGGGTTGAGAAAGATCACGTCCACCGTGTTCAGGCCCAGTGCTTCTTCCAAGTGGTCAAGGTCCAGGCCGGTTTCAGCGTGGGTGCGCAACGGCAAGGCGCGCATGCCCAGGCGCTCGATGGTCTGCAGGATGCCGTAGTAGGTCGGCGTTTCGATGGCCACGGTGGCGCCTTTAGGCGCGACGGCTTCGAGGGCCAGCTCCAGGGCCATGGTGTCACCCGAGGTCACGAGGATATCGTCCGGGCCGCAGACCACGCCGCGCGCCACCATCAACCCGGCAATGCGCCGACGCAACGCGGCCAGCCCGGGGGGCGGCACCAGGCCGCTCAGGCCAGGGTCGCCCTTGGCGGCCAGCACGGCGAGGCATTTGCTCAACTGCACGTGGGGCGTGAGCTCCCCCTGCAACACGGCAGAGCTCAACGACGGCGTGGTGCTGGCCGCCGCCTGGGCGAGCATGGTCACCACTGCCTGATTGACGTTGACAGTGACGCTGGCGAAATCGGCGCGGCTGACGGCCGCCGGGCCGGGGGCACGGGTGAAATAGCCGACCCGGGGCACACTCAGCACATACGCGTTCGCCTCAAGGTCGCTCAGGGCCCGCTGCACGGTGGTGATGCTGGTGTCGAACAGCCGGGCAAGGCCACGGATGGACGGAAGCTTGGATTGGGCAGGCCATTCGCCGCTGTCGATCTGCCGCACGATCCAGTCCCTCACGCTTTGCCAGCGCTTTTGCGTTCCTTGCAACCTGTCCATAAATGCCCTTGCGCGTAATGTCATTGCCCGCCAAGGTTACCGCGAATCGCGCCGTCAATCGTGGGTCTGGCCGCTGTATTCGGTGGCGCGCATCGACGGGCGTTCACAGAACGCGCGATACCAGGCGATCAAACGCGGGTGCGCGGAAACGTCGGCCAGCTGGCGAAACACTAGCCAGTCAAGGGCTGTGGCCAAGGCAATGTGACCCAGGGTGATGGCGCCCTGCAGGTCCTGATCGTCGAGAAAGCGCAAGGCTTGCTCGACTTTATAGGCCTGGCCTTCGGCATAGGCCGGGTAGCGCAAGGCTGGCGGGCGCCGCGCCACCTCCCAGCGCAGCTTGATGCCTACGTCGCACAGCCCTTGGGCCAGTGCCTGCAGACGCAATGCCCGGAAACGCTCAGGCCCCTGAGGCGGGATCAGGCCCGGGCCTTCGCACAGGGTGTCGAGGTATTCGCAAATCACGATCGAGTCGAACAGCGCCATGCCATCGGGCAGCATCAGCACCGGCACCTTGCCCAGCGGATTGGCCTGATAGATCACCGGATTGCGCGTGGTGGGGCTGGTTTCGTGGTGGATCACCTCGAGGCGCGAGGCCAGGCCGAGCTCATGGGCCAGCACCAGCACTTTGCGGGCGTAGGGAGAATGGGTCTGGTAGAACAGCTTCATCGTTGTGTACCTGCCGGGAGGAAGGTGCACAGGGTGCAACGGTGTCCACGCCATGAAGAGATACAGTTTCACGGCATTTTTCAGTACACCACCGCTCACCCGGGGTGACAGAATTCGCCCTGGGGGGCACGACCCGGCTAAAATCCCCGGTCAGCAAACAATTCCGTGGCGCGCTGGCAACACCATCGTCCGGCCGCTGGTTTACCGTACCCTTCACCACCACCCCCAAGAGGAGCCCCGCCCCCGCCCATGGTTCGATTGCTGTTCAGCCTGTTGTCGCTTGTCCTGCTCGTCGCCCTGGGCGCCTACGCCGTGTGGACCCAGGACCGCCCCGCCGGCCACTACCTGTCCGACCTGCGCATCAAGGTGGCGCTGGACGAGGGCGTGCGCGCCGACCGTGGCAACCTGCTCGGCATTCAGCCAGACCTGTACGCCACTGACTACCAGAGCCTGGAGCGCCTGCACCGCAAGCTGGCCGCCTACCTGAACCAGGCCCGCGACCTGGGGATGATCGGTCCGCGCACCATCGTCGTGTTGCCCGAACACATCGGTACCCTGCTGTGGGCGCGCGGCGAGAAAGACGAGCTGTACCAGGCCCCGCGCCTGGCCGAGGCCAACCAGTGGCTGGGCTACAGCAACCCGCTGCTGTTCGCCCGTGCCTGGCTCGACGCCAAGGGCGATGACCGCGCCCAGGACACGCGCCTGCGCATGAAGGCGCGCAGCATGGCCAGTGACTATCAGCAGTTATTCGGCGGCCTGGCCCAGGAGTTCGGCGTGACCCTAGTGGCCGGCTCGATCATTCTCCCCGACCCGCGCCTGGAGCAAGGCGAGCTGGTGACCGGCAAAGGCGGGCTGTTCAATGTCAGCCTGGTGTTCGGTGCCGACGGCAAGCCGCTGGGTCAGCCCCAGCGCCAGCTGTACCCCGATTTCGTCCAGCGCCGCTACGTGCAGCCCAGCCCCGATTCACCCCTGCAGGTGCTGGACACCCCAGCCGGGCGCCTGGGGGTGCTGATTGGCAGTGACAGCTGGTACCCGGCCAACTACGCCCAGCTCAACGCCAAGGGCTGCGAACTGATCGCCGTGCCGGCGGCGCTCAATGGCAAGGACGTGTGGCGCGAACGCTGGCGCGGCAACCCTGACCGTCGTGATGCCGACCAGCTGGGCCTCACGCCGGGCGAGGTCAGCGAGGGCGAGGCCTGGCAACGCCTCAGCCATGGCAGCCGTGCGCCCCTGAGCACGGCGCGCGCCAGCGTCAGCGTGTTCCTGCGCGGGCAGTTTTGGGACCAGTTCAGCGACGGCCAGAGCTTCGCCAACCATGACGGCCAGACACACTCCACCGACAACGGTCGCGGCGCGCGGCTGATCAACCTGTGGTTATGAGCCCATGCCAAGCGCGCCGATAAAACTGGGTGACCTGTCCGTGGGCTATATCCATAGCCTGGCGGACGCCGTGGCCAGCCACGGCCTGGACCCCGCCCCGCTGCTGTTACAGTACGGCCTGGACCCGCTGCGCCTGGCCGAGGCTGGCGCGCGGCTGTCGATACCGCGCTACATGCGCCTGGGCCACGCGGCCATCCAGCTCACCGGTGACCCGGCGCTGGGCCTGCGCATGGGCCGCGCCAGCCGCATGGCCCAGGCAGGCCTGGCCGGGGTGACCGCCGCCCAGGCGCCGACCGTGCGCGAAGCGGCGCGCACACTGATCCGTTTCACGCCGCTCAACCAATCCAATTACCGGGGCCAGGCCAGCCTGCATGAAGACTCACGCGGCGCCTGGCTGCGCTTCTATTCCATCAACCCGTACAACGCTTACAACCGCTTCGTGGTGGATTCGGTGCTGGGCGGCTGGCTCCAGCAATTGGGCAGCCTGTGCGGCCAAGCGCTGTGCGCCGAGCGCATTGAGGTGGAATACGAAACGCCGGCCTATGCCGAGCAGTACCAGGCGCTGAGCCATGGCCCGGTGGCCTTCGGCGCCGAGCACAATCAACTGCGCCTGAGTCTGCCCAGCCTGGCGCTGCGCAACCCGGATCATTGCCCCAGCACCTATAAATACCTGCTGGCCCTGTGCGAACAGGAACTGGAGCAGCGCACCCGTACCCGCAGCCTGCGCGAACGCATCACTCAGCTGTTGGGGCCATTGCTCGATGGCGGGCGTGAACCGGACCTGGAAGAAGTGGCGGCGCGGCTGAAAATGCCGACCTGGACCCTGCGGCGCAAGCTGGCCGATGAAGGCACGCAGTTTAGGGCGATACTCAATGATACCCGGCGCGACCTGGCCATGGCCTACATCCGTGACACGGACCTGGCCTTCGGCGAAATCGCCTACCTGTTGGGGTTTGCCTCGGCGGAGGCGTTCGCGCGCGCATTCAAGCGCTGGAAGGGGCAGACGCCGGGGGATTATCGGCGCGACAGTGTGCGGGCGTTATAACTCGGTAGCGTCTTCGGCTGGTTCCAGCGGGTCCAGTTCGACGGCACGCGATTCCAGCAGTTCTTCCTGGTACTCATCCATTTTGTTGTCCTCTCTTTGATGTCATGGGGGCAGGATAGCGGCCGCCGATGAAGAAAAAATGACGGGGTTCGAGAGGAAGAACGAGCGCGCTGGCGAAGAATTTAATGCCCGCGGTGGGGACGCCTGGCGGCCGGACGCCGCCTTCGGCAGCTGCAGAAATAACCTGTGGCAGCGGCCGCAAGGCCGCGTCACAGGCAGCACTTATGGGGTGGTGGTGGCCGGGGTCGCGACTGGCGTAGGGGTGTCAGTGGTGGTCGCGGCCGGGGTGATCGGCGCTGCCTCGGCCGGCGGAGCCACCGGCTGCGAGGTTTCAGCCGGCACGGCGGCAGGCGTAGCCGCCGGAGTGGTCGCAGGTGCCGCTGCCGGTGTTGCAGCAGGGGTCGCCGCTGGGGCGGCGGGCGCGGACACGGCTGCGGCAGCCGGGGCGACGACGGCAACGGGCTCGGCGACCTTGGCCGGTTCTGGCTTGGCTTCAGGCTTGGTCTCGGCCTTGGCCTCAGGCTTCGCTTCGGCCTTGGGTTCCGGTACGCCGAGGTCGGCCTTGGGCTTGTCAACGATGTGCGCGGCCTTCTTCGCCTCGGCTGGCAGGTACACGTCCACCAGGGCAAAGTAGCGATCATAGAACTTGGCCGAGGTCACGGTCTCGCTGGCTACCTTGACCATCGAGTCGTCGGTGGAGCCGATCGGCATCGACACCGAACCCAACACACCCACGCCCAGGCTGGCGGAGTTGTTGACCTTCTTCAACGCGTAGCGGTCCTGCAGGGCGTTGGCGAACATGGTCGACGAGGTGTTGCCGTTGCCGTCAGCCGCACAGGTGACGCTGAAGCTGATCTCCATGTGCGTCTCGCCGGTCTGTTGGAAACTCTTGTGGCCACTGAGCTGCTTGGGATCGCTGCTGGTAATGATGTAGCCCTGGCTGAGCAATGCCCGACGCGCGGCCTCGCAGGACGACGCATCGCTGACCGGGTAGTTGCGAGAATAGGTTCCCGAATCGGAGAACTCCTCATGCTCGTACATGGCCGGCTTCTGCGAAGAACAGCCGCTCAGGGCGGCCAGCGAAAACGCCAGAGCACAGCCCAACCGTGGGGCGCTCAAGCTCAGTGACTTAGACATTGCGAATCCTGGGCAAACAATCAGCCTCTATTGTGCCTCACAACGGAGAGACAACGCGCGTGAAATGAGTTTTAGACAACCTGTAACCCTACTACGACCGCAGTTCGGGGAAAAGTTCAGATCGACACGTGGCAGAGATGTGATGCATTCATCCCCGTTCCCGCAAAAAAACCCTCCGGAAAAGATGTAAAAAAGTGTGAAAAAAGCGTCAAAACATTGTTAGTATTTGATTCTGCTTCTCATTAGCGCTCGTATTAATAACTACTGACACTCTTTCCAGGAAGCCTACCCTTGAGCCACCTTTTACCTGCCAGCCTGCTGTTGGCGGGCGCGTGCTGCGCCCTGCCTGTCGCCCATGCCGCTGACACCATTACCCTGCCCTCCACCGAGATCCAGGACAACGCCATCCAGGATGATGGGCAAACTCAAGGGTACAAGGGCCAACCGGCCTCCAGCACCACCAAGCTGGGGCTGACGGACAAGGAGACGCCACAGGCCATTACCACCATCACCCGTGACCAGATGGACGACTACAAGATCAACGGCATCAAGGATGCGTTGCGCTCGGCGCCGTCGGTGACGGTGGAGCAATCGGAGACGGACCGCACGGAGTTCACTTCGCGTGGGTTTGATATCGGCACCTTTGAATACGACGGCATGGGCATGCCTTTCGCCCAGACGCTGCTGATCGGTGAGCAGGACATGGCCGAGTTCGAACAAGTCGACGTGCTGCACGGGGCGAACGGCCTCATGAGCGGCACGGGTAACCCGTCGGCCACCGTCAATTTTGTGCGCAAGCGCCCTACCGATACTTTCCAGGCGCAGATCGATACCAGTGTTGGTTCGTGGGACGAACGTCGTGTGGACGTTGACGTATCGGGACCGCTGACGCCCACTGGCAATGTGCGCGGCCGCTTTATCTACGCCCATGACAAGGGTAATTCCTACCTCGACCGCTATAGTCACGAACGAAATGTCGCCGCCGGCCTGCTGGCGTTCGACCTCACTGACTCCGACACCCTGACCGTGGGTTTCTCGCAGCACAACAGCGACTCCAACGGCAGCAGTTGGGGCAACCTGCCGCTGGTGGATGAAAACAACCAGTTGATCCATTACGGCAGCCGAAGCACCAGCGTCGGCCAACCATGGACCTACTGGAACATGCATACCCAGCGTGCGTTTGCCGAACTCAAACACGACTTCGGCAACGGCTGGAACGCTACCGTCACCGCCACCGGCACCACCGAATATCAGAACACCAGCATGCTGTACGTTGGCTCGGTGATTGACGATGACGCCACCGTGTATGCAGGGCAAACCAGCAGCAAGGCCCACGAGATGGTAGGCGAAGCGAAAGCTTCCGGACCATTCAGCCTGTTTGGCCGCGAACACGAACTGACGTTTGGCGTGAGCTATGGCCGCACCCATCAAAAAGCCCGCGAATACGATGCGGCGGACGCCAACTGACTTCGACACGTCGTACTCTCAACTCCTGGCCGGCAACATGCCTGAGCCAGACTTTTCGTACACCAGCGATGCTGGCATGCAAAATTTCATCGACACCCAAAAAAGTGCCTTCATTGGCGCACGCTTCAGCTTGGCCGACGACCTGCACTGGATTGCCGGTGCACGCATGCTCAGCACCGACGGCTCGGGCAATGACTACGGCTCGGATCACTACCTGCGCGTGCATGGCAAGGTAACGCCATACACCGGCCTGGTCTATGACCTGACCCCGCAGTGGAGCGTCTATACCAGCTGGACTGAAATTTTTAACCCACAATACAGCTCCGTTGGCCTGGATGGGAAGGTAGTTGCCCCACTGGAAGGTAAGAGCCTGGAAGCAGGCGTGAAAGGCACCGTGATGGACAACCGCCTGAAGCTGCAAGCGGCGGTGTTCAAGACCAAGCAGGACAATGTCGTCGACACCAGCGACTACGTGTTCGTGAACGGCCAGTATCGCTATGCTACCGCCGACTATCGCAGCCGCGGCGTGGAGCTGGAAGCCTCCGGCGAGGCGCTGCCGGGCCTGGACCTGCTGGCGGGCTACACGTACGTGCACATTGAAGATGCTGATGGCGACACGGCCCGCAAATACGTGCCCACCCACAGCGTTCACGCCATGGCCACCTACCGCCTGCCAGGCATGCCACAGGCACGCGTCGGCACCCGCGTAAGCTGGCAGAGCGCAGTGCAGAACGATTCGTACAGCGACATCCGCCAGAACGCCTACGGCCTGGTCGACCTGATGGCCAGCTACGACATCGACAGCCACTGGAGCACGTCGCTCAACCTCAACAACGTTACCGACCGCAAATACCTGTTGTCGTTGTACAGCGGCACCGCCAGCAACTACGGCGCCCCGCGCAACCTGACAGCCTCGGTTAGCTGGAAGTACTGATTCACCTGCTGCACGCGGGCCTGGTGATCAGGCCCGCACAACCTAACGCGTTGATCCGAGGCGTCCTGCCAAATCGCAGGCACAAAAAAAGCGACCCGAAGGTCGCTCTCTTTGTGCTTCAAGGAGTTCAAGGGCCTTGAAGCTTTGTATGGCGCAGCGGACGGGACTCGAACCCGCGACCCCCGGCGTGACAGGCCGGTATTCTAACCGACTGAACTACCGCTGCGTATCGCATGCACTTGCGTGCAGTTGAAACCTTGTCTGACCGAGAACTTTCGAGTTTCTCGATCTCTGACCCGGCATGACCGAATCAGGTAAAAATGGCGCAGTGGACGGGACTCGAACCCGCGACCCCCGGCGTGACAGGCCGGTATTCTAACCGACTGAACTACCACTGCGCAGTTGTTGGATGCCTTCTCAGTAGCAAGGCTTCCCCTCTTGGTTAGAAGAGGATCAGAGTGGTGGGTGATGACGGGATCGAACCGCCGACCCTCTGCTTGTAAGGCAGATGCTCTCCCGGCTGAGCTAATCACCCTATTGCCTCTCCAATGACGCGAACTTTACGCAGCTATCGAAGGTAAGTCAATAACTTTATTGAAGTTTTTTCAAAAAAGTCATTTTTGCTACCGCACCCCCCTTATAACAGGGGGGCGCCCTCTACTATTCCTGGTAGATCATCTTGCGTGTCATGCCGCCATCCACCACCAGTTCCTGACCGGTGACGAAGCCGGCATTCTTGGACAGCAGCCAGGCCACCAGCGCCGCCACGTCTTCCACGGTGCCCACGCGCCCGGCAGGATGCTGGGCGTGGTCGGCATCGGTCAACGGTGCTGCACGGCGTTCGGACAGGTCACGGGCGTCGATCCAGCCCGGGCTCACGGCATTCACGCGAATCTCCGGGCCCAGGCTGATGGCCAGCGCGTGCGTCAGGGCAACCAGGCCGCCCTTGCTGGCCGCGTAGGCCTCGGTGTCCGGCTCGGATTGGCGCGCGCGGGTCGAGGCCAGGTTGACGATAGCGCCACAGTGGGCACGCAGGTAAGGCGCACAGTGCTTGGCCAACAGCATCGGCCCACTGAGGTTAACCGCGAGCACGCGATTCCACTTCTCCAGCGCCAGGGTTTCCAGCGTGGTGTTGTGGGGATCGGTGATCGCGGCATTGCACACCAGCGCGTCCAGGCGGCCGAACTGGCCTAGCACCTGGGCCACACCGGCTTTCACCTGAGCTTCGTCGGCCACGTCCATGGCAATGAACACGGCGTTCTCGCCCAATGCGCCGGCGACCTTGGGGCCGCGCACGCGATCAAGGTCGGTGAGCACCACCTGCCAGCCCTCGGCAATCAGCCAGGCAGCGATGCCCAGGCCGATGCCGCGAGCGGCGCCGGTGACCAGCGCCACCCGGCCGTTGTGGCTGGCGCTTTTCGTCGACCAGTCGATCACAATGCCGCCAGGCCGCGCGCGAGGTCGGCTTGCAGGTCGGCCACGTCTTCCAGGCCCACTGCCACGCGGATCAGACTGTCACGGATACCGGCCGCTTCGCGCTCGGCCGGCGACAGGCGACCGTGGGAGGTGGTGCCCGGGTGGGTGATGGTGGTCTTGCTGTCACCCAGGTTGGCGGTGATCGAGATCAGGCGCGTGGCATCGATGAAGCGCCAGGCGCCTTCTTTACCACCCTTCACTTCGAAGCTGACCACGCCGCCGAAGCCGCCGCGCATCTGGCGCTTGGCCAGTTCGTGCTGCGGGTGGCTGGGCAGGCCGGCGTAGTGGACCTTCTCGATGCCGTCCTGCTGCTCCAGCCATTCGGCCAGGGCCTGGGCGCTGGCGCAGTGGGCGCGCATGCGCAGGTTCAGGGTTTCCAGGCCTTTGAGGAAGATCCAGGCGTTGAACGGGCTGAGCGAAGCACCCGCTGTGCGCACCACGCCGACCATTTCCTTCATGTGCTCGGCACGCCCCGCTACCACGCCACCCATGCAACGGCCCTGGCCGTCGATGAACTTGGTGGCCGAGTGCACGACAATGTCGGCGCCCAGCTTCAGCGGCTGCTGCAGCGCAGGCGTGCTGAAGCAGTTGTCGACCACCAGCAGCGTGCCCTTGGCGTGGGCGATCTCGGCCAGGGCGCTGATGTCCACCAGTTCGGCCAGCGGGTTGGACGGCGACTCGACGAACAGCAGCTTGGTGTTGGGCTTGATGGCCGCTTCCCAGCCTTTTAGGTCAGCCAGCGGCACGTACTCCACTTCGATGCCGAAGCGCTTGAAGTACTTGTCGAACAGGCTGATGGTGGAGCCGAACACGCTCTGGGAGATCAGCACGTGATCGCCGGCGCTGCACAGGCCCATGGCCACGGCGGTGATGGCGGCCATGCCGGTGGCGAAGCCTACGGCCTGCTCGGCGCCTTCCAGGGCGGCGATGCGCTCTTCAAAGGAACGCACGGTGGGGTTGGTGTAGCGCGAATAGACGTTGCCTGGCACTTCACCGGCAAAACGCGCCGCGGCATCGGCCGCGGTACGGAAAACGTAGCTGGAGGTGAAGAACAGCGGGTCGCTGTGCTCACCTTCCGGCGTGCGGTGCTGACCGGCGCGCACTGCCAGGGTGTCGAACGCGACGCCCTCCAGATCGCTGTCCAGCCGCCCGGCGTCCCATTCCTGTGTCATGCCGCCACTCCTAAAACTGATAGATAGAAAACGCAGACTGAAGAGTCTACCAAATTCACACGCCTCTGTAGGGAGACCACAAACGACAACGCCCGAACCAAGGGTTCGGGCGTTGTGAGATCTACCGGCTACGACTCAGTTGTTGTACAAGTCAATAATCGCGCTGACAGCCTGGGTCTTGATCTTCGAGGCGTCGTTGCGGGCCTGTTCGATCTTGTTCAGGTATTTCTCGTCGATGTCGCCGGTCACGTACTTGCCGTCGAACACTGCGCAGTCGAAATGCTCGATCTTGACCTTGCCACCGCCCACGGCATCGATCAGGTCCGGCAGGTCCTGGTAGATCAGCCAGTCGGCGCCAATCAGGTCGGCCACTTCCTGGGTGCTGCGGTTGTGGGCGATCAGCTCGTGGGCGCTCGGCATGTCGATGCCGTAGACGTTCGGGTAGCGAACGGCCGGGGCCGCCGAGCAGAAGTAGACGTTCTTGGCGCCGGCTTCACGGGCCATCTGGATGATCTGCTTGCAGGTGGTGCCGCGCACGATCGAGTCGTCCACCAGCATCACGTTCTTGCCGCGGAATTCCAGTTCGATGGCGTTGAGCTTCTGGCGTACCGATTTCTTGCGCGCGGCCTGGCCGGGCATGATGAAGGTACGGCCGATGTAGCGGTTCTTGACGAAGCCTTCGCGGAATTTCACGCCCAGGTGGTTGGCCAGTTCCAGGGCCGCAGTGCGGCTGGTATCCGGAATCGGGATGACCACGTCGATGTCGTGCTCCGGGCGCTCGCGCAGGATTTTCTCGGCCAGCTTCTCGCCCATGCGCAGCCGCGCCTTGTACACCGAGATACCGTCGATGATCGAGTCGGGACGGGCCAGGTACACGTGTTCGAAGATGCACGGCGCGTACTGCGGGTTCGGCGCGCACTGGCGGGTGTGCAGCTTGCCGTCTTCGGTGATGTACACCGCTTCGCCCGGGGCCAGGTCACGGATCAGGGTGAAGCCCAGCACGTCCAGGGACACGCTTTCGGAGGCGATCATGTACTCCACGCCTTCGTCGGTGTGGCGCTGGCCAAAGACGATCGGACGGATCGCGTTCGGGTCGCGGAAGCCGACGATGCCGTAGCCGGTGATCATCGCGACCACGGCGTAGCCGCCACGGCAGCGCTTGTGCACGTCGGCGACGGCGGCGAACACGTCTTCCTCGGTAGGCTGCAGCTTGCCGCGCACGGCCAGCTCGTGGGCGAACACGTTGAGCAGCACCTCGGAATCGGAACTGGTGTTGACGTGACGCAGGTCCGATTCGTAGATTTCCTTGGCCAGCTGTTCAACGTTGGTCAGGTTGCCGTTGTGCGCCAGGGTGATGCCATACGGCGAGTTGACGTAGAACGGCTGGGCCTCGGCCGAGGTGGAGCTGCCCGCGGTGGGGTAGCGCACGTGACCAATGCCCATGTTGCCCACCAGGCGCTGCATATGGCGCTGCTGGAACACATCGCGCACCAACCCGTTGTCCTTGCGCAGGAATAACCGGCCGTCATGGCTGGTCACAATACCGGCAGCGTCCTGGCCGCGGTGCTGGAGGACGGTTAGCGCGTCATACAGCGCCTGATTGACGTTCGACTTACCGACGATACCGACGATGCCACACATGCGACGCAACCCCTACTTAATGAATCTGAACTGAACAACCCGTTACTGGCTCTTGTGAGCGGCAGGAAAGAGTTGATCCTTGAACGGAAGCTCGACAGGTGAGCTGATTCCGCTGGCGAGCCACTGACTGGTCATCCCCAGGACGAGGTTTTTCGACCAGTCGGCGACCAATAGAAATTGGGGCACCAGCCTTGACTGCTGCCACCAGGTGTCTTGTTGAAACGGGCCCAGGCTCATCAGCCCGACCGCCACGACCACCAGCAGGCCGCCGCGCGCCGCACCGAAGGCGGTGCCCAGGAACCGATCGGTCCCGGACAGCCCGGTGACGCGAATCAGTTCGCCGATAAGAAAATTGACCATGGCGCCGACCAGCAGCGTGGCGACGAACAGGATGGCGCAGCCGGCGATAACGCGGGCCGAAGGCGTCTGGATGTAGCCTTCAAGGTACTGGGACAAAGCGCCTCCGAACATCCAGGCGACCGCACCGGCAATGATCCAGGTAAGCAGAGACAAGGCTTCCTTGACGAAGCCGCGCTTCAAGCTGATCAAAGCGGAGATGGCAATAATCGCGATTATCGCCCAGTCAACCCAGGTAAATGCCACGGTGCAGCCTGCAAACAGATAAGGCGGCGCATTTTACCAGAGCGCCGCCGTCTGGGTAAGCAGTGATTGTCAGGCCGTTGTCGCACCCGGCCTGACGCACTAGCCGCGCTCGGGCTGAAAACGCACCACAAAGCCCTTTACGTTCTGCTGGCGGCTTATCAGGTCGCGCAGGCGCTCGGCCTCGGCACGGTCGATCAACGGCCCGACGAACACCCGGTTCATGCCGTCGGCAGAGCGCACATAGGCATTATAGCCCTGGCTGCGCAGGGACTTTTGCAGGCTGTCGGCGCTGGCGCGGTTGGACAGGCTGGCCAGTTGCACGGCCCAGCTGACCGGCAGCCCGTTGGCGTCGATCTTGCTGGCCGCCGGGTCCGCGGCCTTGGCCTGCACCACCGGTGCCGGCGCAGGCGCGGGCTTGGCCACCGGCGCCGGTGCCGGCTTGGCGACCTGCACCGGCTGTTGCGGTTGGGCGTGCTGCACAGGCGCCGGTGCGACCACCGGCGCAGGCGCCACCGGCATCGATGGCGGTGCGGCGGTGGGGGCGGCCTGGGCTTCGATGGTTTCCGGGTCCTGGGGCAGGTTCTGCTGCTCAGGCACCGGCACCGGCTCGACCTTGACCTGCGGGACAACCGGCGCCTGCGGCGCGTCGGGCGCGTCCACACGCACCTGGCGCAGCTCATCCTGACGAGAAAACAGCATCGGCAGGAAGATCACCGCCAGCGCGATCAGCACCAGGGCACCGACCATGCGCTGCTTGAACACCTTATCCAGCAAAGCCATCCGCAACTTCCTCCGTGGCATGCCGGGCCAGCCACTCCAGGGCCTCGCCGACACAATAAAACGATCCGAACAGCAGTATTTCGTCGTCGGCCGTCGCCTGCGCGCACTGGGCCTCGAGGGCCTGTTCGACGCTGGCATAGGACGCCACATTGGCACCAAGGTTCGCCAGCGCCTGTTCCAACTCGGCGGCCGGGCGGGTGCGGGCGGTGGGCAGCGGGGTCACGGCCCACTGGCTGATGCTGGCAGCCAGTGGCGCGATCACGCCTTCCAGGTCCTTGTCGGCCAGCAGGCCGAACACCGCCAGGCGGCGCCCCACCGGTGGCCGCGCGGCCAGGCGACGGGCCAGGTACTCGGCGGCGTGGGGGTTGTGCCCCACGTCCAGCAGCAGGTTCAGGCGCTTGCCCTGCCAGCTCACCTGGCGTCGATCCAGACGCCCGGTCACCCGGGTGGCCACCAGGGCGGCCGCCAACTGCGCGGGCTCCCAAGGCAGGCCGGTCAGGCGGTAAGCCTGCAGGGCCAGGGCAGCGTTCTCCATGGGCAGGTCGAGCAACGGCAGGCCGTCCAGGGCGACCGGCTGGCCGTCCAGGGTGCGGCCGCGCCACTGCCACTGGTTTTCACCCACGGCCAGGTCATAGTCCTGGCCACGCAGGAAGAACGGGCAGCCAAGCTCGGCGACCTTGTCCAGCACCGTGTGCGGCGGCTCCAGGTCCCCGCACAGCGCCGGGCAGCCGGCACGCAGGATGCCAGCCTTCTCGAAACCCACCGATTCACGGGTGTTGCCCAGGTAATCGGCGTGGTCCAGGCCCACGCTGGTGATCAGCGACATGTCCGCGTCAATCAGGTTGACTGCGTCCAGGCGCCCGCCCAGGCCCACTTCCAGCACCACGGCGTCCAGCGCCGCGCGCTTGAACAGCCAGAAGGCCGCCAGCGTGCCCATTTCGAAATAGGTCAGGGAAATCTCGCCCCGCGCCGCTTCCAGCGCCGCAAAGGCTTCGCACAGCTGTGCGTCGTCCACCTCTATGCCGTCGATCAGCACCCGCTCGTTGTAGCGCAGCAGGTGCGGCGAGGCGTAGACGCCGACTTTCAGGCCCTGGGCCTTGAGCAGCGAGGCCACAAAGGCACAGGTTGAACCCTTGCCATTGGTGCCGGTGACGGTGATGACCCGGGGCGCCAGGCGACCCAGCCCGAGCCGCGCCAGCACTTGCTGGCAACGGTCCAGGCCCATGTCGATGGCCGCCGGGTGCAACTGCTCCAGATAAGCGAGCCACTCGCCCAGGGTACGTTGCGTCATACGGTGGCAGGCGCCGGCGGAACGACGATCGGCTCGATGGCAGCGGCCACGAAGGTCGGGGTCGGCAGGCCCATCATCTGTGCCAGCAGGCTGCCCAGGCGTGGGCGCAGTTCCTGACGGGAGATGATCATGTCGATGGCGCCGTGCTCCAGCAGGAATTCGCTGCGCTGGAAACCTTCCGGCAGTTTTTCGCGCACGGTCTGCTCGATCACGCGCGGGCCGGCGAAACCGACCAGGGCTTTTGGCTCGGCGACGATGACGTCACCCAGCATGGCCAGGGAAGCGGAAACACCACCGTAGACCGGGTCGGTCAGCACGGAGATGAACGGCAGGCCCTCTTCACGCAGGCGTGCCAGCACGGCCGACGTCTTGGCCATCTGCATCAGCGAGATCAGCGCTTCCTGCATGCGCGCACCGCCGGAGGCGGCGAAGCACACCATCGGGCAACGGTTTTCCAGGGCATAGTTGGCCGCGCGCACGAAGCGCTCGCCGACGATGGCCCCCATGGAACCGCCCATGAAGGAGAATTCGAAGGCGCTGCACACCACCGGCATGCCCAGCAGGGTGCCGCTGATGGAGATCAGCGCGTCTTTCTCGCCGGTCTGCTTCTGGGCCGCGGTCAGGCGGTCCTTGTACTTCTTGCCGTCACGGAATTTCAGACGGTCGACCGGCTCCAGGTCCGCGCCCAGCTCGTTGCGGCCTTCGGCGTCGAGGAAAATGTCCAGGCGTGCACGTGCGCCGATGCGCATGTGGTGGTTGCACTTGGGGCAAACGTCCAGGGTCTTTTCCAGCTCCGGACGGTACAGCACCGCCTCGCAGGACGGGCACTTGTGCCACAGGCCTTCAGGGACCGAGCTTTTCTTCACCTCGGAACGCATGATCGAAGGGATCAGTTTGTCTACCAACCAGTTGCTCATGCTTTCTTTCTCCAGTACCGGGGACCGCCTGCGCAAGCAGTGTCAGGTCCCGCGCATGCCCTTGAGCTCAATTTAATTCGTGTAAAGGATGGGGAACTGCACGTGTGCGCTCGCGCCATCTTCAAATTCCGGATAGCTGACCCGTGGGTCGCCATCGCTCTGCCAGAGGTATGGACGGTGGCAGATTGGCAACCGTCACATCCCTTGGCACAACCTCACCTGACCCGTGGGAGCGGGCGTCATTGGCGCAAGATCGTACCGCGCACCGCTTGCATGAATGCGTCGATCTTTTCCGCGTCCTTGATGCCTTTCGCGGCCTCTACCCCGCCACTGACGTCTACCGCGTAAGGTTTAACCTGGGCGATGGCCTCGGCCACGTTGGCCGCCGACAGGCCGCCCGCGAGGATGATCGGCTTGCTCAGGCGCGCCGGCACCAGGCTCCAGTCAAACGCCTCGCCGGTACCGCCGGGCACACCGGCCACGTAGGTGTCCAGAAGAATGCCGCTGGCACCGCTGTACTGCTTGCAGATGGCTTCCAGGTCCTCGCCCGGGCGTACCCGCACCGCCTTGATGTACGGGCGGTGGTAACCCTCGCACTCGGCCGGGGCCTCGTCGCCGTGGAACTGCAACAGGTCCAGCGGCACCACTTCCAGTATCTCGTTCAACTCGCAGCGGCTGGCGTTGACGAACAGGCCCACGGTAGTCACGAACGGCGGTAGCGCGCGAATGATCGCCCGCGCCTGCTCGGCCGTGACTGCCCGTGGGCTCTTGGCGTAGAACACCAGGCCGATGGCATCGGCGCCCGCCTCGGCTGCGGCCAGAGCATCCTCGATGCGGGTAATCCCGCAGATTTTGCTGCGAACGGCTGACATATGCGGAAAAACCTCAGGAGTACGCCAAAGCTTTGGATGTTAGCAAATGCATCCCGCGCCGTCAGCCCGGCAATGTATCGAAGCCTGTCAGGAAGTGCGGGCCGATGTAGCGCTCGGGCAAGGCGAACTCGTCGTGGTATTCGACCTGCACCAGGTACAGGCCGAACGGGTGCGCGGTCACGCCGCCGGCACGGCGCTCGCGGCCTTCCAGCACTTCGCGCATCCACTCCACCGGGCGCTCGCCGGCACCGATGGTCATCAGCACGCCAGCGATGTTGCGCACCATGTGGTGCAGGAAGGCGTTGGCGCGGATATCCAGCACGATCATCTTGCCGTGGCGGGTGACGCGCACGTGGTGCATTTGCTTGATCGGCGATTTGGCCTGGCACTGGCCGGCGCGGAACGCGCTGAAGTCATGGGTGCCCAGCAAGTATTGGGCGGCCTGCGCCATGCGCGCCACGTCCAGCGGCCGGTGGTTCCAGGTGATTTCCTCACCCAGGTGCGCCGGGCGGATCTGGTCGTTGTAGATCACATAGCGGTAGCGCCGGGCGATGGCCTTGAAGCGCGCATGGAAGTGCGAGGGCATTTCCTGTGCCCAGGTCACACTGATGTCGTGGGGCAGGTTGATGTTGGCGCCCATGGTCCAGGCTTTCATGGAGCGCACGGCACGGGTGTCGAAGTGCACCACCTGGCCGCAGGCATGCACGCCGGCGTCGGTACGCCCAGCGCACATCAGGTCCACCGGCGAGTCGGCCACGATCGACAGGGCCTTCTCCAGGGTTTCCTGCACGGTGAGCACGCCGGAGGCCTGACGCTGCCAGCCGCGGTAGCGTGAACCTTTGTATTCGACGCCCAGGGCGATGCGTTTGAAGCCTTCGGCGGCGACTTCGCCGGCCGGTTGTTGAAGAATATCCAAGTGGTTCATGCCTGTTGATAACGCGCGATGGCGGCCATTATACGGGGCCGGGCGACGGAAACGACAACGGCAGCCCAATGGCTGCCGCTGTGATCACACGCTGCGGGGGGTCAGACCAGTCGCGACAGCATCTCGCGCGCTTCGCTCTGCTGCCCTTGCGTGCCTTCCTTGACCACTTCGTCGAGGATGTCGCGCGCCCCGTCATGATCACCCATTTCGATGTAGGCGCGGGCCAGGTCCAGCTTGGTCGCCGACTCGTCGGTGCCCGACAGGTAGTCGAAGTCGTCTTCGAACGGCGGCAGGTCGTCGAGGCTGTCCAGGGCGTCGGGCACAGGCTTTTGCGGGGCCTTGAAAGGCTCCGGAATCGGCGGATGTTCAAGGCTGGCGGAAAGCTTGTCGAGCTCGTCGCTGACATCACCCAGGCCAGCGTGCAGCGTGTCCGGAGTGCTGTCCATTTCCTCGGCCAGGGACAGGTCGAAGTCTTCTGGCAGCTCAAGGTCATGCACCGGTGCAGGCGGCACTTCAGGCTTGTCCAGGTTCAGCTCATGCTCGAAGTCGGCCAACTGCGCATCCAGCTCCGGGTCAGGCTCGGCCGTCAGGGTCGGCGGCACGGGCTCGTCATCGGCGAGGGACAGGTCGAAGTCGGCCAGGTCATCCACGGCAGGCGCATCACTGCCCTTGCTGTGCTCAGCCAGCAGCGCTTCGAAGTCCAGGTCGTCTTCCTCCAGGGCCGACGGCGCTTCCACCTTGGGCTCGGCCTCGGCCGCTTCCAGCGGCTGCGGGGCATCCAGGACAAGGTCATCGTCGAAATCGGCGACGTCCAGGTCAGGTTCGGCCGGCTCGCTCAGGTCATCGTCCAGGTTCAGGTCGAAGTCGCTGTCGAAGGTGTCGTCGATCGGGTCGGCGGCACCCGGCTCGTCCATCAGCAGGTCCTTGACATACTGAGCATCTAGCTCGGCCGCCAGGGCAGCGGCGCCAGCCGCGGCCATGGCCACGCCCAGCATCGCCGGGAAACGCTCTTTCAGGGTTTCCACCGCAGCGTGGTTCTGGCCATTGGCAACCAGTTGGCGCTCCTCGCCGATGAAACCATTGCGGTCACCCTGGTGGGCATAGACTTCCATCAGTTTCAGGCGCAGGTCGCTGCGCTGAGGCTCAGCCTTGATGGCCGGTTCCAGCAGCTCGGCGGCTTCGTTGAAGCGGTGCTCGGCGATCAGCCGATCCGTCTCGGCCAGCACGTCTACAGCCGGCTCACCGGCGGCGACAGGTGCTGGCACCGGCTCGACCACCGACGCCACCAGGGGCTCGACCACAGGCGCGGCCACGACTGGCTCGGCGGACGGGCGCAGCGGTGGCGTGGGGATAACGTCCGAATGCGCCGCAGCAACCACCGGTACAGGCTCGGCCGCCGCGACCGCAGCAGCCGCCGAAGCGGCGACCATGGCCGGCGCCAGCTTGACCGAAGGCGCCGGGGTTTCCAGGCCTTCGAAGCTGCCCGGTGGCAGATCCAGGTCCTTGTCGAACTCGGTTTCTTCGGCCAGGGCGCGGGCCATGCGCATGTGCTTTTCCGCTTCCAGCTGGGCCTTGCGCCGACGCGCCAGCAGCAGGGCCGCCAACAGCAGGATCAGCACTGCTGCGCCGCCCACCAGGCCGAGCATCACCGGGCTGGTCAGCAGTTTGGAGAACAGGCCAGGCTTGTCTTCGCTCGGCGCCGGGGTTTGCACGGGTGTGGCCGCCGGGGCCGGCGTGGCAGCCTCGGGCGCTGGTGCCGGCGTTGGCGCCGCTGCCGGTGTATCGGCGCCTGGCGCCGGTGGTGTGAGCTGGGCGTTGACCGCCGGCGCTGGTGCCTCGGTGGCCGGCGCGGCAGCGCTGGCGGCTGGGGTGGCCGGGGTTTCGGCCCCTGCCGCTTCCAGCTTGGCCAGTTGATCGTTTTTCAGCTGGATCAGCTTCTGCAGCTTGTCCAGTTGGCTTTGCAGGTCGCCCATGCGGCTTTTCAGCTCGGCATTGTCACGGCGGGTAGCATCGAGGTTTTCCTTGGCCACAGCCAAGCGCGCCTGACGGTCGCCGGCCTTGCCCTGGCCATTCTTGCCATCGGCAGCCACCAGGCTGAGCTTGTCGCCCGCCTCGGTCTGCGCCGGGGCATTGCCGGTACCGGTGCGGCGGGTGGCGTCCAGCTGCTGGGCACGCGGACCCAGGCGCCGGCCTTCACGCCAGGCGGCATTCTGCCGAGCCACTTCAGCAATTGCCGGGCCCTGGCCCAGGGCGGTGGCCTGCTGGGCATCAGGCATGCGCAGCACCTGGCCGGTCTTCAAGCGGTTGATGTTGCCGTCGACGAAGGCATCTGGGTTCAGGGCCTGGATCGCCAGCATGGTCTGCTGCACCGAAGCGCCGTTGACCGGGTTCTTCTGCACGATGTCCCACAGGGTGTCGCGCTTGGTGGTGGTGTAGTTGCCTTGCGCGCCCTGGGTCTGGGTGGTGACCGCCGGGGTGGAAGCCGGCTGCACCGGTGCGGCGCCCTGCGGGGCGAACTTCGCGGCGTCGACCATCACGCTGTAGTCACGCAGCAGGCGGCCGTTGGGCCACAGCACCTGCACCAGGAACTTGAGCATCGGTTCACTGACCGGCTGCCTGGAGGTGACGCGGATAACGCTGCGCCCGCCGCTGTTGATCACCGGGGTGAACGTCAGGTCGTTGAGGATGGCCTCACGGTTGACGCCCGCTTTCTGGAAGTCCTCGGGCGATGCCAGGCTGGGCTTGATGTCGGCCGGCGCCAGGTCGCGAACGTCGAGCAATTCGATCTCAGCCACCAGCGGCTGGTTGGCGGCCGACTTGAGGGTGACTTCACCCAGATCCAGTGCACGCGCCATACCGGATGACAGCGCCGAAGCGGCGGCTATTGCTAACACCAGTTTGCGAACTTGAACCATGGCCTAATCCTTGTTTGAACATTTCCTCGGCGAGCGAGAAGAAGTGAAAAGCTGCCTGGAGGCAGCTCACCTCAAGCAATCGGCCCGGCGCTCGGCGCCGGGCTAGAATCATTATGCAAAGTGTTGCCAAGTATCTTTTACAGCAGGTCTTTTATCAACAACTCAGCCAGTTGCACGGCATTGAGCGCCGCGCCCTTGCGCACGTTATCGAGCGTAGCCCAAAGGTTGAGTTCGCAAGGGTCATCGATACCAGCGCGTACGCGACCAACATAGACCACATCCTGCCCCACCGCGTCACCAACCGGGGTGGGGTAATCACCCTCTTCCACCAATTCGATGCCGCCGGCGCTTTCCAGCGCGGCATTCACGGCCGCCAGGTCGACGGCGCGCTCGGTCTGCAGCGACACAGTGAGGCTATCGCCAAAAAACACCGGAGCTTGAACGCAAGTCACGGAAATCTTTAACAAAGGTAGCGCCAACAGCTCGCGCAGCTCGCTGACCAGGCGACGCTCCAGGGCCACATGCCCCTGCTCATCGACCTTGCCCACCTGGGGCAGCAGGTTGAACGCCACCTGGCGATCGAAGAAACGTGGCTCCAGTGGGCGCGCGTTGAGCAGTTCGGCGGTCTGGCGCGCCAGCTCGCTGACGGCTTCGCGGCCCAGCGCCGACACCGCCATGGCCACGGTGACATTGACCCGCACCAGCCCCAACTGTTCACGCAACGGCGCCAGCAGCAACGCCAGTGCCACCGCGCTGGAGCTGGGGCTGGCGACCTGCAGTGGCGCTTTCAGGCCGGCCAGCACGGCGGCGTTGACCTCGGGCACCACGTGGGGCACCGCCAGGTCACCGGACAGGTCGATCACCGTGCACCCGGCTGCGCTGGCGCGGGGCGCGAAGCTGCGGGTCACGGCCGGGCTGGCGGCGAAGAAGACAATGCGCGCCTGGCTGAAATCGAACTGCTCCACTTCGCGCACTCGCACGTTCTTGCCCCGGTAAGGCACCGAGGCGCCCGCCGATTCAATGCTGGCCAGCAGGTGCAGCTGCTTGATGGGGAAGTCGCGTTCCTCGAGCACCTGCACCAGGGTTTCGCCGACCGTACCGGTGGCGCCGATGATGGCGATATCGAAAGTCTGGGTCATGGTTGGATCCTCGAGGTTTGGCAGGGGGGCGGGACTTTATATCTAATTGTTGCGCTTGTCTTGGGGTTGGGTGGGGGCCAGGGTGCCTGGCTTGGGTTTTTTGGGTGTTATTGAGATCGAGCGCCGGGCGGACGGTACTCGATCTCAAGAGCGCCAAAAAAATCAAGACTAGCGCCCCTAAACCACACCCATAAAAAAACCCGCACCAACAGGCACGGGTTTCTTCAACTCAAACCAAAGCTCACCGCTCCAGCAGAATCCGCAGCATGCGGCGCAGCGGCTCGGCCGCGCCCCACAGCAGCTGGTCGCCCACGGTGAAGGCACCGAGGAACTGCGAACCCATGTTCAACTTGCGCAGGCGGCCGACCGGGACGTTCAGGGTGCCGGTGACTTTCGTCGGGCTCAGCTCCTGCATGCTGATCTCGCGCTGGTTGGGCACCAGCTTGACCCAGGGGTTGTGCTGGCTGATCAGGCCTTCGATGTCGGCCATCGGCACATCCTTGTTCAGCTTGATGGTCAGCGCCTGGCTGTGGCAACGCATGGCGCCGATGCGCACGCAGATGCCGTCGACCGGGATCGGGCTCTTGAAGCGACCCAGGATCTTGTTGGTCTCGGCCTGGGCCTTCCACTCTTCGCGGCTCTGGCCGTTAGGCAGTTCCTTGTCGATCCACGGGATCAGGCTGCCGGCCAGCGGCACGCCGAAATTCTCGGTCGGGTAGGCATCGCTGCGCATGGCTTCGGCCACTTTGCGGTCGATGTCCAGGATGGCGCTGGCCGGGTTGGCCAGGTCATCGGCAACGGCCGCGTGGGTAGCGCCCATCTGCTTGATCAGCTCGCGCATGTTCTGCGCACCGGCGCCCGAGGCGGCCTGGTAGGTCATGGCACTCATCCATTCCACCAGGCCGGCTTCGAACAGGCCGCCCAGGCCCATCAGCATCAGGCTGACGGTGCAGTTGCCGCCGATGTAGTTCTTGGTGCCGGCATCCAGCTGCTGGTCGATGACCTTGCGGTTGACCGGGTCCAGCACGATGACCGCGTCGTCCTGCATGCGCAGGCTGGAAGCGGCATCGATCCAGTAACCTTGCCAACCGGCTTCACGCAGCTTGGGGAACACCTCGCTGGTGTAGTCGCCGCCCTGGCAGGTCAGAATGACGTCGAGGGTTTTCAGCTCTTCAATGCTGTAAGCGTCCTTGAGCGGGGCAATATCCTTGCCTACCGCCGGGCCTTGGCCGCCGACATTGGAAGTGGTGAAAAACACCGGCTCGATAAGATCGAAGTCCTGCTCTTCCAGCATCCGCTGCATGAGCACGGAACCGACCATACCGCGCCAACCGATCAGACCTACACGTTTCATCGCAACTACACCTTTGACAAAAAAGTGGGCCGCTACTGATGTAGCGGGCCCAAGAGATTACAGATTCCGCAGCGCGGCGACTACTGCATCGCCCATTTCCTGCGTACCAACCTTGGCACAGCCGGTCGACCAGATGTCGCCGGTGCGCAGGCCCTGGTCCAGGACCAGGCTGACCGCCTTCTCGATGGCGTCGGCCGCGGCCTGCTGGTTGAAGCTGTAACGCAACATCATCGACACCGACAGAATGGTCGCCAACGGGTTGGCGATGCCCTGCCCGGCGATGTCCGGGGCCGAACCGTGGCACGGCTCGTACATGCCCTTGTTGTTTGCATCCAGCGACGCCGACGGCAGCATGCCGATGGAACCGGTGAGCATGGAAGCCTCGTCCGACAGAATGTCACCGAACATGTTGTCGGTCACGATCACGTCGAACTGCTTGGGCGCGCGCACCAGTTGCATGGCAGCGTTGTCGACGTACATGTGGCTCAGTTCAACGTCCGGGTAGTCCTTGGCCACTTCCTCCACCACTTCGCGCCACAGTTGGCTGGAAGCCAGCACGTTGGCCTTGTCCACCGAGCACAGCTTCTTGCCACGCACGCGGGCCATGTCGAAACCGACACGGGCGATGCGGCGAATTTCGCTTTCGCTGTACGGCAGGGTGTCGTACGCCTGGCGCTCGCCGTTTTCCAGCTCGCGGCTGCCACGCGGGGCACCGAAGTAGATGCCGCCGGTCAGTTCACGAACGATGAGGATATCCAGGCCCGCGACGATTTCCGGCTTCAGGCTGGAAGCGTCGGCCAGTTGCGGGTACAGGATGGCCGGGCGCAGGTTGCCGAACAGGCCCAGTTGCGCACGGATTTTCAGCAGGCCGCGCTCAGGGCGAATGTCACGCTCGATCTTGTCCCACTTCGGGCCGCCCACGGCGCCCAGCAGCACGGCATCGGCCTTGCGCGCCAGTTCCAGCGTTTCGTCGGCCAGGGGCACGCCGTGCTTGTCGATGGCAGCGCCGCCGATCACGTCGTGCTGCAGTTCGAAGCCCAGGCTGAACTTGTCGTTGGCCAGTTCCAGCACTTTGACCGCTTCGGCCATGATTTCAGGGCCAATGCCGTCACCTGGGAGAATCAGAATCTGCTTGCTCATGCTTTCCTCGATCTTTTGTTCAATTCGGAACCGGTATGCGAAAACGTCAGGCGTCGCGGAACAGCCAAGGCTGGCTGGCGCGGTGCTTGCCCTCGAACGCGGCGATGGCGTCGCCATCCTGCAGGGTCAGGCCAATGTCGTCCAGGCCATTGAGCAGGCAGTGCTTGCGGAACTCGTCGATCTCGAAGTTCAGCACCTTGCCGTCGGCACGGGTCACGGTCTGCGCGGCCAGGTCGATGGTCAACTGGTAGCCCGGGTCGGCTTCGACCTGCTTGAACAGCTCGTCGACTTCAGCGTCGTCGAGGATGATCGGCAACAGGCCGTTCTTGAAGCTGTTGTTGAAGAAGATGTCGGCGTAGCTCGGCGCGATGATCGTGCGAAAACCGTATTCTTCCAGCGCCCATGGCGCGTGTTCGCGGCTGGAACCACAGCCGAAGTTCTCACGGGCCAGCAGCACGCTGGCGCCTTGGTAACGGGCGTGGTTGAGGACGAAATCCGGGTTCAGCGGGCGCTTGGAGTTGTCCTGGTAAGGCTGGCCCACGTCCAGGTAACGCCATTCGTCGAACAGGTTGGGGCCAAAGCCGGTGCGCTTGATCGACTTCAAGAATTGCTTGGGAATGATCTGGTCGGTGTCCACGTTGGCACGGTCCAGAGGCGCGACAAGGCCGGTGTGCTGGGTAAAGGCTTTCATGCTGCGCTCCCTTGGATCAATTCACGGACATCGATGAAACGGCCGGTCACCGCGGCGGCGGCGGCCATGGCCGGGCTGACCAGGTGGGTACGGCCACCGGCGCCCTGGCGGCCTTCGAAGTTGCGGTTGGAGGTCGAGGCGCAATGCTCGCCCGACTCCAGGCGATCCGGGTTCATGGCCAGGCACATGGAGCAGCCCGGTTCACGCCATTCGAAGCCGGCTTCGAGGAAAATCTTGTCCAGGCCTTCTTTCTCGGCCTGGGCCTTTACCAGGCCCGAACCTGGCACCACGATGGCCTGTTTGATGGTGGCGGCCACTTTGCGGCCCTTGGCGATCTCGGCGGCGGCGCGCAGGTCTTCGATGCGCGAATTGGTGCACGAGCCGATGAACACGCGGTCCAGCTGGATATCGGTGATCGCCTGGTTGGCGCTCAGGCCCATGTACTTCAAGGCGCGCTCGATGGAGCCGCGCTTGACCAGGTCGGCTTCCTTGGCCGGGTCCGGCACGTTCTGGTCCACGGCCAGGACCATTTCCGGCGAGGTGCCCCAGCTGACTTGCGGCTTGATGCTGGCGGCGTCCAGCTCGACCACAGTGTCGAACACTGCGTCGGCGTCGGACACCAGTTCTTTCCAGGCCTCGACGGCCTTGGCCCAGTTGTCGCCCTTGGGCGCGAACGGACGACCTTCCACGTAGGCAATGGTTTTCTCGTCTGCCGCCACCAGGCCCACGCGGGCACCGGCTTCGATGGACATGTTGCAGATGGTCATGCGGCCTTCGATGGACAGGTCGCGAATGGCGCTGCCGGCGAATTCGATGGCATGGCCGTTGCCGCCAGCGGTGCCGATTTTGCCGATCACGGCCAGGACAATGTCCTTGGCGGTGACGCCGAACGACAATGTGCCCTCGACGCGCACCAACATGTTCTTCATTTTCTTGGCCACCAGGCACTGGGTGGCGAGCACGTGCTCCACCTCGGAGGTGCCGATACCGTGGGCCAAGGCGCCGAACGCGCCGTGGGTGGAGGTGTGCGAGTCACCGCAGACCACGGTCATGCCGGGCAAGGTGGCGCCCTGCTCCGGGCTGATGACGTGGACGATGCCCTGGCGCACGTCGTTCATCTTGAACTCGGTGATGCCGTACTCGTCGCAGTTGTCGTCCAGGGTCTGCACTTGCAGGCGCGACACCTGGTCGGCAATGGCGTCGATGCCACCCTTGCGCTCAGGCGTGGTCGGAACGTTGTGGTCCGGGGTGGCAATGTTGGCGTCGATGCGCCATGGCTTGCGACCGGCCAGGCGCAGACCTTCGAAAGCCTGGGGCGAGGTCACTTCATGGATGATGTGACGATCAATGTAGATCAGCGCCGAACCGTCGTCGCGCTGCTTGACCAAATGCGAATCCCAGAGCTTGTCGTAGAGCGTTTTGCCGGCCATCAGACTTTCCTCATCAGTATCTTTTCTGTGCCAATAACCGCTTGGCTTGTAGGGCGAATGCTAAGGGGTTACATTGGATTACTCAAATTCATAATTTTCATGCTTTGGATAACCAACAGGAATCCGACTACATGGACCTGGCCAACCTCAACGCCTTTATCGCCATTGCCGAATGCGGCAGCTTTTCCGGGGCGGGTGAACGCCTGCACCTGACCCAGCCGGCCATCAGCAAACGCATCGCCGGCCTGGAACAACAACTCAATGTACGCCTGTTCGACCGCCTTGGGCGCGAAGTCAGCCTGACGGAGGCCGGGCGCGCCCTGTTGCCCCGCGCCTACCAGATTCTCAACGTGCTGGACGACACCCGCCGGGCCCTCACCAACCTCACCGGCGAGGTCAGCGGACGCCTGACCCTGGCCACCAGCCATCACATTGGCCTGCACCGCTTGCCGCCGGTGCTGCGCGCCTTTACCAAGCGCTACCCCGCCGTGGCTTTGGACATTCAGTTCCTGGATTCGGAAGTGGCCTACGATGAAATCCTCCATGGCCGCGCCGAACTGGCGGTCATCACCCTGGCGCCCGAGCCCCACGGCCTGGTGCGCACGGTGCCGGTGTGGGACGACCCGCTGGACTTCGTGGTGGCCCCGGAACACCCGCTGGCGCTCAATGGCGCGGTGAGCCTGGCGGACATTGCCTACCACCCGGCGGTTTTTCCGGGTGGCAACACCTTTACCCATCATATTGTCCAGCGCCTGTTCGAAGCCCAGGGCCTGACGGCCAATATCGCCATGAGCACCAACTACCTGGAAACCATCAAGATGATGGTGTCCATTGGTCTGGCCTGGAGCGTGCTGCCGCGCACCATGCTCGACGACCAGGTGCACAGCATTGCGTTGCCGGGCATACAGCTCAGTCGCCAGCTAGGCTACATCGTGCACACCGAAAGAACGCTGTCCAACGCTGCGCGGGCCTTCATGGCCCTGCTCGACGCCGAGCCCGGCGCCCTCACGGGGTAGCCAACGGTTTTCCACGGGCGTGCGCAGACGGTCTACCTTAAGGAAGCCTTAATCGCCAAAGGTCTGGTACCCATGCCCAAGTCAGCTTCACGCTTTCCGCGCTTGCCGCGTATTCATGCGGCTGATCCCCAGGAGTCCGAGCAAACCTGGGAAAGCGCCCCGCAATTGCTGGCCGCCCTCAACGGCGCGCACTTGGGCGCCTGGTTCTGGGACATCGAGAGCGGGCAGATCAGCTGGTCGCGAGGCACCCAGGCGCTGTTCGGCTTTGACCCGCAGGTACCGCTGCCCAACGATGTCGACTACCTGGACCTGCTGCCCGAGGAGGACCGCGCCCGCACCACCCAGGCCTTTCAGGCGGTGTTGCGCGGCGAGCCCATCGAACAGGCCATGCGCCACCGCATCCGCTGGCCGGACGGCAGCCTGCATTGGCTGGAGATCAACGGCAGCCTGGTCGAGGGCAAGGACGGCCGCGCGCGAATGATCGGCGTGATCCGCGAAATCACCCGCCAGCGCGAGCGCGAGACCGCGCTGATCAACTCCGAGAAGCGTTTCGCCACCCTCTTCCACCTCAGCCCCAACGCCGTGCTGGTGACGCGCCGCAAGGACGGCCTGATTCACGAGGTCAACCACCACTTCGAGAAGACCCTGGGCTGGTCTGCCCACCAGATCATCAACAAGACCACGGTGGAGCTGGGCCTGTGGGCCGAGCCGGAGCAACGCCACAAGCTGCTGGAAGCCATCCGCCACACCAGCGAGCCGGTGAACATGGAAGTGCGCTTCTGTGCCAGTTCCGGGCAGGTGCACGACGGCATCCTGTGCACCCAGAACGTCGACCTGGACGGCGACAGCTACCTGCTCAGCACTTTTATCGACACCAGCGACAGCAAACGCGCCGCGCAGGCGCTCAAGGACAGTCAGGAACGCCTGGACCTGGCGCTGGACTCGGCGCAGTTGGGCACCTGGGACTGGCACATCCCCAGCGGCATGCTCTACGGTTCGGCGCGCGCGGCGCAGTTGCATGGCCTGGAGCCGGTGCCGTTCCACGAGTCCTTCGACGCCTTCTTCGAGGGCGTGCCCAGCGAGGAACGCAACACCATGCGCCAGGCCTACCGCAGCCTGCGCGAAGGGCCGGCAGGCAATTACCAGATCACCTACCGCATTGCCCTGGAAAACGGCGCCTCGCGTTACCTGGAAAGCCGCGCGCGCCTGTACCGCGACGAGCAGGGCCTGCCGCTGCGCATGGCCGGCACGCTGCTGGACATCACCGAACAGGTAGAACGCGAGCAACGCCTGGTGAGCTCCGAAGAGAAATTCGCCAGCCTGTTCCAGGCCAGCACCGATCCCATTTGCGTGACCTTGCAGGCCACCGGGCAATTCATCGAGATCAACCCCAGCTTCACTCAGACCTTCGGCTGGAGTGCCGACGAGGTCAAACGCAACGGCGCCGACGAACTGGGCTTCTGGTTCGACAGCGTCGAGCGCCTGCAGCGCATCGAGGAAGTGATTCGCGAGCGCGCCTTGAACAACGTCGCCGTGCAGGTGATGCACAAGAACGGGCAGATTCTCACGTGCCTGATCTCCAGCCGCCTGATCACCGTGGATAATCAGCCCTGCGTGGTCACCACCCTGCGTGACATCACCCAGCAGCAGCGGGCCGAGGCGGCGCTGAAAAGCAGCGAGGAGAAATTCGCCAAGGCCTTCCACTCCAGCCCCGACGCCATCACCATCACCGAGCGCGACAGCGGTCGCTACCTGGAGGTGAACGACGGTTTTTGCCGCCTTACCGGCTACAGCGTCGACGAAGTGCTGGGGCGCAGTGTCGACGACATTGGTTTCTGGGCCGACCCGCGCCAGCACGGCCTGTTGCTGGCCGAACTGGAGGACAGCGGCCACGTGCATCACCGCGAGCTGGTCGGCCGCAACAAGCGCGGCGAAACCTTGACCCTGGAAGTCTCCGTCGAGCCGATCACCCTCAACGAAACCCCGTGCCTGCTGCTCAACGCTCGCGACGTCAGCCAGCTGAAAAATGCCCAGGCGCAGATCCGCCACCTGGCCTACCACGACCCCCTCACCAACTTGCCCAACCGCGCCCTGCTGATGGACCGCCTGAGCCAGCAGATCGCCCTGCTCAAGCGTCACAACCTGCGGGGCGCGCTGCTGTTCCTGGACCTCGACCATTTCAAGCACATCAACGATTCCCTGGGCCACCCGGTGGGCGACACGGTGCTGAAGATCATCACCGCGCGCCTGGAGGCCAGCGTGCGCCTGGAAGACACCGTGGCGCGCCTGGGCGGCGACGAGTTCGTGGTACTGCTCACCGGGCTGGAAGGCTCGCGGGCCGAGGTCACGGCCCAGGTTCGCGAACTGGCCGACACCCTGCGCGAACTGCTGGCCGAACCCATGTCACTGGACGGCCAGCGGCTGCAGGTCACGCCCAGCATCGGCGTGGCGCTGATCCCCGACCACGGCACTACCCCGGCCGACCTGCTCAAGCGTGCAGACATCGCCCTGTATAGGGCCAAGGATTCGGGGCGCAACACCACGCAGCTGTTCCACAACACCATGCAGAAGGCGGCCAGTGAACGCCTGCAGATGGAAAACGACCTGCGCATGGCCCTGGCCCGGGGCGAACTGAGCCTGCATTTCCAGCCCCAGGTGGACGCCCGCGAGGACCGTATCGTCGGTGCCGAGGTGCTGTTGCGCTGGCATCATCCACTGCTGGGGCAGCAATCACCGGCACAGTTCATTCAGGTGCTGGAGGAAAGCGGGCTGATCCTGGAAGTGGGCAGCTGGATCCTCGACGAAGCCTGCGGCGCCTGCGCCCAGTTGCTGGCCGACGGCCTGATCGACGTCAACGACTTCGCCCTGTGCGTGAACATCAGCCCCCGGCAGTTTCGCCAGAACGACTTCGTCCAGCGGGTGGAACGCAGCCTGAGCCAGAACAGCCTGCCCTGCTCGCTGCTCAAGCTGGAGATCACCGAAGGCATTGTCATCCAGAACCTGGAGGACACCATCAGCAAGATGCGCAGCCTGAAGAAATTGGGCGTCAGCTTTGCCATGGACGACTTCGGCACCGGTTACTCGTCACTGACCTACCTCAAGCGCCTGCCGGTCGACGCCTTGAAGATCGACCAGTCGTTCGTGCGCGATGCCACCCACGACCCCAACGACGCCGAGATCGTCCGCGCCATCGTCGCCATGGCGCGCAGCCTGGACCTGACGGTGATCGCCGAAGGCGTGGAATTGTCCGAGCAGCTGGAGTTCCTCGAGCGGCTGGGGTGCCACCTGTACCAGGGCTACCTGCACAGCCGGCCATTGCCGCTGGCGGAGTTTCGGCAGATGTTGATCGAAGAAGCGGGGTGAATTCTCCCCGCCTCAGGCGGCTTCGAGTGCCTGCACCCCAAGCAACTGCCCTACCCGCTCGCAATCGGTCTCGCGGCGCACCTGGGCGAACAGCTCCACCGCTTCCGGGAAGGTGCGGGTCAGCATCGCCAGCCACTGCTTGAGCCGACCCGGCGCCTGGCGCGGGGTAAGGTCGATGACGGCCTGACGCCAGAATTCCTGCAGCAACGGCATCAATTCGGCCCAGGTCATGGGGGCCAGTTCGACACCGGCGTTGGCAGCGGCGATCTGCCGGGCCAGGTCCGGGCGCGACACCAGGCCACGGCCGAGCATGATATCGGGCACGCCACTGATTTCCCGGCAGCGACGCCAGTCGTCCACGGTCCACACTTCACCGTTGGCGTACACCGGCACCTTGACCACGTCGCGTACCCGCGCCACCCACTCCCAGTGGGCCGGCGGCTTGTAGCCGTCGACCTTGGTGCGCGCATGCACCACGATCTGCTCGGCGCCGCCTTCGGCCAGCGCCTCGGCGCACACCAGCGCGCCGTCGGGGCTGTCGAAGCCCAGGCGCATCTTCGCCGTCACCGGAATGTGCGCCGGCACCGTGCGCCGCACTTCGCGCAGAATGCTGTGCAGCAGCTCCGGCTCCTTGAGCAGCACCGCGCCGCCACGGGACTTGTTCACCGTCTTGGCCGGGCAGCCGAAGTTCAGGTCGATGACCGGTGCCCCCAGGCTCACCGCCAGTGCGGCGTTGTCAGCCAGGCAGGCGGGGTCGGAGCCCAGCAGTTGCACGCGCATGGGCGTGCCGGCGGGCGTCACGCAGCCGCTGGCCAGTTCCGGCGCCATCTTGTGGAACACGGCAGGGGGCAACAGCATGTCGTTGACGCGAATGAACTCGGTGACACACCAGTCGATACCGCCGACACGGGTCAGCACGTCACGCAGGATGTTGTCGACCAGGCCTTCCATGGGGGCCAGGGCAATGTGCATGGTCAAACTCAAGGAGGGAAAAAAGAGCGCGCATTGTAACCTGTGGGAGCTGGCTTGCCAGCGAGCTTTTCAGCACCACCATAAACTCGCTGGCACGCCAGCGCCCGCACGGCGTCAAGCCAGGCGCAGCACCGCGGGGCCGTAGCCATCGATGAACTCCGCCGGCATGCGCTTAGGCTTGCCGCTGGACAGCTCGATACAGCAGAACGTGGTGTGGGCGCGCAGCAGGGTCACGCCATCGCAGGGGCGGATCAGCTGAAAGCGCCGGGTCATTTTCAGGCGCTGGTCCGATTCGACGATCCAGGTGGCCAGTTGCAGCTCGTCGTTTTCGTACGCAGCAGCCAGGTAGTCGATTTCATGGCGCACCACCGCCATGGCGCGGTCCAGCCGCCGGTACTCGCTCAGGTCCAGCCCCAGGCGCTGGGAATGGCGCCAGGCGCAGCGTTCCAGCCAGGTCACGTACACGGCGTTATTGGCGTGCCCCAATCCATCGATATCCTCGGCACCGACGCTCAGGTCGATGACAAACGGCGTAGCCAGATCCCAGTTCATGCGCGTGCTCGCTCCTGCTTTAAAGGCAGGCGCCAGTCTAGCGCATGCTCAGGCCGATTGGCGCGCCTGGCTGTGGCGCAGCAAACCCAATACTCCTTCCAGCACCAGCGGGTCGGCCAGCACGCGCTGGTGGCCGCCGTCGGGCAACAGCAGCAGGCGGCTGCCGAACCAGGCCTGGTGAATGGCCCGCGCCTCACCCACCGGCACCAGCGGGTCGTTGTCGGCGTGCACCACCAGCCCGGGCATGTCCAGCTGGTAGCGGCTGACGTCCAACTGCGCGGCAGCGATGCCCACGGTGCGCTCCACCTGGCGAATGAACGCCGAACGCGCCCGTGCTGGCAGCCCCACGTGGGCAGCGAAGTTGCGCAACATGCCGAGGATGCGCGCCGGCGCCGAGACGCTGACCAGCACATCGGCCTTGAGCCCCCACTGGCTGGCCAGCAAGGCTGCGGCGCCGCCCATGGAATGGCCGATCACCGCCCGCAGCGGCGGCAGCTCGGCGGCCGCTTCCAGCAGCGCATGGGCGAACAGCACCACATGGGCCTGGCTGCCCCGCGAACGGCCATGCCCGGGGCCCTCCAGGGCCACCACGCTGTAACCAGCCTGCAGCAAGGCCTCGATCAGCACGGCGAACTGCGTGGGCCGCCCTTCCCAGCCATGCATCAGCAACACCGTGGGGCCTTGCCCCCAGCGCAGCACTGACAGGCCGAAGCGCAGGGTCACGCGCTCGGCGCGCGACAGCAGGGGTAACTCCCAATCGCGCGGGGGCCGCGTGCGCGGCTGCATGAAAGCCAGGCGCATGCGCGCGGCGATGTGCTGCGGGGCCAGGTGGCCCAGGGTCTGGTTGACGCCGCGAATCCAGGTGAGCGTGGTCATGACAGCACTCCTAGGGGGAAAGCGTTAGCGCACGGCTTTCTTGGCGGCGCGCAGGATACGGTCCGACAGATCGGTGGGCCCCAAGGCGCGGCCCAATGCCAGGCCACCGATCATCAACGCCAGGTCGGCCAGGGCGGTGTCGGTGTCCTCGGGGCTGTCACCCAGGCGCGCCGCCAACTGCTCGACGTGCGCGGTCAGCACCTGGCGAAAGCGCTCGGGCAGACGCCCCATTTCGCCCAAGGCGGTGGGCAATGGGCAGGCGCGATCTTCGGCATCACGGTGTTTGCGTGAGAGGTAAAAGGCCGCCATCAGCGCGCGGCGCTCTTCAGCGGGCAGGCTGGGATCAACCTGGTCGAGCAGCGCGCGGCGCTCGCCCAACAACTGGTCGAAGGCTTCGAGCATCAAGGCTTCCTTGCTGTCGAAGTGGGCGTAGAACCCTCCCACGGTCATGCCGGCGGCGCCCATCACTTCGCTGACGCTGGGGTCGGCGACGCCACGCAGGATCATGGCCTTGCGCGCCGCTTCGAGGATTTTTTCCCGGCTTTGGGCTTTCTTGTCGAGCATGGGCCACCTCCGAATATTATGGAGATAATATTATGCCTGTAATATTTTTACGCAAGACGCTGGGCCTGCCGTTGGTCGGCGAGCGGCGCTAGGGGAATGGGGGGAGGCAGAAAAAACAAAAGGCCCATTCAAAAAGTGAATGAGCCTTGAAATCCCGCAAAGCGGGTAAAATAGTGGCGTCCCCTAGGGGACTCGAACCCCTGTTACCGCCGTGAAAGGGCGGTGTCCTAGGCCACTAGACGAAGGGGACGCAAAACCTTCGAGCAGATCCGTTTTCACGAACCCTGGCAATTTGGTGGAGCTAAACGGGATCGAACCGTTGACCTCTTGCATGCCATGCAAGCGCTCTCCCAGCTGAGCTATAGCCCCAAATTTAACGTCTTGCGACGGCGCACCGCATTGCTGCGTTGCCGCTTAAAAACAAAAGGCCCATTCAAAAGGCGAATGAGCCTCAAAAGTCCCGCAGAGCGGGTAAATCGTGGCGTCCCCTAGGGGACTCGAACCCCTGTTACCGCCGTGAAAGGGCGGTGTCCTAGGCCACTAGACGAAGGGGACGCAAAACCTTCGAGCAAGTCCGTTTTCACGAACCCTGGCAAATTGGTGGAGCTAAACGGGATCGAACCGTTGACCTCTTGCATGCCATGCAAGCGCTCTCCCAGCTGAGCTATAGCCCCAAATTTTTCGTCTTGCGACGGAGCGATCAGTACAAGCGTCGCTTCTGTGAAACTGGCGTCCCCTAGGGGACTCGAACCCCTGTTACCGCCGTGAAAGGGCGGTGTCCTAGGCCACTAGACGAAGGGGACAAAACCTTCTTACCTGATCAGTCTGGATCTGATCTGACCGAAGTCAAACAACGACTTCAGGCCTGGAATTTGGTGGAGCTAAACGGGATCGAACCGTTGACCTCTTGCATGCCATGCAAGCGCTCTCCCAGCTGAGCTATAGCCCCACGATCTTCAGCGCTTCGCATTTCTGCGTGTTGCTGTGTGGACGGGGCGCATATTAAGACCGGATCGAGGGGCTGTCAAACTTATTTTTGAAAAAATTCAAAAATTTTTTCCAGCAATACAACCACTTACCGACGAAATGGGCGCACTGCCCCGGTTTTGCTGGGTGAGCGCAGGCTCCGCGGTGCGCCGGGACGCGGCCTGCGGCCACTGCTACCGATAATCCTTGTAGCAGCGGCCGCCGCGCGTCAGGCGATCTACCCTGGATCAGGCAATGCTGCCCAGCAGCTTTTCCCATTCCTTGTTTTCTTTCTTCGACACGCCACCCAGCAGGTCCAGCGCCTGGCGCAGGCGGAAGCGGGTCAGGTCCGGGCCGAGGATTTCCATGGCGTCGAGCACCGACACCGAGCTGGCCTGGCCAGTGATGGCGGCGAACATCAGCGGCATGGCGTCGCGCAGTTTCAGTTCCAGGGCCTCAACCACGGCCTGGATGGTGGCGGTGATGCGGTCCTTCTCCCAGGTGCGCAGCGATTCCAGCTTCCACAGGATCAGCTGCATGACCTGGCGCACCTGCTCGGGCGACAGTTTCTTGTGCTCGAACAGCGTGGCGTCCAGTTGCAGGCCGCCGGCAAAGAAGAAGCCGCCCAACGGGGCGATCTGGCTGAAGGTCTCGACGCGGCCCTGCACATGCGGGGCGATCTTCATCATGTAGTCGGCGTTGAAGGCCCATTTCTGCACGCGCGTGGCGAACTCTTCCACCGGCAGCTCGCGCAGCCACTGGCCGTTGAGCCACGACAGCTTCTCGATGTCGAAAATCGGGCCGCCCAGGGACACGCGCGACAGATCGAAGTGCTCGACCATCTCGGCCAGCGAGAACTTCTCGCGCTCGTCAGGCATCGACCAGCCCATGCGGCCCAGGTAGTTGAGCATGGCTTCGGGCATGAAGCCCATGCGCTCGTAGAACGTTACCGAGGTAGGGTTCTTGCGCTTGGACAGCTTGCTCTTGTCGGGGTTACGCAGCAGCGGCATGTAGCACAGCTGCGGTTGTTCCCAGCCAAAGTACTCGTACAGCTTCATCAGTTTGGGCGCCGACGGCAGCCACTCTTCGCCACGCAGCACGTGGGTGATGCCCATCAGGTGGTCATCGACGACGTTGGCCAGGAAGTAAGTGGGCAGGCCGTCGGTTTTCATCAGCACTTGCATGTCCATGCGATCCCACGGGATCTCGACATCGCCACGCAGCATGTCCGGCACCACGCACACGCCTTCGGTCGGCACTTTCATGCGGATGACGTGCGGCTCGCCAGCGGCCAGGCGGCGCGCCACTTCTTCGGGCGACAGCAGCAAGGCGCGGCCGTCGTAGCGCGGGGTTTCGCCGCGGGCCTGTTGCTCGGCACGCATCTGGTCCAGCTCTTCGGCGGTGCAGAAGCACGGGAAGGCATGGCCCAGGTCGACCAGCTGCTGGGCGTACTGCTTGTAGATGTCGCCGCGCTCGCTCTGGCGGTACGGGCCGTGCGGCCCGCCGACGTCCGGGCCTTCGCTCCACTCGATGCCCAGCCAGCGCAGGGCGTCGAAAATCTGCTGTTCGGACTCGCGGGTCGAACGCAGCTGATCGGTGTCTTCGATGCGCAGGATGAACTCGCCGCCATGCTGCTTGGCAAAGCAATAGTTGAACAGGGCAATGTAGGCCGTGCCGACATGGGGGTCGCCGGTGGGCGATGGCGCGATACGCGTACGAACGGTCATGAAAGGTCTCGAGCAGAGTGAATCAAAGGGCGGATGTTAGCAGGCCCGCCCCTGTCCACTCCACCCATGTGTTCAGGTGCAAGGCTCGGTGGACTGGTCGGCCTCGTTGTACTGGAACAGGAAGTCTTCGCTCGGCACCCTTGGCGGCATCACGCGAATGAGCGGCAGGAGCACTTTTCCACCGGTACTGGCGCACAGAAAATCATGCTGGATGCGCTGGGCATCGGCCAGCCCGTTGGTGGTGCCATTGGTTCGATACCAGAATGCCTTGATGGGCAGGGAATGCCCAAGGCCCGGCGCCCACACATCCAGCATCATTTCGTCCCACGCGTTGAAAGACGCGTTCTGGTGCTGGCTGTTGAGCAAGGCCATCGACGTCAATGCCTCGTTGAAGGTTGGGCCCGCGTGCTGGTTGGCACTGTCAGCGACGTTGAACGCACATTGGTGCGCCCACATCGCCGCCTCCCCCAACTTGTAAAAGTGAGTGACCCATTGGGCGGCGGTGGTCACCGGCGGGGTCAATGTATGGCAACGGGCACTGTCGGCGTAGCCGGGTGAGGCACCGCAGCCGTGATCCCGTCGAAAATCTGTCTGGGCATCCATGGGGAACAGGCATTCCACCATCAACTGAATCTTGTCGGTCGGGCGTTCAAACTCAGGGAAGATGATGTAACCCTCGGTGAAGCCCTGATACATGACAAACTTCGCATCTTTTCGAATATACAAGAACGATACCCCGCCCTTGGTGATTTGCTGCGGGCTCGGGTCCCAGGCATGAAAGTTTGGCGAGTAATCGGCATCGCGCATGATGATACCGCTACAAAGAAATGCCGGCCTGGAATCCGCCCCACAGTTTATAGGCGTGCTGTCGTACAAGCGCTGCAGGTCAGCCACCACCTCGGGACCACCGCGCAACTCATTGACTGCCAATGCCTGGGGTGGCAGTTGACGCGCACAACCGGCGAGAAAAAAAAGAACGAGGGTAACCATAAGTCGATTCATCGTGGGGCACTCCAGCGGGATGACCTAATTGCGCCACCTCGATAAAAACATCGCAGTGACCACCCCACAACTGACAGAACTGACAGGTCCCCCCGACTTTTCAAATACAGAAATTGCGTACAAAAAAGTTCAACTACTGATTACCACTCATCAACGGCATGATTGCCGCTTGCCGTTAGATAAACGCCCCCCGATCATCCGCACTTGGCACCCTGCCCCACCCTTTCGACGGATCGACCATGCCTGCGCCGCTCAAACGCCGACTGCTGATTTTCGCCACGCTGGTCCTGCTGATCGCCGCGGGCTTCTTCGCCCACTGGTGGTTCAAGGGCCGGTTCTACGAGACCACCGACAACGCCTACGTGCAGGGCGAGATCACCCGCGTGTCCAGCCAGCTGGGCGCGCGCATCGACCAGGTGCTGGTGCAGGACAACCAACACGTGCGCCAGGGTGACCTGTTGGTGACGCTGGAGGCCGCCGACTTCCAGTTCGCCGTGGAACGCGCCCAGGCCACCCTCGACACGCGCCAGGCCGAACGCCTGCAGGCGCAGAGCAAGCTGACCCAACAGGCCAGCCTGATCGCCGCCGGCGACGCCCAGGTGGCCGCCAGCCAGGCGACCCTGGGCCGCTCGCAGATCGACCTGAACCGCGCCCAGGCCCTGCGCGGGCCCGGCTATGTGTCGGAAGAACGGGTCACCACCCTGTCGGCCGATACCCGCGTGGCTCACTCCCAGGTCAGCAAGGCCCAGGCGGACGTGCAAGGCCAGCGCCAACAGATCAACGCCCTGAACGCCGAGATCAAGCGCCTGGACGCGCAAATCGCCACCGCCCGCACCGACCTGGCCCAGGCCCAGGTCAACCTGGGGCGCAGCCAGATCCACGCGCCCATCAGCGGCCTGGTCGGCCAGCGCGCCGCGCGTGCCGGGCAGTTCGTGCAGGCCGGCGCCTACCTGATGTCCATCGTGCCCGATGAGGACATCTGGGTGCAGGCCAACTTCAAGGAAACCCAGATCGGCCACATGCAGCCCGGCCAGGCCGCGCGCCTGACGTTCGACAGCTTCCCCGACCAGCCCATCGATGGCCGCGTCGACAGCCTGTTCGCCGCCTCGGGTGCGCAGTTCAGCCTGCTGCCGCCGGACAACGCCACCGGCAACTTCACCAAGGTGGTGCAGCGCATTCCGGTGAAGCTCACCTTCGGCCCGGACAACCCCCTGCACGGCAAAGTGCGCCCGGGGATGTCGGTCACCGTCAGTGTCAACATCGCCGATGGCCGGTGACGCGCTGCTGCGCCCGGTGGGTGAACCCACCCGGCGCGATTGGATCGCGGTGATGAGCGTGATGCTCGGCGCCTTCATGGCCGTGCTCGACATCCAGATCACCAATTCCTCGCTCAAGGACATCCAGGGTGCCCTGTCGGCCACCCTGGAGGAAGGCTCGTGGATTTCCACCTCGTACCTGGTGGCCGAGATCATCATGATCCCGCTCACCGCCTGGCTGGTGCAGTTGCTGTCGGCGCGGCGCCTGGCGGTGTGGGTGTCACTGGGTTTCCTGGCTTCGTCACTGCTGTGCTCGATGGCCTGGAACCTGGAAAGCATGATCGTGTTCCGCGCCATGCAGGGCTTCACCGGCGGCGCGCTGATCCCCTTGGCGTTTACCCTGACGCTGATCAAGCTGCCCGACCATCACCGCGCCAAGGGCATGGCCATGTTCGCCATGACCGCCACCTTCGCCCCGTCCATCGGCCCGACCCTGGGCGGCTGGCTGACCGAGAACTTCGGCTGGCAGTACATTTTCTACATCAACGTGCCGCCGGGGCTGATCATGATTGCCGGGCTGCTCTACGGCCTGGAGAAAAAGGCGGCGCACTGGGCCCTGCTGAAAAGCACCGACTACGCCGGCATTCTCACCTTGGGCGTGGGCCTGGGTTGCTTGCAGGTGTTCCTGGAAGAAGGCCACCGCCAGGACTGGCTGGAGTCCACCGAGATCGTGGTGCTGGCGGTCATCGCCCTGCTCAGCCTGATCACCTTCGTGATTCTGCAAGTGTCGCGGCCCAATCCGCTGATCAACCTGGGCATCTTGCGCAACCGCAACTTCGGCCTGTCGAGCATCGCCAGCCTGGGCATGGGCGTGGGCCTGTACGGCTCGATCTACCTGCTGCCGTTGTACCTGGCGCAGATCCAGAACTACAACGCGCTGCAGATCGGTGAAGTGATCATGTGGATGGGCCTGCCGCAACTGGTGCTGATCCCACTGGTGCCACAACTGATGAAAATCATCTCGCCCAAACTGCTGTGCACCTTGGGCTTTGGCCTGTTCGGCCTGGCGAGTTTTTCCTCCGGGGTGCTCAACCCGGATTTCGCCGGTAGCCAGTTCAACCAGATCCAGATCATCCGCGCCCTGGGCCAGCCGCTGATCATGGTGACCATTTCGCTGATCGCCACGGCCTACCTGCAACCCGAAGACGCGGGGTCGGCGTCGAGCCTGTTCAACATCCTGCGCAACCTGGGCGGGGCCATCGGCATCGCCCTGCTGGCCACACTGCTGGATGCCCGCACCAAGGTGTATTTCGATTACCTGCGCGAGGCGGTGGTGCCGGGCAACCCGCAGGTGGCCGAGCGCCTGGGGCAGCTGGGGGAACGGCTGGGCAGCGACACGGCGGCGCTGGGGCGCATGAGCGAGATCGTGCACCAACAGGCGCTGATCATGGCCTACAACGATGCGTTCCACTGGGTGGGACTGGGATTGGGGATTGCGATGGTGGCGGTGTTGTTGACGAAGGGGTTGCCCAGGGGTGTAGCGCCGGCCGCGGCACATTGATCTGATATTTCGCGGTGAAGCCACTGGCCTCTCGCGAGCAAGCTTTGCTCCCACAGTGCTCACCTCACCTGAGGCGTACACCTGTGGGAGCAAAGCTTGCTCGCGATGGGCGCGACACGGTTCAGCCGCGGTGCAGCTTGCTCATCAGCTCCGCTTCAGCCTGGGTCAGGCCGCAGGACTGGGTCAGCTCGTCGACGCTGGCACCCATGCCCACCAGGCGCGCCGCCTGGGCGAAGGACAAGCTGGACGGGTCACGCTGCTCGAGCATGGCCAGCTTGTCGGGCAACGGTGCCACCACCGCGCGCAACTCGTGCAGGTCTTCACCCATGCGCACGGTGCCGTTCTGGTAGTCCTCGACGCGGCGCGCCAGGTCCTTGATCCGCTGGTCGCGAATGGCATCGCCCGCCGCCTGCTGGGCGGCGATTTCCCGCTGGCCGCGAATGGTGGCCAACAGTACCGCGAGCGTGGCCACCCAGAGGATGGCCAGAACAATGACGCCTGCCTCGACAATCAATCAGATGCTCTCCAGCTCGGACCACTCTTCCTCGGTCATCATTTTGTCCAGCTCGACCAGAATCAGCAGTTCGCCGTTCTTGTTGCACACGCCCTGGATGAACTTGGCCGATTCCTCGTTGCCCACGTTCGGCGCGGTCTCGACTTCCGACTGGCGCAGGTACACCACCTCGGCGACGCTGTCGACCAGAATGCCGACCACTTGCTTGTCCGCCTCGATGATGACGATACGGGTGTTGTCGCTGACGTCAGCGGGCATCAGGCCGAAGCGCTGGCGGGTGTCGATCACGGTGACCACGTTGCCGCGCAGGTTGATGATGCCCAGCACATAGCTTGGCGCACCCGGGACCGGGGCGATTTCGGTGTAGCGCAGTACTTCCTGTACTTGCATCACGTTGATGCCATACGACTCATTATCCAGGCGAAAGGTTACCCACTGCAGAATAGGATCTTCGGAACCTTGTGCAGACGACTTCTTCATACCCCTAACCTCTCGAAAACCGTGATGACGGTGTGTGTGCAGTACAGAGGCGCCGGCGCGGCGCCGCCTATCATTTAAGCTGTTGCATGTGTTTCACGGCGCCGCTGGCGATCAGTTCGGCCAAGGCCGAGACGTCCAGCAGCGCGCACATATGTTCGATCACCGTGCCCGCCAGCCACGGCCGCTGGCCACGCTGGCTGCGCCACTTGATCTCGCTGGGGTCCAGGCGCAGCGAACGGCTGACCTGATGCACCGCCAGCCCCCACTCGTAGCCCTGCACCGAAATCACGTATTGCAGGCCCTGCTGGAAATCATCACGGTAGCGGTCGGGCATTACCCAGCGCGCCGTGTCGAGCACCTTCAGGTTGCCAGCCTGGCTGGGCAGAATCCCCAGAAACCAGTTGGGTTGGCCGAACAGCGGCGTCAGCTCGTGGCCAGCCAGGGCGTAAATCGACCCCAGGCACACCAACGGCACCGCCAGGGTCAACCCGGCAACGTCGAACAGCAGGCACTCGAACGGCTCGGCGGCCCAGCTGGGGCGGCCTTCCACCGTCAGCGGCGGCACTGCGCCCGGCGGTGTCGGCCGGTGCACCTCGGCCACCGGTTCCACCGGCGTTGTCACTACTTCGGCCGGCGGCGGCGAAACTGGAGCCGGCGCGGCGATCACCGGCGGTGCTGCACGCGGTTTTTCCACCGGTGGCGGTGTCGGCACCACCACCGGTTGAGGCGCGCTCACCGGTTTCGGCACGGCCACGGGCTGGGGCTCGGGACGCGCATCGCGTACCTGCTCCTCAAGCACCGCGGCCTGGAACTCGTCGAGCACCTGGTTGCTGGCTTCCAGCTCCTCGGTGGCGTCCTGCAACAAGCCGTCGAGGTAGGACTGCAGGGCAACCTGGGGCTTGCTGGCAATGTCGACCGGACGGTTCATCAGGCCACCTGCGAAACAAGCTGCTGCGACAGCAGGTGCTTGAGCAAGGCGCGGTAGGCGATCACGCCGCGGCTCTTGGGGTCGAACTGCGAGGGCGTCTGGCCCTTGCTGCTGGCGTCACGCAGGCGCGTGTCCACCGGAATGTAGCCCTGCCAGATCTGCTCCGGGTAGGCATCCTTGAGCACCCGCAGGGTGCCCATGGAGGCCTGGGTGCGACGGTCGAACAGGGTCGGCACAATACTGAACGGCAGCGGCTGCTTGCGCGAGCGGTTGATCATCGCCAGGGTGCTGACCATGCGCTCCAGGCCGCGCACCGCCAGGTACTCGGTCTGCACCGGAATCACCAGCTGCTGGCTGGCCGCCAGGGCGTTGACCATCAGCACACCCAGCAGCGGCGGGCTGTCGATGATGGCGTAGTCGAAGTCCTGCCACAGCTGTGCCAGAGTTTTGGCGATCACCAGCCCCAGGCCACTTTGGCCGGGCGATTGACGCTCAAGGGTCGCCAGCGCCGTGCTCGACGGCAGCAGCGCCACCTTTTCGTCGCTGGTGGGCAACAGCAGTTGCCCGGGCAAGCCCTGCGGCACCTGGCCCTTGTGCAGGAACAGGTCGAAACAGCTGTGCTCCAGGGCATCGGGGTTGTGCCCGAAGTAGCTGGTCATGGAACCGTGGGGGTCCAGGTCGACCACGACCACGCGCTTGCCCGCCTCGGCCAGCAGGCCGGCCAGGGCGATGGAGGTGGTGGTCTTGCCGACACCACCTTTTTGGTTGGCTACTGCCCAGACTCTCATGGGATTGTTTCCTCCCGGCACGGCAGCGGGTGCCTACCGAGACATGCGACTCAAGTTATAAAGCAGGTGACGGGGAATTGACGGCATTGCCCCTCACCGGCTGCGATACGGGCGACGGTGCAGTTTGTGTGCCAGCACGGCGCAAAGCGGCGTCCGGCGTCACATTGGCGCTGCCGGCGCCGGTAATGCTGCGGCGCACGTCGAGGTTGCGCGAAATCACCAGCACCACGCGGCGGTTGTGCGCGCGGCCTTCGGGGGTAGTGTTGGTGTCGATCGGCTGGAACTCGCCATAGCCCACCGACGCCATGCGCCCCGGGTTGATGCCTTCCATCGCCAGCATGCGCACGATGCTCGACGCCCGCGCCGACGACAGCTCCCAGTTGGTAGGGTACTGCGCGGTGCGGATCGGCTGGTCGTCGGTAAAACCTTCCACATGGATAGGGTTGCCGAACGGTTTGATGATGTTGGCGACCTTCTCGATGATGGTGAAGGCTTTGTCACTGGGGATCGCGTCACCGCTGCCGAACAGGAGGCCGGACTTCAGCTCGATCTCGATCCACAGTTCGTTGCCGCGCACGGTCAACTGGTTGGACTTGATCAGGTCGCCGAAACCGTCGCGCACCTGGTCGGCGATGCTTTTCAGCGGATCGTCCGCGGCGCTGGCAATGCCCGCATCGGTCTGCTCGCTGTCGTTGACCAGCGGCTGAGCCGGCTTGACGGTCAGCGGCCGCTCATCGCCGATGGGAATCGGCTTGAGGCTGCGCTCGGGGTCGTTGAACACGCCGATCAAGGCCTGGGACAGCACCTTGTACTTGCCTTCGTTGATCGACGAGATGGAGTACATCACCACGAAAAACGCGAACAGCAACGTGATGAAGTCCGCGTAGGACACCAGCCAGCGTTCGTGGTTTTCATGCTCTTCGGTATGACGACGGCGGGCCATGGCTATTCCCTCACTCCATGAAGCCTTGCAGCTTGAGCTCGATGGACCGCGGGTTCTCACCCTCGGCAATCGACAGGATGCCCTCGAGCAGCATCTCGCGGTAACGCGACTGGCGAATGGCGATGGCCTTGAGCTTGTTGGCGATCGGCAGCAGGATCAGGTTGGCGGTGGCCACGCCGTAGATGGTGGCGACGAACGCCACGGCGATGCCGTTGCCCAGTTGCGACGGATCGGCGAGGTTGCCCATCACGTGAATCAGGCCCATTACCGCACCGATGATACCGATGGTGGGCGCGTAGCCGCCCATGCTCTCGAACACCTTGGCAGCCTGGATGTCACGGGCTTCCTGAGTCAGGAAGTCGACCTCCAGGATGCTGCGGATGGCTTCCGGCTCGGCGCCGTCGACCAGCAGTTGCAGGCCCTTGCGCGAATAGCTGTCAGGCTCGCTGTCGGCCACCGATTCCAGGCCCAGCAGGCCTTCCTTGCGGGCGGTGAGGCTCCAGTTGACCACGCGGTCGATGCCGCCGGCCAGGTCGATGCGCGGCGGGAACAGAATCCAGGCAACGATCTGCATGGCGCGCTTGAACGCGCTCATGGGCGATTGCAGCAGGCAGGCCGCCAGCGTACCGCCGATGACAATCAGCGCCGCCGGGCCGTTGAGCAGCGCCGACAGGTGACCGCCTTCCAGGAAGTTGCCGCCGATGATGGCGACGAAGGCCAGCAACAGGCCCAGTAAGCTGAGGATGTCCATCAGACACAGGCCTCGACCAGGTGCCGACCGATATCGTCGAGGCCGTACACGGCATCGGCGAGGTTGGCTTTGACGATCGCCATGGGCATGCCATAGATCACGCAGCTGGCTTCATCCTGGGCCCACACGTGGCTGCCGCCCTGCTTGAGCAGGCGCGCGCCTTCGCGGCCATCGGCCCCCATGCCGGTCAGCACCACGGCCAGTACCTTGTCGCCATAGGACTTGGCCGCCGAACCGAAAGTGATGTCCACGCACGGCTTGTAGTTGAGACGCTCGTCCCCCGGCAGGATTTTCACCGTGCCGCGACCGTCGACCATCATCTGCTTGCCACCCGGGGCCAGCAGCGCCAGGCCGGGGCGCAGCACGTCGCCGTCCTCAGCTTCCTTGACACTGATGCGGCACAGCTTGTCCAGGCGCTCGGCGAAGGCCTTGGTAAAGGCCGCCGGCATGTGCTGGATCAGCACGATGGGCGCCGGAAAACCGGCGGGCAGCTGAGTCAGCACGCGCTGCAGGGCGACCGGGCCGCCCGTGGACGTTCCGATGGCCACCAGTTTGTAGTTCTTGCGCTTGGGCGCCGGCGACGACGGTGCCGCGGCAGGTGCCGGGGCGTGGCTGCCGATGGGCGCGCGGGCAGGCGCAGGGGCCGGGCGCGATGGCGCCGCATGGCTGTGACCCAGGCTGCTGGCCGGCACATGCGCAGGCGACGGGGCTGGCGCCGGGGCGGCGACGGGCGCGCTGTAGCTGCTGAAACGGCGGTTGCTGCGCGAAATGGTATGCACCTTCTCGCACAGCATCTGCTTGACCTTCTCGGGGTTGCGCGAGATGTCTTCGAAATTCTTCGGCAGGTAATCCACTGCCCCTGCGTCCAGCGCATCGAGGGTCACCCGCGCGCCTTCGTGGGTCAGCGAGGAGAACATCAACACCGGCGTCGGGCAGCGCTGCATGATGTGCCGCACGGCGGTGATACCGTCCATCATGGGCATTTCATAGTCCATGGTGATGACGTCAGGCTTGAGCGACAGGGCCTGTTCGATCGCTTCCTTGCCATTGGTGGCCGTGCCCACTACCTGAATGGCAGGGTCCGACGAGAGAATTTCCGAGACGCGGCGGCGGAAGAAACCGGAATCATCCACCACCAGGACCTTGACTGCCATAAACACTCCATTAGCGGGCGGGCGCCAGCCTGGCGCCCCACCCCCAGAATCAAATACGCCGCGCTGCGTAGCGCTTGAGCATGCTCGGAACATCGAGAATCAGGGCGATACGACCGTCACCGGTAATGGTGGCGCCCGACATGCCCGGCGTACCCTGGAGCATCTTGCCCAGTGGCTTGATGACAACCTCTTCCTGGCCCACCAGCTGGTCGACGACGAAGCCGATGCGCTGGGTGCCGACCGACAGGATCACCACGTGGCCTTCACGCTGCTCCTCGTGCGCGGCCGAACTCACCAACCAGCGCTTGAGGTAGAACAACGGCAGGGCCTTGTCACGCACGATCACCACTTCCTGGCCATCGACCACGTTGGTACGCGACAGGTCCAGGTGGAAGATCTCGTTGACGTTGACCAGCGGGAAGGCGAAGGCCTGGTTACCCAGCATCACCATCAGCGTCGGCATGATCGCCAGGGTCAACGGCACTTTGATGACGATCTTCGACCCCTGGCCCTTGGCCGAGTAGATGTTGATCGAGCCGTTGAGCTGGGAGATCTTGGTCTTCACCACGTCCATGCCCACGCCGCGGCCGGACACGTCGGAAATCTCGGTCTTGGTCGAGAAGCCCGGGGCGAAGATCAGGTTGTAGCAATCGGACTCGCTCAGGCGGTCGGCGGCGTCCTTGTCCATCAGGCCCTTTTCCACGGCCTTGGCACGCAGCACGTTGGGGTCCATGCCCTTGCCGTCATCGCTGATCGACAACAGGATATGGTCACCTTCCTGCTCGGCAGACAACACCACCTTGCCGTTGCGCGACTTGCCGCTGGCTTCACGCTCTTCGGGGGTCTCGATGCCGTGGTCGACAGCGTTGCGCACTAAGTGCACCAACGGGTCGGCCAGGGCCTCGACGAGGTTCTTGTCCAGGTCGGTCTCTTCGCCGATCAGCTCCAGGTTGATCTCTTTCTTGAGCTGGCGTGCCAAGTCGCGAACCTGCCGAGGGAAGCGCCCGAAGACCTTCTTGATCGGCTGCATGCGGGTCTTCATGACCGCGGTCTGCAGGTCGGCGGTGACCACGTCGAGGTTGGAAACGGCCTTGGACATGGCTTCGTCGCCACTGTTGGCACCCAGGCGCACCAGGCGGTTACGCACCAGCACCAGTTCGCCGACCATGTTCATGATCTCGTCCAGGCGCGCGGTATCGACCCGCACGGTGGTTTCCGCTTCGCTGGCCGCGTGCTTCTCCGGCGCCGGCGCCGCAGCGCGGGCCGGTGCCGGCGCGGCCGCCTTGGCCGGTGCGGCGCAGCGGCCGGTGCAGGCTTGGCGGCTACCGGAGTGGCCACGGCCGCGGTGGCAGCGGCCGGGGCTTCGGTGAATTTGCCTTTGCCGTGCAGCTGATCCAGCAACGACTCGAACTCGTCGTCGGTAATCAGGTCGGTGGCACCGGCGGCCGGTTTGTCGTCGGCCGGTGCCTGGGCAGTGCTGTCCAGTGCGTCAGGGGCGAAAGTGCCCTTGCCGTGCAACTGGTCCAGCAGTGCCTCGAATTCGTCGTCGGTGATTTCATCGCTGGCCGGCGCGCTGCCGGCGGTGCTGGCCGGTGCCACGGCGTCGGGCGCGAACTGGCCCTTGCCATGCAACTGGTCCAGCAGGGACTCGAATTCATCGTCGGTGATTTCGTCGCTGTCGGCAGCCGGGGCTTGTGGCGCCTGGGCAGCGGGCGCCTCGGCCTGGGCCTTGACGGCGTTGAGCGAGTCCAGCAGTTGTTCGAATTCGCTGTCGGTGATGTCACCCGAATCAGCGGTTTGTGCAACCACCGGTGCCGGCGCTTCGACGGCTGCGGGGGCTTCGTCGGGGCCGGCTGGTTCAGCCAGGCGCGACAGGGCCGCGAGCAGTTCAGGCGTGGCCGGGGTGATGTCGGTACGTTCGCGCACTTCGCTGAACATGCCATTCACCGCATCCAGCGCTTCGAGCACCACGTCCATCAGTTCCGAATCAACGCGACGCTCACCCTTGCGCAGGATGTCGAACACGTTCTCGGCGATGTGACAGCACTCCACCAGCTCGTTGAGCTGGAGGAAGCCGGCGCCCCCTTTTACAGTGTGAAATCCGCGAAAAATTGCATTGAGCAAATCACCGTCATCGGGTCGGCTTTCCAGCTCGACCAATTGTTCGGAAAGTTGCTCAAGAATTTCACCGGCTTCTACCAGGAAATCCTGGAGGATTTCTTCGTCGGCGCCGAAGCTCATTTAACGTGCCCCTTAAAAACCAAGACTGGATAGCAGATCGTCGACATCGTCCTGACCGGACACAACGTCTTCACGCTTATCGGCATGAATCTGCGGACCTTCACCCCGAGTTGGATGTTTTTCTTGATCTTTTTCTGCACGAAGCTGTTCGCGGTCATGTTCGATGCCCGCGAAGCGGTCTACCTGGCTGGCCATGAGCACCAGTTTGAGCAGGTTGCTTTCCACTTCGGTGACCAGTTGGGTCACGCGCTTGATCACCTGACCGGTCAGGTCCTGGTAATCCTGGGCCAGCAGAATGTCGTTCATCGCGCCCGAAACCTTGCGGGTGCCCTGCTCGCTCTGCGTCAGAAAACTGTCGACGCGGCGCGCCAGCTCGCGGAATTCGGCAGCGCCGACTTCCTTGCGCATGAAGCGCTGCCAGTCGGCGCTGAGGCTTTTGGCCTCGCCGCTCAGTTCGTTGAGCACCGGCGTGCTCTGCTCCACCAGGTCCATGGTGCGGTTGGCCGCGCCTTCGGTGAGCCTGACCACATAGGACAGGCGCTCGGTGGCATCCGTGATCTGTGAAACTTCCTCGGCTTGCGGCATGTGCGGGTCAATCTGAAAACTGACGATCGCACTGTGCAATTCGCGGGTGAGCTTGCCAACTTCCTGGTACAGGCCACGATCACGGGTCTGGTTCAGCTCATGGATCAGTTGCACGGCGTCGCCGAACTTGCCTTTTTCAAGGCTGTCGACCAACTCCCGCGCATGTTTCTTCAGCGTCGACTCAAAGTCGCCTAAAGACGAATTCTTATGCTCCATAGCACCCCCGTGGCGGACATCAGCTATTGACGCGCTCGAAAATCTTTTCGATTTTCTCTTTCAGCACTTGTGCCGTGAATGGCTTGACCACGTAGCCGTTGACGCCAGCCTGGGCCGCTTCGATGATCTGCTCGCGCTTGGCCTCGGCGGTCACCATCAACACCGGCAGGTGCTTGAGGCGATCATCGGCGCGCACCTGGCGCAGCAGGTCGATGCCGGACATGCCCGGCATGTTCCAGTCGGTCACCAGGAAGTCGAAGCTGCCACTGTGCAGCATCGGCAATGCGGTGGTGCCGTCATCGGCTTCCTGGGTATTGGTGAAGCCCAGGTCGCGCAACAGGTTCTTGATGATCCGCCGCATCGTCGAAAAGTCGTCAACGATGAGGATTTTCATGTTCTTGTCCAATTAGACCTCCAAGCAGTCTTAAACGCGCCCAGCACCTGGACGCGCCATTCAATCAAATCTGGCTAGTGCACTACATGACGTGCGGCAAGGAAAATACCGATGCCACATCCCCAAATCCAGCCCGGCAGCGCTGCATTGTGCTTTCGTGGGAGCGGGGTCTGCCCGCTCCCACAAGGGCAATTACAGAGATACCCGAACCTTGAAAACCCTATGCGCGCGCGCGCCACTCACCCAGCCGGCTGCGCAGACGCGCCGCGCATTGGCTGTGCAGCTGACTGACCCGCGACTCGCTGACCCCCAGCACTTCGCCGATCTCTTTCAGGTTCAGCTCCTCGTCGTAATAGAGGGCCAGAACCAGACGCTCACGCTCCGGCAGGTTGGCAATGGCGTCGGCCAGGGCCGCCTGGAAGCGCTCGTCTTCCAGGTCCCGCGAGGGCTCCAGGCCCGCGCTGGCGCCATCCTCGTGCAGGCCTTCATGTTCGCCGTCCTGCAGCAGGTCGTCGAAACTGAACAGGCGGCTGCCCAGGGTATCGTTCAAAATCGCGTAGTAATCGTCGAGACTCAATTGGAGTTCGGCCGCAACCTCGTGATCTTTAGCGTCGCGACCGGTTTTCGCTTCGATTGCGCGGATTGCGTCGCTGACCATGCGCGTGTTGCGGTGCACCGAGCGCGGTGCCCAGTCGCCCTTGCGCACTTCATCGAGCATGGCGCCACGGATGCGAATACCGGCGTAGGTCTCGAAACTGGCACCCTTGGTGGAGTCGTATTTGGTCGACACTTCCAACAAGCCGATCATGCCAGCCTGGATCAGGTCTTCCACCTGCACGCTGGCGGGCAGGCGTGCCAGCAAGTGGTAGGCGATACGCTTGACCAGCGGCGCATAGCGCTCGATCAGCTCGTACTGCTGAGACTCGCGGGAGGCCTTGCTGTACATCCGATAGCCGCTGGCGCTCATGATACGGGACCTGCACTGGTCTGCTGCACCAGGCGCTCGACGAAGAACTCCAGGTGCCCGCGTGGGTTGGCTGGCAACGGCCAGGTGTCGACCTTCTGCGCGATGGCCTTGAACGCCAGGGCACACTTGGAACGCGGGAACGCTTCGTACACGGCGCGCTGCTTCTGCACAGCCTTGCGCACGCACTCGTCATACGGCACGGCGCCCACGTACTGAAGGGCGACATCCAGGAAACGGTCGGTAACCTTGGTCAGCTTGGCAAACAGGTTGCGCCCTTCCTGAGGGCTCTGGGCCATGTTGGCCAGCACGCGGAAACGGTTCATGCCGTAATCGCGGTTGAGCAATTTGATCAGCGCGTAGGCGTCAGTGATCGAGGTCGGCTCGTCGCAGACCACCAGCAACACCTCCTGCGCGGCGCGCACGAAGCTGACCACCGAATCGCCGATGCCGGCCGCGGTGTCGATCACCAGCACATCGAGGTTGTCACCGATGTCGCTGAAGGCCTGGATCAGGCCCGCGTGTTGCGCAGGTGTGAGGTGCACCATGCTCTGGGTGCCGGACGCGGCCGGCACGATGCGGATGCCGCCCGGGCCCTGGAGCAGCACGTCGCGCAGCTCACAGCGCCCCTCGATGACATCGGCCAGGGTTCTTTTCGGCGTCAGGCCCAGCAGGACGTCGACGTTCGCCAGCCCCAGATCGGCGTCCAGCAGCATGACACGACGGCCAAGCTCAGCCAGAGCCAGGGACAAGTTCACTGACACGTTAGTCTTGCCGACGCCACCTTTGCCGCCGGTCACCGCGATCACCTGTACGGGATGCATGCTGCCCATGTTCGTTCTTTACCTTGTCTTACTTGACCGAGGCCACATGACTGGCTGCGCTTTCAACAACATGAAAAATGCCCGGCAGACCAACGATGTAGATAGATTGCAACGACTTCAAAACATTCACCTCAGCCAACTCGTTTGCTCGGGCTGTGGTAGAGATCAGCGAACATATCGGCCATGGCCTCCTCGCTGGGCTCATCCTGCATTTGCACATTCACCGCGCGGCTTACCAGCTGGTGCCGTCGTGGCAGGTGCAAATCGTCCGGAATGCGTGGCCCATCGGTGAGATAAGCCACTGGTAATTCATGTCCGATCGCCAGGCTCAGCACTTCGCCGAGGCTGGCCGATTCGTCCAACTTCGTCAGGATACAACCTGCCAGCCCACAACGCTTGTAACTATGGTAAGCGGCAGTCAACACTTGCTTCTGGCTAGTGGTAGCCAGGACCAGATAATTGCGCGCCTTGATGCCACGACCGGCCAGGCTTTCCAACTGCAGGCGCAGGGCCGGGTCGCTGGCTTGCAGGCCGGCGGTATCGATCAGCACCACGCGCTTGCGCAACAGCGGCTCCAGCGCCTGGGCCAGGGACTGGCCCGGGTCGACGTGGGTCACCGGCACGTTGAGGATGCGCCCCAGGGTCTTGAGTTGCTCCTGGGCACCAATGCGGAAACTGTCCATGCTCACCAGCGCGATGTTCTGCGCGCCGTACTTGAGCACGTAGCGGGCGGCCAGCTTGGCCAGGGTGGTGGTCTTGCCCATGCCGGCAGGGCCGACCATGGCGATCACACCGCCCTCTTCCAGCGGCTCAACTTCAGGGGTGACGATCATGCGCGCCAAGTGCGCCAGCAGCATGCGCCAGGCCTGGCGAGGCTCGTTGATCTCGCCGACCATTTCCAGCAGCTCGCGCGACAGCGGGCCCGACAGGCCGATGCGCTGCAGGCGCCGCCAGAGGTTGGCTTGCTGTGGCTTGCTGCCTTGCAGCTGGGTCCAGGCCAGTGAGCCAAGCTGCACTTCCAGCAGCTCGCGCAGGCCGTTGAGCTCAGAACGCATGGACTCGAACAGGCGCTGGTCGACCGCGGCGGCTGCAGGCGGGGCCTGCGGGCGCGACGGCTCTTCGAGCGTCGGCTCGATCAGTGGCTCGGCCGCGGTCAGCGGCAGGCCGGCAAACAATTGCCGGTTGGTGACCGCGTCGCTTTCGCCACGGGTGGTCAGTTCGGCCTGGGCGTTGACGATGCGCGACTGGGTCTTGCGCAGCTCGTCTTCAAGCTCCATGTTCGGCACACGGGGTGCCAGCGCGGACAGTTTGTAGTCCAGCGCGGCCGTGAGTTCGACACCGCCGGCAATCCGGCGGTTACCGATGATCGCGGCATCGGCGCCCAGCTCGTCGCGGACCAGTTTCATGGCCTGACGCATATCGGCGGCGAAAAAACGCTTAACTTGCATAACCCACTACCTCAGCCGTTGGGCCCTACTGTCGCAACGATGGTCACTTGCTTGTTGTCAGGAATTTCCTGGTACGCCAAGACATGTAAATTTGGTACTGCCAGCCGCCCGAAGCGCGAGAGCATCGCGCGGATCGGACCGGCTACCAGGAGGATCACCGGTTGCCCGGCCATTTCCTGGCGTTGCGCTGCGTCGATCAGAGAACGCTGCAGCTTTTCGGCCATGCTTGGCTCCAACAGAACGCCTTCTTCCTGACCTTGACCGGCCTTCTGCAAACTATTGAGCAATATCTGTTCCAACCTTGGTTCCAAGGTGATGACAGGCAGCTCCGAGTCAAGCCCTACAATGCTTTGCACGATTGCGCGGCTCAAGCCCACGCGCACCGCCTGAACCAAAGCGGCGGTATCTTGACTCTTCGCGGCGTTGTTGGCGATGGCTTCGGCAATGCTGCGGATGTCGCGCACCGGCACCTGTTCGGCCAGCAGCGCCTGCAACACCTTGAGCAGGTTGGACAGCGACAGCACGCCCGGCACCAGTTCTTCGGCAAGCTTCGGCGAGCCTTTGGCCAGAACGGACAGCAATTGCTGGACCTCTTCGTGACCAATCAGCTCGTGGGCGTGCTTGGACAGGATCTGGTTCAAGTGCGTGGCCACCACGGTACTGGCGTCCACCACGGTGTAGCCCAGCGATTGTGCCTGCGGGCGGTTGCTCAACTCGATCCACACCGCGTCCAGGCCGAAAGCCGGATCCTTGGCGGTAATGCCGTTGAGGGTGCCAAACACCTGGCCCGGGTTGATCGCCAGCTCGCGGTCGGGGTAGATCTCGGCCTCGGCCAGAATCACCCCCATCAGCGTCAGGCGGTAGGCGCTGGGCGCCAGGTCGAGGTTGTCGCGGATGTGCACGGTGGGCATCAAGAAGCCCAGGTCCTGGGACAACTTCTTGCGCACGCCCTTGATCCGCGCCAGCAGTTGGCCGCCCTGGTTGCGGTCCACCAGCGGAATCAAGCGGTAGCCTACTTCCAGGCCAATCATGTCGATGGGGGTCACGTCATCCCAGCCCAACTCCTTGGTGTCCTGAGAACGGGTGGGCGATGGTAGCAGGTCCTGCTGGCGCTGCACTTCGGCAGCCGCGGCGACCTTGGCCTCGTTCTGCTTCTTCCACACCAGGTAGGCGGCACCACCGGCCAGGAAGGCCAGGAACAGGAAGGACACGTGCGGCATGCCCGGGACCATGCCCATGATGGTCATCAGGCCGGCGGACACCGCCAGCGCCTTGGGCGAGGCGAACATCTGGCGGTTGATCTGCTTGCCCATGTCCTCGGAGCCCGAGGCACGGGTCACCATGATCGCGGCAGCGGTGGACAGCAGCAGTGATGGCAACTGTGCCACTAATCCGTCACCGATGGTCAGCAGGGCGTACACCTTGCCGGCGTCGGCGAAGCTCAGGCCGTGCTGGAAGATACCGATGGCCATGCCGCCCAGCAGGTTGATGAACAGAATCAGCAGGCCGGCGATGGCATCACCGCGCACGAACTTGCTGGCACCGTCCATGGAGCCGTAGAACTCGGCTTCCTGGGCCACTTCCAGGCGGCGCAGCTTGGCTTGCGCCTGGTCGATCAGGCCGGCGTTGAGGTCGGCGTCGATGGCCATTTGTTTGCCGGGCATGGCGTCGAGGGTGAAGCGCGCGCTCACCTCGGAAATGCGCCCGGCGCCCTTGGTGACCACCACGAAGTTGATGATCATGAGGATGGCGAACACCACCGCACCGACGACGTAGTTGCCGCCGATCACCACTTCACCGAAGGCCTGGATCACCTTGCCCGCGGCCTGGTGGCCGTCATGGCCGTGCAGCATCACCACGCGGGTGGACGCCACGTTCAGCGCCAGGCGCAGCAGCGTGGCCACCAGCAGGATGGTCGGGAACACAGCGAAGTCCAGCGGCCGCAGGGCGTACACACACACCAGCAGTACCACGATCGACAGCGCGATGTTGAACGTGAAGAACACGTCGAGCAGGAACGGTGGCACCGGCAACATCATCATTGCCAGCATGATCAACAGCAACAGCGGCACACCCAGACTGCCCCGGCCGAGGCCGACCAGGTTGCTGCGCGCGGTGTTGATTAACTGAGTGCGATCCACCGATAGTCCCCGTGATCTCAAGCAAACTTTTGACGCCTGATGGCGTTGTGGGTATGCCTGTGCAAGAACCTTTCCAACTTTTGCCGGCGAGGGAAATTCAGCGACTGTGGGACCGGGCTCTGCCCGCGAAAGGATCAGTTGTCGCGGCGCAGGTCCGGCGGGATCGGCAGGTCCTTGAGGGGGATGGGACGTTTGCCGCGCCCCGCGCGGTATTGGCGGATCTGGTAGACGTAGGCCAGCACCTGGGCCACGGCCAGGTAGAGGCCGGCCGGAATCTGCTGCTCCAGCTCAGTGGAGTAGTAGATCGACCGCGCCAGCGCCGCCGATTCCAGAATCTGGATATTGTGCTCGTTGCCGATCTCGCGAATCTTCAACGCAATGAAATCCGTGCCCTTGGCCAGCAGCACCGGCGCACTGCCCTTCTCCGGGTCGTACTTGAGCGCCACGGCGTAGTGGGTGGGGTTGGTGATGATCACGTCGGCGGTGGGAATGGCCGACATCATGCGGCGCTGGGACATTTCGCGCTGCAACTGGCGAATGCGCTGCTTGACCTCGGGGCGGCCTTCGCTGTCCTTGTGTTCGTCACGCACTTCCTGCTTGGTCATCAACAGCTTCTGGCGCGCCTGGTACATCTGGATCGGCACGTCCACCGCCGCGATGATCAACAACCCCATGGACATCCACAGCGCGTTCCAGCCCACCAGCTGCACACTGTGGATAATGGCCATTTCCAGCGGCTCGTGGGCGATGCTGAGCAGGTCGTTGCGGTCCTTGTTGAGCACGAACAGCGCCACCAGCAGCACCACGAAAAACTTAGCCAAGGCCTTGAGCAGCTCGGTCAGCGCGTGCATGGAGAACATGCGCTTGATGCCATTGATGGGGTTCATGCGGCTGAATTTCGGCGCCATGGAGCCTGGCGAGAACAGCCAGCCACCCAGGGAAATGGGGGCAATGAACGACACCACCAGCAACACCAGCAGGATCGGCTGCACCGCGTCGATGGCCAGTTTGCCGGAGTGCAGCAGGAACAGGCCCATCTGGCTCTGGTCGAGAATCGCCTCGCGGCTGAGGCTGAAGTTGGTGCGCATCAGGTCCATCATCGTCTGCGCCAGGTGGCCGCCATAGGCCAGCAAGGCACCGCAGCCGCCAATCATCACCGCCAGGGTATTGAGCTCCTTGGAGCGCGCCACCTCGCCGCGTTCGCGTGCCTCACGGAGTTTTTTGTCCGTGGGGTCTTCTGTCTTGTCCTGACCGCTCTCGCTCTCTGCCATGTCAGCGTGCCCGTGCCAGTTCGCGCAGCCACTGCAAGGCCTCGGTGGCCATGGGCTGATATTGGTTGAGAATGTCCGCCAGGCTGAGCCACAGAATCAGCATGCCCATGACCAGCGTCAACGGAAAACCGATGGAAAAAATGTTCAACTGCGGCGCCGCACGGGTCATCACCCCGAACGCGACGTTGACCACCAGCAGCGCGGTGATCGCCGGCAGCACCAGGATCACCGCCGCCGCCAGCACCCAGCTCATGTGCATGATCAGTTCCCAGAACTGATTGACCATCACCCCGCCGCCCACCGGCAAGGTGGTGAAGCTTTCCACCAACACCTCGAACACCACCAGGTGGCCGTTCATGGCCAAAAACAGCAGGGTCACCAGCATGGTGAAGAATTGCCCCACCACGGCGGTCTGCACGCCGTTGACCGGGTCGTTCATGGAGGCGAAGCCCATGCCCATCTGAATGGCCAGGATCTGCCCGGCGATCAGGAAGGCCTGGAACAGCATCTGCAGCGAAAAGCCCAGCAGCGAGCCAATGATGATCTGCTCGCCCACCAGCATCAGGCCCTGCAGCGTCAAGGAATCGACCACCGGCATGGGCGGCAGCGACGGTGCGATGACCACGGTGATCGCCATCGCCAGGTACAGGCGAATGCGCTTGGGCACCATGGTGGTCCCGAACACCGGCATGGCCATCAGCATGGAGCCTACGCGAAACAGCGGCAGCACGAAGCTGGCGACCCAGGCGCCGATCTGCGCGTCGGTCAAGTGCAGGAGCGGGTTCATCCAATCAACTGCGGAATGCTGGTGTACAGGTTAGTGATGTACTCCATGAACGTGCGCACCAGCCACGGCCCGACGATGATCAGGGTAATCAGCATTACCAGCAGGCGCGGCAAGAAGCTCAGGGTCTGTTCGTTGATTTGCGTGGCCGCCTGGAACATGGCCACGATCAAGCCCACCACCAGGCTGGGCACCACCAGGATGCCGACCATCATGGTGGTCAGCCACAGCGCATTGCGAAACAGGTCGACAGCCACTTCAGGGGTCATGACGGATCTCCGTGCGGGGTCTCAGACGCCGCCAAAACTGCTGGCCAGGGTACCGATGATCAGCGCCCAGCCATCCACCAGCACAAACAGCATGATCTTGAACGGCAACGAGATGATCAGCGGCGACAGCATCATCATACCCATGGCCATCAGCACGCTCGCCACCACCAGGTCGATGATCAGGAACGGGATGAAGATCATGAAGCCGATCTGGAACGCTGTCTTGAGCTCCGAGGTGACGAACGCCGGCACCACGATGGTCAGCGGCGCCTGGTCGGGGCTGGCGATGTCGGTACGCCGCGACAGGCGCATGAACAGGTCCAGGTCACTCTGGCGCGTCTGCGCCAGCATGAAGTCCTTCACCGGGCCTTCGGCCTTCATCACCGCGTCCTGGGCGCTCATTTTTTCCGCCAGGTACGGCTGCAGGGCCTGCTGGTTCACCTTGTCGAACACCGGCGCCATGATGAACAGGGTCAAGAACAGCGCCATGCCCGTGAGCAACTGGTTGGACGGCGTCTGCTGCAGGCCCAGGGCCTGACGCAGAATGGAAAAGACGATGATGATGCGGGTGAAGCTGGTCATCAGCATGACGAACGCCGGGATGAAACTCAGCGCGGTCATGATCAGCAGAATCTGCAGGCTGACCGAATATTCCTGCTGGCCATTGGCGCCAGTGCCCAGCGTGATCGCCGGGATCGACAACGGGTCGGCGGCCAGCGCCATCGGCGCGGCCACCACCAGTGCCAGGGTCAACAAAACGCGCAACGCGCCCATCAATGCTTATCCTTATGGTCCTTGCCCATCAGCTCCATCAGGCGCTGGGCAAACTCCGGCGAGGCCGACCTGGTTTTCACCGGCACCTCGATGGGCTGCTGCATCACGTGCAGCGGGGCAATGCGCCCGGGGCTCAAACCGAGCAGGATCTGCTCGGAACCGACCTGTACCAGCACCAGCCGATCACGCGGGCCCAGGGCCCGCGAGCCGAGCAGTTCGATCACCTGGCCGCCATGGGGCGTGGCCTGCTGCACGCGGCGCAGTACCCACGCCAGGGCGAAGATCAGGCCGATCACCAGCAGCAGGCCGAGCATCAACTGCGTCAGCTGGCCGGCCATACCGCCGCCCAGCGCCGAGCCCACGCCCACCGGCGCCGGTGCCGCGGCGGGTGTGGCAGGCGCCAGGGTGGCGGCGAATGCCGGCAGCGGCACAGCCAGCAACAACGCAAGCAAACGGCTCATTCAGCGCAGCTTCTTGATACGTTCGCTGGGGCTGATCACGTCAGTCAGGCGAATGCCGAACTTCTCGTTGACCACCACTACTTCGCCGTGGGCGATCAGCGTGCCGTTGACCAACACGTCCAGCGGCTCGCCGGCCAAGCGGTCGAGCTCGATGACCGACCCCTGGTTCAGTTGCAGCAGGTTGCGGATGTTGATATCGGTGGCGCCCACTTCCATGGAAATGGTCACTGGAATGTCCAGGATCACGTCCAGGTTCGGGCCGTCGAGGCTCACCGGGCCGTTATGCTTGGGCGAGGTGCCGAATTCTTCCATCGGCAGGCGCGAGCCAGAGGCCGAGTTGCCGGCGTCGGCCGCCAGCAGTGCATCGATGTCGCTCTGCCCGGCATCGCCGGACTCACCCAGGGCAGCAGCCCACTCGTCAGCCAGGGCCTGGTCTTCCGGGGAGGTCATTTCGTGTTCGTCAGCCATCAGAGGTCCTCGACGGGCAAATTAATTCAGGGTTAAGGCCTTATCGACAGCGCCTCAACGGCGTTCGATCGGCTCGATCACTTGCAGCGCCAGGTTGCCCTTGTGGGAACCGAGCTTGGCCTTGAAAGACGGCACGCCGTTGGCGCGCAGAATCAATTCGTCGGGCAGTTCCACCGGAATCACATCACCCGGTTGCATGTGCAGGATGTCGCGCAGGCGCAGCTGGCGACGAGCAACGGTGGCACCCACCGGCACGCTGACATCCAGCACGTCTTCACGCAGCGCCTTGCTCCAGCGCTCGTCCTGGTCGTCCAGGTCGGACTGGAAGCCGGCGTCGAGCATTTCGCGCACCGGCTCGATCATCGAGTACGGCATGGTCACGTGCAGGTCGCCGCCACCGCCGTCCAGTTCGATGTGGAAGGTAGACACCACCACCGCTTCGCTGGGGCCGACGATGTTGGCCATGGCCGGGTTCACTTCCGAGTTGATGTACTCGAAATTGACTTCCATGATCGCCTGCCAGGCTTCCTTCAGGTCGATGAAGGCCTGGTCCAGCACCATGCGCACCACGCGCAGTTCGGTGGGGGTGAATTCGCGCCCCTCGATCTTGGCGTGACGACCGTCACCGCCGAAGAAGTTGTCCACCAGCTTGAATACCAGCTTGGCGTCGAGAATGAACAGGCCGGTGCCGCGCAGCGGCTTGATTTTCACCAGGTTGAGGCTGGTGGGCACGTACAGGGAATGCACGTACTCGCCAAACTTCATCACCTGCACGCCACCCACCGCCACGTCCGCCGAACGGCGCAGCAGGTTGAACATGCTGATGCGGGTGTAGCGCGCAAACCGCTCGTTGATCATTTCCAGGGTCGGCATGCGCCCGCGGACGATACGGTCCTGGCTGGTCAGGTCATAACTTTTGACGCTGCCCGGGTCGCCGTTGCTTTCGGTTTGCACCAGCCCATCGTCGACGCCATGCAGCAGCGCGTCGATCTCATCCTGGGACAGCAGGTCTTGCACGGCCATGTCGTGTTCCTACTGCAATACGAAGTTAGTGAAAAGCAGCTGGTCGATGACCGGCTTGCCGACTTCTTTCTGCGCCACTGCCTGCACGGCGGCCGTGGCTTTCTGGCGCAGCATTTCCTCGCCGACCGGGGTGGCCAGCGTGGCGAAGTCTTCGCCGGAGAACATCATCACCAGGTTGTTGCGGATCACCGGCATGTGCACCATCAGGGCATCCAGGTCGGCCTTGTCGCGCGCCTGCATGGTCAGGCTGACCTGCATGTAGCGGTCTCGGCCATCCTGCTTGAAATTGACCACGAAGGCCGGCGTCAGCGGTTCATACAACGCTGGCTGCTTGCCCGGTACCGCGGTGGCCGCGGCCTCGGCCGGCTTGGCCTCGCTGCCCTTGTGCAGGAAGAACCAGGTGGCGCCCACGGACGCACCGATCACCAGCAGCAGGACCAGGACAAGAAGAATAATCATCTTGAGTTTGCCTTTGCCTGCGGGGTCTTTCTCTGCTTCGCTCTTCGCCATGCCAATAATCCGTCACTAATCGGGGGGTTAACACTCGCCTGCAGAGGGTCGAGCAAGTGTTATGCCAGATTTGTCAGGACGCACACAAAGCGATGAATGACCGGGCCCTGGACGCGGCCTTGCGGCCGCTGCTACTTCAGCGAGGCAACCCCGGTGTAGCGTCGGCCGCTACACCGACCGATCAGGCGTAGTAGTCGATGGCGCTGGTGCCAACCACCACCTGCTGCACCGTCGGCTGGCTGGCCAGCGGCGAGGTGGCTTCGACGCCGTCCAGGCTGTCGGTGCCGCCGGTGCCGCGCGCAGTGCGCTGGCTTTGCTGGGCCTGGTCCTGAGAGGACTGGCGCGACTGGTCAGAGACGTTGACGTCAAGTTGGCCCATGCCCTGCTCGGCGAACATGTCCTTGAGCTTGCCCTGCTGGCTTTCCAACGCTTCGCGCACGTGCAGGTGGGCGCTGGTGAAGGTCACCTGGGTCTGCTGGTCGGGCGCCATATCGACGCGGATGCTCAGGCGGCCCAGCTCGGCCGGGGTCAGCTGGATGTCCGCCGACTTCAGGTTCTGGCTGGACAGGTACATCACCCGGTTGACCACGCCTTCGGTCCAGCCATTCTGGTTCAACGCCAACTGAGTCGTGGGCGCTTGCACAGTGGTGGTCGATGCGGCGGCGGTCTTGGCGGTGGGCGCGTCGGTCATCGCCGCCAGGCGATTGGCGAAATCGTCGATGCGGGTATCGGCCGTCGCACCCTTGACGTTTTTCAGGCCGTCATCGATCTGGCTGTCAAACGCCTTGTCGCTGGTCTGGCTGTCACCGCCGCCCTTCTGCTGCACCACCATGGCCGCCAGCCCGCTGGCGAAGCTCTGGTCGGCATCGGAATTGACGCTGGACGTTTGGTCATTGGCCGCGTCGCTGGTTTGCGCGTGGGCCGAGGTGGTGCCCTGGGCCTTGGCGCTCTGCTCCAGCGCCAGGCGCAGGGTCGGCATGTTGGCCAGCGGGTCGTCCTTGGACGGGTCGAAGGTGTCGGTGCTGCTGTCGCTGGTGGTGTCCTGCACCGGCGCCGCTGCCTGTGCCAGCGCGGCGGTCTGCGCCGGATCGGGCGTGGGCGTGGGTTGCTGCGCCTGGGCCTGCGTGGGGTCTGGGGTCGGCGCCACGGGGGCAGTCGGGTCCGGGGTGGTCACGGCGACCGCAGGCGTGGTGGCGTCAGTGGTCGACGCATCGGTGACGGTGTCGGCATCGTCCTGATCGTCGTCCTTGGACTTGTCTGCCTTGTCTGCCTTGGCGGATTTGTCAGCCTTGTCGCCCTTGTCCGCCTTGTCGACCCTGGCAGTTTTCTGGGCAGGCAAATTCTTGCCGCTATCGGCAACCGCAGGCTTGCTGGCGGCAGTGTCCTTGTCGCTGGCCGTCTTGCTCTTGGTCTGGCTGGCCACCTGGTCTTGCTTGTTGGCCGCCTGCTGCTGACCCGTGCTGGCCACTTTGGTGGAGGCGGTCTGGGACTGCTTGGCATACACCTTGGCGAAGTCCGCGGACGTGTCCTTGGCGGGTTCTGCGGCCTTGCTCAGGTTCGCCAGGGTGCTGGCCTGAGTGCTCGCGGTGCTCGCGATCTGCAAGAGAGGGTTTGACACGACTGACATTGACAGGTCTCCGCTGCACTGAAACGGGGGTACAGGTGCAGGGTAGATAGCAAGAGTCGGGCCAGTTTATTCGCGCAGGCCTTGATGCGGCCTGGCGGCCGTTGCACGGGCGGCCGGTTGAGCGGCGTATCAGCAGGGAAAGCGCTGGCGCTCGTCGCGGTACAGGCGGCGCACTTCAGCGAATTCATGGTCGATGCGGTTGACCAGGTCTTCGATGCCGTTGAGTGGCGGATGCTTGACGCGCTCCTCCAGCTGGCGGCACAGGTCGGCCAGAGCGGTGGCGCCCATGTTGCTGCTGCTGCCCTTGAAGCTGTGAGCCGCCTGGCCCAGCTGATGCGGGTCGGTAGCCTTGTGCAATTCGTTCAGGCGCACTTCCGAGTCGGTGAGGAATGTATCCAGCAACAGCGGATACTCCTCCTCCATGACTTCCTGCAGCGCGCTGAGCACGTCGTAGTCGAGATGCTGGTTGGACACTTGTTCGCTCCTTGATCAAGCCGGGATTATGCCAGAGCCTCCCAGGAAAATTCCACGCAGGCACTGCGGCCGTCTTCAGACCATTGTGCACTGTGGCTCAGTTGCCGGATCAACTTCAGGCCCCGGCCGGACAGGCCTTGATCCTCGGCGGGGCGCGCCATGACCTGGCGGGTGTCGAAGCCATGGCCGCTGTCTTCGACATCGATGATCAGCCGGCCGCCACTGCCTTGCGGTTGCACCAGGAAGTGCAGGCGCACATAGCCATCCTTCAACTGGCTGAGGCGGGCATTGCGCTGTTCATAATACTGCGCAAAGCCTTCGGCGTCGCGCTTGAGGTTTGAATCAAGGCCCAGCACGCCATGTTCCAGGGCGTTGGAGTACAGCTCCGAAAGCACGCTGTACAGCGCCCCGCTCTGGGCGCGCAAGCCGTGGATTTCCTGCAGCAGTTGCAGCAGGTAAGGCAACGGGTTGAAGCGCTTGAGGGTGTCGGCACGCAGCTCCAGGCTCATGGACCAGTTCAGCGGGCTTGAGGCGCCGCTGTCAGAGTACACCGTGGCCGGTTGCTCGAGGGCATCGGGCTCGACCATTTCCACCTGCACCATGCTGACGTCATCGCGCGACTCGCCGCGGAATGCCTTGAGCGCCGCCTGAATGTCCTCGAACAGCAGGTCGGGGTTGCGGTTCAGTTCAAACACGCGCTGCAGGCGCTCCACCCCGAACAGCTGATCATCGCTGTTGGCGGTGTCGATCACGCCGTCGGACAACAGGAAGAGGCGGTCGCCCGGCTGCAGGGCGAAAACCTCGGTCTTGTCCTGGAACGTGGCCCGCGACAACACCCCTAGCGGCAAGTGGCGCGAGCGCAGCGACACATGCTCGGCGGTTTCCAAGCGGTGCAGGTAGCCGTCGGGCATGCCGCCGTTCCACACCTCGACAATGCGCCGCTGGAAGTTCACGTTCAGCAGGGTCGCACAGCAGAACATGTCCACCGGCAGGATACGCTTGAGCTTGGCGTTCATCTCGCGAAGGATTTCCGGCAGGCCGTAACCCTTGGCCGTCATGCCGTAGAACACTTCGGCCAAGGGCATGGCGCCCACCGCCGCCGGCAAGCCGTGGCCGGTGAAATCGCCCAGCAGCAAATGCATGCCGCCCGATGGCGTGAACGAGGCCAGCAACAGGTCACCGTTGAACAGCGCATAGGGCGACTGCATGTAGCGAATATTCGGCGAGCTGAGGCAGCCGGAATGCGCCACCTGGTCGAACACCGCCTTGGCCACGCGCTGCTCGTTGAGCAGGTAGCCGTGGTGGCGGGTGATCTGGTCGCGCTGCTCCAGCACCGTGGCCTGCAAGCGGCGCAGGCGGTCCATGGCCTTGATCTTGGCGGCCAGGATCACCTGGTTATAGGGTTTGGCGAGAAAATCGTCGCCGCCCGCCTCCAGGCAGCGCACCAGCGCTTGCTCTTCGGTCATGGAGGTCAGGAAGATAATGGGCACCAGGGCTTCGCCGGCCAGCTCCTTGATCTGCCGGGCGGCTTCAAAACCGTCGACCACGGGCATCATGGCATCCAGCAGCACCAGCTGCGGGCGGCGCTGGGCGAAGACTTCGACCGCTTCCTGGCCATCGCTGGCGGTCAACACGCGATGGCCCTGACGCCGTACGATACTGGACAACAACATGCGGTCGGTCATGTTGTCATCGGCGATCAGTACGGTCAGTGGTTCACTGGCCGCGAGCATGCTTATTCGATCTCGAACAGTTTGTCGAAATTGGAAATCGCGAGGATTTTCTTCACATCACTGTTGCTGTTCACCAACCGCACCTTGGCCGAATCGCCGCCGGCGTGGTCGCGCAGCAGCAACAGCATGCCCAGGGCCGAACTGTCCAGGTAAGTGGTCTGCTTGAGGTCGATGCGGTATGCCTGGGGCTTTTCTTTGACCCGCTCGTAGGCGTTGCGGAAATCCTGATGGGAGCCGAAGTCGAAGCGACCTTGGATGCTGATGGTCAGCTCTTTTCCCTGGGCGGAGTAGTCAGCGTTTACGGCCATGGACGAAATTCCTTTAAATTAGCCTGCTCCGTACAAGGTTTAGCACCGTGAAGCCCCCCCGGCAACCTGCACCTCGACAAATAATTGGCTAGAAGCTGCTCTGGCGCGGCAAGCGTTGGGACAGCTCGTCGAGCAGTTTTTGCTCGCGACGATCTTCCAACTGCCGGGCCTCATCAATGTAGCGTTGTACCAACTTGCGCAGGCCTTCGACCCGCGCGTAGGACTGCTGCCAGGTAACCCGGGCGTTCTCGAGGTTTTTCTGGTGCCAGGCCAGGCTCTGCTTCTGTTGGGCAACGGCCGTTTCCAATTGGTTCAAAAAGCGCTGGTAGTTCATCAGCCACTGGCCGGACACGCCTTTGCTGCCGTAGGTGTGCCATTGCGCCTGGTAATCGACGCGGTAGCGGTCCAACTCCGCCAGCTTGCTTTCCGACAGGCGCACCTGGCCCTGGAAGTGGCCCAGGCGCTGGGCAGCCGTGCGCTCGGCTTTTTCCGCCATGTCGACCACCGGGGCCAGGCGCGCTGCGCGGCTCAGTGCCATGGCTTATCCGCCCGGCGCCACGGGCTTGAACACCGCGGCCAGGCGTTCGCTGCTGGCCTCCAGGCTTTCGTTGTCATCCAGGCCCTGGCGCAGGTAGCGCACCAGGGTCGGGTGCAGGTTGATCGCCAGGTCCGTCTCGCGGTCACCGCCAGGCACGTAGGCGCCCACGCTGATCAGGTCGCGACTTTGCTGGTAGCGTGACCACAACTGCTTGAATTGCTGGGCCTGGCCCATGTGCTGGGGGCTGACCACACTGGGCATGACCCGGCTGATGGAGGCCTCGATGTCGATGGCGGGGTAATGCCCCTCTTCCGCCAACCGCCGGGACAGCACAATGTGGCCGTCCAGCACACCCCGGGCCGAGTCGGCGATGGGGTCCTGCTGGTCGTCGCCTTCCGACAGCACGGTGTAGAACGCGGTGATCGAACCTCCACCGGCCTCGGCGTTGCCGGCGCGCTCCACCAACTTGGGCAGCTTGGCGAACACCGACGGCGGATAACCCTTGGTTGCCGGCGGTTCGCCGATGGCCAGGGCGATTTCCCGTTGGGCCTGGGCGAAACGGGTCAGCGAGTCCATCAGCAACAGGACGTTCTTGCCCTTGTCACGGAAATATTCGGCGATACGGGTGCAGTACATGGCGGCGCGCAGGCGCATCAGTGGCGCTTCGTCGGCCGGCGAGGCGACCACCACGGAACGCTTCAAGCCCTCCTCGCCGAGGATGTGTTCGATGAATTCCTTCACCTCGCGGCCCCGCTCGCCGATCAGGCCGACGACAATGATGTCGGCCTCGGTGAAGCGGGTCATCATGCCCAGCAGCACACTCTTGCCCACGCCGGTACCGGCGAACAGGCCCAGGCGCTGGCCACGGCCCACCGTCAACAAACCGTTGATGCTGCGAATGCCCACGTCCAGCGGCTGGCTGATGGGGTCGCGCTTGAGCGGGTTGATGGTCGGGCCGTCCATGGGCACCCAGTCTTCGGCCTTCATGCCGCCCTTGCCGTCCAGCGCGCGGCCGGCACCGTCAAGAATCCGCCCCAGCATGCTCATGCCCATGGGCAGGCGACCGGTATCAGCCAAAGGCACCACGCGGGCGCCCGGAGCGATGCCGGCGACACTGCCCACGGGCATCAGGAACACCTTGGTGCCGGAAAAGCCCATGACCTCGGCCTCGACCTGCACCGGGTGATGGCTGTCATCGTTGATCACTACGCAGCGGCTGCCCATGGCGGCGCGCAGGCCTTCGGCCTCCAGCGTCAAGCCGACCATGCGCAGCAGGCGACCTTCCAGCACGGGCTGCACGGGCAGGCTGATGGCCGCCTCGTAGCTGCTCAGGCGCTTGGCGAAACTGGTGCGATCAAGGCGCATCGCGGCCTTCCAGGTCGACGCTGACGTCGGCTTCGGCCGGGTGCAGGGCCTGCTCGTGCAACTGATCGAACAGTTGGCTCAGGGCCTGGGTGATGCGTGTTTCGATGCTGGCGTCGATGCGGCTGTGTTCGGACTCCACGCGGCAACCACCGGGTTGCAGCGCCTCGTCTTCGACAATGCGCCAGGTTTCCTCATGGCGCTCGCGCAGGGCCTTGATCTGATCGAAGTCCTGCGGGTTGACGAAGATGCGCACATTGCCGGCGCCCATGGGCAGCAGCTTCAGCGCTTCGCGCAGCACGTGTTCGATCTGGCTGGAATCGGTCTTGAGTTCGCGCTGGATCACCTGGCGGGCAATGTGCCCCACCAGTTCCACCAGGGACTTTTCAATCTGGCTGTCCTGATCGGCGATCGGCGCCATCAAATGGCCCATCAGCTGGTCCAGGCTGGCCAGCTTGGCGGCCAGGGCCACTTCGGCTTCCTGGCGGACCTTGAGCGTGGTGCTGTGGAAACCTTCTTTCTCGCCGGTGGCGAAGCCTTCGTTGTAGGCCTCCTGGCGGATGCTCTCGAGTTCTTCCAGCGTCAGCGGCTGGACCTCCTCCAGGGGCACTTCCTCGATCTCTTCGACCAGCGGCTCGGGTTCCGGCTCGGGCTCGGGCACCTCGGGGTCGAAACTGGGGATGGCCCACAGGTCGAACGCTTCGAGGTCCTTGGCGCGGATCAGGTCACTGGGGTGTTGTTCGGAGGGGCGAGACATTGATTATTCCTGATGGCGCCAGAATGCTTGAGGTCGGCGGTGGCTTGTTCGCGGGCAGAGCCCGCTCCCACAACGGCCTGTCCAGCCTGGCCCTGTGTGGGAGCGGGCTCCGCCCGCGAAGAGGCCCGCCCGGTCAACGTGAGACCACGAAACAGGCGGTTAGATCATTTCCTCGCCGCCCTTGCCACCCAGCACGATTTCGCCGGCTTCGGCCATGCGGCGGGCAATGGTGAGGATTTCCTTCTGCGCCGTTTCCACGTCGCTGACCCGTACCGGCCCCTTGGCTTCCAGGTCGTCGCGCAGCAGCTCGGCAGCACGCTTGGACATGTTCTTGAAGATCTTTTCCTTGACGTTCTCGTCCGAGCCCTTGAGCGCCAGCACCAGGACGTCGGAGGACACTTCGCGCAGCAGCGCCTGGATACCGCGGTCGTCGACGTCGGCCAGGTTGTTGAACACGAACATCAGGTCTTCGATCTGGCTGGACAGGTCCTCGTCCACTTCGCGGATCGAATCCATCAGCGCACCTTCCACCGAACTGTCGAGGAAGTTCATGATGTCCGCCGCACGCTTGATACCACCCAGGGTGGTGCGCGCCGCGTTGGAGTTGCCCGAGAACTGCTTCTCCAGAATCAGGTTCAGCTCTTTCAGCGCCGCTGGCTGCACGGTGTTGAGCGACGATACCCGCAGGATGATGTCCAGGCGCACCTTGTGGTCGAAATGGCCCAGCACTTCGCCCGCCTGGTCGGCGTCCAGGTACGCCACCACGATCGCCTGGATCTGCGGGTGCTCGTAACGGATCACGTCGGCCACGGCGCGCGGTTCCATCCACTTCAGGCTGTCCAGGCCGCTGGTGTTGCCACCCAGCAGGATGCGGTCGATCAGGCCGTTGGCCTTGTCCTCGCCCAGGGCCGAGGTCAGCATCTTGCGGATATAGGTGTCCGAACCCACGCCCAGGCTGGTCTGGTCGCCGACGATGTCGACGAACTCGCTCATCACCTGCTGGACCTGCTCGCGGTGCACGTTGCGCATCTGCGCCATCGCCACGCCCACGCGCTGGACTTCCTTGGGGCCCATGTGCCGCAGTACCTGGGCGGCGTCAGTTTCGCCCAGGGACAGCAGGAGGATGGCCGCCTTGTCGACTTTGGTCAGTTTGGCGGCAAGCGCTTGATTGTTACTCATCGGCGTTAATCCACTCTTTCACGACCTGGGCCACGCGACCCGGGTCTTCGGCCACCAGACTCTTGATTGCGTTCAACTGAGCGTCATATCCCTCGCTCGGGCTCGGCAGCAGAATACTCTGCGGCCCACCCAGGGTGACGCGGTCGTTGGCCAGTTCGCCATCCAGACCGCCCATGCCACCCAGTTCCACGTCGCCGTCGGCGCCGACCAGCCCTTTGCCCTTGCCACCGGTGATGTTGTTGAGCACCGGGCGCAGCACGCCAAACACCAGCACCAGGATGAACAGCACACCCAGTACCTGCTTGACCACATCCCAGAACCACGGCTGCTGGTAGAAGGAAACTTCCGGCACCACTTCGCCACGGTCCGGCGAGAACGGAGCGTTGATTACGGTCACGCTGTCGCCACGGCTGGCGTCGAAACCGACCGCGTCCTGCACCAGGCGGGTGAAACGGCCCAGGTCATCGGCGCTCCACGGGGTGTGAGTGACTTCACCCTTGGCGTCGGTCTTGACCTGATCGTCGACCACCACGGCCACCGACAGGCGGGTCAGACGACCCTGCTGCTGCTTGGTGTGGCTGATGGAACGGTCCAACTCGAAGTTCTTGGTCGACTGGTTACGCTTGTCGGCCGGGTACGGCGCCAGCATCGGCTGACCCGTGGCCGGGTCCATGATCTGTTGACCATTGGCGTCCAGCAGCGGCTGGCCTGGCGGAATCGCCGCAGGGGCGGCAGGCGCGGCGGCGCCACCGGTTTTCTGCGGCGCGCTGGCTGGCGACGGCGGCTGGTTGCTCAGGGCACCCGGCACGCCCGACGGGCCGCTGCCGCTGGAACGCTGTTCGGTCACCGACTGCTCGCTGCGCAGGGCCGGCTGGTCGGGGTTGAATTGTTCGCTGGTGGACTCCACCGCGCTGAAGTCGACGTCGGCCGACACTTCCGCCTTGTAGCGGTCGTTGCCCAGCACCGGCTCCAGAATGTTGTGCACACGCTGGGTGAGCATGCTTTCCATTTTGCGGCTGTAGTCGAACTGCTTGCCAGCCATGGTCAGCTCGGAGTCTTGCAGCTGTTCGGACAGCAGGTTGCCTTTCTGGTCAACCACGGCAACGCCGGACTTGTCCATTTCCGGCACGCTGGTGGCCACCAGGTTGACGATGGCCAGAACCTGGCCGGCGTCGAGGGTGCGACCCGGGTACAGCTCAACCAGCACCGAAGCGGTCGGCTTGCGGTCGTCGCGCACGAACACCGAGCTTTTCGGAATGGCCAAGTGCACGCGGGCACCCTTGACGTTATTCAGGCTGGAGATGGTACGGGCCAGTTCGCCTTCCAGGCCCTGGCGGTAGCGCGCGGTTTCCATGAACTGGCTGGTGCCGAGCGCCTGCTCCTTGTCCATGATTTCGTAGCCGACGTTGCCGTCGCTTGGCGCTACGCCCGCGGCGGCCAGCTTCATGCGCGCACGGCCGATGTCGTCAGCCTTGACCAGCAGCGCGCCGGAGTTGGGCTCGACGGTGTACGGAATGTCCGCGGCGTTGAGGGTTTCCATCACCTGCTTGGTGTCCATGCCGGCCAGGCTGCCGTACAACGGACGGTAATCGGGTTGCTGCGACCACAGCACCACGGCAAAACCAATCGCCACGCTGGCGGCCAGGCCGACCAACAGGCCCACCTGACGCAACATGGTCATCTTGGAAATATTTTCCAGGAAGGACAGGCCAAACAGCGGCGGCTTGCCGCCGGCTGCGCCGTTCTTGGCTGGTACGTTATCCACGACTGCGTCTGCCATGTCTCAATCTCGCCCTTATACCGGCATCTGCATGATGTCTTGGTACGCCTGAACCAGCTTGTTGCGCACCTGGGTCAGCGCCTGGAACGACACGCTGGCTTTCTGCGACGCCACCATCACGTCGGTGATGTCGACACCGCTCTTGCCGATCTCGAAGGCGTTGGCCAACTGATCCGACGCCTGCTGGGTGTCGCTGACTTTGTTCACGGCATTGCCCAACAGGTCGGCAAAGCTGCTGGTACCCGCCACTTCCGGGGCGGCCGCAGTCTTGCTGACGCCCATGGCGTCTGCCTGCATGGTGCGCATGTCCATAATCAGACGATTGAATTCGATACCTTGGCTCATGGATCACTCTCTCCGACGGCCCGCAATTTTTTGACACTGTTACAACGGATACACGGGAGGTAGCAACAAGGGTGCCAGCTCCTCGGTTGGATCACAAAAACCTTACATAACAATGTGGGAGCTGGCGCGCCAGCGAGCTTTTGATGGTTTAAAAAGCTCGCTGGCACGCCAGCTCCCACAGGGCGCTTATCAGGAATCAGACAATCAACTGGCGTACAGGCTGGCTTCCACATCCATCCCGGCATCGCGCATTTGCGCCAGTTTGTAGCGCAGGGTGCGCGGGCTGATGCCCAGGCGCTCGGCGGCTTCCTTGCGACGGCCGCGCTCGGTGCGCAGGGTGTCGATGATCAGCTGGAATTCGCGGCGGCGCAGGTCGTCGCCCAGGCCGCCTGCCGCTTCGGCCGGCAGTGCCGTCAAGGACTCGACGGCGGCCGGGGCGCTGCGCACAATGGACAGCGCCGGCAATGGCGCCGCGCCCACCGGGCCGGCCAGGCAGAAGTCCTCGGACTGAATCAGGCCGCCCTGCTGCAAAATCAACGCGCGCTGAATGGCATTGTCCAGCTCGCGCACATTACCCGGCCACGGGTAATTGACCAGGCAGGCCTGGGCCGCGGGCGACAAGCGCACGGCGGCATGCTTCATTTTATTGACGTGCTTGGCCAGCAAACGCTCGGCCAGCGGCAGAATATCGGCGGTGCGCTCGCGCAACGGGCGCCAGGCCAGCGGGAACACTGACAGGCGATAGTACAGGTCTTCACGGAAGCGCCCCGCCGCCACTTCGCCAGCCAGGTCGCGGTTGGTGGTGGCGACCACGCGAATGTCCAGGGCAATCGGCTTGCGCGCCCCTACCCGCTCTACTTCGCGCTCCTGCAGCACCCGCAGCAACTTGGCTTGCAGGCCCAAAGGCATTTCGGAAATCTCGTCAAGCAACAGCGTGCCGCCATCGGCCTGTTCGAACTTGCCCGGCTGGGCCGCGATGGCGCCGGTGAACGAGCCTTTCTCATGGCCGAACAACGTGGCCTCGAGCATGTTGTCAGGGATAGCCGCGCAGTTGATGGCAATGAACGGTTGGTTGGCGCGGTTGGACTGCTGGTGAATGTAGCGCGCCAGCACCTCCTTGCCTGTGCCCGACTCACCCGAGATCAGCACCGTGGAATCGCTGCGCGCCACGCGCGCCGCCAGGTCCAGCAGTTGCGCGCTGGCCGGCTCGACCGCCACCGGGCCTTCCTTCTCGGTGGCGCTCAGGCAACCCAGGGCATGGCGGGCCACCAGGTCCAGCAGGGCCTTGGGCAGGAACGGCTTGACCAGGTAATCGGCGGCACCGGCGCGCATGGCTTGCACCGCACGGTCGACCGCGGCGTGGGCGGTCATCAACAGCACTGGCAACTGCGGCTGGCGGGCGCGCAACTGGCACAGCAACTGATGGCCATCCATGCCCGGCATGTTGACGTCACTGATGACCATGCCGAAGGCCTCGCTGCCCACCGCCAGCAAGGCGTCCTCGGCAGTGCCCACCGCACGGTAGTCATAACCGCCCAGCTCCAGGGTGTCGCCCAGCGCTTCGCGCAGGGCCCGATCATCTTCCACCAGCAGGACCTTGATCGCCATCAGCTTTACTCCTGCACCGCACGGGTATGGATCAGTGGCAGCGTCACCAGCGCACAGGTGCCGCGCCCCAGCCGCGAACGAATCGCCATCTCGCCCTGGTGGGCACGGGACACTGCCTTGACCACCGCCAGGCCCAGGCCGGTACCGGTGGTCTTGGTGGTGAAAAACGGTTCGCCCAGGCGCGCCAGCACGGCCGGCTCGATGCCGCTGCCGTTGTCGCTGATGGCCAGGCGCAGTTGGTGATCGCGGGCGTACAAATGAATCTTCAAGTGCACCTGGCCCGGCGCCGACTGGATCGAATTTTCGATCAGGTTCAGCAGCGCGCCCACCAGGGTGTCGCGGTTGCACAGCAATTCGCCCACCGGGCAGTCGAACTGCCAGCGCACCGACAAATCCTGCACGTGGGTGTGGGCCGCCGCCTGCAAGGCCTCGAACAGCGCCTGCGGGGTCAGGCGGTCGCTGAGCGGCAGCTCGCCACGGGCAAACACCAGCATGTCGCGCACCTGGTGCTCCAGTTCGTGCAGGCGCTCCTTGAGGCGCCCGGCGAAGCGCTGCTGGGTTTCCACCGGCAGCGCCTGCTCCGTCAAATGACTGGCGTAGAGCAGCGCCGCCGACAACGGGGTGCGAATCTGATGCGCCAGGGAAGCCACCATGCGCCCCAGGGACGACAGGCGCTCGTGGCGGGCCAGTTGATCCTGCAGGCGACGGGTTTCCGTCAGGTCGTTGAGCAGCACCAGTTGCCCGGGCTCAGCGTCCAGTGACCGGGTGGAAATAGACAGCCGACGGCCATCCTTCAGGGAAATTTCGTGGCCATCATCCTCGCGCGGTGCAAAGCAGCGGGTAATGACATGGCGCCACAGCACGCCCACCAACGGTTCGCCCAGCAACTGGCAGGCGGCCGGGTTGGCTTCGCTGACCACGCCGTGGGCGTCAATGACAATGACGCCGCCAGGCAACAGGTCAAGCAAGTGTTGCAGGCGGTTGGCAAGGCGTTCTTTCTCGGCCAGCTCGGCCATGCGCTGGGCACTGACCACCGCGAGCTCGCCCTTGAGTTCGGCCACACGGGCCTCGAGCATGCTGTAGGAATCGCTGAGCTGGGTCGACATCTGGTTGAACAGTGCAAACGCCTGCTCAAGGCCAAGCCGGCTGGCCTGTTCAACGGAGGGCTGGCCCTCGAGTTCAGGGGCAGTGGTCATGGGGGCGGCCTGTGGCATCGTGATCTCTCGCGTGGCATACCGTCATAAACGGGTATCGTGCCTGACATGTAGCAATCGTCGTGCCGGATCATTTTGTGCGGGCCATCACAGCCGCAAAGAATGGAATCATCCTTGATACAAATCAAGGAAAGCCAATATAGACAAGGGGTTAAGCGAAGGGGAAAAGCGCGGAAAAAGATACAAAGGCTATCGGCCAGCGCTTCCCTGCGCCAGCCTCGGGAACTCAAGCGTCAATCATCTGTCTGATCGTCGCCCTCACGGCGGCTCATGCCATATTTGCGCATCTTCTCCACCAGGGTGGTACGACGGATGCGCAGGCGTTCGGCCGCACGCGCCACAATGCCGTTGGCATCATCCAGCGCTTGCTGGATCAGGCCCTGCTCCAGGCCACCGAGGTAGTCCTTCAGGTCCAGGCCTTCCGGTGGCAGCATGGCGCCCGTGGTGAAGTCCGGCGTATGACCGTTGATGGCCACGCGTTCTTCCAGGTCACTGCGCAGGCTGTCGACCAGTTGCTCGTCTTCGTCATCCACGTAGCGAAACTTCTTCGGCAGCTCGGCCACGCCGATCACGCCATAGGGGTGCATGATCGCCATGCGCTCCACCAGGTTCGCCAGTTCGCGGACGTTGCCCGGCCAGCCGTGGCGGCACAGGGACATGATGGCCGCGGAGTTGAAACGAATGGAGCCGCGTTTTTCATGCTCCATGCGCGAGATCAATTCGTTCATCAACAGCGGAATGTCTTCGACGCGCTCACGCAGTGGCGCCATTTCAATTGGGAACACGTTCAAGCGGTAGTACAGGTCCTCACGGAACGTACCCACCTCGATCATGCTTTCCAGGTTCTTGTGCGTGGCGGCGATAATGCGCACGTCGATGCTCTGGGTCTTGTTGCTGCCCACGCGCTCGAAGGTGCGCTCCTGCAACACGCGCAGCAACTTGACCTGCATCGGCAGCGGCATGTCGCCGATTTCGTCGAGGAACAGGGTACCGCCGTTGGCCAGCTCGAAACGCCCGGCGCGGCTGGTGATGGCACCGGTAAAGGCGCCCTTCTCGTGGCCGAACAGTTCGCTTTCCAGCAGCTCGGCCGGAATGGCCCCGCAGTTGACCGGCACGAACGGCGCGTCGCGGCGCTTGGAATGGTAATGCAGGTTGCGCGCTACCACTTCCTTGCCGGTGCCCGACTCGCCGAGGATCAGCACGCTGGCGTCGGTGTCGGCGACCTGCTGCATCATCTGGCGCACGTGCTGGATGGCCCGGCTGGTACCGACCAGGCTGCGGAACAGGTTCGGCTCGCGCTGGCGACCACGCTCGCGGGCCTGATCGTACATTTCGCGGTACACCTGGGCGCGGTGCAGGGAATCCAGGAGCTTGCTGTAGCTGGGCGGCATTTCCAGACTGGAAAGCACGCGCCGGCGCAAGTCCTCGGGCAGGTCGCCGGTGGCGGTGTCACCTAAAAGCAGCACCGGAAGGAACTCATCCCACCCAGCGATGGTCTTAAGCAACCCATGAAGTGTTCCGGGCGCGTTCACGGTCCCTACCAGGACGCAAAGCACTTCCCGATTCGAAGACAACGAGTCGACCACCTGCTGCCAGTCACCGCTGGTGCAGGGCAAATTTTCTTCGCCAAGAAAATTTAGAATCACCGCCAGGTCACGGCGGCGAACGCTATCGTCATCGATTAGCAGAATTTTGGTTTCACGCCACATGCAATAGCAACTTCCCTAGTCAACTCGATGCCCGCAAAGGGCAAGCTCGACGTATTTTGGCCCGTTATGGCTAATAGACGCCTGAAGAAAGTGAACAGCTACTAGTTAAGTCAAAAAAGCGAATACAGTCAAATTTATGGCGCATTACTTCTGATCAACCGAGCAAATTAACGGAACAGATGGTAAACCTTTGCGGCGTTATGCGCATGTTTCAGTTGCGACATCTCGTCGACTATTGCCTTGCGCTCGCCTCGGCTAGCGTCCAGCAATTGCCGATACACGTCCAACAGGCCTTCCAATTTGCTGCGCAGCTCTTCCTCATTCGGCTGATCTTCTACCGCCAAGGCGTCGACGCAAGCGCGGCACTGGCGATCCAGCTCACGAATGGCTTCCCAATCGCGCGCCGCCAGGGCGTCACTGAGGGCCAGGCTGGTGTGTTCGATACGTTGCAGTGCGCTCATGTCGACTTCCTCTGACATTGACCTTACTCGACTGTCGCGATGGCGTCCCAGCCACTCTTGACGGTAATCAGCAGCTTGGCAACCTCGTCGATCATCGCTGGATCGTTCTTGCGGTTGGCTTCGCCCAGGCGCTGCATCATGTAAGCGTACAGGGCATCCAGGTCTTGCAGCGAGGCCGGATCGCCACCGCTCTTCTCCGGATCCAGGCCCGTGCGCAGCCCACCGATGATCTCGATGGCCTTGCTGAGCATGAGGCCCTTCTGCGCGATCTGGCCGCGGCTGAGCGCGCCCTTGGCCTGCGCCAGGCGATCGAGCCCACCTTCCATGAGCATTTGCACCAGGCGATGCGGGCTCGCTTCGGAGGTCTGCGCCACAGAACTGACCTTCTGATATTGGCGAAGGGCTTTCATGGGATTCATGTTGCTTCCTCGTTACACGTCAACAGTGATGTGTGTTGCATGACCATTGTGTCGACTGGCCCGCAAAAAACTTTAGGGCGCCTTGACGCCAGCCCGGAACGAACAAGGCCCGGATCGCCTGTGAAGGCGGTTCCGGGCCCGGTGCAGCATGGTGTGATCAGCTCGACGACTTGGTGTTCAAGGCGTTCAGGGTGGTCATGACGCTGGTGCTGGTGGCGTTCAGCTGGGCTACCAGGGTGTCCATCTGGGTGTACTTGGCGGTCAACGTGGTGGTCAACGCGTCCATACGGGTGTTGAGGTCGTCCTGCTGGTTGTTCAGGTCGGTCGTGGTGGCCGCATACGACTTGATCCGGGTTTCCAGGATGCCGCCCGTTTCGGTGTAGGGCGTGATCACCGACGTCAGGCGGCTGAGCAAGCCATCGGTGCCCACGAACAGGCTGGCCACGTTGCCCGCGTTGGTGGTCATGGCCGTGGCCCACTTGGTGTCATCCATCAGCAGGGTGCCGTCTTCCTGCGTGGTGACGCCCAACTGCGAGAGGACGCTCAGGCTGCCGCTGGTGGTGCTGGTCTTGGTCAACTGCCCCTGGATCGAAGCCAGCAACGAGCGGATCCCCGAGTCGCCGGTCAGCGCGCCAGCCGTGGTGGTCGCCGAGGTGCTGGTACTGGCCGTCGCCCCCGTGGAGGTCACGGCAGTCTGCGCGGTTACCGCCAGCATCAGTGCGTTGTACGCACTGACGAACGTGGTCACGGAGGTCTTCATGTCGTCGGTGCTGGAACCGACGGTGATGGTGCTGGTGGACGGCGTGATGGTGCCATCGCTGTTCTTGGTACCACCGCCCACCAGGTTGATGGTCACACCGCTGACCGCGGTGGTCAGGGTGTTGCTGGAGCTGGTCATGTTGTCCAGGCCGTCGATCGAATAGATCGCGTCCTGCGGCAGGCTGCCCAGGTAGCCGGCACTGGTGCTGGAACCGGCCTGGGTACCATCTACTGCCAGGGCGTCGATACCACTCACCGACAAGCCAGTGTTGGCGCCGGTCGTGGTGGACGACAGCACCAGGCGCGATGCACCCGTGGAGTCAGTCACCAGGTTGGCGGTGACGCCGCTGGACTGCAGCTGCGTGTTGATAGCATCGCGCACACCAGACAGGGTGGTGTTAGCGGCCAGCGATACGCTGTAGGAAGTACCGTTGGCCTGGGAAATATTCAGCGTCGTCGCCGCGGTGTTCATCACGGTTGTGGCGCCACCGCTGACAGCCGCGGTGGTGACCTTGGAGCCTGTGGCCAATTGGGTCACGGTCAGGTCATAAGTGCCGGCGGCCGCCGTGTTGCTGGAGGTCGCTGTCGCCACCGACTCGTTGGACGAGGTCGCCGCCAGGCCGATGAACGAGTTGGTGTCGTTCAGTGCCGCCATCGCAGTGGTAAAGGTTGTCAATGCAGTGCTGACGGTACTGACCGCAGAGCTCATGGCGGCGGTAGTGGAAAGCTGCGCAGTGATCTGATCCTGCTTGGGCGCCTTCTGGGCGTTCACCAACGCTTCAACGATCGAGGCCGTGTCAATACCCGAACCGACGCCGCTGACGGTAATGCCGCCCGAACTGCTGACTGCGGTCGTGCCCGTGGTCGTACTCGTGGTGCTGGAAGTAGTGGTCATGGTTGAACTCCCGTTCCGGCGGCTGTCGGCTTTTTGACAAAACGCCTATCGTAAGCTGATTTCTACAAATTTAAACAAATCTCGTGCCAACGGCTCAGACTTGCGTATCGAACAGCGTACTGTTGCCGTCCTTGAGACTTTGCGCCAATTTCAAGGCGGTTTCGGTGGGTATCTGCCGAACCACTTCGCCCGTCTCGGTGGCGATGACCTTGACCACCACTTGGTGGGTGGTGTCGTCAATGGAGAACTGCAGGTTGCGCTGATTGGCATCCACGAACGCCTGCATGTCCTTCACTGCTTTGTCCAATTCTGCCCGCTCCGGTTTTTTGCCGGTGTCGGTGCTGGTGCTGCTGGTCTTGCCATCGGTCGCGGTGGCGGTGGTCGCCGCTGCGGTGGCTGGCGCGGCTGCGCTGCTTGCCGCCGTCTGCGTCGCAACCTGGGGGTAAGACGCGCTCAATTTGACGCTCATGTCCATGTCCGTCACCTCGCAAATGTGAAAAAACGAAAGGGCACTCGTGAGTACCCTTCCGTTTAACTAGCCGTTGCTATTACTGAAGCAGTTTCAGTACAGCGGATGGCAGTTGGTTGGCTTGCGACAGGATCGCGGTGGAAGCCGACTGCAGGGTTTGTTGCTTGGTCAGTTCAGCGGTTTCAGCAGCGAAGTCAGCATCCTGAATGGTCGAACGCGAAGCGGTGGCGTTCGAAACGATGTTGTTCAGGTTGGAGATGGTGCTGGCGAAACGGTTTTGCTTGGCACCCAGGTCAGCACGAGCGCTGTTGATGGTGGACAGTGCGGCGTCGATCGCGGAGATCGAGGCGTCGATCGCGCTGTGCGCCACGTCGTTGCTGGTGCCCGAGATCGAAGTCGACGACAGACCCAGGCCGCTGGCCGAGAAGTTGCCGGTCAGGGACAGGGTGATGTGCTGGTCGGAACCAGTCATCGCGCCGACTTGGAATTCCAGGGTCGAAGCCGAACCGTCCAGCAGTTTCATGCCGGTGCCGAAAGTGGTCGAAGTCGAGATACGAGTCAGTTCCTGGCTCATCTGCGAGTATTCGGCGTTCAGCGAGGTACGGTCAGCGGTGCTGTTGGAGTCGTTTCGCGACTGGACGGCCAGTTCACGCATACGCTGCAGAATGTTGGTGGATTCTTGCAGAGCGCCTTCAGCGGTCTGAGCGATCGAGATACCGTCGTTGGCGTTTTTGGTCGCCATGGTCAGGCCGTTGATCTGAGTGGTCAGACGGCTGGCGATCTGCAGGCCAGCGGCGTCGTCTTTGGCGCTGTTGATTTTCAGGCCGGAAGACAGACGAGTCATAGCGGTGGACAGGGAGCTGGCGGCGTTGTTCAGGTTGTTCTGAACGGTCAGCGAAGCGATGTTAGTGTTTACAGTCAAAGCCATGACGAAATTCCTCGATGGGTGGGTGCAGCGGCTTCCGGCCCTGGCAACCGCCGGGTGTGGCCTAGAGAACCTTCGTAATAGTTATCGTCGTGATGGGAAGTTGCTTGAGGGCTTTTTTTGAAAAAAAACGCCATCAGTACGCCACCCCTTGTAAACCGGGGCTTGCAGCCCGGCCAACGCTTCTACCACCTTCACCCGCCCGCGTATCGGCTGTGACACAGATCACATTTTCCAGGGCCCTCAGGCCCCATCACCCTGGCGCATCAATTCCACCAACTCGTATTCAAGGTAATCCGCCAGGCCCAGCCAGTCCTGCCCTTCCTGGCACGCCAGCAGTTGGCTAATCACCGCCGCCCACTGCTGTTGCAGCGTAGACGAGGTGCGGTCAAACAGCGGCATCAACGCACCAAACAGCTCGACCATGACCAGCGCCGCCTCCACATCCCGCCCCAGGCGGAACAGGTGCGCGCAATCGATAGCCGGCGCGCGGTATTGCTCGAAAGCGCTCATTGGCACCACTCCGCATCGAATCGCGTGCCGGCGATCATCGCCCCGGCACGGCTGGTGTTGAAGAACAGCACCTGGGGATGGCCGGCGATGAACCGCTCCAGCTCCACCAGGTAGCTGCGAAAGTTCAGCTGGGTGCGCACGCGCTGACCATGGCCATCCAGCACCCAGTGCTTGGCGGCCTGCAGCTGCGGGCCCAGGTCGCCGTCGCCCCAACCGGCATGGGTCTTGTCGCCGGGGAAGGCGAAGTCGGCACCGAACAGGGTCACCCGCCCTGCCCCCATCTTCACCGCCAGGTCGACCGCCGGGTGGATCACGCTGCCCCCTACATAAAGGCTGGCCTTGGGCAGTTGCTCGCGCAGTTGCGCATACACCGGGCTGGCGGAGTAGCCGACATGGCGCGGGCCCTGCCAGCTTTCCAGCAGGCCGCGCTCCAGCAATGGCAGGTACACCAGGCCTACCGCCGCAGAACCCTCGGCCGGCAGGTGGCGACTGCTGATGCGCTGGTCGATGCTGACCACCACATCCGGCACGATGCCGTGGGCGAGCAAGGGCCGGTAGGCGGTGTCCACGCAGATGAAAAACGGTCGGTCCGCCTGGTCACGCACGCGCTTGAGCGCCGTGAAATGCCGCTCCAGGCTCGGCCCCGTGGCAATTACGAAGAAGTCCCGCCCTGGCTGGGTACCGAACAGCGCAGCCACATCCGGGTCACGCTGCAACAGGGGCACCGCCTGCGCCAGGCGCTGGGCGATCTCGGGGTCCTGCACGGTGAATTCACGGTTGTTGAACGCCAGGTGCACTTCGCTGATCAAGCGGTCGCGGATCTTGGCGTTGTAGTCATCGGCCAGCACCAGTTCAGACGGCAAGGCGAAAAACGGCAGGCCGATCTCTGCGTGATCACCGGCCATGACCAGCTCCACGCGCGGGTCCTGCAGCCATTCGCTTTGGTCGAGAATCTGCACCACCAGGGCGAACACCGCGCTGTTGAGCACGTGCACGGTCAGGCGCTGCAAGGCCGGGCGCTGCAGCAACGCCAGTTGCAGGTCACCGAGACCGGTGCCGTACACATGCACCAAGGGCGCGCCCAGGGGGATGGTCGCAGCCTGCACCTGCGCCTCGGCGCTGCGGTCGTGGCGGCTGGTGAGCTGCACGCCGCTGATGCTCAGGGTCGAGCCCAGGCCTTCGACCAATTGCGCCGGTACCGTTTCGGGGTTTTCCAGTTGCAGGCGGTCGAACAGCAGCGGCCAGCGCGTTTGCAGAAGGTGCGCATTGCGCTGGGGGATGTCGGTCATGGTGGGGCGGGCCTTGGCAGTACGTTCAGCCCTAAAGCGTATCAGAAGCCCTGCCCATGTAGGAGCTGCCGCCAGGCTGCGATGGCGCGCGCAGCGGGCCCAGGCCCTGAAGGGGCTGCGGCCCCTATCGCAGCCTCTCGGCAGCTCCTGCGAGCTTATCCGCGATACAGAATCGCCGAGCCCCAGGACAAACCCACGCCGAAGCCGCTGATGGCCACGCGTTTCCAATTGGCGTCCATCACGTGCTTTTCCAACAGCAACGGCACGCTGGAAGAGACAGTGTTGCCGGTCTCGACCATGTCCTTGATGAACTTCTCGGGCTCTTCCTCGAAACGACGCGCCACGGCGTCGACGATGGCGGCGCTGCCCTGGTGGATGCAGAACGCGTCGATGTCGGCCGACTTCAAGCCCGATTCGTCCAGCAGTTCGTGCAGGTGCGCGGGCACTTTCAGCAGCGCGAAGTTGAACACCTGGCGGCCGTTCATGAAGAACACGCCATCGGTGACCTTCAGGTGCGGCGCGCCGGAACCGTCGGTGCCGAACTTGGCCTTGCCCAGTTGCCATACCGCGTCTTCACCCATCCAGGTGGCGGTGGCGGCATCACCAAACAGCATGGTGGTGTTGCGGTCTTCCGGGTCGACGATTTTCGAATATGGGTCGGCGGTGATCAGCAGGCCATTCTTCAGGCCTGCGGCTTCCATGAAGCCCTTCATCGCGTAGATGCCGTACACGTAGCCGGAGCAGCCCAGGGAAATATCGAACGCGGCGACGTGCGTCGGCAGGCCGAGTTTGTCCTGGACGATGGCCGCGGTGTGGGGCAGGCCCTCTTCGTCACCGTTCTGGGTGACGACGATCAGTGCATCGATGGACTCGCGCTTGAGTTCGGGGTTATTCGCAAACAGAGCATTGACCGCTTCGACGCACAGGTCGGAGGTTTCCTGGCCGGCGTCTTTGCGCGGCAGGAAAGCGGAGCCGATCTTGCCCAGGATGAAGTCTTCGTCCTTGGCAAATTTGGCACCCTGGGCGTAGTTATCAACGCCTTCGGCAGGCACGTAACTCGCTATGCTTTTTATGCCAATCATTATGGCTTCCCAATAATAAAGAGCTAAATATCACCGCTCGCATGGTCGAGGGGCGCCAACAAAACCGGGATTTTCATCGCCCGCAAGCGGGCGAAAACGGGCGATGCCGGGGCCATGGAACACGGCCAACCAGAGGCAATGCGCCTTCATCACCCAACAACAGGTTACAGTGAAGATGCGCGTTATGACTCATAGGTCACGTTGATTCAACATGAATTCGCGTTTTTTGACCATGCCTTAAGCGCAGGTTCAGTCGATCATTGACCAATCCAGCGCCATGCCGCGGGCCAGAGGGCGGCGTGCCGCGCGGCCCAGCACCGTGTCCAGGTGCCGGGGCGCCAGGCCCAGGCCCGGACGAATGGCGCGCACATTGTCGCGCGTCAGCGGTTCGCCTGGGGCCACGTCGCGCACCACATACAACGAGCGGCGGTATACCAGCGACTTCTGCTCCGCCGTGGTGGCGCCGTATTGCACGTGCCCCAGGGCCTGCCAGGCGCGCTCGGTCTCGGTGACCAGGCTGGCCAGCTCCGCCGGTTCCAGCGAGAAGCTGGCGTCGACGCCACCGGCACTGCGGTCGAGGGTGAAGTGCTTTTCCACCACGCTGGCGCCCAGGGCCACTGCCGCCACTGCCGCGCCGACACCCATGGTGTGGTCGGACAGGCCGACTTCGCAGCCAAACAGTTCGCGCATGTGGGCGATGGTGCGCAGGTGGGTGTTGAGCGGCGACGCCGGGTAGGTGCTGGTGCACTTGAGCAGGATCAGGTCGCAACAGCCGGCGGCGCGGGCGGCGCGCACGCTTTCATCCAGCTCGGCGACCGTGGCCATGCCGGTGGAGATGATCAGCGGCTTGCCGGTGGACGCGGCCTTGCGAATCAGCGGCAGGTCGGTGTTTTCGAAGCTGGCGATCTTGTAGGCCGGCACGTCGAGGCTTTCGAGGAAATCGACGGCGGTTTCATCGAACGGCGAAGAGAACGCCAGCATGCCATGGCTGCGCGCGCGCTCGAAGATCGGTGCGTGCCATTCCCAAGGTGTGTGCGCCTGCTGGTACAGGGCATACAGCGAGGTATCGGCCCACAGGCTGTCGGGGTCGCTGATGCGGAACTCGCCGTCATTGATGTCCAGGGTCATGGTGTCGGCGGTGTAGGTCTGCAACTTCAGCGCGTGGGCACCGGCCTTGGCAGCCGCGTCGACAATCGCCAGCGCCCGTTCCAGCGACTGGTTATGGTTGCCGCTCATCTCGGCAATGACGAAGGGCGGCGCATCAAGGCCGATGGCGCGGTGGCCGATGGTGAAGCGGGGCATGGGCTTATCCTTGTGACGGCGCGGCGGCGAACAGGGCCCAGGCCACGCGCAGCGCGCCCAGGCCGTCCACCAACTGGCGAGATTGATTGGCCAGGCCCTGGCGGCGCTCGGCATCGTCGAGCAGCGCGACCACGGACTGGCGCAGGGCCTGGGAGCTGACCTCGGCGGCCTCGCCCAGGTACACGTGGGCACCGGCCACCGCCATGCGTTCGGCGTTGGCCTGCTGATTGTGGGCCACGGCCAGGCAAATGGTCGGCATGCCCATGGCCGCGCGCTCCCAGGTGGTACCGCCGCCGGCACCGACGAACAGGTCGGCGGTGGCCATCAGCGCCGGGAAATCCTCGACGAAGCTGTGCAGGGTCCAGTTCGACCGCGTGGCCACGTAGGCTTGCAGGTGCGCCCAGTCCGGGTTGGCGTGGCCGGCGATAAAGTCCACTTCCAGGCCCGGCACGCCGTCCAGGGCAACCATGGCCTTGAGGGTGTTGCCGTTGACGTCGAAGCCACCAAAGTTGACCAGCACCCGCTGTACCCGAGGGCGAATGGACACGCGCAGGGCTTCGAACGCCGGCGCCAGCAAGGCATGGCGCGGGCCGAAGAAGGTTGTGCAGCCTGGCGCCAGCAGCCCGGCATAGGCCGCCTCGCTGGCGGTGAGGTTCTGGTCCAGCAGCAGATCGGCGCTGTGCTCTCGGTTGGCCAGGTCGTCGATGGCCATCACCCGTGGGGCAATCGCGCGCGCGGCGGTTTCCCAGCGCGCATCCAGGCCGTAGTGGTCGACAATTACCCAGTCGAACTGGCCGGCCCCCTTGAGGGCGTCGATATCGGCCTGCCACGGCAACAATGCCTCGATGTCATCGCGGCTGGCGCCCGGTTTCATGGCATAGGTGCCCAGGCCCTGGGCGGCCAGGTTGACCAAGCGGTGACCGGGCAGCGTCAGGCTGGCGAAGGTCACGCTGGCGCCCTGTTTGCGCAGGCAATGGGCAAGCGTCAGGCAACGGGCGACATGGCCGCTGCCGATGGTCTGCGACGCGTCGGCACGGATCAGCACCTTCACAGGGTCAACTCCCCAGCCGCCTTGAGGGCGGCAAACATATATTCGGCGCGGCGCCAGTCTTGCGGCGTATCAATGTCCTGCACCCGGTGGCGTGGCAAGGTCACGGGCACGCTGTGCCCGGCGAACATCGGCAGGCCTTGCAGCCAGGCCTCGCGGCGCCCCCAGTAGAATTGCCCGGCGTCGTGCCAGGCCGGGGTCAGGTCCTGGGAACGGGTGGAGCTGAATTCGGGGTACAGCGCGGCGACGCCGCCCTGCCCATCCAGCCGCAAGGCGCGCTGCACCGGGAAGGCGAAGCTGCACACGGAAAACGCATAGCAGGCGTGGGCGTTGCCCTCCAGGGCCGCCAGGCCCTGCGCCAGGTCCGCCGGCTGCAGCATCGGCGCGGTGGCATAGATACAGCAGGCCAATTCGTGGTCGCTGGCCAGGGCCTGCAGGGCATGCTGTATCACGGCGGTGGTGCCGGTGTGATGATCGGCCAGGTGTGCCGGGCGCCGGAAGGGCACCAGGGCGCCATGGGCGCGGGCCACCTCGGCGATCTCGTCATCGTCGGTGCTCACCACCACTTCGTCGAACAGGCCGCTGGCCAGCGCCGTGCGGATCGACCAGGCAATGATCGGCTGGCCCTCGAACAGTTTAAGGTTCTTGCGTGGAATACGCTGGCTGCCGCCGCGCGCCGGAATGATCGCCACCGTGCTCATGGGCACAGTATCCGTTGCAGGGTCGCCACCACCTGGTCCTGTTCGGCCTCGGTCATGGCGGCGAACAGCGGCAGGCTGATGGCCTCGCCGTAGTAATGCTCGGCCTCGGGGAAGTCACCGACGGCAAAGCCCTGCTCGCGGTAATACGGCTGCAAATGCACGGGAATGTAATGCACCTGCACGCCGATGCCTGCTGCGCGCAACGCCTCGAATACCTCGCGGTGGCCCAGGGCAATGCGCGGCAGGTTCAGGCGCACCACGTACAGGTGCCAGGCTGACTCGGCCTGCGCCTGAGCCGTGGGCAGGTTCAATGGCAATTCAGCCAGCAGGCGCGCGTAGCGGGCCGCCAGCGCCCGGCGGCGGGCGACGAAGGCGTCGAGCTTGGCCAGTTGCGACAGCCCCAAGGCCGCCTGCATGTCGGTCATGCGGTAATTGAAGCCCAGTTCTACTTGCTGGTAGTACCAAGGGCCGTGGCTGGGCTCGTCCATGTCCACCGCGTCGCGGGTCATGCCATGGCTGCGCAGGCGCTTGAGCCGCGCCGCCAGTTCCGGGCTGTTGGTCATGACCATGCCGCCCTCGCCGGTGGTGATGATTTTCACCGGGTGGAAGCTGAACACGGTCATTTGCGCGAACTCGCCGCAGCCCACGGGGCGCCCGGCGTAGCGTGCGCCCACGGCATGGGCAGCGTCCTCGATCAGGCAGAAGCCGTAGCGCCTGGCCAGTTCGCCAATGGCGCGCAGGTCGCAGCTCTGGCCGGCGAAGGCCACCGCCACCACCACCTTGGGCAGGCGCCCCTGCTGCTCGGCCACTTGCAGCTTGGCCGCCAGTTTGCCGGCGTCCAGGTTCAAGGTGCCCGGGTCGATGTCGACGAAGTCCACCTGGGCGCCGCAGTAGCGTCCGCAGTTGGCCGACGCCAGGAAGGTGTTGGGGGAGGTCCAGAGCCAGTCGCCCTCGCCCAGGCCAGCAGCCAGGCAGGCAATGTGCAGGGCGGCCGTGGCGTTGCACACCGCCACGCCGTGACCGGCCTGGCAGTACTGGGCCATGGCCAGCTCGAAGCGCTCCAGGGTCGGGCCCTGGGTCAGCCAGTCCGACTGCAACACCTCCACCACCGCGTCGATGTCGGCGGCATCCAGGCTCTGCCGACCGTAGGGAATCACGGCTGCAGTTCCGCGTGCAGGTCGGCGATCTGCGCCACGTCGAGGAACTGCGGGTTGATGTCGGAGCGGTACTCGAAGTCCTCACTCACCGGCCGTCCCTGCTCACCCAGGCCATCCACGGCGAAATCAACGTCGGTGTGGTTGAAGCGGATCGATGGCTGAATGGTGTAATGGTCGTCGAATTCCAGGGTCATGCGCGCATCATCCAGCGGCACCATCAACTCGTGCAATTTCTCGCCGGGGCGAATACCCACCAGGGTCTGCGGCAGTTGCGGGGCCATGGCGGTGGCTAGGTCGACGATGCGGATCGACGGAATCTTCGGTACGAAAATCTCACCGCCGTGCATGCGCGCGAAGTTGTCGAGCACGAACTGCACGCCGTGGTCCAGGGTGATCCAGAAGCGCGTCATGCGCGCGTCGGTGATCGGCAGTTCGCGGGCCTTCTCGTTGATCAGCTTGGTGAAGAACGGCACCACCGAACCCCGGGAGCCGGCGACGTTGCCGTAGCGGACCACGGCAAACCGGGTCTGCTGCTCGCCGGCAATGTTGTTGGCGGCCACGAACAGTTTGTCCGACAGCAGCTTGGTGGCGCCGTACAGGTTGATCGGGCTGGCGGCCTTGTCGGTGGACAGGGCGATGACCTTCTTCACCCCGTTGTCGATGGCCGCGGCAATCACGTTCTCGGCGCCGTTGACGTTGGTGCGGATGCATTCGCTGGGGTTGTACTCCGCCGCCGGCACCTGTTTCAGGGCCGCCGCGTGCACCACGTAGTCGATGCCGCGCATGGCCACGCGCAGGCGCTCGGCGTCGCGCACGTCGCCAATGAAGTAGCGCATGCAGGGGGCGTTGAAGGTCTGCTGCATTTCATACTGCTTGAGCTCGTCGCGGGAGAACACCACCACACGCTTGGGCTGGTACTGCTCGAGCAGGCGACGAATGAAATTGCGACCGAAGGAACCGGTACCGCCGGTAATGAAGAGGGATTTGCCGTTGAACATGCACTGGGTTCCTTAGATCGAGGCGGCCGGCGAGGACAAAATTCTGACCCGGGCCACGGTTTCCATGATGTTGAGCAAAATGCAGGCCATGTCGATGGAGGCAACCTCCAGCCTCCCACAAAAACAGACATCACATCGTCTTGTTCAACGACGCATCATCATTTGGCAGAGAAATTGCTGGTACCCCGGTGTCGACGCCAGGCGCCCGTTTATTGACGGCTTGCCCACGCGCGCAGGACCTTCCGTGGAGCGCCAGCACAATCATGTCCAAAGTCATTCCCGTCACCAGCCCGCTTCTGCCTCCGCTCGAGGAGTTCCTGCCGTACCTGGAAGAAATCTGGGCCACGCGCCGCCTGACCAACGCCGGCCCCTTCCACCAGCAGCTGGAACAGGCGCTGGCCGAATACCTGGGCGTGGAGCATCTGTGCCTGTTCGCCAACGGCACCCTGGCGCTGGTGACCGCGCTGCAGGCACTGCGCATCACCGGCGAGGTGATCACCACGCCCTATTCGTTCGTGGCCACCACTCACTCGCTGCTGTGGAATGACCTGAAGCCGGTGTTTGTCGACATCGACCCGATTACCTGCAACCTCGATCCGGCCAGCATCGAGAAAGCCATCACCCCGGCCACCAGCGCCATTCTGCCGGTGCATTGCTACGGCACGCCGTGCGACGTCGATGCGATCCAGACCATCGCCGACAACTATGGCCTGAAGGTGATCTACGACGCTGCCCACAGCTTTGGTGTACACCAGAACGGCACCAGCGTGCTGCGCCATGGCGACCTGTCGATTCTCAGCTTCCACGCCACCAAGGTGTTCAACACGTTCGAGGGCGGCGCCATCGTGTGCCCGGACGCCAAGACCAAGAAGCGCATCGACTACCTGAAGAACTTCGGTTTCGCCGATGAAGTCACCGTGGTCGCCCCAGGCATCAACGGCAAGATGAGCGAAATCAACGCCGCCTTCGGCATGCTGCAGCTTCGTCATATCGATGATGCCCTGGCGCGCCGCAAGCTGATTGACCAGGCCTACCGCCACGGCCTTGAAGGCGTCGCCGGCATCCGCCTGATGCAGCGCAGCCCGCAACTGACGGCCAACTATTCGTACTTCCCGATTTTCATCGACGACCACTACCCGCTCAGCCGTGACCAGGTCTACGACCTGATGCGCGACCACGACATTCTCGCCCGCCGCTACTTCTATCCGCTGATCAGCGAATTCCCCATGTACCGCGGTTTGCCGTCGGCCGCCGGTGAATTGCTGCCGGTCGCAGAAAAAACCTCACGTCAAGTGCTGTGCCTGCCGATATATCCTGATCTGGCACAAGAAGTGGTGAGCACCATCTGCCACTTGTTACGCCATCACGGGCAGCCAACGGGAGTGCCGCGATGAACGTTCGTAAGGTCCTGGTGTTTCCGGCCGGTACTGAAATCGGCCTGGAGATTTTCCACGCCTTGCAATACTGCAAGGAAGTCGAGCTGCACGGGGCCGGGCAGCCCATCAGCAACCCGGCACAACTGGTGTACCCCGACTACCATCCGCTGCCCAGCATCCACGAAGCGGGCTGGCTGCCGGCGCTGGTGAAACTGTGCAAGCAGCTGAAGATCGACTACATCTTCCCGGCCTACGACGACGCCATCATTGCCTTGCACGAGGTAGCCGAGCAACTGCCCGCGGTGATTGTCGGCGCCAGCCCCGAGGTGTGCCGCCTGACCCGGTTCAAGTCCAGCACCTATGAGCGCCTGCAGGCCACCGTGCAGGTGCCAACGGTGTTCAAGCGCGCGCAAGACGTGGCCAGCTTCCCGGTGTTCGTCAAACCCGACCGTGGCCAGGGCAGCCAGGGCACTGCCCGCTGTGATGACCTTGCCAGCCTGCAACGCGCCTGTGACGCGCTGCCCGACCCGCTGATCTGCCAGTTCCTGCCCGGCGAAGAATTCACCGTGGACTGTTTCTCCGACCGCGAGCGAGGCCTGCTGTACGCCTCGGCCCGCCGTCGCCTGCGCATTCGCAACGGCATCGCGGTAAACAGCGTCACCGAAGAACTGCCCCAGGCCCAGGCCATGGCCGCGCGCATCAGCGATGAGCTGAACATGCGCGGCGCCTGGTTCTTCCAGGTCAAGCGCGCCGCCGATGGCGCCCTGACCCTGCTGGAAGTGGCGCCGCGCATCGCCGGCAGCATGTCCACCAACCGCGTGCGCGGGGTCAACTTCCCGCTGCTGAGCCTGTACGAACAGGAACGCGCGCCGCTGGGCATCCTCGCCTACGAAGGCTGCGTGGAAGTGGACCGCGCCCTGGGCAACCGCTACCGCCATGACGTGCAGTATTCGACCCTGTACGTGGACCTCGACGACACGCTGATTTTCCGCGAACAGGTCAACACCCAGGTGGTGAGCCTGGTGTACCGCGCGCTGAACCTGGGGCGCAAGGTCAAGCTGATCACCCGCCACCGCTACGACCTGGCCGCCACGCTGGCGCGCTATCGCCTGGCCGGGCTGTTCGACGAGGTCATCCACGTTACCGACGGCCAGCCGAAGTCGGCGTTCATCCGCGAGAGCGACGCCATCCTGGTCGATGACAGCTACGCCGAGCGCCTGGAAGTGTCGCGCAGCCGCGGTATCCACACGTTCGACTGCAGCATGATCGAAATGCTGCTGACCAGCCCAGACCAGTGAGGACGGCGCCATGACCACGGTGATCACCTACGGCACCTTCGACCTGTTCCACGTCGGCCACGTGCATTTGCTGCGCCGCCTCAAGGGCCTGGGCGACCGCCTGGTGGTGGGTTGCTCCACCGACGAGTTCAACCACCAGAAGGGCAAGAAATCCATCGCGCCCTACGCCCAGCGGGTTGAGATCCTGAAGTCGGTGCGCTACGTCGACCACGTGATTCCGGAAACCCACTGGGACCAGAAACGCAGCGACATAGTGCGCGAAGGCGCCCAGATTTTTGCCATCGGCGATGACTGGGCCGGCAAGTTCGACGACCTCAGCGACATCTGCCAGGTGGTGTACCTGCCGCGCACCCGCGACATTTCTTCCACCGAGATCCGCCGCCTGGCCCAAGCACTGCACGCCGACCAGATGCTGGAACTGCAGCGTGCCGTGGACCAACTGCAACGGGTCGTTGACCAACTGCAATCGCGATGAATAACACGCAACACCGGGCTATGGAGTTTTGAATGCGTAAACTGGTTGCGGACCTGGTGGTACTTCCGCTGTGGCGCCTGATTGACCGCTGTGTGAGCAAGAAGCCGCAGCGTTGGGCGTTCTTCGTCCACCACCTGAAATCCGATCAGTTCGTGGAAAATGCCCGGGCGGTGTTCGAGGCCGTGAAGAGCGACCCGAACCTTGAAAAAATCATTTTCACCCGTGGCGTACCGGTGAGCTTCGAGATCGACGGCGCGGTGAATACGCGCATTGTCGACCTGCAAACCCTGGCCGGGCTGTTCGCCCTGTGGCGCTGCCGGGTGCTGCTGGTGACCCATTCGGTGTCCATGGACCTGTCCATGCGCTGGCCAGTACGGCTGTTCAGCGTGGTAAGGCCAGCGCTCAAGCCGCGGGTGATCATCAACCTGTGGCACGGCATCCCGCTGAAGAAGCTGCTGGCGCTGGCCAACGATGAAGTGCGCAAGCACACCGACCGCGTTGCCTTCCGCCGCCTCGAGCGCTCGCATTATGCCGGGCTGATCACCTCCTCGGCGATCGACAGCCATGCCATGGCGACCATGTTCCACCCCATCACCTACGACCGCGTGTGGGTCACCGGCTTGCCGCGCAGCGACTTCCTGATGATGCCCCGGGCGCAACTGCCCACCTACCTGCGCGACGGCCTGGCGCGCGTGGAGCAGATCAAGGGCGAGCGCACCCTGATCGTCTACGCCCCCACTTACCGCCAGGTGACGGTGGCCGGCGCCGGCTATTACCAGTTCAGCGAAGCAGACGCGCAGGCCATTCGCGCGTTGCTGGCCAAGCACAACGCGGTGTTGGGCATCCGCCTGCACTACTTCAGGAATGCCACGGAAGTGTTCAACATCGAGCAGCTGATCGACGGCCAGCACATCGTCGAGCTCGACCACCAGCAGTTCCCCGACATCGCCTGCGTGCTGCGCGGCGCCGACCTGGTGGTGACGGACTATTCCAGCGTGTACATCGACGCCATGTACCTGAACAAGCCGGTGTTCAGCTTCGCCTACGACCTGGAACACTACCAACAGCAACAGGACGGCGTGCTCTACGACCTGGACCTGGTGTTCCCGGGCCCCGTGGTGGCCACGCCGCAAGCGCTGGTCCAAGCCCTGGACCAAGAGCTGAGCAACCCGCTGCAAGTGGACAGCGATCGCTATCGCATGGCCCGCAAACTGTTTTTCGCCCACACCGACGCCGGCAACTGCCAGCGCGTGGTGGACCGCATCAGACAACTGGCTTGATCCCAGACAACTTCCTTACAGGGTGGACACCTCATGGCCGGTCGGCTTCATCGCAAACCCGGGTTCCCGTACTACATCACCGCACCCGACTACCGCGTAACCTCCGCCGGTATCCAGGTGCTGCACTACCTGTGCCACGCCCTCAACCTGCAGGGCCTGGACGCCTGGGTGACCGGCTGCACCGTGGTCAACCCGGACCTGAAGACCCCGATTCTCACCGAGGATGTGCGCCGTGAACACGTGCGCCAGGGCCGCACCGCCATCGCCGTGTACCCTGAGGTGTACCCGGGCAATATCCTCAACGCGCCGGTGTGCGTGCGCTACATGCTCAACCGCGAAGACGCCCTGGGCCAAGGCACGGTGAATGCGGGCCCCGACGACCTGTTCTTCTACTTCCGCCCCGAGTTCCGCCCCAGCGACGAGCCCGTCAACGTATTGACCCTGCCGTCCACCGACATGAGCCTGTTCGCCCCCGACGACAATCGCGTGCGCACCAGCAACTACCTGTATCTGCACCGCCTGCCTGCCGAGGCGGTCAACTACGCCGAGCTGCCGGACGACATCCAGCTGCTGTCGATGGACAACCCATTGACCCTGGAACAACTGGCCCACGCCTTCAAGGGCGCCAAGGCGCTGTACACCTATGAGGCCGGCTCCACCTGCACCAAGGCGCTGCTCAGCGGCTGCCCGGTGGTGGCCCTGCGCGCGCCGGGCCACGAGGGCCTGGCCGCCACCCAGAAGACCAGCGACGACCTGGGCGGCGGTTTCGCCTTTGACGACAGCGAGGCCAGCCTCGAGCGCGCCCGCGCCGAACTGCCGGCCATGCGCGCGTTCCAGCTGAGCATCGAAGACCAGTTCTGGCAGCAGCTGGACAGCTTCATTGAGCTGACCCAGGCCCGTGCCGCCCGCGAGCACCAGCGCGACAGCGGCTCGGTGAATGACTGGCTGGCCAGCCGAGCGCCGATCCAGAGCCACAGCGCGCTGATCGACCAGTACCTGCAGCGTCACCCCGTGGACGGCCGCCTGGGCATTGTCATCGTCGACCGCGAGGGCAACCTGGAGGCAGTGATCCAGACCCTGCAGAGCCTGGACAGCGACACCGCCCACTACGCCAACCTCGGCGTGCTGGTGCTGACCCCGTTGACCCTGGACCCGCAGCATTCCAACGCTGACCTGCAGTTCGTCACCTACGCCCCGGGCCAGCTGGAGCAGACCCTGAACGCACGCCTGGGCGATTTCGCCTGCGCCTGGTTCATGCGCGTCGAGGCCGGCGTGCGGTTCCTGCCGGCCGGCCTGCAAGTGATGGCCCTGGAGCTGTTGGCCGCACCGGGCTGCCGCGCCATCTACGGCGACGAGTTCTACCGTGACGGCAGCGATGAGCTGACCAGCGCCTACCGCCCTGGCTTTAACCTTGATTACCTGCTCAGCGCCCCGGCGCACATGGCCCGCCACTGGCTGTGGAACAAGGCCTGCGTACAAGCCATGGGCGGCTTTGCCAGCGATTGCGGCAGCGCCAGCGAATTGGCGATGATCCTGCGCCTGGTGGAAAGCGAAGGCCTGGCGGGCCTGGGCCACGTCAACGAACCGATCCTGGTGGCCGACGCGCCGTCGCTGGCCGCCGACCCGCAGGTGGAGGCCCTGTTGCACCGCCATGTGCAGGCACGCGGTTATGAGCACGCCCGCGTGGCGGCGCTGGCCGACGGGCATTACCGCATTCTCTACAACCTGCCGCATCGCCCTCGCAGCACGGTGATGATCCTCGCCAACCAGCCGCTGGCCCTGCTGCAACGCTGCCTGGCCAGTGTGCTGGAAGTGACCGCCAACCCCGATTTCGACGTGGTGGTGGTCGACGTCCAGGCCACCCCCGCCAGCACCCGTGCCTGGCTGGCGACCCTGGGCCGCGAGGTCGACTCGCGGGTGTGGGTGGCGCAGCAGGCGCACCTGGCCAGCGACGTGGCGGTGGTGAATGCCACCGTTGCCGGGCTGCAGGCTGACTACCTGGTGCTGCTGGCCGGCAACGCCCTGATTGAACAGCCGCAGTGGCTGGACAACCTGGTCAACCATGCGGTGCGTGGCGAAGTGGCGGTGGTCGGGCCCAAGCTGGTGGACAGCCACGGCCGCTGCCTGAGCGCCGGCCTGGTGCTGGGACTGGACGACATCGCCGGCCCGGCATTTGCCAACACGCCCGGCGATGCCCGTGGTTACCTGGACCGCCTGGTGGTGGACCAGAACTACAGCGCGGTGAGTGGTGACTGCCTGATGATTCGCCGTGAGCTGTTCAACCAGCTTGACGGTCTGGACGCCCAGGACCTGGGGCTGGCCGCGGCCACCCTGGACCTGTGCCTGCGCGCCACCCAGGCCGGCTGCCTGGTGGTGTGGACGCCATTTGCCCAGGTGACCCTGCTCGACACTGTGCAGGCGCTGCCATCGGCCGCCAGCCGTGAAGCCGCTCAGGTGGAACGGCGCACCCTGCAGCAGCGCTGGCTGCCCCTGCTGGCGGATGACCCGGCGTACAACCAGAACCTGCGCCTGGACCGTGGCGGCTTCCGCCCCGACTACCGCCTGAGCCGCGAATGGCGGCGCATTGGCCAGGCGCTGCTGCCACGGGTGCTGTGCCAGACCGTGGGCAGCAGCGAAGACAGCGAGGTCAGCGCCCAGGTGTTCAAGGCCCTGCTGGAGCATCAGCGCCTGGAAGGCGTGGTTTGCCAGCCGCTGCTCAGCGCGCTGGAACTGCAGCGCTTTGCCCCGGACAGTATTATCTACTCGCTGTCGCTGACAACGCCGCTGGGCGCCGAACAGGTGGGTGAACAGCGTGCGGTATCGGCCTTGCGCGTGGTAGACCTGAGCCACAGCATCGCCCAGGCGCTGGAACAGGGCCTGGACCTCAACGGCTACGTGGCGGCCATCACCCCGCAGCTGCGCGAAGTCGCGCCGCTGGTGGATCGCATCGTGGTACCGGACGAAGAAGCCGCCCAGGCACTGCGCAGCCTGCACAGCGACGTGCGCCAGTGGCACACCCCGGACCTGGAGAACATTGCACGGCATTGGCTGGTGGCATAACCCGCCCACCTCCCCCTGGCGCTGCGTCAGGCCAGGGGGCCCATGTAATGTCCTGAAGCCGCCTGCGGCGGCTTGCTATCCGCTCCCATACAGACGGCCGCAAGGCCGCGTCAGCGTCAGCGTCAGGCCGGCATCCAGGCTTTCAGCCAGCGTTGCAACGCCGGGCCGTGGAACATGAAGTCGCGCTGCACGGCTTCGCGCAGCTGGTCGCCCATGCGCGCGGAGGCGTCCAGGTCGGACAGGTGCGAGCGGATGGCTTCCAGCCACTCGTGGGTGCTATTGGTCATCATGCGGGTCACCGGGAAGTCGCCACGGTAGCTGCGGGTGTCGGTGCACACTACCGGGTAGCCACAGGCGCCGTATTCCAGCAAGCGCAGGTTGCTCTTGCAGTCGTTGAAAATGTGCTGCTCCAGCGGCGCCAGGGCCAGGTCGAGGTTCAGGCTGGCCATTTTCTGCGGGTACAGGTCCAGTGGCACTGCGGTGTGGTACTCATGCACGTAAGGGCGCAGCTCCTCCGGGCACATGCCCAGGAACACCCATTCCACTTCGTCCGCCAGCGCCTTGACCACGTCCTTGATCAACAGCAGGTCGCCCGTGTGGCTGGTGCCGCCGCCCCAGCCCACGCGCGGCTTGCGGCCCACGCGGCGCTGGCTGGTCAGGTGGCGCCAGCGCTCCGGTGGCAGCATGTTCGGCACCACCACGATGTCGTTGTGCATGCTCGACATGGCATCGGCCAGCGAGTCGGTGGACACCACCAGGCGGTCACACAGGCCGACGCCGCGCTCCAGGGTCTCGCGGATATCGCGAGACAGGTAGCGCCGGTGCTCGTTCTGCGCGGGCACGTCCAGCAGGTAGTCGTCGAGCTCAAACACCCGGAAGGCCTTGGAGAACTCCTTGACCTGGGCGATGCCGTCCACCGGACCCGCGCTGTAGCGGCCTTGGAAGACGATGGTGTCAGGCACGATGCGCTCGATTTCCAGAATCGACGGCGTACCGAAGTTGATCACGCTGGCCGCCAGGCCAGCACGCTCCAGCTCCGCCAGCGGCTGGATCAGTCGGTAATGCCCCACCGCCCCCTTGTTGATCGGCAGGCCGAGCACGAACGGCAGCGAGTGCCGGGCGAACGGCTGCCAGCCATGGCGCAGGCCCACGTTCATGGTGAAGCTGGCGCCCATCAGGCTCAGGTTCTTGTTGTACGCCGGGTCGCGGGCCAGCTTGGGCAGCCAGCGGTTGAACGCAGCGCGCTGGCACTGGCGCCAGTCCACCAGCGCCTCGCGGTCCGGGGTTTGCTCCTGACGGCGTACCATCAGCGCCGCGTACGGGGTCCAGACCACCAGGTAGCCTTGCTGACCCACGCGCAGGCACAGGTCGACGTCGGCGAAACCGTGGGCCAGGTCGCCCTCCTCCAGGCCGTTCAACTCAGTGAACAAGGCCTTTTCGATCAGCAGGCATTGCTGGCTGACCGCACTGTAGTTCTGTACCACCTGCAAGCGGTGCAAATAGCCCGCGGCACCCGCCGGCTCACCGACGAACACCGAGCCCACTGCGCCGCGCAGGCCCAGCACCAGGCCGGCGTGCTCGACGCTGCCATCCGGGCCTTGCAGGCGCGCGCCCACCACGCCGACTTCGTTGCGGCGGGCATGGCCAAGCATCTCGTCCAGCCAGTGGCCGTCCAACACCACGCAATCCTGGCTGAGGGTCAGCAGGAATTCACCGCGCGCCTGGCCAGCGCCGATATTGAGCAGCGCCGACAGGTTGCTGCCAGCCGGTGCCGGCACCACACGCAGTTTGGCACCGCCGATCTCGGCCATGGCCTGCAGCCACTCACGCACCTCGGCCGGCTCGTCGGCGGCGCCGATGATCAGCACTTCGAATTGGCTGTAGGCCGTGCGTTCCAGCAGGCTTTCCAGGCAGTCCTGCAGACCGCGCAGGCGGCCTTGGCTGGCGACCAGCACCGACACCAGCGGTTGCCCGACGTGCTGGTACTGAATGCGGTTGATCAGGCGAATCACCCCCGGGGCAATGTCGGCAGCCACGCCCAGGCGCTGCAGGTGGCGCGCCACCAGGCCGGCGTTGCCTTCGCGCACGCTGCTCTCGCCCAACCACGCCGGGAAGTGCTGGCGCGCGTGCAGCAGCACTTCGCCGATGTGCTCGATGGCGTGGGGGCCACGCTGCTCCACCAGGCGGAAGATCAGGTCGTGGGGGCTCAGCTCGATCAGGCCCGGGGTGAAGCCGCCGTGGTCGATAAAGGCTTCGCGGCTGAACGCCAGGCCGCGCCCCACATAGGGGTAGCTGCGCAGCAGGTCCAGGTTGAAATCGGGCCGGAACACCGGCGCTCGATGGCCGTCGACTTCCAGGGCGTCTTCGTCCCAGTAGCAGGCCTGCATGGCGTCACGCTCGGCGATGCGCTCGGCCAGCAGCAGCAGCGCGTGGGCCGTCAGCTCGTCACCGGCGCGCAGCAGGCAGAACCAGTCGTAGCCATCGAGTTCGCGCAGCATGCTGTTGAGTTGCACCGGCCAGTCAGCGTCCAGTGGCATGCTCAGGGTATTGCCGACGATGGTCGGCTCGGTAGCGGTGGCCGACATCACCAGGATCGCTTCCGGCGACCAGGTCTGTGCCGCCAGGCTGTCGAGTGTGGCCTGCAGGCTGCCGTCGCCGCGGTGGTCGATGATCACCGGGATGATCTTCGCCTGGCGCGGCCAGGCCTCTACCCGCGCGGGCAATTGCTGCAGCTGCGCCGGCGAAAAGTCGCGGCACTGCAGCCACTGCTCGTACACCGCGTTGTAGTCATCGCAGTTGACGCCCACGTGCTCGAACATGGTGTCGGCCTGCACGCCGAACAGACGACCCAGGCCTATTTCTTCCCACTGGCTCACACCCTCGGCCAGGCTGCGGTGACGCACGCCGCCAATTTTCTCGGCACGCTCACCGTCGCGCCCGGTCAAAAACTGCACCATGGCCTGGTATTCGGTGTGCCTCACCGCTTCCTGGTCGGCAATGCCTGCCAGGCGCAGCGGTTTCAGACGCTCCACCGCCAGGTATTTGTCGACAATGCCCAGGTCGCCCTGGCACAGCAGGCAGCCGTACAGCATCAGGTCCAGGAACAGTTCGAACGGCGCTTCGCTGACGGTCAGCGCCGGCATCAGCCGGGCAACGTCGGCACGGCGCAGCAGCACGCTGCTCAGGCCGCCAATGAAATTAACGGGCCAGACCTCGAACATGCTCAGCAGGTCAGTGCCCTTGAACCGCGTGTCACCGGCCACGAAGCCGGAGTTTTCCATGCGGTTGGGCATGATGCGGTTGTTGGCGTCGGACAAATAGCGCTGGCTGGCAGCGATGCTGATGTCCGGGTTGCGCACCAGCACGTCCACCAGCAGCGGCGTGTGTTCGGGCATCAACCAGTCTTCGTCGAACAGCACCTTGATGAACTCGCCCTGGGCCAGGCGCACGCATTCGTTGATGGTGGCGTTGAGGCCCAGCGCCTGGGCGTTGGCCGCGTAGCGCAGGCTGACATGGGCGGGCAACTTGCCGCGCACGGTTTCCACCGCCTGGCGAATCTCGCCGCCCTGGCTGTCGTCACATACCACTACTTCCAGGCGCGGGTAGTTCTGCGCCACGGCACTGTCCAGCGCCCGGGTGAAGTTCGCCGGGTCAAGGGCAGGAATGACGATGCTGACAAGAGGAGTGGAATTCATGCCTCAAAACTCGAGAAGCGGTCATCGCAAGACAACCAGGGTACGGAAAAAAATGCGGCGCCAGACTCGACCCCGTGAAGGGTCGCGAAAGGCGCCGCGAAACATTGCCTCATGGCTCAGATCTTGTTGAACAGGCTCAACTGGGAGATCTTCGCGAACGCGGCCTGGGACGCCTCCAGCATGGTCTGCTGCAGGGTCAGGTTGATCGAGGCAGTGGCCATGTCAGTGTCGCCGATGCTCGACTGCGTGGTCTTGTTGGCCAGGCTGATCGAGGTGTTCTCGGTGGTCTGCACAGTGATGGCGTTGTCGATGGCGCCGATCTGTCCACGCGCCGTGCCCACCGTGGTACTGGCCGAGTTCAGGTTGGCGATGGCCGAGGTCACCGAGTTCTGCAGCGCCAGCAACTTGGTGTTGTCACCGTTGATGGGGGTGTTCAGCGCGGTAGCCAGCTTGGACAGTGTGTTGAGCACGTTCTGCGTCTTATGGGAGTCCACCGATACCTGGAAAGAATCACCGGCCGCGGGCGTGCCGCTGACGCCGAACGTGGCGCCCGCTGCGGAAATGGTGGTGTCGCCGCTGGCCATGGTGCCGGTGGCAATGGCCTTGCTGTCGCTGGTGTACGGCTGAGCGTAGACCGCGTAGTCAGTGGCGCTGGTGAACTTCACCACCGCCCCGGAGCTGGGAAACGTGCTGTTGTAGGTGGCCTGGTTACTGACCGTACCGCTGGTCAACTGCGCGGTCGAGGTGTTGCCGGCACTGCGCGACGGGCTCAGGGTGTCCGGGGTGCTCGCCAGGGTGATGCTGTGGCCGGCGGTGGCGGCCGTGTTGGCGGTGTCCACCTTGAGGGTAAAGTCCACGCCACGCAGGCTCAGGGTGGTGCCACCTTCGGTGGTGGGGCTGAAGGTACCGTTGCCCGACACTTCCGAGGTGATGTCGTTACCCGAGGCATCGGTGATGCTGTAGGTGGTGTCGCTGGTGAAGTTGACCGTGTAGGGCTCACCCGTGGTGAACGACTTGTTGTAGGTGGATTCCGAGTTCATCTGGCCTGGGGAGATCGACACCTTGTTGTCGTTGACCGCAGGCGACGTCACCGTCGACGAGGTGCGGCTGGTGTTGGTCGCCGACTCGAACGCGGTGTAACCGGTGACACCGGTCGCCAGGCTCAGGGTGTCGGAAACCTGCAGGCTCAATGCGGTCTGGTCGCCCTGATAGGTGTAGGTGCCGTCGGTGTTTTTCACATAGGGCGGCGTGGTGCTCTTGGAGCCGGAGAACATGTAGTAACCGGACGCGTCCTTGGTATTGAGCAGGCCCAGCACCGTGTCCTGCAACTGGCTGATCTCGGCGCCGATGGACTGGCGGTCGGCATCGGTCAGCGAGCCGTCACCAGCGTTCACCGCCAACTCCTGAGCGCGCTGCAGCGAGTTGTTGATGGAGTTCAGCACGCTTTCCTGGTTGTTCAGCGAGTTGGTCGCCGTGGTCATGTTGGTGCTGTACTGGGTCAGCAGCGAGCTCTGCTGTTGCAGTTGCAGCAGCTTGGCTGCGCCCACCGGGTCATCACCGGCCGTCTGGATACGCACACCCGAGCTGACCTGCTCCTGGGTCTTGGCCGTGGCAGCGAAAGCCGAGGAGTAGTTGGCCGCGCTGGTCTCGAAGTATTGAGAGGTGGAAATACGCATGGTCGACTAATCCTCAGAGTGCGTTGAGCAAGGTGGAAAAGGTGTCTTGCGCCGTCTTGATGATCTGCGAGGCGGCCGTGTAGTACTGCTGGTATTTGACCAGGGCGGCGGCCTCGTCATCGAGGTTGACGCCCGACACCGAGTCGCGGTTGGACTTGGCGGTGGCCAGTACCGTGGACGTGGCGCTGGCATCGGTGGTGGCCTGAGCCGATTGCGCACCCACGCCGGACACCAGCGCCGCGTAGGCCGCGGTGAAGCTGATGCCGCCGGTAGCCGCGCCGGTACCCACGGTGGCCGAGGTCTGCAGGTTCAGCAGCGCGGTGGCGTTGCGGTTGTCCGAGGTGCCGGTGGTGTTGAACGCCACGCTGTAGCTGTCGTTGGCCGCCGGGGTACCGCTGACGGTGGTCGAGAAACTGAAGCTGGTGGGGTTGCCGTCAGCGTCATTGACGGCGTTGCCGCTGCTGTCGACGATCGGCACGCTGATGCTCAGGTTGTTGTCCGAGCCCGGCACGATGGTGCCGGTGCCGATGCTGTTGCCCTTGGAGTCGTAGACGGTGTAGCCCTGGGTGCCGCCCGAAGCAGCGTCGAACACCAGCTTGACCGGCGTGGAGTTCTCCAGGCCCGCCTGCAGGGTCGACTTCGAGGTGCTGTCGTAGATATTGGCAGTGGTGGTCAGCGACGGCTGGGTGAACGTGGCGGTACCGGAGTTGCTGGTGCTGGTGGTACCGGTCAGCGGGCCCGAGAACGCCAGGGTGCTGGCGTCCGTCATGGTAGTGGTGATTTCACTGGCCGCGTTGCGGGTCGGGGTGATCTTGAAGCTGTCACCGGCGGCCACTGCATTGCCGCTCAGGGCCAGGGTGAAGCCGTCGATTTCCGGCGCCGGCGTGGTGCTCAGGTCGTAGCTGCCCATGTTGGTGCCGTCCGAGCGCGTCACGCTGTAGGCAGTGGGGCTGGTGAAGGTCACCTGGTAGTCATTGGTGGTCAGCGCGCCGGTGTCGGCGATGGTCACGTTGAGGTTGCCGGACCCTGCGCTGTTGTTCGACGACGCCAGGCTGCGGTTGGCGACGGCCGTGGCGCTGTTGATGCTGGAGAACAGGTTGGAACCCAGGTCGCCGTTGTTGTCGACGCCTTGGCCCAGCTGGGTGTTGATGCTGTCGGACACGGTCAGGGCGATCTGCCCCAGGCTGTTCTGCGCCGGGTTGAGCACGTCGGTGCGGTAGCGCAGCAGGCCGCCGATGGAGCCGCCGCTGACCACCGAGGTGACGTCGGAGCTGTAGTTGCCGTAGTTCACGCTCAGCGCGTACTGGGACTTGTCGGTGGTGCTCGGCGCCGCCGTCAGGGTGTTGGCGGTGTTGCCGCTGACCAGCGCCTGGCCGGTCCCCAGGTACACGTCGTAGGCACCGGCACTGTTGGTTTGAACGGTCACGCCGACCAGTTCGTTGAGCGAGCGCACGGCTTCGTTACGGGCGTCCAGCAGGCTGTTCGGGGCATTGCCCGAGGCGGAAGCCGTGGTGATCTGCTGGTTCAGCGAGGCGATCTGCTTGGTGATGTCGTTGACCTGGCCGCTCAGGGTGGTGAGCTGCGAGTTGATGCCCGCGTTCTGCGAGGTGATCTGCGTGGAAATCGAGTTGAAACGGTTGCTCAGGCTCTGGGCAGAGGTCAACAGCAACTGGCGCGACGAGGTGTCGGTCGGGTTGGAGGACGCTGTCTGCAAGGCCGAGAAGAAGCTGGTCAGGGTCGCGCTGATACCGGTGGCACTGTCCGACAACAGGCTGTCCAGGGAGCTGACCTGGTCGCTGTAGGTGGCCGCGTCGGAGCTCAGCGCCGTGGTGGTCTGCAGTTGCGAGTCCATGTAGCTGTTGTAGATCCGGCGCACATCGGAAATGGTGGTGCCGGTGCCGACGAAGCCCACGCCGACGTTCTGCATGGCAGCGGCGACGGACGTCGTCGACTCTCGCGAATAGCCCGCGGTCGAAACGTTGGTGATGTTGTTACTGGTGACCGTCAAAGCCGTCTGGCTGGCGTTAAGCCCGGAAAGCCCGATTGAAATCAGTGACATGGTTCAAACCTTATAAATGGGTGGAGGCACTGCCCAGCGCGTAGTTCTGGTAGCCCTTCATCTGCCTGGCTATTTGCGAAATCTTGCTGGCGTAGTCCGGGTCCGTCGCGTACCCGGCCTTCTGCAACTCTTTTACGAACTGTTCTGGGTTATCGGCCGACTTCACCACAGCTTGATAGCGATCGTTGCTTTGCAGCAGCGTCACCAGATCATGGAAGCTGTCGGCATAGGAATCGTAGGAACGGAACTGCGCCGTCTCCTTGACCATCTTGCCATTGCGGAACTCACTGGTGATGGCGCGTGCCTGGTCGCCCTGCCAGTTGCCGGTGGCCTTGATGCCGAACAGGTTGTGGCTGCTCTTGCCGCTTTCGTCGCGCATGACCGAGCGGCCCCAACCGGTTTCCAGCGCCGCCTGGGCCACCAGCACGCTGGGGTCCACGCCAATGCGCGCGGCGGCGTCTTTGGCCAGGGGCATCATGGTGGCGACAAAGTCGTCGGCGGTGGTGAAGGCTTTCTTGCCCGGCGCCAGCGGTGGCTGGGCGACGCTGCGGCCGATAATGCGAATGTCGCCGCTGGCAATGGCGGCCTGGGCCGATTGCCATTCGCCGGCATCGCTGCTGCCATCGGCGTCGGTGCTGGTAGCGGCGGTCTGCGCCGCGCTGGTGGCGTTGCTGACCTTGATGCCATTGCGCGCCAGCGCCTGGGTGGCGGCGGCGGTGCCGTCGGTGGCCGAGGCGGAGGACGGCACAATGCCGGCCATGATGCGGTCAGCCAGCTTGCTGGGCAACGACAGGCGGCGCTGGTTGAGCATGGCCATGTCATTGCTGTGCGAGCTGGCAGCAGTGCCGTTGAGCGCATGCTTGATATCGGCTGCGGTGTTGCGCCCGCCATTGAGCGTCGACAGCGCCGGGGCGTTGTGGGCGAACGGGTTGGCGCCGGTGTGTTCCACACCCTTGTTCTTCGACAGCTGGCGCATCAGCACGTCCTGCAGGCCGATACCGTTGCCCTGCTTGGACAGGGTCACGGCCAGCTGCTGGTCGTACATGGACTGGTACTGTTTGGTGGTCTCGGTGTTCATCGGGTTGTCCTTGCCCAACACATCGTTGGCCGAACGCATCGACTTGAGCATTTCACCGACAAACAGCGATTCGAATTCCTGGGCCACGCGCTTCAGGTTGGCGTCGCTGTCCTTGTCACCGGTTTTCAGTGCATTCAGGCGATTGAGGTCCGTGTAGGCCCCCGAATCGACCGGGGCGGTGACACCACCTTTAGGCATATCCATGCGCCGCTACCTCAAATCACGATCAGGTCGGCTTGCAGGGCGCCGGCCTGTTTTAGTGCTTCGAGGATGGCCATCAGGTCACTGGGCGCGGCGCCCACCTGGTTGACGGCACGAACGATCTCGTCAAGCGTGGTGCCAGGGCCGAACTTGAACATCGGCTTGGCTTCCTGCTGGGCGTTGATCTTGGAGCGTGGCACCACGGCGGTCTGGCCGTTGGACAGTGGGCCCGGCTGGCTGACGATCGGGTCTTCGGTGATGGTCACGGTCAGGCTGCCGTGGGTCACGGCGGCCGGCGAAACCTTGACGTTCTGGCCGATGACGATGGTGCCGGTACGCGAGTTGATGATGACCTTCGCGGCCGCGGCACCCGGGTCGACTTCCAGGTTTTCCAGTACCGAGATGTAGTCCACGCGCTGGCTCGGGTCGATCGGCGCGGTGACGCGCACCGAACCACCGTCGATGGCCTGGGCCACGCCTGGGCCGAGCATGTTGTTGATCTTGTCGACAATGTGCTTGGCGGTGGTGAAGTCGGAGCGGTTGAGGTTCAGCGTCAGGCTGTTGCCTTGGTTGAAGCCGCTGGGCACGGTGCGTTCCACCGAGGCACCGCCGGGAATGCGGCCGGCCGACGGCACGTTGACGGTGATCTTGGAACCGTCCTTGCCCTCGGCGTCGAAGCCGCCCACCACCAGGTTGCCCTGGGCGATGGCGTAGACGTTGCCGTCGATACCCTTGAGCGGGGTCATCAGCAGGCTGCCGCCGCGCAGGCTCTTGGAGTTACCGATCGACGACACGGTGACGTCGATGGTCTGCCCCGGCTTGGAGAACGGTGGCAGGTCGGCATGAATCGATACCGCCGCGACGTTCTTCAGCTGCGTGGTGCCGGTACCGGTAGGCACCTTGATGCCGAACTGCGCCAGCATGTTGTTGAAGGTCTGCAGGGTGAACGGGGTCTGGGTGGTCTGGTCACCCGTGCCGTCCAGCCCCACCACCAGGCCGTAGCCGATCAACTGGTTGGAGCGCACGCCGGAGATGCTGGCGATGTCTTTCAACCGCTCGGCCTGGGCGGCGGTCGCCGCTGCCAGGGCCGACGCGGCCAGCAGGGTCACGGCCATCAGGTGCTTGAATTTACGCATGGTCGTGGCTACCTAGAAAGGCCAGTAAGGGCTCATGAAGAAACGGTCCAGCCAACCGACCTGGTTGGTCTCGGCGAACGCGCCGGTGCCCGAATAGGTAATGCGCGCATCAGCGACACGGGTCGACGACACGGTGTTGTCGGTGGCGATGTCATCGGCACGGATCAAGCCGGCGATACGCACCAGCTCTTCACCGGTGTTGAGCGTCAGCCACTTCTCGCCGCGCACCGACAGAATGCCGTTGGGCATTACGTCGGCCACGGTCACGGTGATGGAACCGGTGAGGCTGTTGGCCTGGTCGGCCTTGGCCGTGCCGTCGGTGGCACGGGTGCCGGTGTAGCCGGTGTCCAGGCTCAGCTTGCCGCCGCTGACTGGGTTGGTACCCGACACGCCGCCACCAAACAGCGAGGTGAGGCCGATGGAGGTATCCGAATCCTTGGTCAGCTTGGAGTCAGCGCTCTTGCTGGCCGCCGTCTTCTCGGCCAGGGTCACGGTGATGATGTCGCCGACACGGAACGCCTTGCGGTCGGTGTACAGGTTCTGATCAAAACCGGTCTGGTAAATCGAGCCGTTGTTGGACGCCGCGGGCAACGGCGTGCGAGGCAGCACCGGCGCGTAATACGGGTCATTGGGCTTGGGCGGCGGCGACATGCAACCCGACAACAAAGCGATCCCACTCAAGGCAAGAACACTGGACAAACGACTCATGACACTGACCTCACGGTGTAGCTGGCGCCGACGGCGCCGTGTGGCTGAATTACAGATTCTGCGTAACGTACTGGAGCATCTGGTCGGCAGTGGAGATCACCTTCGAGTTCATCTCGTAGGCGCGCTGCGTGGTGATCATGTTCACCAGCTCTTCCACGGTGCTGACGTTGGAGTTTTCCAGGGTGTTCTGCAGGGTGGTGCCAAAGCCGTTCAAGCCTGGGGTGCCGACTTGCGGCGCGCCGCTGGAAGCGGTTTCCAGGTACAGGTTGCTGCCGATGGCCTGCAGGCCGGCCGGGTTGATGAAGTCGGCGGTTTGCAGGTTGCCGATCACCTGTGAGGTGGCGTTGGCCGCGGTGGTGATCGACACGGTACCGTCGGTGCCCACGGTGAAGGTCTGGGCGTTGGCCGGTACCACGATGGCCGGGTTCAGGGCGTTACCGCTGGCGGTGACGATCTGGCCATTGGAGTCCAGGTGGAAGGTACCGTCGCGGGTGTACGCGGTGGTGCCGTCGGCCTGGGTGATCTGGAAGAAACCACGGCCGTTGATGGCCATGTCCAGCGGCTGGTCCGTGGTGGCCAGGCTGCCGGCGGTGAAGTTCTTCTGGGTGCCGACGATGCGCACACCGGTACCCAGTTGCAGGCCGGACGGCAGTTCGGTGTCGGTGGTGGAGTTGGCACCGGGCTGGCGTTTGGTCTGGTACAGCAGGTCCTGGAACTCGGCGCGGTCGGCCTTGAAGCCGGTGGTCGAGACGTTGGCCAGGTTGTTGGAAATGGTCGTCAGGTTCATGTCCTGAGCGGCCAGACCGGTCTTGCTGACGTATAGTGCCGGAAGCATTCTGTTCTCCTAAGTGCGCGCCTGTTTTTCGCCGCGCCCAGTCATTTATCAGGTGTTCTGCAAGACCCGCGCCATGGACTCATCGTCTTCTTTGGCGGTGGTCATCATCTTGATGTGCAACTCGAACTGCTTGGACAAGGCCAGTACCGAGGTCATCTCTTCCACGGCGTTGACGTTGCTGGCCTGCAGGAACCCGGACGTCAGGGTCGAGGTGGCATCGGCGGCGGCCGGCTGGCCATCCTTGGTGTGCAGCAGGCCGTCGGTGCCCTTGACCAGATTGCGCGAGTCGGGCTTGACCATCTTGATGCGGTCGACCTGGGCCATCACTTCCGGGCCTTCGCCCATGGAGCGGATGCTGATGGTGCCGTCCTCGCCCACTTCGATCTGCTGCTGAGGCGGCACGGCAATCGGACCGCCGTTGCCCATCACCGGCAAACCATTGCCGTCGCGCAACACACCCAGGGCGTCGATATTCATGCTGGCCATGCGCACATAGCCTTCGCTGCCGTCGGGGGACTGCACGGCAATGTAGCTGTCGCCATCGGCGGCCACGTCCAGGTCACGACCGGTCGCCACCATGGCACCGGGGGTGAAATCGGTGCCGGGGTTTTCGGTCATGGCGTAGGCACGGGACGCGTACACGTCGCCGAACACCGGCATCGAGCGGGCCTGTTCGAGGTCGCGCTGAAAGCCGTTGGTGGAAACGTTGGCCAGGTTGTTGGCGTGCGCTTTCATCGCCAGCGAGTTCTGGTTGGCACCGCTCGTTGCCACGTAAAGCATTTTGTCCAAGGTATGTCTCCCATGACGGGCGAATGCCGCCGACCACTGTTCTGACAGGGAGAAAGCAACAAGCGGGCCAAGGTTGAAAAAGCCTTTGTGTGCCCGGCGTTACAGGGCGATGACGGGGTGTGCCGCCCTGCCCTGCCGCAGGCCGGAGACGGAAAAACGGCGCACATCTGCCGGTTGGCGGCAAAGCGCGCCAGAAAATCGAAGGTACGCCGGCACGCATAAAAAAACCCGGGCACAGGGCCCGGGCTTTGTAGCACCGCTGACAACCATCAAGTCATCTGGATGGTGGTCTGCATGATGGTGCTTTCGGTGGAGATGGTCTTGGCGTTGGCCTGGTAGTTGGACTGCGCCTTGATCAGGTTGACCAGCTCGGCGGTCAAATCGACGTTGGAGTCTTCCAGCGAGGACGCCGTCAGCGAGCCCATGGTGCCGCTGTTCGGGGTACCGATCACCGGCACGCCCGAGGCGTAGGTTTCACGCCAGTCGGTACCACCGGCAGCGCTCAGGCCCTGCGGGTTGGCGAAGTTGGCCAAGGCCACCTGGCCAATGATGTTGGTCTTGCCGTTGGTGAAGGTCGCGGTCAGCTGGCCAGTGTCACTCACCGACAGGGCCGACAGTTCGCCGGTGGCGTAGCCATCCTGATCCTTGGCAGTGGTGGCCGAGGTGGAGTTGTACTGAGTCAGGTTGGTCATGTCCAGGTTGATGTCGGTCGACGCCGACGCACCGTTGGAAGCATAAGTACCGTCGCTCTGCTCGGCGGCGGGTACCCAGCCGGCCAGGCTGAACGTACCGTCGGTGTTCACGGTCAAGCCACCGGTCACGGCACCGGCGGTGTAGCTGTACGAACCGTCGGAATTGAAGCTGATCGGGTTGGCCAGCGGCGTGGTGGACGTCGGGTCGGTCGGGTTGACGCCGTCGATGGTGGAGTACATGGTCCAGCTGTTGGACGTGCTGTCCTTCACGAAGTACTGGTTCAGCTGGTGGGCGTTGCCCTGGCTGTCGTAGACGTCGGTGTTGAAGGTGTAGTTGTACGAGTCAACGTTGGACGCAGAGAACGGGGTGACCGTCGGCGTGGTCGAGCTGGAGTTCAGGTTGACGGTTTCCGAGATCGAGCTGGTGGCTTTCGGCGCCAGGTTCGAGGTGTCGATGGCCAGGTTCGACAGTACGCCGGAGGTCAGCTTGCCGGTGGTGTCGGTGGTGTAGCCCTGCAGGTTGTTGCCGCTGGCGTCGACGATGTTGCCCGACTTGTCGCTGTAAAAGGCACCGGCACGGGTATACAGCTTCGAGCCGTTGTCGCTCAGCACGAAGAAGCCGTTGCCGTTGATGGCCATGTCCAGGCTGTTGCCGGTGGACTCGATGTTGCCCTGGGTGAACTGCTGCGACACGGCGGCAGTGGTCACGCCGCTACCGACGGTGGTCTTGCCCGAGGTGCCACGGATGGACTGGGCGTACTCGTCGGCGAACTCGGCGCGCGACGACTTGAAACCGGTGGTGGCGACGTTGGCAATGTTGTTGCCGGTGACGTCCAGAGCTTTGTTGGCTGCTGCCAGGCCACTGAGGCCGACGTTGAAAGACATGTTTTCACTCCTGCGCCGTAGCCGGCATTAAATTCCGATGGTTTGGACAGCAGACAGGGCAACGCTGGAGCCCGTTGCCAGATTGAGCGTCATGGAACCGCCGCTGGTGGTTGCCATGGTCACGCTGCTGACAGTCGTCGGCAGGTTGGTGGTCATGACTGTCGAAGTACCGTCGATGGTGGCGACCGCCTTGAAGGTGTAGTTGCCGGAATCGACGGTGTTGCCGTCGCCGTCCTTGCCATCCCAGGTGAAGTTGTAGGTGCCGGCCGACTGGGTACCCATGTCCAGGGTACGCACCAGGGTGCCGTCACTGTTGTATACGCCCACGGTGTTGCTGGTGCTGGAACCGGTCAGGTTCACCGAGCCGGTCAGGCCCTTGCTGGTGTCGACGTCGGCAGTGGTGCCGGTGACGATCACCGAGTGGCCCACCAGCGAGGACGCCTGCAGTGCCTGGGACGACTGGTACGAAGTGAGGATGGTGCTCACCGAGTCGTTGAGGCTCTGCATGCTTTCCAGGCTGCTGAACTGCGCCAGCTGGGAAACGAATGCGGTGTTGTCCTGGGGGTCCAGCGGGTTCTGGTTCTGCATCTGGGTCACCAGCAGTTGCAGGAACGCGTCCTTGCCCAGTGCGCTGCCGGCGGTACCGGTGGAGCTGTCAGTGGTACTGGTGGTCTTTTGCAGCGCCGTCAGGACGGATGAAGCCGAAGTGCTGTCGGTAGTCGTGGTCATGCTGTTTCGCCCCTATCACTGACCCAGGGTCAGGACTTTCTGCATCATTGTTTTCGCGGTATTCATGATGTCCGCGTTGGTCTGGAACGAACGGCTGGCGGAGATCATGTCGGCCATCTCCTCCACCACGTTGACGTTGGGGTAATACACGTAGCCGTCTTTGTTGGCGGCGGGGTTCTTGGGCTCGTACCGGGCTTCCAGGTTGCTCTGGTCTTCGATCACGCCCGACACCTGCACACCGCTGCCGGCCGCGTCCTGGTCCTGGAACAGCGAACCGCTGTCGCCGTCGGACTGGGTCTGGTCGAACACGGTGGCGAACACCGGGTGACGCGCGCGGTAGGTCTGGTCGATGCTCGACGAGACGGTCTCGGCGTTGGCGATGTTACTGGCGACGGTGTTCAGGCGAGTGGTCTGGGCACTCATGCCGGTACCGGCAATGTTGAAAACGCTGGCTAGAGACATGAATCATTCTCCCCGGATGGCTGAGACCAGCCCTTTGAATTTGGCGTTGAGCAGGGTGAAGCTGGCCTGGAAGTTCACCGAGTTCTGCGCGTAGTTGGCCTGTTCGACCTGGGCGTCCACGGTGTTCTGGTCCAGCGACGGCTGGCTGGGGGTGCGGTACAGCAATTGCTGGTCCCCCATGCTCAGGCCTTCGGCTTCGATGTGCTTGTCGTTGGTCCGCTCCAGTTCGAAGGTACCGTTCTGGCGCTTGTCGCCTTCGGCTTGCAGCACGGCGGCGAAGTCCAGGTCACGCGCCTTGTAGTTGGGCGTGTCGGCGTTGGCCAGGTTGTTGGCCAGCACTTCGGCGCGCTGGGCGCGGAACGCCAGTGCCTGTTCGTGGATACCCAGCGCTTTGTCGAAACTGATGCTCATGTCGGAAACCTTTAAACGGCGGACCGGATGTTCGTGACAGAGAGATAGCAAGGCCCGTGCCAAATCATGGAAGGCCCGGTTTTGCTGGGGATGGGAACGAGTGGCAAGCGGCAATGCCAGAAAAGCGGCAAGCGGATTCCGCTGGGTGCCAACAAAGCGGCAATGGGGTATTGCCGCTTTGCACGCGCGACATGCCTGCCACAATCGACAGGAGGCAAAGCCACCAGAAACAACGAAGGCCCCGAGGGGCCTTCGCGTTTATTTTGCCTGGTAGATGATGCCCGGGCTGCACTGAACCATCTGGTAATGGTCCGGCAGGCCGTTGAGCGCTTCCGAGGCACCGAGGAACAGGTAGCCCCCGGGCTTGAGGGTGCCGTGAATACGCAGCAGGATGTCCTTCTTCACCTGGGCAGAGAAGTAGATCAGCACGTTGCGGCAGAACACCACGTCGAACTTGCCCAGTGCCGCGTAGCTGTCCAGCAGGTTGAACGAGCGGAACTCGACGCGGCTGCGGATCGGCGCCTTGATGGCCCAGCGGCCCGGGCCTTTGGTGTCGAAGTAGCGCTGCAGGCGGTCAGCCGACAAGCCGCGGCCGATGGCCAGGCTGTCGTACTCGCCGCTTTTGCAGTTGGTCAGCATGGAACCGGACAGGTCGGTGGCCACGATCTGCGCCCCCGCCTTGAGCTGGCCGAGGTTGGTCCGCTCGAACTCGTCGATGGTCATGGACAGCGAATACGGCTCCTGCCCCGACGAACAGGCCGCCGACCAGATGCGCAGGCGCTGGCCCGGCGAGTTCTTGACGAATTCCGGCAGCACCTTGTTCTTCATCACTTCGAAGGGGTAGGTGTCGCGAAACCACAAGGTCTCGTTGGTGGTCATGGCATCCACCACCTGCTCGCGCAAGCCACTGCGCGGCTGGGTCTGAATGCGCTGCACCAGTTCGCCCAGGGACTTGATGCCCTGCTGCTCCATCAGCTTGTTGAGACGGCTGGAAACAAGATATTGCTTATTCTCGCCCAACAGAATGCCACAGGCTTTTTCCAGGAAGACCCGGAACTGTTCGAAATCCAAATTACCCGTAGACAATGGTGCCGCCTCTTAAATCGTCTGTCGTGCCCGGGGCATGAATGCCCCGGTCGTTAGCCTGCTGCCTTGATCCGGTCAACCACACGCTGGGCCAGATCATCGGGCCGGAACTTGGCCAGGAAATCATCGGCCCCCACCTTCTTCACCATCGCCTGGTTGAATACTCCCGACAACGAAGTATGCAGGGTAATGTGCAGGTTTTTCATGCGCGGGTCGCTGCGAATCTCCGCAGTCAAGGTATAGCCGTCCATTTCCGGCATTTCGATGTCGGAGATCATCATGAGGAATTCTTCCTCGGGACGCTTGCCTTCATCCACCAGCTTGCGCAGGTAATCCAGCGCCTGGCGCCCATCGTTCAAGGCTACCACTTCCACACCCACCGTCTGCAGGCAACGTGTCACCTGCTTGCGCGCCACCGAGGAGTCATCCACGGTCAGCACGCGCAACGACACGGCCTTGCTCTGGGTTTCCTGATCCACCACGCCGTGGGAAATCGATTCGGAGGTCGGCGCCACTTCGGCGAGGATTTTCTCCACATCGATGATTTCGACGAGCTGATTGTCCACCCGAGTCACGGCCGTGAGGTAGTGATCGCGGCCAGTGCCCTTGGGTGGCGGATGGATCTCCTCCCAGTTCATGTTGACGATGCGCTCCACCGAGTGCACCAGAAAGCCCTGAATCTTGGTGTTGTACTCCGTGATGATCACGAATGTGTTCTTGATATCCTGCTGCAAACTGCGCGCACCGGTCGCCATCGCCAGATCGAGGATCGGGATGGTCGCCCCGCGAATATTCGCGACACCGCGCACTACCGGGCTGGACTTGGGCATCACGGTCAGGTTGGGGCATTGCAGCACCTCCCGGACCTTGAATACGTTGATGCCATAGAGCTGCGAACCGTTAAGCCGGAACAACAGCAGCTCCAGGCGGTTCTGCCCTACCAGTTGAGTGCGCTGGTTCACCGAATCCATTACACCAGCCATGCCCGTGACTCCTTAAACCTTCGCTTGGATCGTACCTGCCCACTGAATCGGCACGGCCCTTGCTTTTTATAGTGTATGAACGCAAAAACGACATTTTCCCGACGCATGGCACAGAGACTACTCTGCGGGTTCGCCGCGGTCTGCATTTTTGGATTCGGCAGTGCCTCCCAGGCCGAGGAATTCACATCTCCTGAGCAGCTTATCGGTGCGACCCAGGGTTTTCTTGAGTTCACCGTAGAAGATTATCTGGCAACCAGCCAGACCGAAGGCCGTTATGAGATTCAGGTCAATCAGCTTGACCCGCGCCTGCGCATGGGGCTGTGCGACAAGGAATTGACAGAGGCGCTGCAAAGCCCGGCCACGCCGATTGGCCGCGTGTCGGTGCGCGTGCGCTGTGATGGCAGCTCGCCGTGGACGGTATTCGTGCCCGCCCAGGTCAAATTGTTCCGTGACGTGGTTACCACCACCCGGCCGCTCAAGCGCGACAGCGTGATCGCCGACGGTGACGTGGCCATGCGTGAACGGGACGTGAGCCTGCTGTCCCAGGGCTACTTGACTGCCTTGGATCAGGCGGTGGGGCAAAAGCTTCTCCGACCAACGGTAAATGATCAGGTATTGAGCCCCGCGCACGTCGAGGCACCCGACACCATCAAGAAAGGCGACAACGTGGTGATCACCGCCACCAGCGGCACCCTGGCGGTGAAAATGCCGGGCGAAGCGCTGTCCAAGGGCGCCATGAGTGAACAGATCCGCGTACGCAACCTGAACTCCAATCGGGTGATCAAGGCCCGGGTCACCGGGCCAGGCCAAGTGGAAGTGGCCATGTAAACGCTGGCGGTTCGCGGCGTATTTTCCTAGACTGAGGGGCACTGCAGCCCCCAGCCTTGGCGCATCGGCGCTTTGTATCAAAGTGCCTAAAGTTATTCGGGGTTTGGCCGAAAACAAGGCAAGCGTCCAAATACCCAGAGGTTTTTCATTATGGTTATCGACTTCAGTCGTTTGAACAATTCCTCGCAGGTGTCGACATCGACACGTACGAGCGGCAGCAAGGACACCGGCACCACCGATACTTCGGTGAGCACCGACACCACCGCGGCCACCACGACGTCCACTGGCAGCACCAGCGGCGGGGAATCCGTACACCTGAGTTCCGAGGCTCAGCAGTTGCAGAAAGTCACTGACAAGCTGCGCGACCAGCCGACTGTCGACAGTGCCCGCGTGGCGCAGTTGAAAGCGGCCGTTGCCGATGGCAGCTATAAAGTGGATAGCAGCCGCGTAGCCAGCAAACTGCTAAATTTCGAAGCCCAGCGCTAGGGCCCTGGCCCTGCGCAGAGGCTTCTGGACGCTTGAACACCAGAGCCAGCCATGCACGACAGAAATCTACTGCTGTTGATTGAAGAAGATATCGCTCCCGCGCAGCAACTGCTTGCATTGCTGCAGCACGAGTCGCTGGCCTTGCACGGCCGCGACATGCCACTGCTGGAAAATATCCTGGCGCAAAAACAGTCGTTGATCGTTCTGCTGGAACAGCATGGCCGTAAACGCAGTGAGATATTGCTCAATCTCAAGTTGACCGCTGACCGCCACGGCCTGGAAATCCTTGCCGAACATTCGCACCTTGGAGCCGACCTGTTGGCTCGGGGCGACCTGCTCACGGGACTGCTGGCCGATTGCCAGGCAGTGAATGAGCAGAATGGCAAGTTGATACGCCTGCAGCAACTCACCACCGCCAACCAGATGCGCATCCTCATGGGCGGTGAAACCCCCTCGCTTTATGATGCCCGAGGCTCCACGTCAAAACTGGCCAAGCCTCGCCCGCTGAGTCAGGCTTGACCTTCCTTACCAAGGCGTGGAACATGCTGCCATAAAGCCAGCACCTGCGTGTGTCGTTTTTTGCCTGGAGATTGATAAACCGTGTTCAATGCCACAAACGCGGAAGACGCTCCGCAGCCCCCCAAGGTGCTGACAACGCCCCTGGAAATCGCCGCCAACCTGCGTGCGCTGCTGCAGAGCCATGATCCTTTGATCATCACATTTCATGAGCGCAGCCAGCGCTTTCAGACCTATCTGGTCGAACTGGACCGCGAGAGCAATGTCCTGGCCTTCGACGAGATGATCCCGCGCGACGGCGAGAAATTTCTCGCTGCCGGCGAACCCTTCAGGGTAGAAGGCTTCCATGATGGCGTGCGCATCGCCTGGGACGTCACCGGCACCCTGAGCATCGATGAAAACGAAGGTGGCCGCGTCTACCATGGCGCCCTGCCCACCGAAGTGGTGTACCACCAGCGCCGCAACGCCTTCCGCGCCGCCCTCAAGCTGGCCCACCTGGTGGATGTGGAACTGGCGGGCGACAAGCTCAAGGGCGAGTTCATCGGCAAGTTGCTGGACATCTCCGCCACCGGCTGCAAACTGCGTTTTGAAGGCGATATCTCCGAGCGCCTGCAACTGGGCCAGGTATACGACCGCTTCGTCGCCAACCTGCCCTTCGGCAAGATGACCGCCCCGGTCGAGCTGCGCTACCTGCACTACGAAGAGCGCATCAACACCACGTTCGCCGGCACGCGCTTTCACAACATGAGCGGCCTGGTACAACGCCAGGTGGAACGCTTTGTGTTCGACCTGCAGCGCGAGGCGCGGCGGTTCGATAAAGACGATTACTGAGTTGCAGGCTGTATGAAAAAGGCCCGGGTTTCCCGGGCCTTTTTGTTTGCGCCTGGCAGGCTTACTGCTCTTCTTCGCTCAGGCTGCGGCCCACCTTGGTGCCGTCGCCCATCTCCGCTGCTTCATCCAGCTCATCGGCAATGGGTTCGACGTGCACATCGCCCGCCGGTGCAGGAACGTGCTCGCTGCTGACGTGCATCTGGTCGTGTACCGACTGCTCGTCTACACGGGGGTCCAGCGCCGCCACCAGGGGCGAGCTGGTCATGCTGTCCGGCATGGCCACGTGGTGCAATGGCGCATCGTCGACCTGGTGCAGGTTGGTGACGGCCTTGGGGCGAATTCGCCAGACCAGCACCAGGGCGAAGAAACTGAAGAACGCATAGAGCATCTGGCTGCCGAACGACTTCATCAGCACGCCGGCGGCCAACGGCCCGATGCTGGCGCCCACCCCGTAAGTCACCAGCAGCATGGCAGTCAGTGATACGCGGCGATCGGGTTCCACATGGTCGTTGGCAAAGGCATTGGCCAGCGGGTACAGGCAGAACTGCAGCAGCGACACCAGGAAGCCGGCACCGAACAGCACCTCCAGCGGCACACTGGGGAACACCGCCAAGGGCAACGCCGCCACCGCCAGCAGCAGCGCGAAAGTGCGGATCAGCAGGGCGCGGTCATAACGGTCCGACAGCCAGCCCAGCGGCCACTGCACCAGCAGCCCGGCGAAGATGCAGCACCCCATGAACAGGCCGACCTGCTCGGTGCTCAGGCCCTGCTGGGAGGCGTACAGCGGCGCCAAGCCGTAGAACGAGCCCACGATCAGCCCCGACCCCAGCACGGTGCTCAGCGACTGCGGTACGCGCTTGAGGAAGAAGCGTGGCTCCATGGGCGCCGGCTTCAGCGGTGCCGGGTGAATGCGCTGGGTCATCGCCACCGGCACCAGGCACAGGGCGAAGCACAGGGCCACCAGCATCAGCAGTTCCAGGCCCAGTTGCGGGTGCACCACCAAGATCAACTGGCCAAGCACCAGGCCCAGATAGGAAGCGATCATGTAGCCGCTGAACACCACGCCACGCTGCTTGGCCTCAGCCTGCTCGTTGAGCCAACTCTCGATGACCATGTACTGGCACATCATGCCCAGGCCCACGATCATCCGCAGGAACAGCCAGGCCGGCAGGTAGTTCACCAGGCCATGGCCCAGCACGGCGGCACAGACGATACCGGCGCAGGTGGTGTAGGCACGGATGTGCCCTACCCGCCCGATCAGCCGGTGGCCGATCTTGCCACCCAGCACCAGGCCGAAGTAGTTGGCGGCCATCAGCGCCCCCACCCACAGGCCATCCACGTGGTCGGCAGCCAGGCGCAGGGCCAGGTAGGTGCTCAACAGGCCAGAGCCGATCAACATCATCAACGCGGCGAAATACAGCGCTCGAAAGGGTTTCCAGATTTGGCGCATCGGCGTTCCGAGCGGCTCCTTGAGTGAAGGTGGCAGTGCCTAAAGGGTAGGTATGAGAGCATGAACGGGCAAGGCAGAATCGTTTGCCGATTATGCCTGAGCTGCACCTGCACGTCCCTTCGATGATGGCCACGGCGCACAGTTCCCCGACAGCCATCCCGATAGGCGATAAACCCGGTAGCCGCCATTGTCTTGTGTGGGAGCTGGCCCGGAAAGACAAAACCCCCACCTGCGTCAGCAGATGGGGGTTTCGGAATTTAATCTTGACGATGACCTACTCTCACATGGGGAAACCCCACACTACCATCGGCGATGCATCGTTTCACTGCTGAGTTCGGGATGGGATCAGGTGGTTCCAATGCTCTATGGTCGTCAAGAAATTCTGTAGCCAGGATGTCGTTTGGGCAACATTCCAGCGAATCGGGTATGTGATGCTTGTGAGCTGCAAATTTTCGGATCATGCGTCTTCACAACACCGCAATCTGCTCATTCGACGCAAATTGCTTGGGTGTTATATGGTCAAGCCTCACGGGCAATTAGTATTGGTTAGCTCAACGCCTCACAGCGCTTACACACCCAACCTATCAACGTCGTAGTCTTCGACGGCCCTTTAGGGGATTCAAGATCCCAGTGAGATCTCATCTTGAGGCAAGTTTCCCGCTTAGATGCTTTCAGCGGTTATCTTTTCCGAACATAGCTACCCGGCAATGCCACTGGCGTGACAACCGGAACACCAGAGGTTCGTCCACTCCGGTCCTCTCGTACTAGGAGCAGCCCCTCTCAAATCTCAAACGTCCACGGCAGATAGGGACCGAACTGTCTCACGACGTTCTAAACCCAGCTCGCGTACCACTTTAAATGGCGAACAGCCATACCCTTGGGACCGGCTTCAGCCCCAGGATGTGATGAGCCGACATCGAGGTGCCAAACACCGCCGTCGATATGAACTCTTGGGCGGTATCAGCCTGTTATCCCCGGAGTACCTTTTATCCGTTGAGCGATGGCCCTTCCATACAGAACCACCGGATCACTAAGACCTACTTTCGTACCTGCTCGACGTGTCTGTCTCGCAGTCAAGCGCGCTTTTGCCTTTATACTCTACGACCGATTTCCGACCGGTCTGAGCGCACCTTCGTACTCCTCCGTTACTCTTTAGGAGGAGACCGCCCCAGTCAAACTACCCACCATACACTGTCCTCGATCCGGATAACGGACCTGAGTTAGAACCTCAAAGTTGCCAGGGTGGTATTTCAAGGATGGCTCCACGCGAACTGGCGTCCACGCTTCAAAGCCTCCCACCTATCCTACACAAGCAAATTCAAAGTCCAGTGCAAAGCTATAGTAAAGGTTCACGGGGTCTTTCCGTCTAGCCGCGGATACACTGCATCTTCACAGCGATTTCAATTTCACTGAGTCTCGGGTGGAGACAGCGCCGCCATCGTTACGCCATTCGTGCAGGTCGGAACTTACCCGACAAGGAATTTCGCTACCTTAGGACCGTTATAGTTACGGCCGCCGTTTACCGGGGCTTCGATCAAGAGCTTCGCGTTAGCTAACCCCATCAATTAACCTTCCGGCACCGGGCAGGCGTCACACCCTATACGTCCACTTTCGTGTTTGCAGAGTGCTGTGTTTTTAATAAACAGTCGCAGCGGCCTGGTATCTTCGACCGGCATGGGCTTACGGAGCAAGTCCTTCACCCTCACCGGCGCACCTTCTCCCGAAGTTACGGTGCCATTTTGCCTAGTTCCTTCACCCGAGTTCTCTCAAGCGCCTTGGTATTCTCTACCCAACCACCTGTGTCGGTTTGGGGTACGGTTCCTGGTTACCTGAAGCTTAGAAGCTTTTCTTGGAAGCATGGCATCAACCACTTCGTCGCCTAATGGCAACTCGTCATCAGCTCTCGGCCTTAGAATCCCGGATTTACCTAAGATTCCAGCCTACCACCTTAAACTTGGACAACCAACGCCAAGCTGGCCTAGCCTTCTCCGTCCCTCCATCGCAATAACCAGAAGTACAGGAATATTAACCTGTTTTCCATCGACTACGCTTTTCAGCCTCGCCTTAGGGACCGACTAACCCTGCGTCGATTAACGTTGCGCAGGAAACCTTGGTCTTTCGGCGTGGGTGTTTTTCACACCCATTGTCGTTACTCATGTCAGCATTCGCACTTCTGATACCTCCAGCAAGCTTCTCAACTCACCTTCACAGGCTTACAGAACGCTCCTCTACCGCATCACCCTAAGGTGATACCCGTAGCTTCGGTGCATGGTTTGAGCCCCGTTACATCTTCCGCGCAGGCCGACTCGACTAGTGAGCTATTACGCTTTCTTTAAAGGGTGGCTGCTTCTAAGCCAACCTCCTAGCTGTCTAAGCCTTCCCACATCGTTTCCCACTTAACCATGACTTTGGGACCTTAGCTGACGGTCTGGGTTGTTTCCCTTTTCACGACGGACGTTAGCACCCGCCGTGTGTCTCCCATGCTCGGCACTTGTAGGTATTCGGAGTTTGCATCGGTTTGGTAAGTCGGGATGACCCCCTAGCCGAAACAGTGCTCTACCCCCTACAGTGATACATGAGGCGCTACCTAAATAGCTTTCGAGGAGAACCAGCTATCTCCGAGCTTGATTAGCCTTTCACTCCGATCCACAGGTCATCCGCTAACTTTTCAACGGTAGTCGGTTCGGTCCTCCAGTCAGTGTTACCTAACCTTCAACCTGCCCATGGATAGATCGCCCGGTTTCGGGTCTATACCCAGCGACTAAACGCGCTATTAACACTCGCTTTCGCTACGCCTCCCCTATTCGGTTAAGCTCGCCACTGAATATAAGTCGCTGACCCATTATACAAAAGGTACGCAGTCACAGAACAAAGTCTGCTCCCACTGCTTGTACGCATACGGTTTCAGGATCTATTTCACTCCCCTCTCCGGGGTTCTTTTCGCCTTTCCCTCACGGTACTAGTTCACTATCGGTCAGTCAGTAGTATTTAGCCTTGGAGGATGGTCCCCCCATATTCAGACAAAGTTTCTCGTGCTCCGTCCTACTCGATTTCATGACTAAGAGACTTTCGCGTACAGGGCTATCACCCACTATGGCCGCACTTTCCAGAGCGTTCCGCTAATCTCAAAGCCACTTAAGGGCTGGTCCCCGTTCGCTCGCCACTACTAAGGGAATCTCGGTTGATTTCTTTTCCTCAGGGTACTTAGATGTTTCAGTTCCCCTGGTTCGCCTCTTGCACCTATGTATTCAGTACAAGATAACCATCTTGTGATGGCTGGGTTCCCCCATTCAGACATCTCCGGATCACAGTCTGTTTGCCGACTCCCCGAAGCTTTTCGCAGGCTACCACGTCTTTCATCGCCTCTGACTGCCAAGGCATCCACCGTATGCGCTTCTTCACTTGACCATATAACCCCAAGCAATCTGGTTATACTATGAAGACGACATTCGCCGAAAATTTGCATTCTTAATTAAAAGAGAACTCACAAATTTTACCTTAGCCTGAATAAACACCAGTGAAAGTGCTATCCAGTCTATCTTTCTATCACATACCCAAATTTTTAAAGAACGATTCTGATAAAGTTCAGAAATCAATATTCGAGGCGAATATTCATTTCTAAGCTTTGACGGTAGATGGTGGAGCCAAGCGGGATCGAACCGCTGACCTCCTGCGTGCAAGGCAGGCGCTCTCCCAGCTGAGCTATGGCCCCAACAAGAAACTGGTGGGTCTGGGCAGATTCGAACTGCCGACCTCACCCTTATCAGGGGTGCGCTCTAACCAACTGAGCTACAGACCCAGTTAAGAGCTGTTACCGATATCGTCTTCTTCAATGAATCAAGCAATTCGTGTGGGAGCTTATGAAACAGCTGATGTCGTCGATTAAGGAGGTGATCCAGCCGCAGGTTCCCCTACGGCTACCTTGTTACGACTTCACCCCAGTCATGAATCACACCGTGGTAACCGTCCTCCCGAAGGTTAGACTAGCTACTTC